>JAFXSH010000138.1 GCA_017525805.1 Clostridia bacterium | reverse complement strand
GAGCCTATTCAAACATTTCTGTAAAGAGTGTTGCGGACTGTGATAAAATAGAGAGATCACAGGAGGCAGAGTATGGGCAGGAAGAGAAACAACGGACTGAGTGAAGAGAAGCAGAACATCATCGGTCAGCTCATCGAGATGTACGACATTAAGACGGCAGCGGACATCCAGGAAGCGCTGAAAGACCTGCTGGGCGGGACAATCCAGAGTATGCTGGAGACAGAACTGGAGGAGCAGGTGGAAGAGCTGGAAGAAGCAGACCCGGAATATCACGACAGTCGGAACGGGTACAAATCAAAGACATTGCGGTCGAGCATGGGAGAGATTCCAATCCAGGTACCACAAGACCGGAACAGCGATTTCGAACCGCAGGTCGTACCGAAGTACAAGAAGAACATCAGCGAGATCGAGGGAAAGATCATCAGCATGTACGCCCGAGGAATGAGCGTAGCGCAGGTCTCGGAGCAGATCAAGGACATCTATGGGTTCGAGGTCAGCGAAGGGATGGTCACGGCAATCACGAACAAACTACTGCCGGAGATTGAGGCGTGGCAAAAGCGGCCATTGAGCACGGTATATCCCATTGTGTACATAGACGCCATCGTGTTCAACATGCGGGAGAACAACGTGATCCGGAAAGCCGCGGCCTACGTGATACTCGGGCTCAACGAGGAAGGGCGGAAGGAAGTTCTGAGCATCACGATAGGAGAAAACGAGAGCGCAAAGTTCTGGCTGAGTGTGCTGAACGAGCTGAAAAACCGCGGGGTACAGGACATATTCGTGATATGCGCGGATGGCCTGAACGGGATCAAGGAAGCCATAGCAGCGGCATATCCGCTGGCAGAATATCAGCGGTGCATCGTACATGTGGTGCGGAACACGCTGAAATACGTGGCGGACAAGGACAAGAAAGCCTTCGCCAATGACCTGAAGACGATCTACCATGCCGCGGACGAGCAGACTGCCCTGGGCCGTTTGGACGAGGTCCGTGCCGCCTGGGAGACAAAATATCCCGGTTGCATGAACCGCTGGAGCGACAATTGGGACTGCATCAGCCCCATGTTCAAATTCTCCCAGGCCGCCCGAAAAGTCATGTACACGACCAACGCCATAGAGAGCCTGAACAGCGGCTTCCGCCGGCTGAACCGTGGCCGTACGATCTTTCCAAACGCTATGGGCTTGCTCAAGGCGCTTTACCTGGCGACCTGGGAACTGACGAAAAAATGGACCATGCCCGTTCGGAATTGGGGACAGGTCTATGCGGAACTGGATATTATGTATCCTGGCAGGCTCACCCATAATTAGCAGATAGCCGGGGCTGGGACGGGGGCGCGTACTCAATCGACGCCAGCCTTGACAGAACACCGGGGAAATGCTATGCTTCTTTCACCGACGACGATGGGAATCAGAGACTTCACTGGCTCCCCGTCTGCCATCCATTTTAGCATTTCCCCGGCAACCTGCCAAGGCCAAGCCGCTTTCGCGGTGGCTGCGTTCGTGGTCATCCCGCGCTGTAACCTCAGGCTCCGGAAATCATTTGTGCGTCGCAGTTCGCTCGCTTACAGAAATTCTTGAACACCGCCCTTAATGCAACAGCCCCACTTCGCTTTATCAATCTTTCGTCAAATACTCTTGCAGTAAGAGAATCTTTCACTAATATTGAGGCTTCAGACATTATCAGCGTTTGTAAGCCACGCCATACCAGATTTATCTTCCACAATAACAGAATAATCATAGCCTCTTCCTGAATCAAAATGCACGCTCCACTGCCCCGATGCAGTATCATAACCACAGGAAATCCGAAAGCTTTTCAGGGTTTCTGCTGTCACAGCTTCTCTTTCAGCAATCGGGCCTGTTGAAAGAAGCGCAGATTGTGCCAGACTTTTAGCCTGTTCGTCTGTTAATCTGGTCAAATAATCGGAACGAATGAATCCCCGCACAGGTCCTGCACCAGTTTCATATTCCACATAAGTCCAGCTGCCCATCGTTGCCAGCCATCTTACCTCTGAATTGGCAGGAACATTCATGATTGTTGTCTGGGAGAATAACGGATCATCTGTTATAGCGCACTGAACCGTTGTATATGCTTTATGATTTCCAAAGCTCAGACTACTGACAGTCGTTTTCCTCGGCAAAGCATCTTCACGGATCCATCCAATTCTCATATGATCACTGGTAATATCATACTGGATCATGATCCATCCATTCTCTTTTCCGAAAACCTGAATCCAATCGCTGGTAGAAACAGAAGCTTTTCCATTGCCTCCACGCAGATAGTTCTCACCGGGACCGGTATAAACAGCATATTTTTGATTGGATGCAAATTTGATCCTTTCCGCCGTCAAAGTGCCTCCGGGAATCTCCGGCGGATCAGAGAAGGTCGCCTTTGCCTCCTGATAGGACTTGGGCAGAGACCTGAACGATGTATTCAGGCCAAAGACCGTATACAGATTCACGCTGCCACGTTTTTGCCCTGCATCCCAGTCATAAAACTCGATCTTACCGTTTCGAATGTACGCCTCTGTGGAAGACACGCTGCTCCGGTCAAACCAGGATACCACCTGGAACTTAAAATCAATCACATGGATGCTGATCGTCTGCATCCAAAACTCCTCATACTCCGGATCAATACGGTAAATCAGGAAGCCCTGACCATCCCTGTACAGACTGACATCCGATCCTGTGCGGTCATTCGCGTGATGCCTTTGAAAAGCAACCATTCCTATGCCCTGAGGCGCAAGGCTGTCATAATGTGCCTTGAGCTTCCAGCCCTGATCTGCATTTTCATCTGTCTGGTCATTCGTAAAGTGGTATACCTCATGATGAATGCCATACTTGCTGATCAGAACGAACGTATGATCCAGTAAGACACCCTTCGGCGCTTCAACCTGGCTCAACTGAATATAATCTTCCGCGCAGTTCTCCAGACCGCGTTCGGCAAGGATCGTCAAAATGCGTGGGGAAATCCCGTCCATAGAGCCGTTCTCAGCCAGCGCGGCGCATGACAGAAACAACAGCGCCGTAAGTGCTGCCAGAATAACATAGAATCTTTTCATTGCCCGTTTCCTCCTATTGTTGATTCGATTTATGCTCAATGTTCACATTGTTTTATGAACATATCACATCAGTTTTGTCTATCCATTTGAACCGATTGAAATATTCCTTATTTCTCCATCATGATAGATGCTGATGGAAAACTCCACGAGATTTCTGCTTTCCTGATCGTAAGAAAAAGAAATATCGTAGTACGGCTTTTCATCGTCGATGATGAAATAGGAATGGCAGTAAAGTCTGTTCACTTCGTCCGCACTAACTCCCATTGTGTCGCAATATACCTGACGAGCGATGGCATAGGCATCCTCTTGGGTAATGTCCTCAGGGGAAGGAACCCCGTAGTGGGTGGGATTCCACTCGTTTTGCTGCTCATATGTCCAAGTAACAAGCAATCCGCGTTCTGATTCCAATTCTTGCAATGTGCGCTGACGTTCTTCATTGCGACGGCTGTTTTCTTCCAGCGCAGCATTGAATTGCTCCGGGAGGGGGGCAGTGTACGGATCAGAAAGCATTTGCAGTGGCTCTGTATCGGTTACATAGCCCTCAAACCATAGGAACAGGTCTTGATCCCGATAATGGACACACCAGAGATGGGTTGATTCATCCGGGTATTGATAGCCGTACAATAGATAGGCCGTTAGGGAATCCGCGTCCACGCTTGTACCGTTAAAGGCATGATGTAAAGCCTGATCAGTCAAGGCAAGAACGGCATCTCCATGCTTCTGTATATCAGTGGATGGTATTGTACTGATGAACCGTCCGTCCCATACTTCTCCTGCATCCAGCAGCATTTGGCTATACCAAGCCATGTCTGCATAAGACCAATCCTCAAAATAGCCGTTCAGGCGAGTCATCAGATTATAATGATTCGCGTTCACCTCCCCATCAAATTGAACTTTTAGCCAATCGGACAAAGTGGCGTTTTTTTCATCAGCGGTCATGCCATTCAAATCAGGAAGTGCGGACATGTCATAACCCTGTTCCCGCAAAGAATCGGCAAGGGATAGCTTTTGCTCAAGCGTCCATTGTTCAACACGGCTTTCCTGCTTTTCCAGGCGATAGACCCATTCCACAATTGCATTCCAGTTGGTCAGCGCCAAGGCGATGGTGGTGATCAGCAGTACAAGAGCGACTATCAGGATCGCAAACCCTTTCCGGCTCAAGCCGAGGACAAAGGGCTGCTGCATATTCAAGATGCGATGAACGATTTTCTGCCACACAAACTCCTTATGCGGGGCCACTTCATCATCCATTCGATCGTCCAGTGCTTTCACTGTTTCTCGCAGCAAAGGCACATCCATGGATTTAGATTTGCCAAACACCTGGCTTTCAAAAACCGCATACAATTCAGCCGTGGAATAGCTATCGTTCATAGCGACGTCCAGAGGACGGAGAACCATTTTCTTATTCATCTCAATCCTCCTTATCGCAAGCCCAGCAGGCACAACGCCACCAGACAGGAAAACAGCGTGCGGTTGGAAAGAATCTTCTTTTTCAGCCTAGAAATCCGCATCCGCAATGCCTGATCGCTGATGTTCAGTTCTGCGGCAATTTTACTTGCTTTTTCTCCGTACACACAGTAACGGAGGAAAATATCCGCATTTTCATCACCCAATAATCGCCGCAGCAGGTCGATTTGCTCTTTGGTTCGCGCGTAATCATCAGGGGATAAGTGGACCTTATCCGCAAGGGGCTGCGCGTTTTCCGCGTCAACAGAAAACGCATGATGCTTCCATTCCCGGCTTTGTTTTTTGCAGGCATTCATCAAGCAGTTGCGGAAACAATCTACCAGCCAACCGTCAGGATTCGGGTGCTTTTGCAACACAGCGCGTTTCTGCCAAGCGCGAACAAAGGCCTCCTGAATCTGATCCTCAATCAATGTTTCCTGGGCGGCATTTGAACCAAGGAATACATGGCCCACACGGTACAGTAGCGCATAATCCCGCTCATAAAGTTCTTCCAGCCAGGCATCAACGGTCATTACATTCCCTCCAGAGAGAATCATTGATTTAGGCGGCTGCCTTGCCGCATTTACAGGAACAGTCAATTCACATCACTCCTTTCGGCTGTTTCACTTCTATATGTCATCACAGAAGCAAAACGTAACGCGAAAGGAGAAACCTTTCAAAAAGCCTGAAACCGCTCCAATATATAAAACGAAACAGGAGAAGGGATTTACTCCATTTTCCGCTAATATGTGGCTTAGTTCTAATAAGAACATCATGATTATACCATACCTTACAAAACAAAGAAACGCGATCAGAGATCTATAGTAAACCATCTTCATTAACTGTTGTACATGTTGATGGGGCTTGATAGTGGCTTCTCCACTCCTTTTATTCACAAAAACAATTTTTTTACAAAATATTCGTTCTCGTATATAATAAGCTTGTTTGAACACAATAATTTCTCTAACATAAATGTATAGGAGAGAAAAAATGGAGAGCGATACGCACAGAAACAGCAATGATATAGATGATACTAAAAATCGCCGGATGCGGAAATCAGAGGACAGTTCATACGAATATCATGCCGAAGAAGATGATGAAGCTAACGATATAGATGCAGCTGACGGCTACCCCGAGGTAGTGGAGCACAATGAAAGCGGCAGTGTGTATGATCTGAAAACGGATTTCATTGTGCTGCTTCCCCACGAGATTATCCGCATACCGCAAGACAGCAACCTTGCCTGGATGACCATGTTCTATGCCCTGCCCCGGGAGCTGGTTCAAAAGCGCCCCGTCTATCTTGATCTGCCCAGAAACATCACCAAGCTGATTGCCAGGGGCGGGTATTTCGCCGATTTGGTGGAACGGCAAAGGCTGGATACAGCGGGAGAATCACCGATTCCTCCTCACCCGGAAAACTGACCTGCTTCAGGATGATCCGGTTCGTCTCTCACGGTCATAGCAGACGCGCCCACCGCAAAAAGGAATGAAAACGAGCGTCGAAAGACACTCCAGGGGCTTTTTGCTGGATTGTACACAGTTCTGCGGTACGATGAACCCGATCATGTCAAATGATGAACGGAAGGCTGCTATGCTTCAAAACGGCATGATGCCGGGATGAAGCGCATGGGGCAGCCATATGATGATCTTTACGGATGAAAGGGAATGCTTATGAACAACGTGATCCTGCGGATGAAAGAGATCGATAAGTCTTTTCCGGGGATTCACGCGTTGAAGCGCGTGAGCTTTGATGTGCGCGCCGGGGAAGTTCACGCCCTGATGGGGGAAAACGGCGCGGGAAAATCCACCTTGATGAAGGCGCTCACCGGGATCTACGCCAAGGATTCCGGTACGATCACCTTTGAAGGACGGGAAGCAGCGTTCCGCAATCATCAGCATGATGGTGGGCCGGGAGATTTATGAAGACCCGAAACCGCGAGCCGCTGTCCTTTGGACGCGCCTGTGGTGCTCAAAGTGGAACACCTGAACGCCTGGAAGCTGGTGCGGGACGTGAGCTTCGAGCTGCGCAAGGGAGAGATCCTGGGCTTCGCCGGATTGGTAGGCGCCGGCCGCACGGAAACCGCCCGCGCCCTGTTTGGAGCCGATCCCAGGGAAAGCGGCGATCTCTATATCAACGGAAGGAGGGCGGATATCCGTTCGCCCAGGGACGCGGTGGAGGCGGGCATCTGCTATCTGTCCGAAGACCGAAAGCGGTACGGCGTCGTGCTGCAAAAGAGCGTCACGAAGAACACCACTCTGGCCGCGCTGCGGAAATTCTTCAAAGGCGCTTTTCTCGACAAGCCCCGGGAGGCGGAAACCGCCAGGAAGTACGCGGCCATGCTGTAAACCAAAACGCCCGGCGTGGAGCAATTGGTGGTGAACCTGTCCGGCGGGAACCAGCAGAAGGTCGTCATCGCCAAGTGGCTGGTCAGCGATGCGGAAATCATCGGCATCGGCTCCAAAAAGGAAGCCAAATCATTGCGCACCCTGGATGCGGGCACCAAGGTGGAGGTGCTGATCCGGGGCGAAGGGTGGACCATCGTAAAGTACAAAAATCAAACGGGCTACGTCATGAGCTGGTATCTGCAATTCCCATGAACACAAAAAGCGCCGCTGTCCGGTTGCTTCCGGCACAGCGGCGCGGTTTTTTCGCTTTTACGGATCGACGTATTCCATCCCGGCGGGCAATAAGGGACGGCCAAAGCAGTCGGCCTGGGCTTCCCGGCGCTCCCGCAGGGCGCGCAGCCTGTCCGTGCGTTCCTTGACGCGCATGCCCAGCAGCGCCCGGCTTTTATAACGGGATAAAAACGCCCTTGTGCCCATGGCGGCGGGCACGGCGGCGATGGGGCCGGCGGCCAGCCCGGCCAGCGCGCCCACGCCCATGGCGGCCCCGGTTTTGATCATGCGCTGCACAGCGTCGCTGAACCCGGCCTTGCCCGTTTTCCGGCCCATGATCACCTGCACCTGTTCGGTCACGGCGATCACGGCGAAGGGAGCAGCGGCGGTCAAGGCGTCCACCATACCGATATCTTCCAGCAGGCCCAAGTCTACCGCCACGTTGTCGGCGTAGGAAAGCCCGGCAGTCACGGTATCCATGATCGTATCCTTTTTGCGTTTGGTATATTTGTTCACCAATTCCCGGTATGCGGGCATTTCATTACACCTCCCCGTGCTTCATTTTTGCAAACCGCGGCTGTGGATTTGTTTTCACGTACCATTATACAACAAAGGATCAAAAACGCAAGCATTTCGTGCGAAAGCCGTTTTTGTGCCACAATCACATCAAAAAAACGCACGGCGATCCCCATTGGGCGCGTGCGTTTTTAGGTTTACGTCAGCGCTTGAATCACGGTGACGATGATCCATGCGGCGGAAAAAATGCCCACCAGCCAGGTGGCCTGGCGCAGGATGCCGGCGAGGCCATCGCCTTTTTTGGCTTTCTGCTCCTTTTTTTCCAGCTGCTTTTCCGCTTTCTCCAGCCGGGAACGGAGAGCGGTGATTTCCAGCTTCAATTCATCGGCGGAAACTTCCGCGTCGTGCAGCCCGTCCAGCATGCGCTGTTCCAGCTCGGTCTGCTGGGCGGAGAGCCGCTCCGTTTCCTGGGACAGTTTTTGCTGATCCTCGCTCAGGCCCTCAGCCACCAATGTCATTTCGGCGGTAAAATCCTCCACCAGCTGGCCGATATCATTGCCCTTCAAAGGGGAAAGCATACCGTTCATGAAATCTTTGGCGGACTGCATGATGTTTTTTTTGTCGGCAGTTTCGGTGATCGTTTCGTTTTCTTCGGGTTTGTTCATCACTATACCAGGCGGAGTCCCTCCGCCGCCTGCTCGGATTGATAACGGTCCAGCAGCTTTTTGATCCTGTTGTACGGACTCAGCAGGCTGGACAGGGAACGGTCATGGTTCAGGGTGGCGATAATGTAGGAAATGTACTTGCTCATATCCGCTTCCACAAACCAAGGGGCGGCGGTCACTTCGGGGCGGCGGTAGGTGAGGTTGGAGGAAATCACTTTGGTGAGGATGCCTTCTTCATAGGCGCGGTTGAAGTCATCGATGCCGCTGGTAAAGAAAGCGAAGGTACAGATGGCGAAAATGCGGTTGGCCCGGCGGGCTTTCAGTTCCCGGCACAGATCCAGGATGCTTTCGCCGGAGGAGATCATATCGTCCACCACGATCACGTCCTTGCCCTCCACGGACGCGCCCAAGTATTCGTGGGCCACGATGGGGTTGCGGCCGTTGATCACGGTGGTATAATCTCGGCGCTTATAGAACATGCCAAGATCCAGCCCCAGCACGGAGGAATAGTAAATGTTCCGCTGCATGGCCCCTTCGTCGGGGGACACCACCATCATGTTTTCCTTGTCGATGGCCAGGCCCTTTTCCGTGCGGCAGAGGGCTTTGATCATCTGGTAGGTGGGCATCACGTTTTCAAAGCCGATCAGAGGCACCGCGTTGGCCACCCGGGGATCGTGAGCGTCGAAGGTGATGATATTGGAAACGCCGTAGTCCTGCAATTCCTGGAGGGCCAGCGCGCAGTCGAGGCTTTCCCGGGCGGAACGCTTGTGCTGGCGGCTTTCGTACAGCATGGGCATAATCACGTTGATGCGCTTGGCCTTGCCGCCGATAGCGGCGATGACGCGCTTCAAGTCCTGGAAATGATCGTCGGGGGACATGGGCACTTCCATATCGTACATTTTGAAGGTCTTGTTGAACGCGCAGACATCCACGATGATGTAGATATCATATCCGCGCACGCTTTCCTTGATGACGCCCTTGCTTTCGCCGGTGCCGAAGCGCGGGCAGTAGGTCTTGATCAGGAAGGAATCCCGGTTCAAGCCGGGGATGGTGTAGAATTCCTCGTCCTGCGATTCCTGAAGGGAATTCCATTTCTGCAGCCAGCCGTTCACTTTCTTGCCCATTTCCTCGCAGCCCGCCATGGCGATGATGCCCAGCGGCCCCACGGGGATGCTTTTCAGATCCTTGCCCCACTCCGTCAGAAAGCTGTTCATACGATACCACCCCTTCGTAAGATATGTCCTGCGTTTCGGACACGGTTCCATTATACATGATTTTGGCGTCGCTGGGAAGATGGCGTGTCGGTTTTTTGCGCTTTTTGGCAAAAACGCAAAAAACCGCAAACAGAAAACCGGCTTTTTCAAGGAAATGGTTGATTTTCGTACTTTTTTAGATAATGAAGCCGCCGTTGATCCCCAGTGCCTGGCCGGTAATGAATGAGGAATCATTTCCGCAGAGGAAGAAAGCGGCCCTTGCCACATCCTGGGGCGTGCCCAAGCGCAAAAGGGGCGTTTCCTCCCGCAGGGCTTCCAGGGCTTCCGATGGGTATTCCCGCAGCATGTCCGTCTGAATCACGCCGGGGCATAGGCAGTTTATCCGGACGCCCGAGGGCCCCGCCTCCTTGGCCAGCGCCTTGCCAAGGCCGATCAGCGCCGCCTTGCAGGCGGAATAGGCCGCTTCACAGGAAGCCCCCGTCTGCCCCCACATGGAGGAAATATACAGGATGCTGCCGCTTTTTTGGGAGATCATGCCCGGCAGAAAAGCGCGGGTAGAAAGAAACGCGCCCCGCACATGCACGTTGAAAAGCTCATCCCATTCTTCGGCGCTCATATCCTGCAAAAGGCCGGTATAGGAGGTGCCCGCGTTGCAGATCAGCGCGTCCACATGGCGAAAAGTCCGGAGCACTTCCCCGGCCATTTGGGCGGTATCCTGTTCGCTGCCCGCGTCGCAGGGAAAAGCCAGGGCGCCCGTTTCCTTTGCCAGAGAAAAGGCCTGATCCCGGCTGTTTTTGTAAGTGAAAGCAACGCGCCAGCCCCTTTCGGAAAACAGCCTCACCATGGCTTCTCCGATCCCCCTGGACCCGCCGGTGATCAAAACCGTTTGAGGCAAAGCATTCCCTCCTTTTTCCCGTGTTCAGACTGAAAACGGGCCGGCTCCCATTGGGAACCGCGCCCGTTTATGTTAAAAGTTGGAACCCTGCCAGCCCCAATGTTCCGTTTCTTCGTATTCCACGTAAACGCCATGGGCAGGGATGGACAGCACGTCGCCTAAAATTTCCGTGACACGGCCCGTCATGCGCTGATAGGCTTCCTTTCCGGCGCGGCCGTACAGCTTTACGCTCACAAACGCGAGGGGCTCGCTGCCGCTGCCCTTGAAATACATGCGGCAGTTATCCTCAAATTGCAGCATCAGCCAGTTTTCGCTTTTCCCAAGGAGGGATACGGCGTCACCGTATTGCCGGGCAAGCTTTTCCTCCTGCTCCCGGCTGATGGGACGGTTGACGCGGGTATGGATAAAAGGCAAAGCCATAACCTCCTTCCGCATGGATCGAATCCATATTCAGTATACCACAAACGGGCGCGGAATGTAAATGCTTTGTAAAAATCTTGTGTTTGGCAGGATTTTATCGATTTGTTGCGAAATAATCAAAGAATTATGTCTTTTCATGGAGCCTGCGCCAGGAGGATGAACGATGAAGTGTCCGAAATGCGGTTATTGGAACCGTGATTCTTTTCCTAAGTGTTTTAAATGCGGGGCGGAGCTGCCCAAGGCGGATCCCGGGAAATCCCATATGAAGCCTGAAATCCCCAAGGACGCCGCCTCGAAAACATATATTCAGATCAACGAAACGGGGAACGCTACCTCCGCCGTGGACAGCCGGGACCAATTGGCCCGGGAAATGGAAAATCTGTTGGCCCGCAAGCAGCGGGGCGAAGCGGAACACCGCCGCCTGCGGGAAAACAGCGCGCGGCAGGGTTTTACCCCTTCCGCCCGCATCGCCGAAACCATGACGGGACGAAAGGCTTTCCCTCTTCCCCAGAATACCTCCTATATTCGCAATGAAGCCGAAGTGGAGGGCAATGTGCGCCCGGACGCCATTCACGTCGCTTCCCAGCGCGTGATCGGCTATGATGAGGAAGCGAGGCCGGAGCCTGGAATGGGCTACCGCGAAACGGACGCGCCGATGCGAAGGGGAAGGCGGATCAATACTTATCGTCATGGCTTTCTAAGGCGCTTCGGCAAGATCATCGCCGCCGCGCTGATCATCGCGGCCTTGGGGGCCGTGGGCTACGAAAAGCTTTACAAGCCTTATATGGATCGCGTGAAAGCTGAATCCCTGCAGGAAAACACTATCATTACTCCTTCCATTTACAATGAAATGCCCGCGCATATCATCCGTTTGCCGGGCGAGGACGGCCAGGTATACTGGATCACCGAGCTGAAAGACTCCTATCCCGTGGTGGGCGGGTACGCTACCATCGAAGTGGCCGACTATAAATGGTATGAGCATTTGGAAAATATTACAGAGGAAAGGGTGACCGCCACCATTTCCCCCTATCTGCGCACCGCCGCCGGGGAACAGAAGCGGATGCAGCAGATCACCTTTGAGGTAGACGTGCCAGAATCCACCCTGGAATTGGTTACTCCCTCCACCTACACCACGAAGACCTATCGCCAGCTGTTTGAAATTCAGGTACGCGTGGCGAAAAACAGCACCGTGACCGTAAACGGCGAGGATTGCAGCCCCCTGGTAAATACCGATGGTCTGCTGACCTATCAGGCCCAAATCAACCCCATTGGCGACAATCCTTTCGTCATTACCACCCGCGCCCAGTACTGCCGGGAAAAAACGGAAACCATTATCATTTACAGGCCCGAGCAGGAAATACGATTGGACCTGGCTGCGGATATCGCCACCCGCTATTCCTCCCAGACCATGAAAATTATCGGCACCACCCTCACCTGGGCTACGATCACCATCGAATCTCCCTATCAGAATTTGGACACCACCGAATTGGCCACCCGAGGCGTTTTTTCCTTTGAGGCGGTATTCAATAAAATTGGCACGAACACCATCAAAATCAAAGCTTCCGCCGCGGATTACGCCCCCAGCATCGTGGAACATGACGTGTATTATGTGCCCGTCGCCGATGTGTATACCCGCAAGGCCTGGAGCATGAAGGATCAGTACACCGATTACCTGAATAACGCGGAAAAGCGCATTGCCAATACGCAAATTTATCAGTGCGACGGCACGATTACCCAAATCATCTCCAACAATCCCCAGATGGCCGTGATGGAGCTGAGCGACGGATCGGGCCGCACCCTGCTGTTCACCAACAACACCTATGATACCTGGCTGGTGGATTCCGTGTACCGCATTTTCGGAGACGCTTACGGCCTGTACAACGGCGCGCCCTGGCTGAACGCACGGTACAGCTATATTCAAAAGCCCAAGGAAGAGACAGCCAAATAAACGAAAAACCGGCGGAAGCACCCTTTGCAGGATTGCGTCCGCCGTTCTTTCAGCGTGGGGTCAAAGCCGCTTCATGGCTGCGATTTCTCCTTCCGTCGTCGAGACCATGACGGTTTTCTGGTTGGTGTAGATCACGAAGCCCGCGGGAGAGCCGCCGGGCTTTTTTACATACTTGCGCAGGGTATAATCTACCGGAACCGCCGCGCCCTTGCCCTTGGAATACCAGGCGGCTAAGCGCAGGGCCATCCCCAGGGTTTCGGGGGCGGGATGCTCGGCTTTCACGATCACGTGGGAGCCGGGCATATCCTTGGCGTGGAGCCAAGTATCGTTTCCCCGGGCAGCGCCCGTGACGCGGTCGTTCTGGGCGCTGTTCTTGCCCACGATGATTTCCGTGCCGTCGGGGGCCTCAAAGCGCAGGGGCGCGCTGTCCGGCTGCTTAGGCTTCTTTTTGGCGCCCTTTCCGGCGGCGGGCTTCACGATGCCGCCTTCCTCTAAGGCTTTGCGCACGTCGGCCATGTCCTGCTCGGTTTCGCTTTCCTCTAAGTCGAAAAGGGCCTGCTCCAGCAGTTCGATTTCTTTCAGGGTCTTTTCCTTCTGTTCCTTCGCCAAATCCTGCGCCACCCGCGCCTTGCGGTAGCGCTTGAAATATTTCTGGGCGTTCTGGGCGGGATTGAGCGCCACGTCCAGGGCGATTTCCATGGTTCCTCCCTGGGGATCATAGAAGTTGGGCAATTCCACCGATTCCGCGCCCCGGGGCACTAAATACGCCTGGGCGGTGAGCAGTTCACCCGCGATGCGGTATTCTTCCATCTTGGCGCTGGCGGTGAGCTCCTCCTCCTGGAGGGCCAGTTTCTTTTCATCCCGTTCCAGGTGGGTTTTGATGAGACGCTTCAAGGACTGGCTTTTCTGGTTCATCCGGTCCCGCCGGTCCCGGCCAAAATAGAAAGCGTCCAGGGCGGCGGATAAAGTGGGATAAGTCTTTTGCAAGTCGGGCTCCAGGCTCAGATAGGGGAAAGGCAGCACGTCCGCCATGAGACCGTCCGGCCCCATCTGCGCCGTTGGTTTGGCGATTTCCGGCATTTTTCGGAAAAAAGCGCATACCACCCGGACAAGCGCGGGAAGGTTTAAATCAGCCAAATCCGTCCGGTGCATGCCGGTGGCCCGGAACGCGATTTCCCGGGCGGCGGCGGGGGAGAGGCCCCGGATGGACGCGGCTAAGGCTTTGTCCAGAGGCCCGGCCAGCGCGGCCAGCTTTTCCGAAAGTTTTTCTTCTGTCAGCTCCGCCGGGTCGATCTTGTCCTGGGCTGGGGGCGGCACGAAGGGAAGGCCCGGCAGAGCCTGACGCACCCGGCTCATATCCCCGGATACGTGGCGGATGGCGTCGATGATGCGGCCGTCCTTTACCAGGGTCAGATTGCTGTGGCGGCCCATCAGCTCCAAATACAATTCACGGGGCGCGGTGTCACCCAATTCATCCTTGTTTTCGATGGTGATTTTCAGCACCCTGTCGCCCCCCACCTGTTCCAATCCGGTGATATGCCCCGCCTGCAAATGCTTGCGCATGAGCATGCAGAACATAGGCGCGTCGGCGGGATTCTGGTAGGAAGCGTCCGTCAGGTGCGCCCGGGCGAAGGAAGGCGCGGCGGATAAAAGCAGCTTGTGGTTTTTCCCCTGGGCGCGAATCAAAAGCACCAGCATATCCTTTTCGGGCTGGGTCACTTTTTCGATGCGCCCGTCCCGCAGCGCTTCCTGTAATTCCCGGGCCATAAAGCCTAAGGTCAGGCCGTCCATTGGCATAATCATTTATCTCCTGTTCTTTTAATCAGCTACAAGCCCGCACTGGCCCACCGCTTCCCGCCAGGCGTCCAGGAACGCCCGCATGGAGGCATAGCGGTCGGCCTTGTTTTCGCTTACGGCCCGATGAGCCACCTCCCACAGGCAGTAGGGAGCGCGCCACGCACGCTTGCTTCGGTCGCTGTTATCGCCGTAAAACGCGAAAGCCAAAGCGGCCATGTTGTATTCCGTGGTGGTTTCGTCCAGGGCGGCGTTCAGTTCGTATTCCTCCGGCGCCATGAAGCGGGAAGAACCCCACATCCTGCCCCGGTCGTTGAAAGCGGGCTTGCGGCGGTACAGGTCGATATCGCATACGACGGCTTCGTTCCGTTCAAAATCGATCAGAACGTTCCCATCGTAAAAATCAACGGCCACGATCCCGTCCTGGGCCAGTTCCGCGTGGAGATCGAACACCATATCCAGCATCCGCAGGGAATCCTCCAGCGGAAGACGGCGCGCCCTGTCTTCCGCCGATGGTCCGCAGGAGGATCGAAGCGGCAGCGCGTCGCGCCAGGCGAAAATGGCGGCGTAGCCATCGCCCGCAGGGCCGTGGGCCAGCAGCCGCGTCAGCGCCGGATGAGGGCGGTCATACAGCGGCATAGCGTTTTTCAGGGTCAGGATGGCTTGCTCGGGTTTGCCACGGTAATGCAGCGTGCGCGCGCCCGCGTATTTCACAAACAGGCGGCCGTAGCTTCCTTCCACCCCGAAGCACAGATTGCCGGAAAACTGCCGGTCCATCACCTGGAACACCGTGCCATAGGGGCGCAGCCAATGAAGGTCCGGCTCTTCCAGGGCCGTATAGGGAATGCCGTCGATCAGAAACACACTGCCATCCCGTTCGCCTTCCCAGTCTGCCACGGCAATTCCCCCCTTCCGGATACGCTGCCCCAATTATACAACAAAATTCCTTTTCAGCAAAGAGTGGGAATATTTCTTTGCGGTATTTTTTGCATTTTCGCGTCGATTATGGTATACTTTGTTCGGTATCACGCTTGATGGGGGACCTTTCATGAATCTTTCAGAAATTACTTCGCCCGCTGCGATTAAGAATATGCCTGAAAAAGAACTCCAGGCCCTTGCCGACGATATTCGCGGCGAGATCATTCGCACGGTGGCGCTCAACGGCGGCCATTTGGCTTCCAATTTAGGCGCGGTGGAGCTGACCATCGCCCTGCACCGCGTGCTGGACTGCCCCAAGGACAAGCTGGTTTTCGACGTGGGTCACCAATGCTATGCCCATAAAATCCTGACCGGACGAAGCAAACAGTTCTCCACCCTGCGGAAAACGGACGGTATCTGCGGTTTTCCACGGCGGGATGAGAGCCCCTACGACGCTTTCGACACCGGCCACGCATCCACTGCCATTTCCGCCGCCTTGGGCATGGCACGGGCCCGTGAAATGCGGAAGGAAAATTGGCGTGTAGCCGCCGTGGTGGGGGATGGGGCCATGACCGGCGGCATGTGCTACGAAGCGCTCAACGACGCGGGCAGCAGTCAAATCCCCATGATGGTGGTGCTCAACGACAACGGCATGTCCATTTCCCGGAACGTGGGGGCGCTGTCCCGCCAGCTCACCCGCCTGCGCGTCAGCCGGGGCTGGCTGGGGGCCAAGAAAAACGTGACCGAAGCGCTTCGCCGCATCCCCTTAGTGGGGATACCTCTGCAAAAAGTATTTCAGCGCGTCAAGGATCACGTGCGCAACGTGCTGGTGAAGGACCGCTTTTTCACCACCCTGGGCTTTCAGTATTTCGGCCCTATCGACGGCCACGACATCGCTGGTATGGAGCGCGTGTTCCGCCGCTGCGTAGAAATGGACAAGCCCGTGCTGGTGCATGTGGTGACAAAGAAGGGGCGGGGCTTTACCCAGGCGGAGGAAAAACCGGAAAAATATCACGGCGTCGCGCCCTTTGAGCTGGAAAACGGCAAAAACCGGGGCATGGAAGGCCTCTCCATGGGCAAGCGCGCCGGGGCTTTTGTGACCGAACTTGCTCAAAAGGATTCCAGAATCTGCGCAGTTACCGCCGCCATGACGGACAGCACAGGCTTTAGGGAATTTGCCAAGCGCTTCCCCGACCGGCTGTACGACGTGGGGATCGCCGAGGAACACGCCGTCACCATGGCCGCCGGGATGGCCGCCGCCGGGATGAGGCCCTTTGTGGCGATTTACGAAACATTTTTACAGCGTGCCTACGACCAGATGATGGAGGACGTGTGTTTGCAGCGCCTGCCGGTGTGCTTCCTCATGGACCGAGCGGGCCTGGGAGCGGAAGACGGCTCCACCCACCACGGCATATACGGCGTATCGATGCTGCGTACCCTGCCCCATATGACCGTGCTGTGCCCCCGGTGCGAAGCGGAGATGCAGGGGATGATCCGATGGGCGCTCACCCAGGACGGCCCTGTGGCGATCCGCTATCCCCGGAGCATCCCCGAAATGGCAGCCCCGGCATGCAAAGGCTATACCCCTGGCAAATGGGAAATCCTGCGGCAAGGAAGCGACGCTTGCCTGCTGGGTGCGTCCTCCATCCTGCGGGAATGTTTGACCGCCGCCGAGCAGCTTGAAAAGGATGGCGCGGCGACGGCGGTGATCAACGCTTCCACCCTTCGTCCTCTGGATGAGGAAATGCTAAGGCAGCTTTGCAAGAAGGGAACGCCGCTGTTTACAGTGGAGGAACACGCCCTGACCAGCGGCTTCGGCGACGCAGTGGCGGCTTGGTGCGTAAAAAATCATTTTCCCGGTCCGGCGGCGATGATCGCCCTGCCCGACGGCTTTATTCCTCACGGCAGCCGGTGCGTGCTGCTGGAACGCTACGGACTGAACGCGGACAGCATCGCGGCACGGGTAAAGGAGGCCAAGCAAGGATGAAGCAGCGGGCGGACGTTTGGCTGGTGACACGGGGCATGGCGGAGAGCCGGGAAAAGGCCCAGGCGCTGATCATGGCGGGCCAGGTGTATGTGGGCGAAAAAAAGGTGCTGAAAGCCTCCGAGCAGGTGGAAGAGGACGCGCCGCTGCACGTGCGCGGCGAACAGAACCAGTTCGCCAGCCGGGGCGGGCACAAGCTGGAAAAAGCCATTACCGCCTTTGGCGCGGATGTTTCCGGCGCGGTAGCCATGGATATTGGGGCGGCCACCGGCGGCTTTACTGACGTGCTGCTGCGCCACGGGGCAAAACATGTGTACGCTATCGACGTGGGCTACGGCCAGCTGGACTGGCGGCTTCGCAATGATGAACGGGTCACGGTCATGGAGCGCACCAACGCAAGGACGCTGACTGTGGAGCAATTTCCCCTGCGGCCCAGCCTGACGGTCATGGACGTGTCCTTTATTTCCATCCGGCTGATCCTGCCGGTGGCCGCCGCCATCATGGGGGAAAGCGGGCGGTTTTTGACCCTGATCAAGCCCCAGTTCGAGGCGGGAAAAGGGCAGGTAGGAAAAAACGGCGTGGTGCGGGAAAGGGAAATTCATGAACGGGTGCTGGAGGAGATTTGCGTGTTCGCCCCGTCCTTTGGCTGGCACGTGGAAAACCTGACTTTTTCCCCCATCAAGGGCCCGGCGGGCAACATCGAATTCTTAGCGGATATCCGTCCGGGCGGGGGAAACGCCCCCTCCCAGGAACAGATTTCCGCCCTGGTGGCCTCCGCGCACCAGGAACTAAAGTGAAAATCGTATTTTTTCCCGCTGGGGACTGGTCAAAAAAAGAAAGATCGTGTATAATAGGGATGGAAAAAAACGCCCTATTGATTGAAGGAGGATGATTCCTATGGCTCTGGTTACTTCCAAGGAAATGTTCAAGAAGGCTTATGAAGGCGGCTATGCCATCGGCGCGTTCAACGTGAACAACATGGAGATTGTGCAGGGCATCACTGAAGCGGCCAAAATGGAAAACGCTCCCGTGATCCTGCAGGTGAGCAAGGGCGCCCGCGCCTACGCCAACCACACCTATCTGGTGAAGCTGGTGGAAGCGGCGGTCAAGGAAACCGATCTGCCCATCGTGCTGCATCTGGACCATGGCCCCGATTTTGAAACCTGCAAAAACTGCATCGACGGCGGCTTCACTTCCGTCATGATCGACAAGAGCGGCCTGCCCTTTGAAGAAAACATCAAGGAAACCCGCCGCGTGGTAGAATACGCCCATGATCACGGCGTGGTCGTTGAAGCCGAACTGGGCACCCTGGCTGGCGTTGAGGATGAAGTGAAGGTGTCCGCCGAGGATTCTTCCTACACCCGCCCCGAAGAAGTGGAAGAATTTGTGACCCGCACCGGCTGCGACTCCCTGGCCATTGCCATCGGCACCAGCCACGGCGCTTACAAGTTCACCCCCGCCCAGTGCACCCGCAATGCCGACGGCATCCTGGTGCCCCCGCCCCTGCGCTTCGACGTGCTGGAAGAAGTGAGCAAGCGTCTGCCCGGCTTCCCCATCGTGCTGCACGGTTCTTCCTCCGTGCCCCAGGAATTCGTGAAGATCATCAACGAATTCGGCGGCAAAATGCCCGACGCCGTGGGCATCCCCGAGGAACAGCTCCGCAAGGCCGCTTCCCTGTCCGTTTGCAAGATCAACATCGACAGCGACCTGCGCCTGGCTTTCACCGCCATGATCCGCAAGCACTTCGCCGAGCATCCCGATCACTTTGACCCCCGTCAGTATCTCACCGACGCCCGCGCCGCTCTGCGCGATATGGTGCGCCATAAGATCGTGGACGTGCTGGGCTGCAACGGAAAGGCTTAATCATTTGAAATCCTTTACGCGGGCCGTCAAGTACGGCCCGCTTTTCATCGTCTGCCGTACATTGGAAAAATGACAAAAACGTAAATTTCCGATGAAATTGTTGCTTTTTTGCTTTACAAAAGCGCAAAAATGATATACAGTAAACGTATCAATTGCATTGAAAGAAGGAAGGCATTTGATATACGCTATTTGCAATCCGATTGCCGGCAGCGGCAGGGGAAAGATCATTGGCGAAATCATTGAAAAGATCCTGAACGAAAAAAAGCTCGCGTATATCATCGCGATGACGGAGAGACCAGGACACGCCACGGAACTGGCGCGGGAAGCATGCAGCATGCACGCCGAAACCATCCTGGCCATCGGAGGAGACGGAACCTCGCTGGAAGTGGCCCGCGGAATGGTTGGACGGGACAGCGCGCTGGGAATCATTCCCGCCGGAACAGGCAATGATTTTGTTAAGACCTTAGGGGTGCCTCTGCAGCCGATCGCCGCGCTGGAATATATTTTGGATCATCCCGCGAAAAACACTGACGTGGGTGAAATCAACGGAGATATTTTTTTGAATGAGATCGGCACGGGCATCGACGTATCGGTGCTGGATTACGCGGCGAAGGCAAAGAAGACTTTTCGCGGCATCCTGCCCTATTTATACGGCGTGGTTATGACGATGTTCCACTTTCACTCCATTTCTCTCACTTATTCCATTGACGGCGGCGAGAAAATCACCATGGACGCGTTTGTGCTGAGCGCCGCCAACGGAGGAAAGATCGGCGGGGGTATCCCCATCGCGCCGCAGGCTAAGGTGGATGACGGAAAACTGGATGTGGCGATCGTTGGAAAAATCAAAAGCACCAAGCTGATCAGCCGTCTGATCGGGCTGATGCGGGGTAAAATCCTGTCTTTCCCGGAAACGCAGTATTACCGCGCGAAATCCGTCACCTTTACCGTGCCGGAAATGCGGGTGAATATCGACGGGGAAATCGTGCGGGAAAAAACGGTCACCGCCCGCGTGCTTCCCGGCGCGCTGAAAATTCACCGTTGATATTTGTTCAGATGAGCCGCCTTCTTTACAGGGCGGTTCTTTTTTTCACCCCTTTCGCGAAATCGCATAGGATGGAAGTGTGCGGTGGGTCATGCCGCCGCCGGATCACCCTGATAAAGCGAGGGAAAAACATGGATATTCAGAACTGGATCGATCAGCAGCCGACGGCAGCCGCTTCCACGCGGCAAAGTCAGTTCGGTTATGCTGCTCTTTATAGTCTCAATGGCTGTGGCTGCGGCTGCGGCTGCGGTTGGCGCGGTGTGCGCGGCCCCACCGGGCCCATGGGCCCCATGGGTCCCGCCGGACCGACAGGGCCTACAGGTCTCAATGGCGAAACGGGCGCTACGGGTCCCACCGGTCCTACCGGCCCCACCGGACCTTCGGGCGGTGAAACCGGCCCCACGGGCGCCACCGGCCCCACGGGCGCCACTGGCCCCACAGGTCCCACCGGTACAGCAGGTGAAACCGGATCTACCGGGGCAACAGGTCCCACCGGCCCTGCTGGCGAAACCGGTCCCACCGGCCCTGCTGGCGAAACCGGCCCCACCGGGCCAGCCGGCGCGACAGGTCCCACCGGGCCTGAGGCACAGATCACGCCCGCTGCCGCGGTGGCCGACGCCACTTCCGAAGCGGATGTGGTTGCGCAATTTAACCAACTGTTGGCAAACCTGCGCACGGCGGGTTTTCTCAGCACCTGAATGACCCGGGGCGGCGTCCGCGCCGCCCCTTTTTCGGAGGCTTTTATGAAAATCGTGGTCTATGCTATTGCCAAAGACGAAAGCAAATTCGCGCTCCGCTGGGCTGCTTCCATGGCGGAAGCGGACGCGGTTTACGTATTGGATACCGGCTCCGCCGACGATACGGCGGACTTGCTGCGAAGCCGGGGCGTGATCGTCCGGCAGGAAAAAATCGTCCCCTGGCGGTTTGACACGGCGCGGAACCGCTCTTTGGAGCTGGTGCCGGAGGATACGGACATCTGCGTGTGCACCGATTTGGACGAGGAATTTGAACCGGGCTGGCGAAAAAAACTGGAGGCTGCCTGGCAGCCCCATACCACACGGGCGTCCTATCGGTATACCTGGAATTTTGAAGCGGACGGTTCGGAAGGGCACGTGTTCTGGCTGGATAAAATTCACGCCCGGCACGGTTACGTATGGACGCACCCTGTGCATGAGGTGCTGTCCTGGCAGGGACTGGGGACTGAAAAGCGGGTCAATGTGGAGGGCGTGCAGCTCAATCATCGGGCCGATCCGTCAAAATCCCGGGCTCAGTACCTGCCCCTGCTGGAGCTTTCGGTGCAGGAAGCGCCGGAGGACGATAGGAACATGCACTACTTAGGCCGGGAATACCTGTTTCACAAACGGTGGGATGACTGCATCGAAACCCTGAAAAAGCATCTGTCCCTGCCCTCGGCCACCTGGCGGGATGAGCGATGCGCTTCCATGCGATATATCGCCCGGGCTTACGCGGGCAAAGAAGATTATTTTTCCGCCGAAGCGTGGGGCTGGCGGGCCATCGCCGAAGCGCCCCACCTCAGAGAACCATTTTTGGATCTTGCCTGGCTGCTGTACCGGCGGGAGGATTGGGAAGGCGTGGTTTATCTGACGGGGAGAGCCTTAAAAATCACGGAACGGCCCCGCAACTACATTACGGAAGGCAGCGCCTGGGGCAGCCTGCCCTGGGACCTGCGCAGCTTAGCTTTGTATTATACCGGGCAAACGAAAAAAGCGCTGGATGCGGTCAACGAGGCTTTGCGGCTGTCGCCCGGCGACGAACGATTGAAAAAGAATCGGGAGCTGATGCTGTAAATCAGCATGATCCCCCTTATTTTTCCTGATGGTACTTGCGTCCCTCCTTTTTCTTTGACAAAAAGGGGGGATGTCAAGTATAATAACCATGCAAATCAAACGTGTACAAGAGCGCCTGTTCATCGGGCGGAAGGATGTGATACTTTGGAATTGATGCACGGTTCTCCTGCTGATAAGACCAATCGAAGCGACAGGGAAATCAGGGCATACGCGCTTCTGGACAGGCTTGGCATCGATTTTGACCGAACCGATCATCCGGACCAGCCGGCAACGACCATGGAGGTCTGCGCGGATGTAGACGCCATCCTCCAGGTGCATATTTGCAAAAACCTGTTTTTATGCAACCGTCAGCAGACGAATTTTTATCTGCTCATCATGCCCGGCGATAAGCCCTTCAAAACAAAGGAGCTTTCTAAACAACTGGGTATCAGCCGCCTTTCATTTGCCAATGAAGAATATATGGCGCAATTCCTCGACATTCATCCGGGAAGCGTGTCCGTGCTGGGCCTGATGAACGATCATGAACACAGAGTTCAACTGGTGATAGATGAAGACGTTTTAAAAGAAGAATTCTTTGGGTGCCATCCCTGCGAAAATACAAGCTCCATCCGCTTTGCTACCAAAGACCTGATCAACGTGATCCTGCCTGATTTGAAGATCAAACCGACGATCGTTCATTTGGAAGGATTAGAATAAAGGCAAGTCAGCTGCGTAACACCGAGGACAAGCGTTCGTTGTGCATTTGTGCATATTTATTGTTATGTTTTTCCTTGCGGCAGGCATTTCATGAGCGTATGATAAATGATATCAGTGAAATCCTGCTTTTTCTCAATGATGAAATATGGGGAGCGTGCGTATGTTAAACGAACTTACCGGTCAGCTCAATCATGTGATCGACGCACTGGCGGCTGATTTATATCATCCTTTGGGAGAAATCCATTTGGAGGGGTTCCTTTCTTCCGGGGATATGACCCTGAGACAGGCGCGGGAGCATGGCCGGGAGCCCTGGCCGGAGGGAACAAAGTGGGGCAAACCCTGGGATTACGCCTGGATGTTTGCTGACTTCACGGTTCCTCGGGAAGCGCGGGGCGAAAGGATCGTGATGGAGCTGAACCCCGGGGGAGAGGCTACGCTTTTTGTCAACGGAAAAGCGTTCGGCGCGCGGCGGGCGGACCGGCTGGCGCATCCCCATCAGTACGTGGCCGATTTGACGGTTTGCCAAAAAGCCGAAGGCGGGGAAAACGTTTCCATCGCCATGGAGGTATACGGCGGCACGCCGCTGCCGGATCATCCCGGACGGCCTGTTTTTCCTGAAAAAGGCGTGCCATTTGCCGGGACGGGCCCTGCCATCGTCGGCCGCAGCACTTACGGCTGGTGGAACGAGGAAGCTTATCAGCTGTGGCTTGATTTGACCGTACTTCGGGACGTGCACGGCTATTTGGACGAAAACGACGCTTTCCGCGAGGCAATCGAGGAGGGTTTTTCCAGGTTGCTGGATATGCTGGACCTGGAACAGCCCCTCCCCGAACGCAGGCAAGTCTGCTTGGAAGCAAGGACGCTGATTTTTCCGCTGATCAACGCGCATAACGGTTCCTTTGCCGCTTCCATGGGCGTGGTGGCCAATTCCCATCTGGACTTGGCCTGGCTGTGGCCCATGGATGAAACGCGCCGGAAAACCGCCCGGACCTTCGCGGCCCAGCTCCGTCTATTGAAGGAATACCCGGAAGCCCTTTTCCTGCAAAGCCAGTGCGCCGAATATGAACTGTGCCGCGAAAATTACCCGGAGCTGTTTGAGGAAATAAAAGAAGCGATCAGGGAAGGCCGCTGGATCGCCGACGGCGGCATGTGGGTGGAACCGGATACCAATCTGGCCGGTGGAGAAGCGCTGGTGCGCCAGTTCCTATATGGTCAAGAGTATTTCCGGGAGGTTTTGGGCGTTGAAAGCCGCGTGGCCTGGCTGCCGGACACCTTTGGCTACAGCGCTCAGCTTCCGCAGATCATCAAGGGCTTTGGCATGACCGGCCTGACCACCCAGAAAATCTTCTGGTCATATAACGATTCCGAGCCTTTCCCGCACCACGCCTTTTTGTGGCGCGGATTGGACGGCACCATGATTCCCAGCTTCCTGCACATGTTCTATGAAACCCAGGTGGACGCGGCCACCATTCATACCCGGTGGACAAGTCGGCTGGAAAAGGACGGCAGCCGGGATTTTTACCTGCCCTTCTGCTATGGGGACGGCGGCGGCGGCCCCACCCGGGACGATATGGAGCTGGTGCGCCGTCAGCGCGACCTCCAGGGCGCGCCCAAGCTGTATTGGTGCAGTCCAGAGGATTATTTGAAAAAGCGCGATAACGGAAGCCTGCCGATATATCGGGGCGAGCTTTATTTTCCCTGCCACCGGGGTACCTACACCACGCAGGCGGCGATCAAAAAGGGCAACCGCCGCGCGGAGCACGCGTTGCGGGCATGGGAAATGCTTGCCGCCATGGCGGCTTTTTCCGGACGCGCGGCCTATCCCGGCGCGGCGCTGGAAGAAAACTGGAAGCTGCTTTTGATCAACCAATTCCACGATATCCTGCCCGGTTCCTCTATCGCCCGTGTATACGAGCGGGCGCGGGCGGAACTTAAGGAGATACGGGAGGCCGCGGAAGAGAGCGCGAAAGAAGCGCTGGACGCGTTCTGTGAAAACGACGGAGGAATCACCATTTTCAATCCTTCCTCCCATCGCGCCGCCCGGTTGATTCGGGCCGACAGCCGCTTTTCCGGTGGGGCCGTGAGTTCAAGCGGCGTTTGTTTTCAGGCAGAGGCCGACGGGGCGGGCGCGCGGGTGCTTGTTTCCCTGGAGCCGTTGTCCGCTGTGACGATCTATCCGGCTCAAACGCCCGTGGAATGCACCGCGTCCGTTTGCCGGGAAGGGGAGCGCTATATCCTGCAAAACGCCCGCCTGCGGGCCGTCATAACGGAAAAAGGCGAGCTTGTTTCCATGGTCACTCTATCGGACGGCCTGGAACGGGCGCGCTCCGCTTCCAATGTGTTTCATTTGTACCGCGATCTGCCCCGGCGTTTTGACGCATGGGATATTGACAGCCAGACCGAGCGGCGCGAAATACCGCTTGGCGCTGTGTGCGAATCGGAAATCGTATGTTCCCAGGGCCTGACCGCGAAGCTGAAAATCACCTCCCGCTTTTCTTCCTCCGTTATTACCCAGCACATCATCCTGACCGCCGATGCGGAGCAGTTGGTATTCAAAACCGAAGTGGACTGGCAGGAGCGCCACAGGCTCCTTAAGGTTTCTTTTGATACGGGCATTGAGGCGGACAGCGCGGATCACCAGATCCAGTTCGGCTTCATATCCCGCCCCGCCCACCGTTCCCGCAGGTACGACGCCGACCGCTTCGAGGTCAGCGCCCACGGCTGGACGATCCTTCGGGACGCCACCCACGGCGCGGCGGTGATCAACGACTGCAAATACGGCGTGTCCGTCAATGACGGCGTGATCGGCCTGAGCCTGCTGCGCGCCCCCACCTACCCGGACGCCGAAGCGGACCGGGGCCATCATCGGTTCGTTTACGCCTACCGCGCCTGGAGCGGGACACTGGAAGAAAGCGGCGTTACGGAAGCCGCCGAAGCGATGAACGATCCCCTGATCATCGTACCTGGCTGCTGCGGGCCGCTGTGCCTGCTTGCCTGCGACGATCCCGCCGTGATCGTGGAAAGCGTCAAAATGGCGGAGGATTTATCCGGCGATCTGGTCATCCGCCTGTATGAAAGCATGGGCGGCGCGCGCACAGCAGCCGTCAAGCCTTGTCTGCCCTATGGTGACGCCCGCCTGTGTACTTTGGCGGAAGAACCGGGGGAAACGCTCAAGCAAATGGACGGGGCCTTTACCCTGCGTTTCCGGCCTTTTGAAATCATCACCGTGCGGCTTTCGCGCCCGGAATAAAGGAAAGGAGTCTGTTTATGCTGTATCCCCGTAGTGCTGAACATACCTTAGATCCGGAGCTTTTCCGAAATCCTGGCTCCGAATACCGCTGCGCGCCTTTTTGGGCCTGGAACTGCGGCCTGGATGAAGACCTGCTCCGCCGTGAAATCGGTTACATGAAGGAAATGGGCATGGGCGGCTTCCATATGCACACCCGCTGCGGCATGTCCGTGCCGTACCTTTCCGACGCCTTCATGGCCAAAATCCGCTTCTGCGTGGAGGAAGCGCGGAAGCAAGGGATGCTTGCCTGGCTGTATGACGAGGACAAGTGGCCTTCCGGCTTCGCGGGCGGCTATGTGACGAAAAAGGAAGAAAACCGTCAGTGCTTTGTGGTATTTACCCCCAACGCGCCGGAAGCCGTCGACGCGCGTGTACTGGCCCGCTATGAGGTCGCCCTCGATCCCCAAGGGTATCTCGCTTCATACCGGCGGCTCAGCGAAAACGAAACGCCAGAAGAGCATGTATGGTACGCTGTGGAAAAGCGAAGCGTGCCGGGCCCCTGGTTCCATTTCAGCGGCTATGTGGACACCCTGAACCCTTCCGCCATCCGGGATTTCATTCACATCACCCACAACCGCTATTTGGAAGCCTTAGGCGGGGATATAGGCGGTATCTGCCCTGCCATCTTTACGGATGAGCCGCAGATGCCGAAAAAAACCACGCTGACCCACGCGAAGGATTTGCAGGATGTGCTTCTGCCGTGGACGGGAGACTTGGAGGAAACCTATCGGGCGGCTTACGGCGAAAGCCTGCTGGACCGCTTGCCCGAGATTGTGTGGGAGCAGCCGGAGGGGATATCCCCAGTGCGCTACCGGTTCTTTGACCATACCACCGAGCGCTTCGTTTCCGCTTTCTGCGATCAGATCGGCGCGTGGTGCCAAAATCACGGCCTCCTCATGACCGGCCACATGATGGACGAAGCCAGGCTGGAAAGCCAGGCGATGTCTGTGGGCGAGGTCATGCGCGCCTACCGGGCTTTCACCCTGCCGGGAGTGGATCAATTGTGCGACGGCCATGAATTCACCACCCTCAAGCAGGCTGCTTCCGCGGCTCATCAGCAGGGCTGCCCGGGCGTCACCAGCGAATTGTACGGCGTGACGAATTGGGACTTTGATTTTAAGGGTCATAAGCTGCAAGGGGACTGGCAGGCAGCCTTGGGCGTTACGGTGCGCGTGCCCCACTTGTATTGGTGCTCCATGCACGGGGAATCCAAGCGGGATTATCCCGCCTCCATCGGGCATCAGAGCGCCTGGTGGCGGGAATATCCCTATATCGAAAATCATTTCGCCAGGGTGAACACCCTGATGACACGGGGAAAGCCCCTCGTCCGCATCGGCGTGATTCACCCCATCGAATCCTGCTGGATCGCCTACGGCCCCAATGACATGACAGGGCAAAAGCGCTCGGAGCTGGACCGCCGCTTTGCGGAAATCACCCGCTGGCTGCTGATCAACACCCTGGATTTTGATTTTATCTGTGAATCCACGCTTCCCGGGCTTTTCCGTCCGGGAAAAACATTTAACGTGGGGGAAATGAGCTACGACGCTGTGATCGTGCCCATGTGCGATACCATGCGCCGCACCACGCTGAATGCCCTGCATTCATTCCGGAAACAGGGTGGCCGGGTCATCTTTATGGGGGCCGCGCCGCGCTATGTGGACGCGCTTCCTTCCGGCGACGCGGAACAGTTCAGCCAAAGCTGCGAAAACCTGCCCTGGGATTTGGAACGCTTATGCGAAAGTCTCCGCCCGGTGCGGGAAGTCCGCATTCTGACCGCTAAGGGCCGTCCCACCGATAACCTGATTTCTGCCCTGCGCCAGGATGGCGCCTGCCGCAGCATGTTCATTACCCATGTGATGCCCGCGCCCAAGGGCAAGCCGGATCAGCCGGAGGATTACCGCGTGGAGCTGAACGGGTTGTGGAATGTATCGGTGTGTGATACGAAGACGGGGAAAATTTCTCCCCTTCCGGCGGAATACGATGAGAACACCACCGTGGTGTCCTGGCATTGCTGGGCGCAGGACAGCCTGCTGCTTCGCCTGTCGCCGGCGGACGGAAGCCGGAAACAAGCGCGGGCGCGTACAGCTGCCCTGAACGGCAGCTACGGTATCAGCATGTCCGAGGAATTCTCCCTGGCTCGGGAGCCCAAAAGTGAACGCATGCTGCCGCCGCCGGATGAAATCATCTTAGGCGAAGATAACGTGCTGGTGCTGGATACGGCAAAGTGGCGCACCGACGATGATCCCTGGCAGGATACGGAGGAAATGCTGCGAATCGGCGTTGCCGCGAAGGAAAAGCTTGGCATTTCCACAGCCGCCGTATCGGGGGCGCAGCCCTGGTTCCTGCCGCCTGAAAAGCCGGAGCACACCCTTTCCCTGCGCGTTTCCTTCCAATCGGAAATCGCCCTTCCCTCTGCCCGGCTGGCGCTGGAGGACGCGGATATTTCCCGGGTATGGTTCAATGGCGAACCGCTTAGCAATCGGCAGGACGGCTGCTTCACGGACGAATCCATCGCGTGCTTCCGCGTCGGTCCGGTGAATCCCGGTCTTAACACGGTGGAAATCGTCAAGCCCATCACTGCCTCCACCTGTACGGAAAACCTGTTCCTGCTGGGGGATTTCGGCGTCCGGGTGAGCGGCGCGGATACCTGCGTCATTCCCGCTCCCCATGGCCTCAACTACGGCGATTGGACGCGGCAGGGTCTGCCCTTCTATTCCGGAAAGCTTACCTATCGCTATCATATCCAGGGCGGAGAGAGCCTCCGGCTGCGTTTGGGGCTGTTTTCCGCGCCCTGCGTTACGGCGGAGTTGGATGGGAAAAGGATCGCCAATCTTTCCCTTTCCCCGTCGGAGGCCGATCTGGGCTTCCTGGCCGAAGGCGACCATATCCTGGACATCACGGTATTCCCCAGCCGCATCAATTCCTTCGGCACTTTCCACCTGAACGATGATTCGCTCCTTTGGTTCGGCCCCCAGGCGTGGCGCACCACCGGCATGCGCTGGACGCGTACCTATCGCCTGGCCCCCTCCGGCCTGCTCAGCGAACCGCACATTTTTTCGTACTGATGAAAATGGGGAGCTGTTCGTACAGCTCCCTGCTTTTTCTCATAATTCCAAGATTGGCAAGCCAGTGCCCAGCGCCTCGCAGCGCTTCATCTGTTCCGCCGGGGCATCGGGTGTTTCCAGGGTGATCACATAACGGAACTCATGCCAGCCGCCAAGGTCAACGGAAAAATTGGTTTCCCAATAATTATTCATGATCCGGCTGAAGATTTCTCCATGGTTCAGCGCTTCGCTTTGCCCGTCGCACAATGTGACGGGCCCTTTCTTTTCTTCGCTGAAGGATATCAGCGGCGTGTCCGGGCAGCTGATAAGCAGGTCAAAGGCACTTCCCCTCCGAAGGACGCCGCTTTGCAGGCACCAGAACATTTGGCAGGTGCCCGGCAGCTGATCCAGGCCCGGACGGATCACGCAGCCGGTCTTATCGATCCAGGTTTCGTTGCTTCCGTCCGTCACGAAAGGCAGCGCTACCTGGATTTCCTCGGGATCAGCCTGGCTTTGCTTTTTGATCCTGACGCGGGCGTCCATCCGGGGAAGATGCCGGTAAATCTTCAAATCCAGCGTGCATTCGTCCGTGCCTTCCAGTTCATACGCGACGCTTAAGGTGACGGATACATCGCCCTGGTCGGCGATGGAAAAAAGCTTGGGCCGGGCGGCGTACTGCCGCGTGTTCACCGTTTCCCGCCGCCGCCCCATCTTCCTGCGGGAAGCGTTGCGGGAGCCTGACGTGGGCGTCGCCTTATAAAGGCAGGTAAACGCGCCGTGATTCGCGGCGGGGGAGAGCAGCTCCCGTCCCGTCTGCTTTTCTATGATCGAAGCGATTCCGCGCACCGAGTCTGTCCGGATGCGCAGGAAATCCGTTTCCACATAGTCCGGCAGAGTTAGTTCTTCAATGCCCTCCTGATCCGTGATGCCGTCCGCGCACATCCAGGGCGTATGCGGCGGCATTTTTTGATCCGGCGGCGCGTAAACAATTTGCAGCTCCCGGCATTCACCGGGCGAAAGGGCCAGCACCGTTTCCGCCAGGCGGCCCCTCGGCCCACGTCTGGTCTGGGTGGCAAGAAGGCTGCCTGTTTCCATGTCTTTCAGCGTCAGCGGACGCGATTCCTGGATTTGCCCCTCCAGGGTTTCCCAGCCCAGCAGCGATGCGGCAACCGGAAAACGGACGGAAAAGGGATACGGATTCATTACCCGGATTCTCCCCGGCCTGTCCGGGCGGATCGTTCTGTTCCCCAAAGCCGCCAGCACACCGTCCAGCAGCGCGTTGGCCTGGCTGTTGGCGTTGACGGCGAAGCAGGTTTTTTTCAGCTGCAATTCAGAAACCAGCGAAAGATATGGATCGGAAACGGATGCGGAGTGCCCCCAGGTGTGCTCGGCATAGAGCATCATATTCCGCCCGGATTCCCGCCAAAGCCCGCTGTCGGTCCAGCGTCTTTCCGGGTCAAGGAGCGCGGCTAAATTCCGGCATCGCTGCGCTTCCCGATAGATTTTTACCGCATCCGGCGTGGAGCCTATGCCGTCCGCCCACCAGTCCGTCCAGTCGCCGGTATATTCGGGGATATTCACACCGCTGTTTTCCAGCTTTTCAAAGAAAGCGTCTAAGGTGGTCATGCTCAGGGAAACCCTGCCGCCAAACCGCTCGTTCAGCCGAGCCACCCGCTCCGCCACCCGGATGTTCGGCGGGGAATTGTCGGAAAGAACGCCGCTGACGAATACGGGCATAAAATCAAGGGGCCAGCCGTGGTCATCCAAGACGGAAAGGTATCGGGTGATGCGCGTTTCGGCAAGGTCCATCTCTTCCCGTTCCGTCGTTTCGGCATCTGTGGACAGGAGCTTTCCGCTTTCAATGGCTTGCAGGAACTCGTCGTTCAGCATCATGGAAGAAACGCCGTTCGGGCACAGCCCCAGCGCGTGGCCCCAGTGATAATGCTCCCCCGAAAAGGCCAGCACGCTCCCGCCGCCGGGGCCGCGCCAACGGAAAAAAGCCGGGTTTTCGCGCAGGGGATACATCCCGTGGTGCGTGTGGATGGCGCTGTAAAAGTATTTGACGCCCGCGTCGGAAAGCGCGTCCGGAAGTCCGGCGGAATAGCCGTTGACGTCCGCCGTCATGGCGCTTTTCATGGGTACGCCAATTTCATCGGCCCAGGCGCGCGCCAGCGCCAAATGCTCCCGCAATACGGTTTCGTCGATCAGATCGGTCAGGTTCAGGTAGCTGGCGCTCAGACCGATTTTTCCCTCCCGGACGAAACGGATCAGGTCCGCTTTATCCGCTTCTCCCGCGTTTTGCAGGAAATTTTCGATTTGCCACCAGTTTTCGCATTGCCAGCGGAAGCCTTGCCCCCGTGAATCTTCATCGCGCAGGATATCCAGCGCCTGGCGCAGGAAACCGGCGTGCTGACGGCAGATCAGCTCCTGCCTTGCTGTATAGCCGATGTCCGTGTGAGAGTGGTGCAGCACGTCGATGTGCCATTTTCTCCGCAATTCTTTCACGAAAAACCCTACCTTTTTGTGGTTTGAAATGGGGGCTGCCGCAGACGCGACAGCCCCCATCTAAAGTTGGGAATTACTTCTGAGCCTCGTACCAGGCGTTGGCTTCGTCAGTCAGGATCTGTCCGCCGGCATCCAGCCAGGACTGAACGTATTCATCCCAGGTGTCCAGGGAACGTTCGCCGCGGATCATGGCTACCCACGCTTCGTCGCGGAGAGTGTTCAGTTCAGAGAACAGATCGGCGCTGGGCAGGGTTTCGGACACGGCGTCCTGAATGTAGCTGTTATACTGATCCTTCTTGAACCAGTTCAGGCGGTTGGCGATGGAAGGATCCTTGTAGAAAGCCATGTCATAGGCCAGCTGAGAGAACGCGCGGTCCGCGCCGTAGAGGCTGCGGCAGCCCCAAACGCCCACGGCGTTCAGTTCTTCGTTGCCCATGAGGCGCTTGATGGTGCCATTTTCCTGCTTCTCGTAGTGAGTGCCTTCAATACCGGCGAAAGCGGTCATGTACAGTTCGTCATCGGTGGCAAAAGCATCCAGGATCTGGAAGATAACAGCCAGCTTTTCATCGCTCATAGCGGCGTTGTATACGGCGCTCTCGCTCACAGCCACGGCATAGCCGGTCACCCAGCCGTAATCGCCCTTGGGGCCAGCCGGCCACGGGCCATAGACGAAGGTGGAATCTTCACCGTTCACAGCCCAGTATTCCTGAGCGCAGCGGCCGCCGTCATCGCCCATGACTTCCTTGAGGCGGTAATGGTCGATGGAAGCGTTGGCGGAAACACCGTACAGGCCGTTCACCATGCCCTGGGAGATGGCCCAGTAGCTACCCGCGACGGATTCCTTGCCCGCCACGAATTCGGGGTCGATCAGGCCGTCGGCATACATCTTGGCCAGCAGTTCAACAACTTCCTTGGCTTCATCGGCCACATCGGAGCTGACCAGCTTGCCGTCCCGTTCCACGAAAATGCCGCTGCCGCCGCCGGCGAGGCCTTCTTCGCCCAGGCCGTAAGCGCCAAACAGGGCTTTCATGGCGGTCACGCTCATGCCGTAGGTGTCATCCTGGCCGTTGCCGTCCGGGTCTTCCTTGGCAAAGCGGGTCATGAGGGCCACGAAATCATCCACGGTCTTGGGCAGGGTTTCTTCCGTCACACCCAACTTCTCCAGCCAGTCGCCGCGGTAGATCAGCGTCTTGTAGGGCATGGAGCCATCCGGCTTGAAGGAGGGCAGCACGCACATTTCGCCGTCCACCTTGGAAGCGGCTTTCCACTGATCCACATAGGGCAGCAGATCGCCGTAGGCGGCGCCGTTCACGATGAAATCGTACACGTGGGGGGCGTTGGCCTTGAGGAATTCTTCATCCCAGGTCTTGATGACGCCCTGATCGTAGTAGCTGCGCAGGGTGGTAGCGCCCTGGGCCAGGAACACGTCGGGGGCGGTGCCGCCAGCCAGACGAGTGTTCAGGATCTCGGCGTAGTTGGCCTGCTCAATGTAGACCACTTCAATGTCCACGTTGATGCCGTGCTTTTCCTTGAGCTGCTGCTCAACCAGGGGCGTGATGACGTCCTTCTCATTGTCGATGGGACCGAACATGTAGCCAGCCACAGAAATCTTGATTGGCTCATCTTCAGCCATGGCCGGGACCAGCGCCATGACCATGATCACGGCCACCAGCAGGGCAAGAATACGGGAACCTTTCATGTTGTTTACCTCCTTTTATTTTATCAGAGACAACGCTCTGATTGGGTTCTTTTTTCAGAGTGGAGAGTTGAGAAGAAGTTTGTCTGACAAGTATATCGATCTCAACTCTTATCCCTTGAGCGATCCGATCATGATCCCCTTCACAAAGAACTTCTGCACGAATGGGTAAGCGCAGAGAATGGGAAAGGTGGTAACGAAGATACAAGCGGCTTTCAGGCCCTCGGAGGAGACCACGGATTCCATTTCCGCCGCGTTGGCCGCGGCGCTGGTATCCAGGATTTCTTTGGAACCGGTGATGATGATGCGGCGCAGCACAATTTGCAGGGTGAACTTGGTATCGTCCGAAATGTAAATCAGCACGTCGAACCAGCTGTTCCAGTGCCCCACCACCAGCCACAGGGCCACCGTAGCCAAAATGGGCTTGGACAGGGGAAGCACGATCTGCATGAAAATGCGGAACCGCCCCGCCCCGTCGATCAGGCAGCTTTCCTCGATTTCCTCGGGCAGGGATTGGAAAAAGTTGCGCATGATCACCATGTTGTAGGCGCTGATGAAGCCCGGCAGGATCATGGAAGCGTAGGTATCCAGCAACCCCAAATTTTTCACCACCAAATAGCTGGGAATCAGGCCACCGGAGAAAAACATGGTGAACACGATGAACAGCGTCCAGAAGGTACGGTGGGGAAAGAAGCGCTTGCTGAGCACGTAAGCGCCCATGGCAGTAAAGAACAATTGCAGCACCGTGCCGATCACTGTACGGATCAGGGTATTTTTATACCCAAGCCAGATATAGCGGTTGTCGATCACCCGGGCGTAATTGTCCCAGGTGGCGTCCCTGGGATACAGCAGCAGGCCGCCCTTGGTGGCGATATAGCTGGGGGAGAGGCTCAGGTTCAGCAGGTGCCAGAAGGCCAGCACGATGGAAGCGCTCAGCAGCGTCAGCACAAGGTAGATGATCGCCTTGCCCACCGTCATTTTTTTCTGGGTCATATCCGCCGCCCCCCCTTACCAGATGCCTTCGCCGCTGATTTTGCGGGTAATCAGATTGGTCCCCACCACCAGCACGAATGCGATCACGTTTTTAAAGAGGCCCACGGCGGTGGCCAGGGAGTATTTCATATCCCCCAAGCCGTAGCGGTACACGTAAGTGTCGATGATGTCCCCCGTCTGGTACACGGCGCTGTTGTACAGGTTGAATACCTGGTCAAAGCCCGCGTCCATGATGGAACCGATGCTAAGAATCAGCATGATCACGATGGTGCTCACCAGAGAGGGGAGGGTGATATACCGGGTACACTGCCAGCGGGAAGCGCCGTCCACCGTGGCCGCCTCATAAAGAGACGGGTCGATGCCGGAAATGGTGGCAAGATACAGGATGGAGGACCAGCCCACATTCTTCCAGATGTCGGTCACGATCAGGGTGCCCCGGAAGTATTTGTTGTTGCCAAGGAAGTAGATGGATTCCTGCACCCCGAAAAACTGTTTCAGCAATGAGTTCACCGCGCCGTTGTTGGGGGAAAGGAGCTGCTGGAACATACCGGCCAGCACCACCCAGCTTAAAAAATGGGGCAGGTAAGTGATGGTCTGCACCGTTTTCTTGAAGCGGATATGGCTCACTTCGTTGAGCATCAGCGCTAAAATGATAGGCGCGGGGAAGCCGAACAGCAGCTTCATCCCGCTGATTTCCAGGGTGTTCCGTACGGCGCGGGCAAAGGTGGGCGTGTTGAAAGCCTTGGTGAAATTGTCCAGGCCGCACCATGCGCTTCCCCATATGCCCTTGCTGATCTTATAATTCTTAAAGGCGATCACGATGCCGCCCATGGGGATATACTTAAAAATCACGAAATACACGATCACGGGGATAAACATCAGCGTCAGGGCAAGATGTTTTTTATACCCGGTAAATCCGCGCAGCCAACGAGTGAAAGCGTTTCCCTTACGCGGAATACGCGCGCCGATATCGGTCACATTCATTCCTCCCCCGTTCGCTTTTATATCCCATGCGTTCTAACAATTATTCTAACAACATTTGCCCCTTCCGAAAAGTGCAGCAGCAAATACAAAATGTGCAAAAACTAACCATACACAGGTATAAAAATTCATATCCATCCATATTCATGGCTTGCGGAAACCCTTGCGGTATTTCTGCGGAGCGACGCCGTAATACTTTCGGAACGCTCGGGTGAACGTGCTGGAATCCGTATATCCGCAGGCATAGCATACTTCCTCGTTGGGCAGCCCTTTGTTCAGCTGGGTCACCGCGTACTGCATCCGCTGCTGTACGATATATTGATAGGGCGTATATCCCGTTTCCCGCCGGAACAGACGGATGAAGTAATTGGGGTGATAGTTGAACAGGTGGCTCAGGCCCTCGATGGTCAGCTCCTCGGAAATATGGCGCACGATATGCTTCTGCACCGTCGTCAGCATCTGCGAATTTTGGACGAACCCTTCGTTTCCTCTCAGGAAAAAGGAAAAATCCTCCGCGAGATGCTCCAGCAGCTCGATCCTCTTTTCGCTGATGGCCTCGGAAACCGTGCGGATGAAATCGCCCAAACAGCAGTTTTCCTCTACGGGCAGCTCGATCAGGCTGTTGACGCGGTATTTATTGAAATCCACGTGCAGATAGGTGCAGGCAAATTCTTTTTCCGGGTTTTTCCGAACGTGGTAAGGCGCCGTAGACGGTAAAGCGTAGAGGAATCCGGGTTTCATGGAACGCACTTCGTCCGCCGCCTCGTATGTGAGATCCCCCTCTCGAATATAGTAGATGCGGGCGTAGCCCGTCGGCACATTCTCCATCAGTTTCCAGCTTGGCTTTACCACCGTGTTTCCGTATTCAATCAGCATACGATCCGTCCTCCGTTATATTTTTATTATAACGCCAATGTGCCGAAAAGTAAACAAAAAAAGCGTTTCCGTGCTCATATGCACGGAAATTGCGCCGGACGATCTTACTTTTTGCATATATTTCGCTCGTTCCTGCACTTCGTTTTGAAGCCTGTGTTTTTATAATGAAAGTATCATTGCGAAATGTGGAGGGTCTGCTATGAGGGGTTACCTGGCTTGGGATGACAAGCATTTGGACGACGGCCTGTCCGTTGAATTCAACTATACGCGGGCGTATCAGGATTATTCGGGCCAGGGTTTAGCCCGGCGGGAGCTGGAGTGCCTGCGCATTGCGCTGCCCGCCGCCGCAGCACCCGTTCAGGATGGCGATCTTTTCGTGGGGCGGCGCGTGTTCCGCCCCTTGGGCGTTGCCCCCAGTTACTGGGACGACGATACCGACGGTCTGGATAACGTTTCTTTTTACGCCGATATCGGACGGCTGGAGCGGGTCATGAACCGCCCCTCTCAAAACGCGGAGAATCGCGCGGCCATTGCCGGTCTGATCGATTTCTGGAAAAAGGAAAATGTAAACGCCAAGGTTCGGGCAAAATTCGACGGCGTCATGCGTCGCGAGATGCCCAGCGACCTTTGGAACATCGATTCCGGGGTGATTTTCGGCCTGTACCGCCTGGTTTTTTCCCAGCTGGATTATGATAAGCTGGTGCGGCTGGGCCTGCCGGGATTGAAAACCGAAATCCTTTCAAGGCTTGAGGATGACACGCTGAACGCGGGACAGCGGGATTTTCTTTCGGCCCTGGGCGGCCTGATTGATTTGCTTTCGGATATCTTAGGACAGTATGAGGCCGCGCTTCGGGATAAACTGGCCCAGGGGGCGGATCGTGCCTGGATCGGGCCTATGCTGGACAGTATCGCACGGCTCCGGGCGGGTCCTCCCGCCTGCTTCCGGGACGCGCTGCAATTGGTTTGGTTCTATTCCGCCATGACCGGAGGGCGGGACTTCGGTCGGATGGACGTGTACTTGGGCGACCTGTACGCAAAGGATATAGACAACGGCAACCTGACGGAGGAGGAAGCCGTTTCCCTTTTGCTTTCCTTCTATCAGCTCATGCAGGATACCGACAGCCGGGACGGGCGCATCGTGATGGGCGGCCTCGGCAGGAGGAATCCCGAGAACGCGGATCGGGTCTCCCTGGCCATCATGAAGGCGGGACTGCGCTTTAGGCAGCTCAAGCCCGAATTCTCCCTGCGCATGTACAAGGGAATGAGCGAAGAGGTGATCCGCTTTGCCTTTATAATGCTGGCGTACGGCATGACCTATCCCCTCCTGTTCAACGATGAAGCCTCCATCCGCGCGGTGGAAAACACCATGCACGTTTCCCCGGAGGAGGCCAAGCAGTACGGCTTCTTCGGCTGCGGCGAATACGTGCTGGGCCACCGCAGTATCGGCACGCCCAACGACATCATCAACTTAGCCAAAGCGCTGGAAGTCACGCTCCACGAAGGCGTTGATCCGATCCGGGGCTGCCCTCACGGGCTGAATCTCGGTTCCCCGGAAAGCTTTGACACTTTCGATAAATTGCTCGCTGCTTATGAGCGCCAGGTAGAATACTTTACCGAAATCGCCGCCCGCCATCAGCGCCTGGTTTATGACACCGTGGGGGAGAACAGCGCCATGCTGCTGATGAGCCTGTTGATGGACGACTGCGTGGAGCGGGCGAAGCCACTGGTTTCCGGCGGCGTGCGCTACCTGGCCGGGACTTACGAAACCTATGGCAACACTACCGTGGCCGACAGCTTCACCGCCATTCGGGAAATCGTATATGAAAAAAAGCTCCTGACCCTTCGGGAACTGGTGGATATCTTGGACGCGGACTTCGCCGGACACGAGGACCTACGCCAAAAGCTGCTTCGCTGCCCCAAGTTCGGCAACGACGATCCTACTGCCGACGCCATGGCCCGCGCCGTGAACACCCACGTCTTTGAAGCTACCGCCCGCCAAGCCAAAGCCCAGGGGCTTTCCTCCTATCTGGTGGTGATGATCAACAACGGGGCCAATGTGGATTTGGGAAAGAATACCCTGGCTACGGCGGATGGCCGCCGCGCCTATACGTACCTTTCCAACGGCAACAACCCCATGGCGGGTATGGATCACTGCGGGCTTCCCGCCCTGCTGCGCTCTGTTTCGTCCACCGAAATGAACCTCACCGCCGGGACGGCGCAGAATTTGAAGCTGACCACCGATCTGTTTACCAAGCATCCCGACGCCGTTCGGGACCTGATCGACACCGCCTTTGATATGGGCATCCTTTCTCTGAATATCAGCGTGCTGAACCGCGGCGAAATGGAAGATGCCATGATCCATCCGGAGCTGCATCAAAATCTGTTCGTGCGCGTGGGCGGATTCAGCGCCCGGTTCGTCAATTTGGACCCGGGCACCCAGGCGGATATGCTGGCCCGCGCCCTGTACTGAGCCATGCGGGGCGTGATCACGGATATTGTGCCCTTCTCCGTCAACGACGGGCCGGGCATACGCACCAGCGTTTTTTTCAAGGGCTGCCCGCTGCGCTGCAAATGGTGCCATAACCCCGAAACGCAGGCTGTTCAGCCCCAGGTGATGGTGCTTCAAAGCCGCTGTGTTCATTGTGGAGCCTGCGCAATTTGCCCCTCCGGAGCGCGGGGAAAAGCGGGGGAATATGATTCCCCGCGCTGCACGGGATGCGGCCTCAGCGTCTCCCGCTGCCCTATGGAAGCCTGCCGCATGAGCGGCACAGCCATGAGCCCGGAAGAAGTGCTTGCCCGCGTTCTGCCGGACAAGCCTTTTTTCCGCGACCGGGGCGGCGTCACGCTTACCGGCGGGGAACCCCTGCTCCAGCCGGAATTTGCCCGCGCGCTTTCTTCCCTGCTCCGTCAAAACGGCATAGACATTGTGCTCGAAACCAGCGGATTTGCGCCTTGGGAACAGCTTGAAAGCATGCTCCCTTTCGTCAGCCGTTATCTTTTTGACTGGAAACTGACGGACCCGGAAAAGCACCGCCGCTGGACGGGCGTGGATAATCTGCTGATTCGCGAGAATCTAAAAAAGCTCCACGGAAGTGGAGCGGATATTGTTTTGCGCTGTCCCATCGTTCCGGGGGTCAACGATGACCCGGAACACTTTCGCGGCATTGCCCGCCTGACGAAAGAGCTTCCCCGGCTCCGCCAGGTGGATCTTTTGCCTTACCACGCTTTGGGCAACGATAAGCGCGCCCAGCTGGGCCTGCCGCGGGACGGATTCTCCGTCCCTGAGGAGGAAACCGTGCGGCGCTGGCGCGCGGAACTGGAAGCGCTGTGTGCCGTGCCGGTCTGCCTGTGATTTTTGCTCAGTTCTTTTCTTTTTTCCGCACGATCAGTTTGTCCAGCGCGGCCAGGAGGCCGGGAAGCAGAAACAGGATCACCAGGATCGCCGAAAGGGCCCCGGTGGAGATGGTGCGGCAGATTTCAGCGATGGTGGGATCGGCATAGGTGTAGCCGATGATGCCGGTGACAAGGACCAGGATCAGCCCCGAGGTCATGATGGAATGAATCGATCCGTCATAGGCGGCTTTCAGTGCTTCCGGGACGCCCTCTTTTTTTCTGTTCTCCCGATAATAGCTGGTGTACAGGATGCCATAATCGATGGTCGCCCCCATGAGGATGCATTCAACTACCAGCAGGGCCAGAAAGTAAATGCTGTAGCCCTGCCAGCCCACCACCGTTACCGTGATATACACGCCGCACTGCACGATCAGCACCAGCAGCGCCGGAACGATGAAGGAACGGGCGGTAACCAGTACGATCAGGAAAATGGCTGCGGCGGTCAGCATGGTGATGGTCCAAAGTTCACCGGAGAAGGAGCCCTGCATTTCGGCGCTCATGGCCGAATTGCCGATCAGGTAGTATTCGCCTGTTAAGTCCTTTCCCGTCTCCGTCATGAGGTTCAGCAGCGCGTCTGTTTCCGCCGATTCCACAGGAAGGTAAGTATACACGATCATACGGGAATAGCGGTCGGATTTCAGCATTCGCATGCCGCTGTCCAGCTTTTCCTTCGCGCCGTTGATGGTCTCCTTGATTTCCGAAGTGATCATGCCCGAGAACAGCGGGTTTTTCAGCAGTTTGTCATGGACGTAATCAAACAGTTCCGGAATGGTCAGTTTCCTATCGGCGGCCGGTGTGGATGACCCTGTGGAATACAAGGTGTATACTGTATTCAGTAGGGCGGGATCGAAGCTGATCCCTTCGCCGGAGTCCACCCCCATGCCGCTGGCGAGGCCGTCCAGGGCGTCCGCAAGCTCCGAGGCCGTATACGCCTTGCCGAACAGAGAAGGATAGCCCATCACTTGGGTCACGTCGCCGTGCTTTTCCAGGGTTTCCGAAAGCGCCGCCATCTTTTCTTCATCCTGGTTTTCATACACCATCACCAGGATATTTTCCGGCGGAAAAATATCCACGATGGGATCAACCTTTGTCAGGGTATACGCGATCTGGGTATTGCCCTGCAAAAAGTAAAACAGAACGAGCATCACAACGAACAGGCCGGACAGCCAAAACCTGCGCCGGAAGCTGTAACGGGAAAGCCAGCCCAAGGAAAGATGGGGCGTTTTTTTCGCGGTTTTTTCGATCAGTCCATCGCCCGTGATCACGATGCCGGGCAGCACCGTCAGCACGCAGAACAGGCTGATCAGCACGCCCTTGGCCAGCGAGACGCCCAAATCCAGCCCAATCTTGAAATGCATGAACGCCAGGGCCAGCAAACCGGCGGCAGTGGTCAGCGCGCTGCCCGTTACGGGAGATACGCAGTTGCGCAGCGCCGCCGCCATGGCCGGACACTTTTCCAGTCCCGCCGCTTTTTCCTGGCGGTAGCGGTTCATCAGCATCACGGAATAATCGATGGAAAGCACCAGCTGCAAAACCGACGCGATGGACGAGGTGACGTAAGAAACCTGACCCATGATCAGATTGGTGCCCTCATTGATCATGATGGCCGCACCGATGTTGATCAGGAACAGCAGCGGTTCAAACCAGCTTTCGCACATGGCCGCCAAAATGGCTACCAGAATAACGATCGCCCCGCCCAGCAGCCAGGGTGATACGCCGTCGGCCCCCGGATTGTCGTTGCGGAATACGGTATGGTATTCCTGAAAACCCTTTGAAAGGGCGTTTTCGATGGCGCGCTCCTCCGGCGACCCGTATTCATAGGCGGTGCTGATCACAAACAGGGAATAGTCTCCCTTATGGTACTTTTCGCTGCCGTCGTGGGCCACGCTTTCCACATAGGGGAGGGCTTTCAGCTTTTCCAGCAGCTCCGCCTGCTTTTCATCGTCCAGCCCCTCCGCCATGACCCGGATGCTCTTATCCGCGCCCATGGAGGGAAACTCCGCCGCCATGATATCCATGCCCTTTTTCATGGGGGAATCATCCGGCAGATATTTCGTCATATCATAATTGACGGCCACCCGCAGGGAAAGGAGAGCGCAGACGGCCGTCAGGCAAATCATTACGCCAAGGATCCAGTTTCGCCTGGCAACGATCAGATTGGAAAGTTTCTTCATGGACATCCCCCGTTTATCCTTCTGCTTCGTTTGTTCAATCCAGGAAAAGTATATCATTTTTCACTTTTTCATACAAGTAAGCGTCAAAATAAATACAGCCTGTGACCGGTATCGTATCGGATCACAGGCTGTTTGTATTACGGGATTACAGCTTTACCGCGCCGTTGGAGATCATGCGGCCGTTCTCCCGGCTGAACAGCATAATGTTTTCGCCGGAGAAGCTGAGGCGCACCTTCTGGCCGATCTTGTATACCACGCCGCCGAACACCACGGCGGTGAGCAGGAAGTTGCCGATGCGGATTTTCACCGTGGTTTCCATACCGGTGGGCATGGCGCTGAACACTTCGCCCTCGATGGCTCCATCATCGCTGATGCGGATAAATTCGGGGCGCACGCCCAGCACGAAATCATTGCGGGTGGGGGCGGGCCGCTTTTCGTCGTTGTCCTCCACCTTGGCGATGTTGTAGTTGAACACGGTGTCCTTGTTGGTTTTTTCCACGTAGCCCGGTTCCTTGGCCCGCTGATCGTGCTTTGCCTTGGCTTCCGCCTGGGCTTGATCGTCCTTTTTGTACCAATCGGCGATTTTCAGGCCGCCGTTTGGCGTAAAGGCCGCTTTCTTGTCTTTCAGGATGGTCAGGTTCAGGGTGCCGTTTCCGTCCTGGGCGCCGGTGGCTTCGATAAAGTTGACGGCAGGATTGCCCACGAAGTCCGCCACGAACAGGTTGTTGGGCCGGTTGTACACGGTGAGCGGCTCGTCGTACTGCTGCAACACGCCGTTATCGATCAGGCAGATACGGGTGGCCAGGGTCATGGCTTCCATCTGGTCGTGGGTCACGTAGACGAAGGTGGAGCCGGTGGACAGGTGCAGACGCTGCAATTCAGAACGCATTTCCAAGCGCAGCTTGGCGTCTAAGTTGGAAAGGGGCTCATCCATGAACAGCACACGGGGTCCCGGAGCTAAGGTGCGGGCGATGGCCACGCGCTGCTGCTGGCCGCCGGAAAGCTCGCTGGGATAGCGGTCCATGAACTGGCCGATTTTCACGATGGCGCTCACCCGGTCCACCGCGCGCTTGATTTCCTCTTTGGTCAGCTTGCGGGCGGGAGCCTTTCCGGTCTCGTCCCGGACCACTTCGCCTCTCTCGTTGACCGTCGCGCCGGATTCGTTGATATTGGACAGGCCGAAAGCGATGTTCTGGTACACCGTCATGTTGGGCCACAGGGCGTAGTTTTGGAACAGGAAGCCCACCCGGCGCTTGTTGGGGGGAATGTTAATGCCCTGGTCGCTGTCAAACACCGGTACGCCGTCGATGGTGATGCGGCCCTCAGTGGGCGTTTCCAGGCCCGCGATCATGCGAAGGGTGGTGGTTTTGCCGCAGCCGGAGGGGCCCAGCAGGGTGACGAACGCGTTGTCCTCAATGGTCAGATCCAAATGCTCCACGGCATAATAGCCGCCCCAGCGCTTGGTTACGTTTCTCAATTCAATCCGTGCCATATTCCGTATCCTCCTCGTTACTTTCCGCCGCCGATACCGGCGTCCAAGCTGGCGCCCGTCAGCTTATTCACCAAAGTGTTGAATACTAAGATCACCAGGATCAGGATCAGGTTGATGCCGCTGGAGAAAGCGTACCGGCCCATTTCATCGAAGTAGCCCAACATGGTGGTAATGATCTTGCCCTGGCCGCACAGCAGCATGAACAGGGTCAATTCACGCAGACAGGTCATGAACGGCAGCAGGAAGCCGCTGATGATGGACGTTTTCTGGATGGGGATAATGATGCGGGTCATGCGTTTCCACCAGGGAATATCCTGTATGATGGCTGCTTCCTCGATTTCGCCGGACAGCTGCATCATGGAGTTCAGCGCGCTGCGGCTGGCAAAGGGGATATACTTGACCGTACCGGCCAGCACCAGCAGAAGGAAGGTGTTATAAATGCCGATGTTGGAGCCGAACACGAAGAACGCGACGCCCACGGCCAGGGACGGCATCAGATAGGGCAGGAATGCCATGTTGTTCACATAGGCCGCCCATTTGCTGCGGCGGTTTTTACTCACGCAGTAGCCCACCAGGGTGCCGATGGTACCGGCGGCCAGGGCGCAGAATATGGCCACGATCAGGGTGCCGCCGAAGGCGTTCCAGATTTCAGAGTTGTACAAGATGCCCTTCTGGCCGTACATGCCGTTTTCCGTAACATTCTCCGCCGTCATCCACCATTTGGTGGTCATATGTCCCTCGATACCGTGGGTAATGAAGGAATAGTCGCCAGGGTTGGGCAGGAAGGTTTCCACGGCGAACAGGATGATGGGAAGGATACCGGTGGCCAGGGTGGTGATAATGAAGATCGCAGAAACGATGTACTTGCCCGCCCGCAGGTTCACCACGCTGCTTTGGCCGGACTTGCCGGTGACGGTGGTAAAGTTCTTGCGGCCGGAAGTGGTGCGCTGGTTCACGATCAGGATCAGGAACCCGAACAGCATCATGATCACGGCCAAAATGCTGGCCTGACCGGCGCGGTTGCTGCTCATGCCCACGTACTGGGTGGAGAGCGTGGATAATTTCAGATAATGGGGGATGGGGTAGGAGCCCATGGCGCTGGAGAACACCAGCAGGATGGTGCTCAGGATGGCGGGCTTTACCAGAGGCAGCGTCACCCGCAGGAAGGTCTTCCACCGGGGCGTGTTCAGGATGGTGGCCGCTTCCTCCAGATTAGCGTCCATGTTGCGGAAAATGCCGCCGATCAGGATGTAGGCAAAGGGCGCGTAGTGCAGCGCCAATACCACGGAAACGGGGAAGAGTCCCTCGCACCACCACTGGGGCATGTATACATGGAACAGGGACACGAACAGGCCGTCGTTGCCGCCCGTGACCTGATTGCTGTTGAACAGATTCTGCCACATGACGGCCAGGGTCCACTGGGGCATGATATAAGGAAAGATAAAAATGGAGCTGAGATATTTCTTGAATTTCAGGTTGGTGCGGGTGACCAGGTAGGCGAAGATGCCGCCGTAGAAGATGGCGCCAATGCAGGCGAAAACACTGATCAGCACAGAGTTGAGCAGCGGCGTGAGCAGATAAGTGGAGGCAATGCTCTGCGTTTTGCGCTCGCGGGTGACAGGGTCGCGGGTGCTGATGGTGCCTGTGAAAAGATTGCTCCAGTTATAGCCTGTATACGTCTCTCCCAAAACCTCCATTTGAGCGTCCTGGGCTTTCGTATCCGAATCGATGCTGCCGGGGTGAATGCTGACCGTATCCCGAACGATGGTGATCATGGGAAAAATCGTGGTAATGGTCAGGATGATGCCCAGCGCCATCAAAATGGCGTTCTGCGGCTTGCTGATATACGTCCTGAACCCATTCAGTTTCCGCCGGAAGCTGCTTTGCCTGGGGGCTGCAATGGTTGACATGCCTCTCCTCCCTTTCAAGATTCAAGTATTACCTGTAAGGAAAGGGACGGCGAGCCGGACAGAAGCCGACCCGCCGCCCGCGTTTGATTTTGCTTTTGCGGATGTACGGTATTGATTACTTGCCGCTGACGATACCGTCGATCCAGTCGCTCATGGTGCCGGACACGGAAGCGCAGTAGGCGGGTTCTTCCACAACCAGCTTGCCTTCGTTCAGCCACCAGTCGTAGCCGCGGTCATTCTTGGCGGGATAGGTGTCAACGCCGTCCACGTAACCGTCCTTGCTGTGATCCTGCATGCAGGCGGGCACGGGAGCATAGCCGCCCATGTCCTTGCCCCAGGCTTTGAAGCCTTCCTGGGTGGTGGTCATGAAGGCGATGAGGGCGCAGGAGGTCCAGGGCAGGGGGCTGGTCTTGGTCAGCATCAGGTAATGCTTGTAGGCGTAGCCGCCGATGCCCACGTAACCATCCTGATAGGCGGCCACGGTGATGTTGTTCACGGAGGATTCAGCGGTTTCTTCCACGCTGCGCAGCTTGGAGTAAACCAGCAGGCCGCACTGATCCTTGGCGGAGGTGGTTACCAGGGTGTTGCAGATGGGGCCGTCGTCGGTCTGCTCGTTATAAGCGGCGCACCAGAGGTACACCCAAGCAAGGCCGTACTGCACGTTGTCGCCGGTCAGGCCCAGGTCTTCGGCGTCCAGCTTCATATCTTCGATCAGAGCGTCATAGTCGGCGTTCTTGCCGGCCCAGGCTTCATAGGCTTCCTTGGCGATGGTGGCGTACTTGTCGTTGGTCATCATATACAGGAAATTCTTGCCCACCAATTCGCTGTTGACGCCCATGAACAGGGGAGCTTCGCCTTCCGCTACGAAATCCCACATGTTCATGAAGGTCTTTTCGCCCAAGTTGTTGAATTCAAACACCTTATTCAGGGTCTGCAGAGCCAGAGGATATTCATTGTTCTCCTTGGCTACGCCCTCGGCTTCGATCCAATCCTTGGGAACGAAGTTCAGCAGGACGCCGGTTTCCAGCATTTTGCTCTGGATCTGGTTGCCGTCCTGGATCAGGGTCATGGACATGACGTGGTTCGCGCCGTTTACGTCCTTTTCCAGCTGATCAAAGATCTTGTTCTCTTTGGGCTGCTGCCAATCCCAGTTCAGGGTGTAGGAGGGATCGATCTTCTGCAGCTCTTCCACGAACAGGGGCAGGGCGGATTTGCCGCGGCTGGAGTTGCCCACAGCGTAGAAATCCTTGCCGTTGGATTCTTCAATGGCTTTCTTGAACAGTTCTTCCAGGGTCATGGTCTGCGCCTGTTCGATCACCTGAGCAACCGTCAGGTCCTCAGCGGCGGCGAAGGAGCAGAACGACAGAACCAACGCCATTACCAGCGTAAAAGCGAGCATTTTTTTCATGGGATATTCTCTTCCTTTCTTATTTTCAGTTTTTGGCAGGCTTCTTGCCAACCTTTACATGTAATTATACACTCTCTTTTTTTCTTGTCAAGGGGATAAAAGACAGGATGAAGCATTTTTCGTATTCAGGATGCTTCATCGCACGGTGTCATGTTTTTTGATACACGGTGAACCTGCCCGGCACGGCCTCCAGCTCGAACACGGCGTCTTCTCCTTCCCGGTACAGCGGCTGGATGAGGTTTTCTTTTCCGGGGATGCGCAGGGCGGACGCGCCTTGCGCGTGCACCCGAACGATCTGCCGCTGGACGCCCTCCATCACAAAGGGATAAAGAATGAAGGAACTGTTGTCATACACGAACAGGCCGATGCGGGCGGGGCCCTCCAGCCATACCCCTTCCACCGGGAACACCTGGCGCACGCGGCTGAGCACCGGTTCGGGCAGGGCGTAGAAATCCGGGAAAGCGTCGGGCACGGTCAGCGTCCACAGGTGGCCGTCCAGATAATCGTCCCGAAGCAGCAGACCGTAGCTTTCTTCCCCGTGGCTGCCCTTCACCACCGCCCAGGTGGAATTGTTGCGGAATTCCGCCACGGGCAGGGAAATTGGTTTCACCGCGGCGGGATACAGGCAGGCGTGATGTCCTCCCGCCTGTTCCACCCGATAGGCGTCCACCGTGACGGAACGGCCCCGAAGCCGGATGCTGGTCAGGGCTTCCATTCCCTTGGCAGCGCTTAGGAAGCCGGTGGTGACCAGCGCGTCGCCGCCGGTTTTTTGAAGCCAGGCTTTCAACTTGTCCGCCACATCCGGGTCGCAGGCGGAGGAGCGGGTGAGCAATATTTGCTTTTCGTTCTCCGGGAAATAAGGCGTGCATATCACCGGGAAGCCGCACATGCCTAAGAAATCCTGCACGTTGTCCTCGCCCTGGCAATTATCGGGCAGATAGCAGGCGATGCCCTTGGGTGCGCCCACGCTGTCCAGCACCGCGTCCAGCTTGTCCAATTGGAAGCCAAGGGCGGGGGTGTACATGTTGTCCAGCAGGCTTTGGAAGCAGAACAGCATCATTTCCCGGGGTTTGGCAAAAGCGGTCAGATAAGCCTGCTCCAAATAATGCTCGGTGATGTGAGTATCAAAGGTATCGAACCAGCCGCCTCCGTTGTGCTTGGGCCACATGCTTTCAAAGTAGGTCATCAGGGAAAAGCTTAAGTACCGGGGCAGGTGCTGGTCGGTGGTCATGGGGTCCCGGGTCTCGGTGCCGGTATAAATCCGGTCGAACATGTCCCGCTGGGCCTTGGGATTGTAGCCCGTTTCCTGATAGCTTTCCGCCCAGTTGGGGTATTTGATGGTGATGCGGCAGTTGGGGTTGGCTTTTTTCGCGGGCTCGATCACATCCTCCCGGCTTACCCGGCGCAGGAGGTCTAAGCGGTACGCTTCCCAGCTTTCGTCTTCAACGCCGTTTTCGCGGTTGAACCGTTCCTTTTCCCGCACGCAGTCGGAGCACATGCAGTTGGTAAAAAAGAAATCGTCGATGATGAATTCATCGAAGTGGGCCCCGATGAACGCGCTGACTTCCTTTAACTTCTGCCGCATGGCGGGATCGTTGTAGCACAGGGTATTGAAAAGCCTTGCCTTGGGGCGGCTGCCCTCCGGCATGAGCATCACGGTGGTCAGGCCACCCGCCACCTGAATGCCGTGGCGCTCAAACACCCTTCGGCACATTTCCACCTGCTCATGGGTGGCCATTTCTCCCCGGAAGGGTTCCAAATACACCTTATCCAGGCGCAGATGCTTGAGAATAAAGCCCAATTGCTCCTCCAACTGCGCTTCCGTCACACGGGCGGCGGCGTGGGCCACAAAGTAGGTGACCAGGGTAAAATTCCGGTAATTTCCCATGCTTTTTCTCCTTTTTTTCTGTCGGTTCATTGAAAGCAAATAAAGCGGCAGTTCTTGTTCGCTTCTGTCATCTATCGGCTTTTTCGTAGCTTTTAGGCATCTCCACGATGCATTTCGGATCGGGCGCGTCCATATCATTATATGATGCCTGCCATCTCGTTTCCCTCCTGTATCATTGATTGCGGCGTGCCGCATGAATACAATATTTTTAGAAACGCTTGACTTAGAGTAAACTTTAAGATCTATGATACGCGGGAACGAAAGTTCCAAGACTGTGTGACACGCTGCGAGAAACACCGCGGTATGCCTGAACCACCGGGAATGGTATCGGCTGTATCTTTCAGCGGGCAAATTCCTGGCTTGACAGATGAGAAGGATGACTACATGCGAGGACATGCTACCATGGATATGACGGAAGGCAAGCCGCTGCGCCTGCTTTCCGTCTTCGCGCTGCCACTGTTCCATTTTACGGCCATCGGCGTATGGTCTATTTGGATCACGGCGGGCCTGACCTGGATGTTAGCGGGCGTTTCCTGCCTCCTTCGCTACGCTTCCTGGCGGAAAAAGACCAAAAGCGCGCGGAACGTATCCTCTGAAAGCGGAAGCGCTGGATGAATCACCGTGGATAAGCTTTCATATTCTTGGGAAATGGATTTATTTCAATGTCAGGCTGTTCAAATACGCGCCCAAAAAGACCGCCGGGGAATTCCAGTAAATGGCGATCTCATTGGTGTCCGCGCTGGGCGTTTCATCCAGGAAATACTTGGCTGGGGGCGTATCATCTCCCAGCTTTTCTTTGGTGGCGGGGTAGGGGAAACGCTTGTTGGGCCCGCCGGAAATCAGGCCGGGCACAGGCGCTTCCACACCGTCCGCGCCGGAAGGCCGATGATGGGGATGGAGGACGCTCTTTTCCCCGAACCCGGTGACAAAACAAGTATCCAGAGCGTTCATTCCCATGGCGTAATGCCATTGCAGCAAAGCCGCGTCCCGCATGTCTTCCCGTCCGGTGATCAGCGCGTTCAGGATCATCGTCATGGCATGGCTCATGATGGGCAGGATGCTGCCCCATACATAGCGGTCTGGATCGAGGGCGGTGCCGTAACCCGATTTTTGGGATAAAGCGAGACACGCTTCGCTTTGCTCAAGAAAATCCTTTTTCAATGCCGTGTACAGGATGTTTCCGGCCTTTTCTCTTACATCGAACAGGCAGCACAGCGCGCCTAAGCCGCCTACATTCGACCAGCCGAACTGCGTCAGCTGCTGTCCGAGGGCATAGTATGATTCCGCGGCTTCCCGAAAACTGGTTTCACCGGTTAAGGCAAATAATTCACAGGCGGCCCAGAAACGCTCGTCCGTATCGCTCCGATTTCCGTATTGGCCCGTGCGCACGCCTTCGGGATTCTGGAAAGGAATGAAATCCGGGTGGCGACAGAGCCAATCCCATGCCCGCAGGGCGGAAAGCAGCATGCGGTTGGCAAAAGGCGCGTCAAAAGCGCGGTAAATACGGCCCGCCAGGGCCAAACACGCGCAGGCCGCGCCGGTAGCGCAGGAGGAAACCGGCATCAAATATTCTGTTTCCCTGTCTTCCTGGGGCATGATGAAAGAGGCGAAACGCGCCTTGGTGAGTTTGTGATGAAACGCGCCGTCCGCGCGCTGCATTTGCAGCAGCCATTCCAGTTCATACCGGGCTTCGCTCAGAATATCCGGGACGCCGCTTCCGGATTCCGGAATATTCAGCGGATCGGAGCATCCGCTCGGGAACAGCTTCCAGGCGTACAGCAGATGCGCCACAGTCACTGCCCCTGGCCCCACATACTTGCCATAATCACCCGCGTCGTGCCAGCCGCCGGTAACCTTTTGCCGTTTGTTCCGGTCCTCCCAATCCACCGCCGGAGCCGTATGGCAGGCGGGATGGGCGTAGGGACCAGCATGGACTGCCTCCAACGCACAGCCGCAGCGCTGATAATACAGCCCCTTGATGAGCGCGTTGGTCACATCACGCCAGGGTTCTGCGCGCACCGTGATCCGCCGCCGTTCATCCTCCGCCTCCAGAAAGTATGCTCCAGGCGCGGACAGATGAAGCGTCACAGCGGCAACCCTTTCCCCGGAAGCTTCGTCCCATTGAAGCGACAGAGGATCAAACCTACGGATTTCTCTGCCGCCTTCATCCCGCAAAATCAGTAGCACGTCCGTCAGCACCGTCACCCGCTGTGGTAAATGAGGGGCATAGCCCAGCTGATTGATCCGGATTTTTGAAGGAGAATCCATGGCTTGTCTTCCTTTCAGGACGGTTCAAATCATAATTGATAGTGGGAAGGATTCTTGTTGTCTTCATCATAATCCTTGAAGTTTACTCTAAGTCAAGCATTTTATACGAAAAAGAATGAAATCCGTATCTTGTAAGCAGGAAATCATGTGGAAAGTGACTTATTATATATGATAAAAACGCCTTGAAATGAATCAAAGCTGGAAGGACGTGCCTCCCGCATCGTTCAAGCTTTCCAGAAACCGATGCCACCCCTTTCCGTGCCTTACCCTGCAATCATCATCTGCACGCGGCGCACCTACCGTGATCAAGGGGGCTATCTCGTCTACAAAACCGGCTCAAACGAAAATAACCGCCGGATTTGCTCCGGCAGGCAAGCGTATCTTAGCATGGAAAGGAGTGGCGGCCCACAGGAATTATTTCAGTTCCTTCTGCAGCACCGTTTCTTCCACTCCTGCATTAACTGTTCCTCATGCTTGTTCAGCATATGTGTTGGACTGTCGTTCTCATGATTTTGTACCCCCAAAAGGCAATTGCGTCGATTTGTGACATTTTCGCCGGAAAAGGAGCAGCGCCTTCGCAGCCAAAGAGCGCGCTAAACAGGCGCTTTGCCGGATGACATTTTGACCGATTCTACCGACATTTTGAGCTTTTTCCCTTGCATGGCAAGGTTTTCTCTGCTATGATGGTTTCGTTGAAAGGATGCGGCTGACGCACTGCTTTCCCTGAAAAAGAGCAATGGAGGACACTATGAATTTTCGGGAATGGAAATACATGAAAACCTGTTTTACCGGCGTATCGCACACCACCTTGAATCCGCGGGGGCCGGGCGTGGTGCGCATCCATCTGGTGCCTCCCAAGCATCCTATGAAGGAGCCGTCTGTGGTCATTCTCAACGGGCAGGATATCATTCCGGTGAATCCAAGCTGGACGGTGCTGCTGAATCATTTCATCACGCGGGTGAATCAGCTTCCGGATCAGCCCCTGGCCCAGGAGGACCTGGACAGGATCGTGGAGCAGACGGTAAGCGATACCTGCCGCGTGTTTCCCAGAACGCCCCGTGAAATCATCCACAAGGACCTGGAAACCATGCTGCGGGCGCTGATGGACGTGGCATACGGACGGAAGCCGGAAACGGAGATCGGGTATCTGTCCCTGGGCGAATACGCGCCTTACATGACCGCGCCCCACCGGATGGACCTGATGGTATCCGCCATGACCAAAGACGGCCATTGGCACTGCAACCAGAAATGCCTGCACTGCTACGCCGCTGGTCAGCCGGAGGCGGAAGTGAAAGAACTGACTACGGCGGAGTGGAAGCGGGTGATCGACGCCTGCCGAAAAGCCAACATTCCCCAGCTGACCTTTACCGGCGGGGAACCTACCCTGCGCGGCGACCTGGTGGAACTGGTGGAATACGCCCAGTGGTTTGTGACCCGGCTGAATACCAACGGCGTGAACCTGACGGCGGATCTGGCCCGCGCCCTGTACGACGCCAGCCTGGACAGCGCCCAAATCACCCTGTATTCCGCCGAGGAAGCCGCCCACAACATCCTGGTGGGCGCGCAGAATCATCATAAAACCATGGAGGGCCTGAACAACGCCCTGAAGGCGGGCCTCAACGTCAGCGTGAACACGCCGCTTTGCAGCCTGAACGCCGGGGAATACGTGAAAACGCTGGAAGTCCTGCGGGATATGGGCGTGGGCTATGTGTCCTGCTCCAGCCTCATCCTGACCGGCAACGCGAAGGAAAAGGACAGCCAGGCTACGCAGTTGACCGAAATGCAATTGACAGAAACCCTGCGCGCAGCCGCCGCATACTGCAACGAAAACGAAATGGAGCTTTCCTTTACGTCTCCCGGCTGGGTGAAGGAGGAAACCCTGCGGGAACTGGGCCTCATGGTGCCCTCCTGCGGAGCCTGCCTTTCCAATATGGCGGTGGCCCCCAATGGCGACGTGGTGCCATGCCAGAGCTGGCTGTCCGATAAGCCACTGGGTAATCTGCTCACCGACGACTGGAAGCGCATCTGGAACAGCCCAGCCGCCGTGACGATCCGTGACTATTCCGCTAAAATGTCCCATGAATGCCCGCTGAAAAAGGAGGGCTGCTGATGAAAAAGATATTTGTTTTGTTCGCGCTGCTGCTTTGCCTGCTTCCCCTCTCCGCTTTCGCCAAGGACCTGGACGAGATCCAGAATTACGGCGTCAGCGTGCAATTGCGGGAGGACGGCACGGCGGACCTGACCTATCACGTGGATTGGCTGGTGCTGGACGATAAAGCCGAAGGCCCCCTGGAATGGGTGAAGATCGGCATTCCCAATCAGCATGCCGACAGCTTCGCCGCCATTTCCCAGAACATTAAAAAGATCGGCTATCTGTCCGACGGCGGCTCCTATGTGAAAATCACCTTTGACCGGAAATATTACGCGGGAGAAACAGTGTCCTTCGATTTTTCCCTGCATCAGGCTTATCTGTTCGTGCTGGAGGACGATACGGCGCGCTTCTCCCTCACCCCCGGCTGGTTTGACAAGATCGAAGTGAAAAACGCCGTGATCCGCTGGAACGCGGCGGGGGTGCAGTCCTCCAACGCAGAACTGGAAGAAAACGGCTATCTCTTCTGGAAAACCGCCCTGCGGAAGGGCGAACGGCTGCGGGCGGAGGCAGTCTATCCCCGGAGCTATTTCATGAACCTGGATGTAAATCAACAGTCCACCAACGTGAAAACGGATGATGAGGATTGGGGCTTCATGGTGCTGAGCATGTTGATTCCCGTTGGCATCGTCATTCTCATCGTGAAAGCCTGCCGGAATGATAATTACCGGGGCGGCTCTGGCTTCGGCGGCGGGCATCCCGTGATCGTGCACACCCACACCCGTTCGGGCGGCTGCGTCCGGTCCTCCTGCGCCTGCGCTTCCTGTGCCTGCGCCTGTGCCTGTGCCTGCGCGGGCGGCGGACGGGCCGGCTGTTCAAAAAAGGATTTCTACCCAGGGCCCAAAGCAAATGCTCCGGCCCACACAGACGACGTGTTCCCGATGCTGTTTCAGGCGCTGGAAAACACGAAAGAATAACGGCCGTCAGACTGAAAATCGAGATTTGTTAAGCGGCAGAAGGAGACAGGCGAACAAGCGGTATTTTGTACTCCCTTGGGAAGAAGCCAAAAAAGAAGAAAGGCCTTGATGTTCAAGGACTTTCTTCTTTCAGAAAAAGGCAGGGCAAAACAAGATTTCCCGGACACCCACACGGGGCAGGACGTATAATGGCCGTTGTGTCCCATGAGGGTGAGAAAATGGCGTATTGAACATTGCGGAGATTGAATCTTTCGTGGCTTTCGGGTATAATATATGAGAAATTGCCCTGACGATTGCAGAATACATGAATGCAGGGCCAACCCATGAACAAGCTTCTATCCAGCGACAGCGCATATCGTGACTGGATTCAAGAAGTCGGCAAACGATTCAAGCAGAGCCAGATAAGGGCGGCTGTAAAAGTAAATGACGAGATGCTGCGTTTCTATTGGAGCCTCGGCAGAGATATTTCCCGCATGAGTGAAGAAGCGAAATATGGAACAGGTTTCTATCAATCGGTCAGCAGCGATCTCAAAGGACTGTTCCCGGACATTCATTCGTTCTCTGTTACAAGTCTCAAGTATATGAGGTATTTCTATGAGCTTTTATCCTGGCGACGATGCCCGCGATTTTCCTGATTCCCTGGGGACACCTGAAATTGCTGATCGACAAATGCAAATTCGATCAGCCCGCGCCCTGTTCTATGTGCGAAAAACACTGGAAAACAACTGGTCGAGGGATATGCTGCACGCTGAATCCTTACAATTTTGATTTCCTGAGGCTTTGTGAGAAATACGACGAGAAGGAATTTAAGGACGCCTTAATGGCGAATACCGAAAGCTTTTTGCTTGAACTGGCTTTCAATGTCTTTGTCAGCCTGCATAAACGCAGTTCTGCTCCACAACGAAGATCTCGGAGCGTGTCAAAAGTATTTCGTAAAACTCTCTGGCAGTCGATTCATTGAAGAACTTCAAAATTATTTTCACCTACAATGGAAAAGAGGTTCCGCTATGAAGAAATGGTTTTCAGTATTGTGTATCATTCTGCTGCTCCTGACAGCATTTCCTGCCTTAGCGCAGGAAACAGTAAGCGTACCAGCCTGGCGGGCTTATAATGGCAAGCGCCTGGGCGTGCTCACTGGCCCGCTGATGGAGGATATTGCCCGCAAAAACTTCCCCGACAGCGAATACCTGCTGTTCAACAGCTATCCGGATTGCATTACGGCGCTGCTGGCGGGCAGGATCGACGCCTACCTGAGCGACGAGCCGGGAGTTAAATCCGTTCATGCGGAGCAGCCGAAAATCGACTATATTCACGAGCGGATTACCAATCAGGATTACAGCTTTGCTTTCCGCAGGAACGATCCTGCAAGCGCCGCGCTATGCGAAGAGCTGAACGCCTTTTTGGCGCTTTCTCACGAAAACGGCGCCATGCAGGAGCTGGACGATATCTGGTTCGGCGTGGATGAAGCGCGAAAAGTCGTGGATATGTCCGACTTGACCGGCGAAAAGGGAACCATCCGCGTCGTCACCACCTCCACGGATATGCCCTGGTCCTATATCAAGGATGGCAAAAACGTGGGCTATGACATTGACTTGGTGGTGCGCTTCTGCCGTCATGCCGGCTACAAGCTGGAGCTGGGGGACGTGGATTTTGCCGCCCGCATCCCGGCCGTCCAGTCCGGCAAATATGATTTTACCACCGACATGAACGTGACGGAGGAACGGAAGGGACAGGTGCTCTTTTCCGATCCTACCAGCTCCGGAGGCGTGGTGCTGGCAGTTTTGACGGACGGAAGTCAGGCCGGGGTTCTGCCGGATCAGTTGGAAACGGTTGGTCAGGGCTCCATAGAAAAGCAGCCTATTACTTCTCTGTCGATGCTTGCTCAGCCTGGGGTCAATATCGCTGTTGGATTAGATACGCCCGCGGAAGAAGCGTTGGCGCGGGATTATCCGAACGCGAAACTGGTTCCTTACACCGATATTGTTTTGGCATATATGGACGTAGCCAAAGGCCGAATGGACGCCTGCGTGAGCGCGCGGACAGAAATGGAATTTGCCATTCAAAACGGATTTACCGGCGTTCGCCTGCTGGATGAGAATTATATTTCGGCGAAAATTGCCGTAGGTATTTCGCCCGTTTCGACGATTCCCGATCTAAAAGGAAAGCTGAATGCCTTCATAGCGGAACTCAAAGCGGATGGTACGCTGGACGATATGTATGATCGCTGGGTGATTCGCTCCGAGGATACCATGCCCGATAATATCCCCCGGGCTGAAAATCCAGCCTTTAAGCTGCGCGTTGGCACAACAGGCACAGTAATGCCTTATTCGTATTTTGTCGGAACAGAACTGGCGGGTTATGATATTGAACTGGCCAATCGGTTTGCCGGATGGCTTGGAGCGGAACTGGAATTGAAGGTGTACGATTTTGGCGGCATCGTCCCCGCCGCCGAGACGGGCAGCATCGACTGCATCATGTCAAAACTTTTTTACACAGAAGAAAAGGACCAGGCCGTTCCTTTTTCCGATGTACTGTTCGAGGTGCAAATCACCGCCATGGTGCGCTCTGACGGGCAAGGACAAAATAGCGCTTCAACAGCTGAATATACGTCCCTTTCTCAACTGAACGGCAAGCGCATTGGCGTGCAGACCGGCACCGGCTTTGACAAAGCGGTGTTTGAACAGCTGCCCGACGCGGAGGTGTCGTACTATAACACCAAGGCCGATCTGGTCAGCGCCCTGCTGACCTATAAAATCGATGGTTACACGGCGGATGAGCCTGTCATAAAAGCCGAAATGCGGCAGGATGAAAGATTGACGTATATTCCGGAATACATGGAAAGCTTCGAGTTCGCCTATGTGTTCCCCAAGACGGAAGCGGGCCAGGCGCTGCGCGATCAGTTCAGCGAATATCTGCGAACGATCAGACAGGACGGTACCATGGCGCAGATCGAGACGAAGTGGTTCAGTGAAGACGATACGCAAAAGACGCTGCCGGATTACAAGGCTTTCCCAGCCCCTAACGGCACGCTGCGCATGGCCACTGAGTCGCTTTACGAGCCTTTTACCTATATCATGAACAATGAGATCGTGGGCTATGATATCGACATCGCCGTGCGCTTCTGCGAGGCTTATGGCTACGGCCTGGAAATCGTGGATATGAGCTTCGACGCCGTACTGCCTTCGGTGTATACGGGAAAATGCGATTTCGGCGGCTCCGGCATCACCATCACCGCCGAACGGGCGGAAAGCGTGCTGTTCTCCGAACCGAGTTTTACCGGCGGCACCGTGATGGCGGTGCTGAAAGCGGAAACCGCGCCTGTCACCGCTGCTGAGGGCGTATACAAAACCCTGGACGAGTTGAACGGCCGGAATATCGGCGTGCAAACCGGCCAATCCTTCGACGCCATGATCACCGCGAGGCTGCCGGAAGCCACCTTGACCTATTACAATAATAAGGCCGACCTGATCAACGCCCTCATCACCGGCAAAATCGTCAGCTATGCCGCCGACGAGCCGGTAGCTAAGGTACAAATGCAGGAAAACGACAAGCTGACCTATGTGCCTGAGTATCTGGACAGCTTTGAATTTGGCTATGTGTTTGCCAAGAATGAGGAAGGCGCGAAGCTGCGGGATCAGATGAACGAATACTTGAAAAAGATTCAGGCGGACGGTACGCTGGCGGAAATTGACCGGCGGTGGTTCAGCCTGAACGACGCGGAAAAGACCCTGCCGGATTATCAATCCTTCCCCGCGCCCAACGGCACATTGCGGTTGGCTACGGAGGCCCTTTACGAGCCTTTCAGCTACATCAAAAACAATGAAATCGTGGGCTATGATATCGATATCATCGTTCGTTTCTGCGAGGCTTACGGTTATGGGCTGGAAATCGAGGATATGAACTTTGCCGGTATTTTGCCCGCCGTACAGAGCGGAAAGAACGACATCGGATGCGCCGGCATTACCATCACCGCCGAACGGGCGGAAAGCGTCTATTTCTCCGATTCCAACTATTCCGGCGGTACCGTTATGATGGTGCTGAAAGCGGAAACTCCAGCGGTAACTTCGACAACCGATTCCAACCGGACAGAATCCTTCTGGGAGAGCATCAAAGCCAGCTTCAACAAGACCTTCCTCCGGGAAAACCGCTGGAAGCTGTTCCTGGAGGGCGTGGGCACCACCATGCTGATTACCCTGCTTTCCATCCTGTTCGGAACAGCTCTGGGCTTCCTGCTATTCATGCTGTGCAGGAATGCGAATATCTTTGCCAATAGCGTTACCCGATTCTCCATATGGCTGGTAACTGGTACGCCCATGGTGGTGCTGCTGATGATTCTGTACTACATCATCTTTGGTTCTGTAGCCATCAGCGGCATTGCCGTGGCGGTGATCGGCTTCACGCTCACCTTCGGAGCGGCGGTGTTTGGCCTGCTTAAGATTGGCGTTGGCACCATCGATCGGGGCCAGTATGAAGCGGCCTACGCCTTGGGCCACAGCAACCGCCATACCTTCTTTAAGATCATTCTGCCCCAGGCCATTCCCCATGTGCTGCCCGCCTATCAGGGCGAAATCATGGGTCTCATCAAGGCAACGGCGATCGTGGGCTATATCGCCGTGCAGGATTTGACCAAGATGGGCGATATCGTTCGCAGCCGCACATACGAAGCCTTCTTCCCTTTGATTGCCGTGACCGTCATTTACTTTGTACTGGAAGGGCTGTTCAGCTTCGCCGTCAGCCGCATCCGCGTCAGCATTGATCCCAAGAAGCGCAAGCGTGACCGCATCCTGAAAGGGGTGAACATCCATGATTAAGATCGAGCATTTGAAAAAGGAATATCCCAATGTGACCCCCTTGAAGGATGTCAGCGTGGAAATCCACGACGGCGATGTGATTTCCGTCATCGGCCCTTCAGGCACGGGCAAAAGTACGCTTTTGCGCTGCATCAACCAAATGGAAAAGCCCACCTCCGGGAAAGTGTGGATGGACGATACAGAGATAACGGATAAAAAGTGCGATATCAATAAAGTGCGCCAAAAGATGGGCATGGTGTTCCAGTCCTTCAACCTGTTCGGGCATTTAACGGTGATTGAAAACATCATGCTGTCGCCCATGGATTTGCTGGGGAAAAGCAAGCAGGAGGCTTATGACGAGGGGATGCGCCTGCTGCGTACGGTAGGCCTGGCGGAAAAAGCGCTGAACTACCCTGACGAGCTTTCCGGCGGGCAAAAGCAGCGCATCGCCATTGCACGAACCCTGGCCATGGATCCGGATGTGATCCTGCTGGACGAGCCCACCAGCGCCCTGGACCCCACCATGGTAGGCGAGGTGCAGGCTGTCATCCGCGACCTGGCCAAGACCGGCAAAACCATGATGATCGTCACCCACGAAATGAATTTTGCCCGGGCCATATCCAACCGTATCTTCTACATGGACGAGGGCGGCATCTATGAGGAAGGCACGCCGGAGCAGATTTTTGAACATCCGCAAAGAGAAAACACCCGGCGCTTCATCAAGAAGCTCAAAGTATTGGAACTGAACATCGAAAGCCGTGATTACGACTTCCTGGGCATGGCGGGACAGATCGAAGTCTATTGCAATAAAAACCAGATTCCTCCCAAAACCGCCAGCCGCATCCAGCTGACCTTTGAGGAAACGGCGCAGATTCTGGTGTCCCTGCTGGAAAACCCGCGCATCCAGGCGGTATGCGAATACTCCGAGGCCGCCGAAACCGCGGAATGGACAATCAGCTATAGCGGGGAACGCCTGGACGTGATCAACAACGGAGATGAACTTGCCCTGGCAGTATTGAAGGGAATAACGGAAGAAATGAAGTATAACTGGAATGAAAACGCTGAACTGCCCAATCAATTGAGCCTAAAGATTCAGCAGGCATAACGGCAGCCATTCCAACGCATCCATGCTTTTGTGCATAACGCCTGGATCACAAAGATTGAACCTATGCTGACGGTCTATTCTAATCGTATCATTTGTTTCCATGTATTATGCGTCTTCCCAAGCTGTGCGGTATCCGATTTTCAGAAGGAGGAAAAATGGAACATGAAAAAAAGAACGGTTTTGGCAGCACTTTTCCTGCTATTCACGCTGTTTGCGTTTGATTGTGCGGCACAGGCGGAGACGAGTGAGAACGCGCTAAAGGAGGGTCTGGCCTGGTATTACGGCACTGAGACTGGAACTGCCGACTTTGACAAGGCAGAAGCCGCCTTCCGGGACGCAACGGACGTCGGCATTGCGGATGCCTGGTACTATCTGGGGCGGGTCGCCTACCAACGCGGCGATAACAAGGCTGCTGCCGCATTTTTTGAAACAGGCGCGGAACAGGGCAGCGAGCTGGCGCGGTTTAACCTTGGAATCCTGTATGAAAATGGCGAAGGGCTGGACACAGATTATGAAAAAGCCATGGCGCTCTTCCAGGAGGCCGTGGATCATGGCTGCGTCGAGGCCAACTGCGGCCTGGGGGATTTATACCAAAACGGCGGCGGCGTTGAGGCAGACAATGCCCGTGCGCTCCAATACTTCCTCCTTGCCGCGGAGTCGGACAATCCGGAGTGGGCTCCTTACGCCTTCCTGAGCATCCATCAGATATATACCGCTGAATCGGCGGAGGGTGAGCTGGATGGCGAGCAGGACGGCAGGTGGAACGCGAAGGGCCTTGAAGGCGAAACAGCGCTTGCACGGGCTGGGCATCCCAAGGCCAGGTTTTATTTAGGCTACCTCTACTATGAAGGCATGAACGTCGAACAGGATTATGCCACGGCGCAGTCTTGGTTCCTGGAAGCGGCCGAGCTCGGGGACGCAAGATCCATGTATTTTCTGGGTTATATGTACAGCAAGGGTCTTGGCGTTGAAGCGGACCAGGAGAAGAGCGCGCAGTGGTATCTGAAATCCGCGGAAGCCGGATACATTACCTCCATGTATACCATCGGCAGGCGCTATGAGCTGGGCAACGGGGTGGAGCAGAATATCGAAACGGCCATCGAATGGTACCAAAAAGCCGCGGAAGCCGGGAATAAGAAAGCCGCGGACCGTCTGGCCGAGCTGACCGGAAACTAATCATACTGCTCTTGGAAAAGGGCATAGTCTACTATGACGCATTGCTTGATGATCTGAAGGAAAATGAAATAGAATACGTTGAATGCGGAACGACGCCTGTCTGCGTGGCTGACATCAGAGCATGTGAGTGACATGGATCATTCCCAGGACAATCAATTTGAACCAAATATACACGGAAAACTATCAAAAAAACTGAATCGGGAATTGTGGAGAACTATATGGAGCAAAAGTTATTTTCGGAATTGCGTCCGTTATATGTGACAACCAAAGAAAGCCCCAATGAAATCAGAATCAGGATTCGTATGCGGGATCTGATCGCCCCGGACGTTCTTCGCCATGCCGTGGATATCACCATGGAAAGATACCCGTATTTCTGTGTGGAATTGCAGAAAAAAGACGGTCAATACATTTTTGCGGAAAATCATCGGCCTGTGGTGATTACAAATTCGCTCCATGGCGTGGCTTTGAATTCCGAGGCATCCAATTACCACATGATCGCGTTTTGCTGGCAGGACAACTGGATTATCCTGGATGTGTTTCACGGCATGACGGATGGAACAGGCGCGTATGAGGTGGTACGGACACTCCTCTATTACTATTGTTCCGAGCGGTATAACGTCAGACTGAAGGAAGAGGGCATCCGCCTGGTTGGGGATAAAATTCCGGAGGAGGAGTGGATCGACCCCGTGGCGAACAGGGCTGATCTTCCGAGCCCCAGACGCAATGAACAGATGTCCGACGCGCTGAATCTGATCGCATCTGCGGGACTGGAGGAGGATCACCGACATACTGTTTACAGCATCGCCATATCTGAATCCGAATTCATGAAATTCAATCTGGACAACGACGGCAGCCCTGGCACCATGGTCTCTCTGCTGCTCAGCCGGGCCATCGCGAAGCTGTTTCCGGAGGCGAAGGACATCATCCGCATCACGCTGTGCGTGAATCAGAGAAAGGCACTCCACGCGCCTCTGGCGCACCAGAGTCTGGTCGGCGGCGCTTTTCTGGAGTATAAAGACAAGCTGCGCGACTGGCCCCTGGACCTGCAGGCCACCGCTTACCGGGGCATGGTCTTTGCTCAGACGCAGGAGGAAAATGTGCTGATGGGAGCAGCCTCCATCAAGGGGATCAATGGCTTGATTTTCTCCAAAGGGAGCGACCAGGAGCGCCTGGGTGTGGCGGGATATATCAACGCGCTGGCGGCCAGGGTCCTCACGGCCACCGTGAGCTATGTTGGCAAGGCCAACTATCAGGAAGCCGAGCAGTATATCCGTGATTTCCGGCTGTGGACATCCTCCGCAGCAGATGGCCTGACCATTGAAATATCCGCAGTGAATGGACGGTTCACCCTCGATTTTCTACAGACGTTTTCCAACCCCATATTCGTCAATGCGTTTCTGAAAGAGCTGGAGGAAAACGGGATCGTGTACGACCTTCAGGACGTCAACGAATTGGAGCTTGCGAACATTGAGCTGCCATGGACAGAGTAACAATCCCGGTTTTACGTGATGATTGGAGATCGCCATGGAGCAGATATCGAATAAAGAATTGGAGAAAGACCAGAAGCACTGCGAAAGAACGGATTTGTCATGGCTTGACTGCCGTGCAGTACAAGGAAAAGTGCTGTGAAGTTAAAAAGGTGTGTTTGAGCGTGTGTATGGAAAGATGCTGTGGGTAAAGGATGGTGAGGTATCTTGACCTTGACAGACAAGCTTTATGTCATCCTGATCAAGGGCGGCTCGTGGAAGACGATCCTGAGCGGCCTATGGGTGACGATTCAGATTTCCGCGCTGGCGCTGCTGCTGGGCACGGCGCTGGGCGCGGTGGTGTGCCTGCTGCGCACGCGGAAGAACCCGCTGGTGCGGGGCCTCGCGGCGGCGTATATCGCCGTGCTGCGGGGCACGCCGGTGCTGATGCTTTTGCTGCTGCTCTACTACGGGGTGTTTGCCAGGGCGGGGCTGAAGCCGGTGACGGTGGCGGTGGTGACGTTCGCGCTGAACGTTTCCGCCCATGTGGCGGAACTGCTGCGCGCCGCGCTGGAGGCTGCGGACAGGGGTCAGGCCGAGGCCGCGCGGACGCTGGGCTTTTCCGCGTGGACGGCCTTCCGGCTGGTGACGCTGCCGCAGGTACTGCGGATCGCCAAGCCAGTGTACCAGTCCACCATCGTGAACCTGATCCAGTGGACGAGCGTCGTAGGCTACGTGACCATCACCGACCTGACGCGCGTCATCAACAACATCGCGTCCCGTACGATGCAGCCGCTTCTGACGATCATCACCGGCATGCTGATCTATCTGGCGCTGTCGTACATCGTGTTCGGGCTGTTCGCCCTGTCGGACAGACTCACGCTGAGAAAGCGGGGTGAGACGGCATGAGCCTGATCGAGGTCAGGGGCCTGAAAAAGTCCTTCGGTTCGATTGATGTCCTGACGGGCCTCGACCTGACGGTGGAGCAGGGTGAGCGCGTGGCCATCATCGGCGGCTCCGGTTGTGGCAAGAGCGTGTTCCTGCGCTCGCTGTGCCTGCTGGAAGTGCCGGACGCGGGCCAGATATTCATTGACGGACACGAGATCACCGCCCGGGGCGCGGATGTGGACACCATCCGCCGCAGCATGGGCATGGTATTCCAGAAGTTCCACCTGTTTTCCGAGATGGACGTGATGGACAACTTGTGCCTCGCGCCAACGCGGCTGTTGAAGATGTCTCGCGCGGACGCAGAGGAACGGGCGATGGGGCTGCTTTCGCAGGTCGGTCTTGCCGCCCGCGCCCACGCCTGGCCGACGGTGCTTTCCGGCGGCCAGCAGCAGCGCATCGCCATCTGCCGGTGTCTGATGATGGAGCCGAAGGTACTGCTGTTCGACGAGCCGACCAGCGCCCTCGACCCCACGATGGTGGGGGAGGTGCTGGCGGTGATCCGCATGCTTGCCAAGCGCAACATGAGCATGCTGATCGTGACCCACGAGATGAACTTCGCCCGGGAGGTCGCGAACCGGGTGCTGTTCTTCGCCGACGGCGGCATCTACGAGCAGGGTACCCCCGGGGAAATCTTCGACGCGCCGAAGCGGGAAAAAACGATCGCGTTTATCAACAAGATCAAGTATTTCTCCTATGAGATCACCCGCAGGGACTTCGATCTTATGCAGCTTCAGGGCGGCATCCAGAATTTCGGCGAAAAGTACGGCCTGAACCAAAAGCACACCTATCGGCTGCAAATCTGCTGCGAGGAGCTGATCTACGAGCTGCTGGATCACTGCTACCCCGGCCGGGAGGACGCGGATCTGGATCTGTCGGTGTCCCACGCGGAATCTGACGGCAGGACGCAGATCCGCATCACCTGCGGCGGCGCGGCCCACAACCCCTTCGAACAGGGCAATGATGCCCTGGGCATGACCATCCTGAAAAACATGGCCAGACAATTGGACTATTCCTACACGGACAACAGAAATCAAATCAATATTATACTCTGATAAAAATGGAGGTATATCCCTATGAAAAAGACCGTATCATTGATTCTTGCCCTCATGGCAGCCCTTTTTGCCTGCCTGTCTGCGTGTGTAGCCGAGGAGGCTGCAAATACCGGCAAAGTCCAGAAGTATGGCGACATTGGGCGGTTGTCCAAGCTGAATATCACTGAAGACGAATTGAACGACGTGCTCAGGGACATCATGGTCGACAGTATCTGTGACAGATATGTTTTCTATGACACGATGAACGACATGCTCATGGCGCTGAACAGAGGTGATATTGTCGTACTCGAAACCGATCAGAATACGGTAAGGTACATCGCGTCCAGAAACGATAATATCGTAGATCGCCCGCCCTACATGAATCCCAATATGCTGGTCTTCTGCATGCTCCTGCGGGAAGAGGACGCTGAACTGCGGGATCAGATTTCCGCATGCATCGCCGGGATGAATGAAGACGGAACCATTGAACTGATGAAGCAGACCTACATTGAGGATGTTATCGCAGGAGAAGAACCGGACGCCATTGAGCCTGTGGCCTTTCCGGGTGCAGAGACAATCAAGGTGGCTGTGACGGGAGACCGTCCTCCCATGGACTACGTGTCTGCCGGCGGCAATCCTCTGGGATTTAACACGGCCTTGATCACAGAAGTCGCAAAGCGGCTGGAAATGAACGTCGAAATGGTCAACGTGTCCTGCGCGGCCAGGGGTATCGCGCTTGCCACCGGCGTCTGCGACATCGTATTCTGGATGGAGGTCGGCGATTTTGAAAACTGGGAAGGCGCCGATTTCGAGGATCAGCCCGAAAATACCGTTGTGACAGATCCTTACATGTCTGTTCCCCTGTGGTGGGCCGTCCTCAAGGATTCCCCTGTGGTGAATGTGTATCGGGATAACTGATCGCGTCGGTCAAAGTCTCCCCGCAGGCGGATGTGCTTGCGGAGGGATGCGCCGGAAGGCTGTGGATTTGAACCTGTCGGCATTCCGCGCGGGTGCTGACGGTGCGACGCCATCGACATATCTCTGCAGACGATAGGCAACAGAAGCAGACGCTTTGCGCGATTCAAATAGAATCAAGGAGTTTTTTCCCCATGGAGAAGCTCGTTGCCCTGACCCTGGCCCTGCTGATGGCGGCGCTCGCACTTCTGCCCGCGATGGCGGAGGAGACCCGCACGATCAGACAGGCGTGCTGTCCATAATGAACTTAAGAGAATATTGTCACGGGATCATACGCTGTCTCGAATCCCTGCCCCTGCGGGCGCCTCGGTAGCCGGACGCGGCAGTGCCGGTGCACCCCTGCGGAGATCCGGAAGGAACAGGCTGCCGAGGCCGTGCAGTACCGCAAGCTGAACCGGAAGAATCGGGAATAGGAAAAATCAAACAATCCAGACAGGCGCAAAACAATCACCGATGAAATCCACAAGGAGGAATCCACAAGGTGGAATCCACCATGTGGAAAACGCTCGCGTTTCTTTTGACCATCCTGCTGTGCCTGACCGGCGCGTTCTCTCTGGCTGAGGAAGCCGGAGAAGTGGAACAGGAAACCTTTACTTGCGAAGAATATGAATACGCCCTGCTTGACGATGGCACAGCGGAGATCACGAAGTATCATGGTGAGGCGGAAACGCTGGAAGTCCCCGATGAATTGGATGGATATGCCGTCACAGCCATCGGCGATGGGGCGTTTTACGGCTGCTTCGGTCTTACTGACGTCACCATCCATGGCAGCGTTACCGCCATCGGCGACGGAGTGTTTTTCGGCTGCTTCGATCTTACTGATGTCACCATCCCTGACAGCGTCACCGCCATCGGCGACAGTGCGTTTGCCTTTTGTTATGGTCTAACCGCCATCACCATCCCCGACAGCGTCACCGCCATCGGCGCAAACCCATTCTATCACTGTAATAGCCTGACACAGATCACAGTATCACCAGACCACCCTGTGCTGGAGACCATCGGCGGCGTGCTTTTCAACAAGCCGGACAAGCTGCTGGTCACCTATCCCTGCGCATTCACCGATTCCGAATACGTGATACCGCAAGACATCACAATTCAGTACTGCTTCTCCTTCCATATCAGAACAGAGAGGCAGTGACTGAGCCGCCACACATAAACCAAGAACAGTTTAACAATTCTTAGTGTGCGGATTGGATCATCTCACTTATTTGTGCTTGAAAGGCGACTCTTACACTGATTGTTATACTGCCTTTGCAGCTGATGAGTTGCGTGCAACTCACCTCACCGTGCTTTGTAGTTTGCCTCTCTTAAGCACATTGTACCACATGAAGGCGGAAAATTCTGCGGCTTCCGTTTTCATTCCTATTTGTGCCGGTGCCGCACCGGCATGGGGATTGTTATGATGAGCAAATCAGGCGAGAACATACCGGCGGAAGCCTACCGCCACAAGGCGCTGCCAGGCATCCCAAACATCGAGCGGGACATGTACAGGCGCTTGATAACCTTTTTCAGCGTATACTTTTAGCCTTTGCAGGTCGCCCGTCATCAATTCGATCTCAGGAATCAGCGCCGCTTCGTCCGGCGCGTATTCCTCAAAAGGAATGGAAGGAACGCTGACGCTCCACTGGATTTCAGGCCATTGTTTTGTGCCCGCAGCCCAGGCGCGCTTCGCCATGTAGGGCTTGCAGACGGCGATGCCGGTTTTCAGCACTCTCTCCCGCGCCAATTGTCTGGAGAGCGCGAAGTTATCCCCTGTGTTTGCGGCTTTATCCTCAATCAGAAGACAGCTTTCCGGCACGCCCTTTTGCACACACCGCTCCGCGAAAAGCAATCCTTCGGGTTTCAGGAACGTCCCTTCGGTCATCTTCCCGTAGCCGCCGGTGCAGATTACCAGCGGCGCGGCACCGGACAAAAACAGCTCCGCTGCGTGGTCGGGCACCCGCAGGTCATGGCTGCCCAGCACGAGCAAAAAATCCGCTCGGGCCGGAGGCGATGGACAGTCGGACAGGAAATCATACAGGCGTTTCGCATCCCGGAATACGGCGTCGTCCATGCGTATCTTCCTTTATTTGCAATATCCCCCTGCGCGGCATAACCATCCCAGGGGGAGCATGCTTTATTGATTCAGCAATTGGGTGATCATTTGGTCGGCCATGCTTAGGCACCGGGGCAGGTGGAAAGGGCCTTTGAAAGTGCTGCCCTTGGTGGAGGGCATGGTGGGCTTGCCGTCCCGGCGGAGATATCCGTACCATTCGCCGTTCTCCGGGTCGGAGAAGACCTCCTTGCAGTAGTCCAGTGTCTTGCAGAACCACTCGTAATAGGTTTTGTCGCCGGTGTCCCGGTAGGCCATGAGGGAGGATATGAGAATTTCGTTATGGGGCCACCACAGCTTCATGTCGTGCTCGTAGGCCTCGGGGGGTAGGCCCTTGCAGTCGATGAAATACAGCAGGCCGTCGTATTCTTTGTCCCAGCCTGCATTGATGGCGTCGTTGAACATGGACTCGGCTTTCTTGTGCAGTTCTTTATCGCCCTTATGGTTGGCGTATTCCATCAGGAACCAGGTGCATTCGATGTCATGGCCGGGATTCACGATGCGACCCTCGGTCACGTCGCCGCGGAATTCGCCGTCGGGGCCGACGTTTTCCAAGGTGCAGTGCATGTCGGGCTTGCGGTGGTACTTGAAGATTTCCTCCACGCACCGTTGAGAGCGCTGATCGTATTCCTCTGCGTGGGCGGGGTCGCAGCGGCGCAGGACGGAGCAGATGTTGAGGTAGATCATGGGATTGCCCAGGGCGCGCCCAGTGCGGGTTTCGGGAATGGTCTTGGGACCCATGCCCACCGGGTCTTCCATCAAGCCCTGGTACAGCTTCCAGTACAGGTCATAGGCGAAGCGGGCGCGGTCGAGGTAAACTTGCTCCCCGGTAAGGCTGTAGTATTCCGCGTTGGCGATGGCGTAGAAGCTCTCGGAGAAGAAGTAGCGGCGCTGGCGCAAGGGGCGTCCGTCGGCGGTGACGGTAAAATACATGCGGTTGCCCTTGTCCCGGTTGATGCAGTGGGCTTCCATGAAGTCCAGGCAGGACTTGGCGAAAGCCATCCACTCCGCTTTCTTGCCGTAGAGGTGGCACAGCCAGGAGTACGTCCAGGCGCAGCGGCCCTGCATCCACACGCTCTTGTCGGTGGAATAAATGTTGCCCCAGCGATCCAGGCAGGTGTATACGCCGCCGTTTTCATGATCCCAGCCGTGGGTCAGCCAGAAATCCGCGCAGCGGTTCAGTTCTTCCCGAATCCATTGCTGCTGGGAAGCAAGAAGTTCTTTGTTCATGTCCATTCTCTCCAATCAGTTAAATATATAGTTTTCTCGGAAAGGGGTCTGGGGGAAACCGCGCTTACAGCCATGCGACTTTAGGCGCATGGCGCGCATAAAGCCAGGATGCTTAAAACCACAGCGCGGACAAGCGAAGCGCAGGTCGTGCGAAGCAGTTTCAAAGAGCGGTTTCCCCCAGAAAACTCAACAATACTTCTCAATGGCCGCCTTAATGTGCTTCGCGGCGATTTCCACCTTGGGCCAGTCGCCTTCCTGGAGGCCGGTCAGGGGCTTGCGGACGGAGCCCAGCTCCAGTCCTTCGTTGATTTTCAACACGCCTTTGATGACGGCGTACATGTTGCCTTTGCAGGCGCAGAGCTCAGAAATGATGGCGTTGACCTCGTGCTGGATGGGCGCGGCTTCGGCATATTTGCCTTCCCGAACCAGAGCGTCCATTTTCAGGAACAGCTCGGGCATGGCCCCGTAGGTGCCGCCGATGCCGCCCGCCGCGCCGATGGCTCGGCCGGCTACGAACTGCTCGTCGGGGCCGTTAAAGACCACGCAGCTTTCACCGCCGATGCGCACGAAAGTGTCGATATCCTGGGTGGGCATGGAGGAATTCTTCACGCCGATGACCCTGGGATTCTTCCGCATTTCGGTGAACAGCGACGGCGTCAGGGCCACACCCGCCAGCTGGGGAATGTTGTAAATCACGAAGTCCGTGTTGGGCGCGGCGGAGGAAATGTCGTTCCAATACTGGGCGATGGAGTATTCAGGCAGGTGGAAGTAAATGGGCGGAATGGAGGCGATGGCGTCCACGCCTAAGCTCTCGGCATGGGCGGCCAACTGCATGGATTCCCGGGTGTTGTTGCAGCCCACGTGGGCGATGATGGTGCATTCGCCCTTCACCTCGGCCATGACGGCTTCCAGGTGGGCCATGCGTTCTTCCTTTTCCAGGTAGATGCATTCGCCGGAGGAACCGCCCACGTACAATCCCTGCACACCCTTGTTTACCAGGTGACGGGCCAGGGCGCGGGTACGCTTCGGGCTGATTTCGTTCTTGTCGTCATAGCAGGCGTAAAACGCCGGGATGATGCCGTGGTATTTTTCGAGGCTCATAAAATCATATCCTTTCTCATTCATGCTGATTGACTGGTAAGCAACAAATGAAATCCTTCGCTATCACTTTCACGACGTTCCAGAGTTGCTCAGGATGACTGCGTTTGTTTGTTGGGATAATGCTGTAAATGACCATATTATGGATTTCTTGGAAGGGGACGAACCGCCGATGACCGCCTGTGGCGGGAATTTCATCGGCGGTGAGATCAGCCGAAAGGGAGCAATCTCCGCATGAAGCGGAGTTGCGACCATTGAGGCTGCGGACCTGGGGGAAACCATTCTTTGTCCTTCAAAGAATGGTTTCCCCCGCATAAACTCATCCTTTCACCGCGCCCATGGTGATGCCGCGGGTGAAGAACTTCTGGAAGAGCAGGAAGATGATGATGATGGGGATGGAGCCCAGGGCCGCGCCGGCCATGATGATGCCGAAGTCAGTGCTCATTTCGCTTTGCAGCTTGGCGATGCCCAGGGAGATGGAGAGCACCTTGGTGTCGTTCAGCATGATTAATTGCAGGAAGTAATCGTTCCAGGCGGTGATGAAGGTGAAGATCGCCAGCGCGCCGATGCCGGGCTTGATCATGGGCAGCACGATGTCGATGAAGGTGCGCGTCTCTCCCGCGCCGTCGATGCGGGCGGCCTCCAGCATTTCATTGGGAATGCTCTCGGAAAACTGCTTCATCAGGAACACGCCGAAGGGCCAGCCCACGGTGGGCAGGATGACGGCCCAGAGGGTGTTATGGAGCCTTAAAAACGCCATTTCCTTGAGCAGGGGAATCAGGATCACCTGCTTGGGCAGGGCCATGGCGCACACGAACAGGGAGAACAGGAACGTCCTGCCTGTGAAGCGTTTTTTCGCCAGGGCATAGCCGCCCATGGCGGCGGAAACGCAGGTCAGGCCCATGGCAGCGGCGCAGATCAGCACCGTGTTGAACAGCCAGGTGAAGGCGGGCTTCTGGAAAAGCCGCTGGTAGTTGTCCAGCGTGGGCTCCACCGGGAACCAGACGGGCACGCGGGCGTTGATGGCCAGCTTCGTTTTGAAAGAACCTGTAATGATCCAGTACAGGGGGAAGATCAACAGCAGGGTGAGGATGATCAGGATAACCACGCTGGCGACCCGGTAAGGAGTCAGAGCATGGACGCTGTGATCGGTGTTGTCAACCTCCGGTGCGCGCTTATTCAGCAGGGAGGCACGCTGTTTCTTTTCAATGGCGGACATGTTTGCTCCTCCCCTCTCAGCCATTGTCCGTCTTGGCAAGACGGAACTGGATGGCGCTGAAAACAGCGATGATGATGGCCAGGATGATGCCCATGGCGCTGCCGTAACCGTAATTCTGCAGCTTGAAAGCGTTGTAATAGATGTAATACATGATGGTCTCCGTGGCGTGGTTCGGCCCGCCGGAAGTCAGCAGCTGGATCAGCGCGAAGCACTGGAAGCTGTTGATGGTGGTAATGACCAGGATGTACAGGGTCGTGGGCATAATCTGGGGCCACTTGATACGCCAGAAGGTCTGCATATTGGTAGCGCCGTCCACGCTGGCGGCTTCCACCAAGGAATGATCCACGTTGCTCAAGGCGCTCACGTACAGCACGATGGGCTGGCCCACGGAGGTGGTGAGCAGGATGGTGATGATGCACCACAGGGCGGTGCCGGGGTCGCCCAGCCAGTTCACATTCGTGCTGATGATCCCCAGCGCCTTGCACACATAATTCAGAACGCCGGTGTAGTTATTGAAAATCCATTTCCACACCACCGTGACGGCCACGGAACCCGTGACCACCGGCAGATAAAACACGCAGCGGAAGAAGGACGTGTGCAGCTGCCGCATCTTGTAAATCACGGAAGCCACCCACAGGGAGAACATGCACGTGATGGGCACGCTGACCACCACGATCACGATGGTGTTCACCAGGGCCTTGATGAAAACGGAATCGCCAAACATGATCTGGTAGTTTTTCAGGCCGGTGAAGGTGAATTCGGTCATGGTGTAATTAAAAAAGCTGGTCACCAGACACATGCCCATGGGGAAAATCACGAAGCCAATAAAAAAGAGCAGGCTGGGCGCCATGAACAGGTAGCCCGCGATGTTTTCACGGCGGCGGGCTTCCTTCATGCCGCGGGGAATGGGAACCGTTTGCGCCATCTTTTCCACCAACTTTCCTTTGATCGAAACTGCGCCCCCCGCTCCGGGGGGAAACGGGGGGCGCTGATCGGATGATGATGCTGATTCCTCAGCAATTTTTGTTACTGCACTTCAGACAGGTACACGGCCACTTCTTCCGCGATGTTGCCGGTGGCGAAGATGCGCTGGAGCAGGTTCCACCAGGCGGTGCGCTGCACGGGCCAGTTGGGAGCGATCTGGTAGTAGCCGCCGAAGTAAGGAGCGAAGATGCTGTAGGAAGCGTTGATTTCCTTCTCGGTGCCGGTGTAGATGTCTTCCATGTCGCGGGTGGCGAAATAGCCGGTGGCGTACACGGCCTTGGTGTTGCCGTTGCACATGAAGCGGATGAATTCCTTGGCGGCAGCGGCCTTGGCGTCGTCGCCGTTGTTGAACACGCCGAAGCCCCAGATGCCGCCGTCCAGCGTGGGCACGCCGTCGTCAGAGGGGAAGGCCATGGGGAACACTTCCACGTTCTCGGCCAGGTTGTCCTTGTTGTTGGTTTCCAGGGCGGCGTTCCAGCAGAAGCCCATGGCGGAGGTGCCGTTGCAGAAGTAGTTGATTTCTTCCGCGGCCACGATGCCGGGGTCGGCGGTCAGCAGGCCTTCCTGCACCATGTCGTACAGCTTCTGCAGGCCCTTGATGTTTTCTTCGCTGTCAATGGTATACTTGGTGAAGTCTTCGTTGGTGAAGCGGCCGCTGTACAGGTTGTACACCAGGGCGCGGGTGCCCTGGTCGCCGCCCTGACCGCCGCAGTACACGATGCCGGTCACGGGGGTGAAGCCGGTGGCGGCCAGCGCCTTGCAGGCGTTTTCAAAGCCTTCGGTGGTCCAGGTGTGCTTTTCCGCGTCGATGTACTGCATCGCGTCGGCGGCCTCAAAGGCTTTCTTGTTGATGACCATGCAGTGGGCGGTCATGCACAGGGGATATTCATAGTAGTTGCCGTCCTTGCCCTTGCAGGAACCGGCCACGCCTTCATAGATGGCCTTTCCCGCTTCTTCCTCAAACAGCTCGTTCAGGGGCAGCATCTTGCCGGCCGCGCCCCAATTGGCTACCAGGCGTTCCGGACCCTCGAAGATGATGTCGGGGGTGGTCTTGGCTTCGATGGCGGTGGTCACCTGGTCGTCGCCGGAAACATAATCCAGGAACTGCACGTTAACCTTGATTTCAGGGTGCACGGCGTTGAAATCCGCCAGCAGGGAAGAAACGACGGCGTCGTCCGTCCAGCTGCCGATGGGGTAGGTCCACAGGGTGATTTCCACGTCCTCGGCCAGCGCGAAGGCGGGGATCATCAGCATCATGCACAGGAGCAGAGCAAGCAGCTTCTTCATGGATGGAATCCTCCTTTTAATAATTGGTTGTCGGCTGTGACTTTCCAATACGGAAAGTCCACTGTTGATTTAAATGTACTACAAATATCCTGATATGTCAATAGCATTTCCAAAATAAATTTCTGATCTGACAAATTTATGACCAGAACGTTCTTTTTATTGACAGAATGGCAGGGATGCTTTATAATGGAAAAGGCAAAACATCCTACAAACTTTGTCGAAGGCGGGATGCCAATGACAGACATCAGCAGGAATGAAAAGCTGTATATCCAGGCGTTCCGGGAAATACGCAGCTATATCATGGAATACAGGCTCGGCCCCGGCGACCTGCTGCCCACGGAACAGCAGCTTTGCGCCCAGCTGGGCGTGAGCCGCAACGTGTGCCGGGAAGCCATCAAGAGCATGGAGTTGATGGGCATGGTGCGGGCGTGCCCGGGACGGGGTACGGAGGTGCGGGAATTCAGCCTGGACTTCATTTTCCAGAACGTGCTGTTTTTCCACATGGACGGGCAGGAAAAGCACGTGCGGGAAATGTTCTCCGTGCGCAAAGCCCTGGAGCTAAGCTTCATGCGGCAGGCGTTTGACTCCATCACCAAGGAGGACATCGCCGAAATGCGGGCCTGCGCCACGGAAATCAGGCAGCGGTGGGAAAAAGGCGAAATGTTCGAGGAGGCCGACCAAAGGTTCCATACCGCCCTGTTCCGTTCTCTGAACAACACCATCCTGAATTCCGTGCTGGACGCCATCTGGGCGGCGGACAGCGGCTTCCAGCTAGAAGCGAAAATGCCCCACCTGGCCAGCACCGTCACCAAGCACGAGCGCATCGTGGACGCATTGGAACAGTATGACTACCTGGCCTTCGCCCAGGCCATGATGGCGCACTACTCATCGGGCAAATACACGCAGACGAATTCCTATGAAGAATACTGAGGGAGGAAGCGTTTTATGCTGATCGAAGAAATCAAGCAAGGAAAAGGGTTTTCCTTTGACCTGGGAAAGCTGGGGAAGAACTTCGCCACGGCCCAGTCATTCCTTTTGACCGCGGACTTCGCGTCCCTGTCCCTGGGCCGCCACGACATTGACGGAGACAGCGTGTTCGTGAATATGCAGGAATACACCCAGGAAGAGAAAGAACCTTCTTATGAGGCTCATGCCGTGTACGCCGACATTCAGTTGGTACTCAAAGGCAGCGAGCGCTTCCGCTGGGGTTTAGGGGAATTGGGCGAACTGAAAGGCGATTTCCGTCCCGTGACCGGAGTGGAAAAGTTTGTTGAATTCACCCTCCACGAAAACCAGTTCGTCATTTTCCTCCCCGGCGAACCCCACGCCCCCGGCCTGCCGGAGCATAGCCCCGCCTTCTGCCGGAAGGCGGTGGTGAAGGTGAAGGCTGAATGAAGGGACGTTTTAGATAAGAGTGGAGTGTGGAGTTTATATAGAGAATGTTTTGCATTCTCTCGACAGACGAGCCTCAATTGAAATCTTTTATCACTCCAATCTCCACTCTTCACACTCCACACTTCGCTGCATAAGGCACCCACAAAATAATACAAAAAAGGAGCATCAACCCATGAAGAAGCACATCGTATGCCTCGGCGATTCCAACACCCACGGTTACTGCGCCGATCCCACCGACTGCGCCGACGGCGGGAGCCGCTTTAACGAGGACGAGCGCTGGACCTGTCTGCTGCAAAGGGCGCTGGGGGATGAATACCTGGTGCTGGAAGAGGGCCTGGGCGGGCGCACCACCGTGTTTGTGGACGCGCTGCACGAAAGCATGGACGCTGTGTCCGCAGCGTATCCCATCCTGATGAGTCATGAGCCGGTGGACTTGCTCATTATCATGCTGGGCACCAACGACACCAAGGAGCGCTTCGGCGCCAACGCCGCCGCCATCGCCGTGGGCATGGAACGGCTGATCAAGAAGTGCAAGTCCGTGGAATGCTGGACGGCGAAAGGCCCCAACATCCTGGTCATCTGTCCCCCGCCCCTGGGCGACGGCTTCCACGACGAGGTAATGGGCCCGGGCTGCGTGGAAAAATCCAAGGCGCTGCCGAAGTACATGAAGACCGTGTCCGAACGGAACAGCGTGTATTACCTGGACGCCAAGGACTGCGAGTTCAATCCCGTAGACTTTACCCACCTGACGAAAAATGGCCACGCACAATTGGCCGGAATGCTGGCGAAACTGGTGCCCGGCCTGGTCAGCTGAAAAAACCTTTTCGATTCCCCGAAACATCCGAAATTTTAAGGCCACTGAAAAAGTCAGTTCTGAAAAGGACTGGCTTTTTCAGTGGCCTTACAGTCATCTGTGTCCCGCCTGGTTGCCCATCATATGCAGCCAATAGCAAATCAGCATTATCGACAAGATACCGATTCCTGGTAAACATGCAGGACTTCGTGTACCGCAGCAGAACAACTTCACGGTATCTTACGGGGAGGTGCATGACCTCAGTCAGCACGGTGTTATCAGGGAAAGTGAAATCGGCAGGTTTTTCGGGCAGCGTATCCATATCAATCCGGCTTTGATGGCGAAACCAAGCGGTTCTCAGCATATCCCTGCATGTATTGACGCAGATGGTGGTCAGCCAGGTCTTTTCTGAGCTTTCCCCGCGATACTCATTCAGATGCCGGTATGCCTTGATGAATGTTTCCTGCACAGCGTCCTGCGCGAGGTCGGCGTCTTTCAGATAAAGAGCACTCATTCTCAAAAGGCTGCTGCCGTACTGCTCCATAAGCCGATCAATCTCTGACCGGCTGTCCAATTGGCTTTCCTGAAGCACTGTACCAACTCCTTTCACCTATTAGACGGAGCAGGAAAGAAAAACTGCTGAGTTTTGTGAAACAATTTTGGGGAGGCTTTTTGATGCCACCCTATTGTTATACGCTATTTCTGGCCCGCAAGCCACACCGATTTCTATCCTTATAGGAAGTGTGTCTGTCCAGCAAACCGTTCACATCGAGCAGGGTACCCGTTCACATCGAAACCAGCAAGCCGTTCACATCGAAACCAGCAAGCTGTTCACATCGACGCCAGGCACTCGTTCACATCGACTCGCGTGAACGGAATGGTTGTTCAACTCGTTCACATCGAGAAATATACCCTGTCGGCGCGGAAAAATGCACCCTCTGCAGGGGAGAGGAAAAAAAGAAAAAGCCTTGATTTCTCAAGACTTTTTCGGGTTGGTGGTCGCAACAGGACTCGAAGTGAAAATTGGCCGGTTTCTTTCGATCAACGACAGGCAAAAATGTAGTTTTTTCAAGGGTTTTCTGACAATCATAAACAATGAAAAACAACCCTGAAAAACCCCGGTTGGGGTACGGGTTGGGGTACGGATTACGAGCTGCATTGTGCCTCTTTCGGGAGGGTTATCACAACAATTCAACGCTGAAAGGGGTATGAAAATGGATATCTATTGCGCATTTTATGATATGGATACGAACAAAGTGTTCGCCTGGCAATCGGACCGGAACATTGTTGCGATCGACTGCACCGCCGTGGAGAACGTGGAGGCCGAGAATCTGTATCAAAGATCAGAATTGGATTACCTGATCTGGAATGATCCGACGGCCTACGCAGATCTGATCCTGAACGGTGATCCACAAAAATATCTGCGGGCAGTCACAGTGTATCATCCAGATGAATTGAGATAATGCTACTTGTCAGCGGACAAAAATAATCTATACCCGATCGGGAAGATCTCACACCAAGGCCTCATAATCTTCCCGGTCGGGGTTCTTTTTTTGCCATAAAACAAACTGATGGTTTGTATTTCATAGCAAATTCTTTACTACCTGTTTGTGTTATTCCCCATTGTGATGTGTTATTATGGAATCGCAGCGGCAGTAAAGAGTAAGGAGACTCGTTTGTCAGAATATTCAAAACATAATTCTGAGAAAGAGTTTTTGTTTTTCTGTTTCAGAAAGAACTCTTATCTGTAATAATATATATGATAGATAGTTGTCGTGTTTTATCCCGCAAAATCATTTTTCAGTGAGTATTGACAAATACATCGCACGGCGATATAATCTAAACACGATATATCGTTTATCGTTATATCGTGACACTATGGAGGTGAGGTTATGGCGGAGGGATTCGCGCTTACAGAAGCGACCTATTACATTCTTCTGTCACTGGTCAGGCCGCGGCACGGCTACGGCATCATGCAATTGACGGAGGAG
>JAFXSH010000137.1 GCA_017525805.1 Clostridia bacterium | reverse complement strand
CGGCGCGGGCTGCGTGCTGCTGGTGTTCGTGTATCTGGCGATCACCAGGCTGTCCATCAAACTTCCGATCAAAGTCTTCTTTACCGCCACCTCCATCCTGATGGCCGTGATGTGCGTTTCCTTCCTGGGCAGCGGCATCAAGGAACTGGCCGAAGGCAACGTGTTCGACCTGACGCTGAATGTGCCCGGCATCCCGGAAAACGACGTGATCCAAATCTTTGGTATTTATCCCTGGCTGGAAACCCTGCTGCCGCAGTTGATTCTTGCCATCATCCTGCTGATCACGTTCCTGGTGGCGCATTATCGGGGCAAAATAGACGCCCTGAAAAAACAGGCTGCCAAGTCATAACGATACCCCCGCGGCGCTGCCCCGCGCAGTCCGCGCAGGATATACAAAATTTTGTAGGAGGATTTTATACCATGAAAAAGTTTCTTGCCCTGCTGCTGGCCGCTATGATGCTGATGAGCATGTCCGCTTTCGGTCTTGCCGAAGAAGAAGCCGGTTTCGATGAATACGAACTGGGCGTGGAAGGTGAACAGGAAGTTGGCTTCATGACCATGGCCATGGTGTATTTCCAGCCTGTGGATATGGCTCCCGCTGAAAACGCGACGCCCAAGGAAGGCAGCGACCTGCACATCGAAGTGGACCTGACCGCCAACGAGAACCCCTATGGCTTCCCCGTGGACGGCTGGGTGCCCTACCTGAGCATTGACTTCGTGATCAAGGATCTGGACGGCAAGGAAGTCTATTCCGGCTCCATGATGCCCATGGCCGCCAGCGACGGCCCCCACTACGGCAACAACATCCCCCTGGCCGAAGGCGAATATACCATCACCCTGTACATCAAGAGCCCCGCGGAAAATGGCTATCTGCTCCATGTGGACGCTGAAACCGGTGTGGACGCCAAGGAAGGCTTCTGGACTGAACCTCTTGTGGCTACCTGGACCGGCTGGAAGTTTATCAAGGAGTGGTAAGGAGCATTCCAGGTGAACCTCTCCAACAAAGCCACGATGGGTATGACCTTTAGCATACACCGTTAGGCAAGTAATTGCTGGCACGTCATCCGCGGGGGATGGCGTGCCAGCATTACGCACGTTTATGAACTCTGAATATTCGGAGGTTATGCTGTGTTCAAGTATCTCTGGACAGTGACGCAGGACTTGTTTCTGGCTGTCACCCTGACCACCCTGATCCAGATCCTGCTGTCCCGGCTGTTTGGCAGCAGGGGACGGATCATCCATGGGATCGCTTTGGGGGTGGGTGTGCTCGCTTCCGTCGCCCTGGCAATCGTCAAATACAATACCAATCTCATTATTTCCAGCCATTGGAATCATTATATCTACGCCGTGCTTCTGGCATTGACCCTGTTGATCCTGCTGTTCACGCTCCTGTTTGGCCGAAAGGAAAACCGGGGAACGACAGCAGGCGGCACGCTGCTCAGCCTTGCGGGAGCGCTTTATTCCGCAACGCTGATTTTCTATTCCCTTCCCGGTGTTCTGCTGTACCCTTTCAGCTTCAATACCATGGGGCAAGGGTATTTTTCGTCCTATTATTTGGTGCGCATGGCCGGATGGCTGGGCGCGCTGATCCTGCTGCTGATTTATTCGCGCCTGCTTTCCCGGTGCGCGCTGTATATAAAGCCTTACGGACTGCTGCCTGTGCTGTTGAACACAGGGCTTGTGACCTTCGCCGTTTATTGCTTCGGACGCTTCTTCGTCCCTTGGGTGAACCGGGCCAAGTGGCTGAAATGGCCCGTGAAATACACCGACGCGGCCTATGGCTGGATCGGCGACTGGATGATGTTTACCGCGAATTTTTCCATGCTGTTTATCTGGGTCATGGCGGGAATTGCCTGCCTTTTGGCCGTGCTTCTGTTCCGCCAGGGCACGATCATCAAAGAGCCTTACGACAACCCTGCACAGCACCGCAAGCTGAAAGCCCGGAACCGGCACTGGCGGCGCGTGGCCGCGGGCGTGCTGGTATGCGTGGCGCTCTGCACAGTGATCATGACCGTGGTCAGAACCAACGATACCAAACAGGTGGAATTATCCGCCCCGGAAGCATATACCGTGGATCAGGAAGCGGGCGTCATCCTGGTGCCCATGGAGGCTGTCAGCGACGGGCACCTGCACCGCTTTGAGTATAAAACGGAGAAAAATATCAACGTGCGCTGGATCGTGGTGAAAAAACCGGGTTCTGCTTCCTTCGGCGTGGGCCTGGACGCCTGCGAGGTATGCGGCAACGCGGGCTACTTCGAGCGCAGCGGGCAGATTATCTGCAAGCGTTGCGACGTGGTCATGAACATCAACACCATCGGCTTCAAAGGCGGCTGCAATCCCATTCCGCTGGCTTATGAAGTAAAAGATGGAAACCTTGTTTTCAAGCTGAGCGACATTATCGCCGGTGAAAAAGAGTTCAGATAAACGGATGGGAAACAGTTATTGAGGACAAAGAATGCATTCCCTTATGGCTTTCTTGGAAGGGGGTCTGGGGGAAACCATTCTTTGGCCCCCAAAGAATGGTTTCCCCCAGAAAGGATAATCCTCTATAAGATAAGGATGTTAGAAATATCTAACAATGCTGCTCCTTGACGGAAACCTTCATCGGGCAGCATATTTTCAGAGCATAGGTTAGTTTAATCTAACTTCGGAGGGAAGCATGTCGGAAGAAACCGTGATCCGCTGCTGCGCGCCAACGCTGGCAGCCATCAAAACGGGAAGCTTATTCAGTTGCCCTGTTGAAAGCCAGGAAGAATTGACGGAAAGTCTGCGCATGGTCAATCGGTGCCTCATTCATAAGGACGTGCGGGCTTTCCCGCTGCGGGTTCAGAATGGCCGGGCGTTGATTTATCTGTATCGTCCGCAGATGCTGGAGCGTGATTTGCAAAACCCCGTTGCGGAGGACATCCTGCGGGAAACTGGCTATCCCAAAGGAAAAGCGATTGAAAAGATCGCTTATCTGATCCGTCGGCTGCGGGAGTGCGATTCCTTCCCCCATGAGATCGGGCTGTTCCTGGGCTATCCTGCTGTGGATGTGAAAGGATTTATCGAGCACAAGGAATGCAAATGCACGGGCTTGTGGAAGGTTTTTGAAAGCGACGAGGAAGAAGCACAGCGATATTTCGCTCGGTGCCGCCGCTGTACCGAAGGGTATCTGCGGCGAAAACAGGAAGGATGGGACCTGTCCCGGCTGACGATTCAGCCCCGGCAGTTTTCATACAATTAAACCAATAAAGGAGGTTCCCCATGAAAACATTTCGTTTCCTGCTTGCCCTTGTGATGGCGCTGTGTCTGGCGCTGGGCGCGTCCTGCGCCTTGGCCGATCAGACCATGGAAGGCGACGCCAACGTGGATCAGCGTTATTATCCCGCTGTCACACCCTTCATTCATCCGCCCTTTTACAACGTGAAGCTGGCGGTTGAAGTGGACGATCACGGCGTGATCACGAACGTTACGGACAATGGAACCGGCGGCGCGGGTTCCGTGCAGGAGGGCAATGAGGAATTCTGGGCCAACAAGAACAAGCCCTATTTTGACGCGGCTGTAAACGGCGGGCTGCTGGAAAAATTCGTGGGCAAGACCCTGGAAGAAGTCAAGGCCATGGATATGACCAGCGGCGGGGTAGATACCGTTTCCGGCGCGACCTTGGTCAGCGCCGCTGCCCAGGAGGCCGTGGTCAACGCCTTGGAAGGCAAGGCGGGCAAAGCCTTCCTGGAAGTGGAAGGATCCGCGCTGTCGGTGGAATCCATCGACGGGAATATGGTCACGCTGAAAAACGCCCTGCCCGATGATTTTGATGTACAGGTACTGGATATCCGCTGGGGCGTGCGCAATGAAGACATCGTGCCAGCCGACAGTTATACCGTGGAAATAGCGGACGGCAAGGTGACGATCACCTTCCGGGACGCGGCCAGCTTAAAAGCCGGTTACTATTACGTGAACGTGGTGGACGGAAGCGGCAAGTACCGTTCTCCTTCCTTCGAAGGCGGCCCCGGCGCGGCTCAGGCCCCTTACTTCATCATTGACAGCGGCCTGACTGCGGAGGATATTTCATTTGACGGCCAGAGCGTCGTTCTGGCTTCCGGTTCCATGGCCGATTATCTGCAAAACATTGAACATGTGCTGATCCTGGCGGAGGGCGCGGAGAAGGCCACAGAGCAGGTCATCGTCGGCCATCACGGCACAGCCAGCACTTTCATCGCCCTGGATGAAAACGGCACGCTGAACGCGGACGGTATGGTCAAAGCCCGCAACGGCAGCGAAAGTCCCCTGTTTGAGGATGGCGTCAACTACACAGTGACGGTTGCATCCTTCGGCTACCCCGAGCTTTCTTTCTCCTATGTCAAGTCAGAAGAGGCGGCGGAAGCCGGCATCCTCCCCGCCATCGCCGGAGAAACCGGCACCACCTACGTCAGCCTTTTTGACGTGATCATCAGCGACCGTTGGACGCCTGTCTGGCAGGACTATATCGCCGCTGTCATCGGCGAGGAGGACGCTCCCATGATGACGGTTGGCCTGCAGAGCGCCATCACCTCCGAGCTTTACGGTGAAGCCGCCGTGGAGGCTTTTGCGGACGGTGGTTACGCTTTTGACTGCGATTTCATCAACGACGCGCAGAGCATCACCTTCAAGGACGATACTGCCACGATCCTGAAGACAGACGGAACCAGCGAGACCCACACTTATGAGTATCTTGGGCAGGTCAGCATCGGTGAAAACGAGACCATGATGTATCAGGGGACGGAGATCTCCATGGCCTTCCCCGTGGACGCCTACCGGAGCACCGACGAAGCGGGCGAGTTCAACTACTTCCTCCTGCGTGAGGACACCATGGCGGAGACGTATCATATAGAGTTCCGCTACGGCAAAGATCTGGAGGAACTGAAGGGCTACCTTGTGGGCCCCTACGCTTACTGGCTGGCGGCGGGCATCGACGCGGATGCCGACGAAGAAACCATTGAAGACGTGATCGCCCTGTTCTGCCTGGAGAACATGGATTATTCCGCCCACGCGGAAGCCGCGCTGGCGCAGTTGAGTGATCTGGGGTTCGTGGGCACGTGGCAGGCGGACATGAAGCCCTTCGGCGAGGCATACGCAAATGTGGAACTCACCATGACCATCGACGAAAACGGCCATGGCGTCACGTTCATGAATGGCGTGCAGACCGCCGACTTTGAAGCCTATGCCGTAGACAAGGACGAAAAGGGCGACGGTATGGGCCTGTATGTGGCGTACAGCAACCTGGAAGGAGAAGCGGAAGCCGCTCCCTATGCCATGACCGTAAACGAAGCGGGTCAGGACGTACTGACGCTGACAGCGGATGACGGAACGATCAGCTGGGTCAGGCAGGAAACATCCGAAGTTATCGAAGTGGCTAACGCGGAAGATCTGGCTGCCATGAACAGCAATCTTTCCGGCAGCTTTATCCTGACCGCTGACATCGATCTGGCAGGGATCGAATGGACGCCTATTGGCATGTTTGTCATGGGCGGCGGTGAGGAAGGCGAAGTGCCGGACAAAAATGCCGCTTTTACCGGTACATTTGACGGCCAGGGACACATCATCCGCAATCTGACCGTCAACCAGCCCGAAGGCTGGGCCCTGGGGCTGTTCGGATGCGCAGCCAACGCGGAAATCGGCAATTTCATCCTGGAAAACGCTGCTGTTGATGGCAGCGTCATGACCGCTGATGCGGTGGGTTACGCTTATTGCTCCACCATCCATGATGTGACGCTGTTGGGCGGCAAGGTGACCGCGCACTATACGGAAATGAGCGAAGAGGGAATGTACGGCGGTATTGCCGGAGCGTGCCTCGGCAGTCTCATCACCGGCTGCGACGTTCAGGCGGATATCACGATCCCGGATGGTACGGCCAACGCGGGGATTGTGGGAGGCGGTTTGCAGATGACCAGTGTCGTGAATTGCAAAGGGGCCGGCTCCGTAACTGCCGGGAACAACTGCTACGGCATTGGCGGCATCTCTGGCTGTGGCTTTACCTCTGAACAGTTCACCAACCTGACCGCGCAGGATGTTGTTCTCACCGTGGGCGACGATTGCTTCTGGATTGGCGGCATCACCGGGTATGCAGGCGGCTATCCTGTGGAGGAACTCGGTATGCCTGTGACCGTCTTTACAAACTGCGTTGTCCGCAACGTCACCGTGAAGACCGGCGAAAACGCGGATGGCATTGGCGATATCGTAGGGAGCGGTTTCTACAGTGACGAACTGGCCGCGAACGGCGCTCCTTTCGATCAGCCGACACAGTTTGAACTGGTGGATTGCAAAGTAGAATAATGAAAAGCAATAGAAATGCCAGAAAGTAAGTGAGATACCTTTTCAGCTTACACGGCGGCACGGTGCGGACTGTATCGTGCCGCCTTTTTCAGGGGGAATGATCCATGAAACCGGATTATAAAAACTGGATGCCCAAGGGCATGGGTAAGAGCAATCGGTATATTGACGTGTTTCATGTTTTTTCGTAAAGCATATGCTGAAGGTGGGCTGTCCCCTTGGTGATGGTCATGATGTTCATGGTGCCGTTGCCGATGTCGCGGAGCATGTTCACGCCCTTGAAATCAGACAGGCGGCTGACGATGGCCGCGAAGCCCTGGGGAACCACGTCCACGTCAGTGACGCGGACGCGGTATTCCTTCTGCTTGAAGGAAAACACAAGCTCATCCTTGGAATCACGCTGCATGAGATACTTTTGGCCCTGTAAAATCTTTTGATACGACCAGGAATTGGATGGGGCTGAACGGCAGGTTCTGCCGTTCAGCTCTTGACAGCAGTTCTTCTATCAGAAACAGGCAGAGATGTCAAGGGCGCCCGCGCAGCGGGCGTTCATTTTACCCTTGACGGATCTGGATGATTCTGGTGTCAGTCCGGCAGGCGACCGTCATACATGATGGCCAGTTCGCCGTAAACCTTACCCCAGTTATGGATTGGCATCGTCCATTTCTTCGCGGCTTCAAACGTGGACAGATAAAGTGCCTTCAGCAGCGCCGTGTCGCTGGGGAATACGCTGCGCTGGCTGTTCAGCCGACGGTATTCCAGCTCCGGATGCCAGTGCCAATCCACACAATGAAAGTCAAAGTCCCATGTGGATCGCAGGTTTAAAAAGCTGTACGATGATTGGGCGGATGAACGTATCACGGAATACAGCTTCAAGATGCTGTCGCAGAAGTATCAGGCGGAACAGCAGGAGATTGACGAGAAGATCAGCCAGTTTCGGGTATCGTTGGAAAAAGAACATCAGAATGCCGAGGATGCGGGAAAGTGGATCAATCTGGTCAAACAGTACGAATATCCCACCGAACTGACCGCTGAACTGCTGAACGCCCTGATCGAAAAAAACCTGATCCATGAGCCGGTGAAAAGCTCACCGGGCTTCAAAGATCCAGGAAATCGAGATTTTTTACCGCTTTGTCGGTAAACTGGACTAAGATCACATTTTTATCGCTAAGTAAGTGAAAAAAATACATTGCATTCCCTTTTCTTCCATGATATACTGAATCGCTCATTTTGAACCGGGAGGTATTCCAAGCTATGGCTGCTTTTGTTGATCGCGCGCCCTTTACCGCCAAGGCAGGAAACGGCGGCAACGGCTGCGTTTCCTTCCATCGGGAAAAATTCGTGCAGAATGGCGGGCCGGACGGCGGCGACGGCGGCCACGGCGGCGACGTGATCCTGCTTGCCGATGAAAACATGCACACCCTGCTGGATTTCCGTTTCCGCAGCAAGTACGAGGCCCCCGCCGGGGCCGACGGCTCCAGCGGCCGCCGTCAGGGCAAAAAGGGCGAAAACCTGATCGTAAAGGTGCCCGTAGGCACGGTGGTGCGGGACAAGGAAACCGGCGTGGTGGTAGCCGATATGTACGAGGCAGGCCGGGAAAAGGTACTGCTGCGCGGCGGCCGGGGCGGCTGGGGCAACAGCCACTTTGCCACGCCCACCCGTCAGGCGCCCAACTTCGCCAAGCCGGGCATCAAGACGGAAAAGCATGAATTCGTACTGGAGCTCAAATCCATCGCCGACGTGGGTCTGGTAGGCTTCCCCAACGTGGGCAAGAGCACCATCCTGTCGGTTGTCACCGCCGCCAAGCCCAAGATCGCCAATTATCATTTCACCACCCTGACCCCCAATTTGGGCATGGTGCGCCATCACGGCCAGGATTTCATCATGGCCGATATTCCCGGCCTGGTGGAAGGAGCCAGCGAAGGCGCGGGCTTAGGCCACGATTTCCTGCGCCATGTGGAGCGCACCCGCCTGCTGCTGCACGTGATCGACGCGGCGGGCAGCGAGGGCCGGGACCCGGTGGAAGATTACGAGCAGATCAACCAGGAATTAGAAAAATACGGCGATTTAGCCACCCGCCCCCAGATCATCGCCGCCAACAAAATGGACATCCCGGATGGTGAAACGGGCTATCAAATGCTGAAAGATCACATCGGGGACAAGTGGCCCGTTTTCCCGGTCAGCGCCGCCACGCGGCAGGGCTTCGACGCGCTGATGGACTGCGTGGCGCAAACGCTGGCCGCCCTGCCCCCCATGGAGCCCTTCACAGAAGAAGAAATGCTGCCTGAAATGCTGGAAACCACCGGCTTTGAGGTCACCAAGGATGGCAAAGTATTCGTGGTGTCCGGCACCGCCGTTCAGCAGCTCATCGACAGTGTGAACTTCGACGACGAGGAATCCATGAACTGGTTCCACCGCACCATGCGCCGGGCCGGGATCATCGACGCCCTGCGTCAGGCCGGGGCCCAGGAGGGCAGCACCGTGCGCATGGACGATATGGAATTCGACTTTGTAGAGTAACAACAGATTTTGGAGGAATATACCATGACCCTGGAAATCAACAGCAAACAACGCGCCTATCTGCGCTCCATGTGCAACACCCTGCCCGCCATCCTTTACATCGGTAAGGACGGCATCACGGACGGCACCGTGAAGGAAGCCTGGGACGCCCTGGAAGCCCGGGAGCTGATCAAATGTTCCGTGCAGCGGGAAGCGCCCCTCACCGCCCGGGAAGCCTGCCAGGAGCTTTGCGAGCGCGTCCACGCCGCGCCCGTGCAGTGCATCGGCGGAAAATTTTCCATTTACCGCCCCCGGCGGAAGGACCCCACCATCGTGCTGCCCTGAAAAATTTAATAATTTCAGAAAACCCAGTCACCACAACATGTTGTGGTAAACATCCCAAATCATCCAGGAAAATCACCCAAATATGGTATTGACAACTCACGCCGGGCCCGATATAATAGGGTCCGGCTTTTCTAATAGCCGACACGAAATCGTAAAAACATTGAAAGATATCAGCGGAGGAAATTCACACATGATTACGTCCATCAGGAAGCGGGATGGCCGCGTTGTTCCCTTCGACATCGAAAAGATCCAGCATGCTGTCACCAAAGCCTTCGAGGGCTCCGGCAGCGCCAAGGGAGAGGAAACCGCCCGGCTCATCAGCGAACAGGTTGAACGCGAATTGGAAAACAACGAAAACATCGGCAGCACCCCCACCGTGGAAGAAGTGCAGGATATGGTGGAGCGCGTGCTGATCGAAAAGGGCTTTGTGCGCACCGCCAAGGCTTACATCCTTTACCGCGCCGAGCGCAGCCGCGTGCGCGAAATGAACACCCGCCTGATGAAAGTATTCGAGGACATCGCTTACAAGGACGCTATCGACAGCGATATCAAGCGCGAAAACGCCAACATCAACGGCGACACCGCCATGGGCAGCATGCTGAAATTCGGCAGCGAGGGCAGCAAGCAGTTCTACGATATGTTCGTGCTCAATCCCGCCCATGCCAAGGCCCACCGGGAGGGCGATATCCACATTCACGATCTTGATTTCCTCACCCTCACCACCACCTGCTGCCAGATCCAGCTGACCACGCTCTTTAAGAACGGCTTTTCCACCGGCCACGGCGTGCTGCGGGAGCCCAATGATATTTCCAGCTATTCCGCCCTGGCCTGCATCGCCATCCAGGCCAACCAGAACGACCAGCACGGCGGCCAGAGCATCGTGGACTTCGATTACGGCATGGCCCCCGGCGTGAGCAAGACCTTCGCCAAGCGTTTCCGGGATAACCTGTCCCGCGCCCTGGAGCTGCGTTTGGGCATGGAAAATGCGGACGAAAAGGCCCGGGAAATGTTAGGCGACATCGAGGAAACCACGGGCTTAAAGCCCACCTTGCAGGAAACCGACGAATTCAAGGCGGCTTTGCGGGAGAAGCTGAGCGATCGGGCCGACGAAGCCACCGCCGATGAAATCTTTGATTTCGCGCAGAAATACGCCGTGAAGGAAACCCGCCGGGCCACCTATCAGGCTATGGAAGCGCTGGTGCATAACCTGAACACCATGAACTCCCGCGCCGGCGCCCAGGTGCCCTTCTCCTCCATCAACTACGGCACCGACACTTCCCCCGAAGGCCGTTTGGTCATGGAACAGATCCTTTTGGCCACGGAAGCGGGCCTGGGCCGGGGCGAAACCCCCATTTTCCCCATCCAAATCTTCCGCGTGAAGGAAGGGGTCAACTACAACCCCGGCGATCCCAACTACGATCTGTACCGCTTAGCCATCCGCGTCAGCGCCAAGCGCCTGTTCCCCAACTTCTCCTTCTTAGACGCGCCCTACAACCTGCAATACTACAAGCCCGGCCATCCCGAAACCGAAGTGGCCTATATGGGCTGCCGCACCCGCGTGATCGGCAACGCCTATGACCGCAGCCGGGAAATCGCGCCCCGCCGCGGCAACCTGTCCTTCACCTCCATTAACCTGCCCCGCATCGCCATCAAGGCCAACGGGGACGTGGACTGGTTCTTCGCCGAGCTGGAAAACAAGATGAAGCTGGTTGTGGAGCAGTTGGACGAGCGCTATGAGATCATCGCCCGGAAAAAGGTCTATAATTTCCCCTTCCTCATGGGCCAGGGTGTGTGGATCGATTCCGAAAAGTTAGACTGGAACGACGAGGTGCGCGAAGTCCTCAAGCACGGCACCCTGTCCGTGGGCTTCATCGGCCTGGCCGAAGCCTTGAAAGCCCTACGGGGCAAGCATCACGGCGAAAGCGAGGAAAGCCAGAATCTGGGCCTGGAAATCGTGGGCTTCATGCGTTCTTTCCTGGACAGGCTCACCGCCGAGCGCCACATGAACTACACCCTGCTGGCCACTCCCGCCGAGGGCCTGTCCGGCCGCTTCGTGCGCATTGACCGGGAACGCTTCGGCGTGATCCCCGGTGTGACCGACCGGGATTACTACACCAATTCCTTCCACGTGCCCGTCTATTATCCCATCAGCGCTTTTGATAAGATCACCATCGAGGGCCCCTATCATGCCCTCACCAACGCGGGCCACATCAGCTATGTGGAAATGGACGGCGACCCCACCAAGAACCTGGAAGCTTTTGAGCGCATCGTGCGCCATATGCACGACTGCGGCGTTGGCTATGGTTCCATTAACCACCCCGTGGACCGCGACCCCCTGTGCGGCTTTAACGGCATCATCGGCGACACTTGCCCCAACTGCGGCCGCGAGGAAAACGGCAGGCCCTTTGAACGCATCCGCCGCATCACCGGTTACCTCGTCGGCACTCTGGACCGCTTCAACAACGCAAAGCGCGCCGAAGAACACGACCGCGTGAAGCACAGCATGGACTGAGCGTATATTTGTTCAGCCAGATACTTTCATCAGTAACCACGGGTTGGGGTCTGGGGCGGATAGCCCCAGTGCCTTGACGATTGATCAAAAATCCCCGGCTCCGTAAAGGAACCGGGGATTTTTGATACCTGATTATTTTACTGTGCCGCTTCCATGAAGCCCACATCGATGCGGGGATAGCTTTTGATCTTGCCATCTTCGTTGATTTCGCTGAACGTGCCGGACGCTGTGCCGTACACCTTCACCTGATCCCCCACGCCCCAGGCGGGCTCCTCACGGCAGATCAGGTACACGATATCCTTATATCCGCTGTTGGTTTGGGTCAGGGCGAAGGTGACCACCCATTCGTCGATATTCTTTTCAATACCGGTGATCCAGCCCGTTTCCACCACGGCTTTGCCCCGGTTCTCCGCCTTGGGCAGGTTGGCGTAGGTCATTTTCTTGGCCGAGGCGCGAATCTTATCTTCCCTCTCGGAATCGGTATAGGAGCGCACGGCGGTAAAGGTGAAAACCCGATCCTGCAAGCCCTTCTTGGTCACGCTGAGCACGAATTGATAGGTGCCCTCGGCGCTGGTATCCACCTTGAAATTGAATTGATTGCCGGAGACGGTTTTGCTGTAAGTGATGGGGCCGGAAATGGCCAGCTGAATCTTGGCTCCCGCCACGGTGGTGCCGGAAAACACGGTTTCATCGTTCAGGGTATCTCCCGGATGGGTCACCAGATCCACCGGCAGGATGCCCTGCTGGAAGGTAACGGAATACAGGCGCTGAGCGGGAATGGACCCTTCCGCCTCGGCAGTGAGGGTGATAGAATACACGCCCTGGGCGGGCAGCTTCACTTTGATGGAGAACGAGCCGCTGCCGTTGGCGGTGGTCTGGTAGCTCTGGCCGCCCGCGCTGCCCAAGGAAAACACGGTGGCCGTCACGGTGGCCTTGCGGGCCGTGGTGCCCTTAATGGTGAAGGTATCCTCATTGGTTTCAGCAGGGGGCGCGGCGGACACGGCCAGCTTGATGGGCAGCTCGGGCATGGGCAGGATTTCGGTGAAGGTGAAGGTTTTCATCACCTTTTCCAGGGCCGTGTTGTCGGCTTCTTTGGCGGTGCGGTCCCGCACCTGCATGTCCAGGGTAATGGTGTAGCCGTTGCGAATGGTGCGCCGCTGATAGCCGCTGCACACCAGCTGGCCGTCCTGGCGCAGGGTATACTGGGTCTGGAGAAAGCGCAGGGTCACTTTGCCGTAATTAGCCCACTTGGCGCTGGAATAGGTGTAGCCCAAAATGCCGTAAGCCGTGCCGTTGGTGTGGGAAACGCGGAATTCCTTGCGCATATCCTCGTCCTGGTTGTTCAGGTCGAAATAGGTCTGGCCGTCCGTATCCCGCAGGGCGGAAATCACCAGGGTGCGGTTTGTTTCCGCGTCGATGGCCTGAAGCAAAATGCCCTCGGCTTCAAAGCTGTTGGCCAAGGCGTCGTAATCCAGGCCCTGGCTGGCGATCCAGTCCGCCCTGCTGCTTAAATTGTAGGGCGTGAGCACCATTTCATAATCCGACGGGATTTCCACCTGGGCGCGGATATCCCCGAATGAATACGTTTCCGCGCTCGCGGCGGCGACCGTTACGATCAGCAGCAGCGAAAAAGCGAAAACCAGAAGCATTTTACGCAATGGATTGCGCCTCCCTTCCTCGCGGCGGCAAAGCAAAAAGTGCTTCCATCCGCCCGTAAAAATATTGTAACATATTCGTAATTATTTTTCAACCGTTGAAAAAGAGTTTACAGTCGGTTTTGCCCCTTCTGCGCCTAATCATGACAGCATTTTCTTTTGCAACAAAATATTATCGTTTTTCGATAAATTTTTGTTGACAAAAGAAATTCGCTGGGATATAATGGTCATCAAGGAGGCGATGAAAATGGAACATCGCAAGGTGAGCAGGCTGCTGATCTTAGCTGGATGCATTGCCGTATTGGGCGGCGGATACGTATTTTTTGTGGACGCGCCCATAGCGGGGCTGCAATACAGGGCGCTGCTGCCGGAGTACGCGTATCTGTTCATTCCCGCGCTGGTCTTTCTATGGCTGATCGGCTTGATTTATCTCATGGCCATGGCGGATTATTTTCGGATATGCCGCCGCATCGGGCAGGACCGTTCCTTCTGCCCGGAAAACGAAAAAAGCCTTTCCCGCATTGCGCGCCTGTTGATCGGGGCGGCCATTTTATGGCTGCTGGGCATTCCATTGGGCTTGCTGCTGGGCCTTGGGTCCGGCATCTGGACGGTGGCTTTTCTGCTGGCCGCGGCAGCCAGCGCCGCCATGGGCATGCTGGCGGGCGGGCTGGCCCGGCTGCTGAAACGGGCCACGGAAATCAAGGAAGAAAACGATCTGACCGTATAAGGAGGGCTGCGCGTGATCCGCGTCGATATTGATGTGATGCTGGCCCGCCGGAAAATGAGCGTGACGGAATTAAGCCAGCGCGTGGGCATCACCATGGCCAACCTTTCCATTCTGAAAAACGGGAAGGCCAAGGCCGTGCGTTTTTCCACGCTGAACGAAATCTGCAAGGCGCTGCGGTGTCAGCCCGGAGATATATTGATTTACGAGGAAGGAGAGGATCAGGATGGAGAATGATCTTCAGCGCATCCAGGCGGATGTGATCCCCGAACTTGCGGAGGAGGAGGCCGCGTCTCCTCCTCCTGCCTGGGGCGCGTGGGAATGGGTTTTCTTGCTTTCGGCCTTGCTGGCCGCCGGGTGTTATTTTTTTGCGCATTTTCCGTGGTTTTATACCGAACACGGCCATCTTCCGGGCGTGGGGCTGACGCTGACCCAATGGCTTTTGGTGTGCGTTTCTCTGGCAGCCGCGGGAAAAAAAGGCGCGCCACGCTGGAAAAGTGCCAAAGGCGGCTGGTTTCTGCTCATTATAGCACTGGCGCTGGGGATTTGCTTTGCTGTATTTGCCGACGACGCCATGCGCTTGATGAACCTGCCCGTGGTTTGGCTGACCACCGCCCTTTCCCTGTTCTCCCTGATGGGGACAAATCCCCTGCCTGCCCTGGAGGGCCGGGGGCTGCGGCTGGGCCTGCGCCGGTTCCTGCCATCCTTCTTCACCCGCTGGCTCCTGCCGCTGAAAGCCCTGAAAAACCTGCCCAAACCAGAAAAAAACGAAAAGCTTCGGGGCCTCGGCGCGGGGCTCTTGCTGGGGCTGCCGGTGGTGCTCCTGGCCGCCGCCCTGCTTAGCAGCGCGGACCAGGTGTTTTCCTCCCTGCTGACCTCCGGCTTCCGTTCTTTGGACCGGATCGACGGATCAGGACTGTTGCGGCTGGCGTACACCTTGATCGGTGGCCTGTGCCTGTTTTCATTCCTGACTGCCGGGGCAGGAAATCCCTTCTCGCAGGAGGAGCCCAAGGAGCGTCATGCCTCCCCCGTGATTCTGTCCACCGTACTTGCCATGCTGGCGGCGGTTTACGCCCTGTTCGTTTACGTTCAGTTCCGCTATCTCTTTTTCGGCTCGGCGGAAGCCATCCGGGAAATCGGTTACGCGGAATATGCCCGCGGCGGCTTTTTCCAACTGGTGGCGCTGGCGATATTGACGCTCATGCTGATCCTGCCCAGCCTTTCCTTAGGAAAAAACAGCGCATCGGTGCGGCTGCTGTGCGCCTTTGTGGCAGCGTTGACCATCGTGATCGACTTTTCCGCCTTTTTCCGCATGCGGCTCTATATTCAGGCGTTCGGTTTGAGCGTGCTGCGGGTAGTCACTCTGTGGGGCATGCTGATGATCCTGTGCGTCTTAGGGGCGTGCCTGCTCAAATGCGCTTTCCCCAATATGCGCGTCTGCCCCACCCTGGCCGTGCTGATCCTGTGCACCTGGACCGCCCTGAATTATTGCAATGTGGACAGGCTGATCGCCCGCTATCAGGTCAGCGCGTATAATCAGGGCACGCTCAAGGACCTGGACGCTTCCTATTTAGCCTCCCTCTCCCCCGACGTGCTGCCGGAGTTGGAACGGATCGAGGATGACACGATGCGCAGTCACGCCCTGGAAATCGCCTGGAATACCTTTTCCCGGCGTTCTCCCCACCCCTATGATTGGAGCGTGAGCTGGCTGAAAACAAACAGCCCGCAGGCGGAAACCGCCCACGGACTGGATTCGATGGATTGAAATGATTTATTTCCCTATGCTTTCTATTCCCCGCAAAATCTCCGGCTCCCTCACGTCCCGCACAGTGGTGAACACCTTGCGGGTGAGCAGCGCCCCGCAGCGGTACCACATGCAAATGAAGGGGCAATCCTGGGCGAACTGATCCTGGATATCCCACAAGAGCTGGCGGTAGGCGGAAAAATCCCTCTCCTCCCGCAGCTTCTTGAACAGGTTATCCATGGCGGTGGATTTATAGCCGCAGTAATTGCCCACGTTGCCGCTCATGAGCATGAAGCCGGGGTCCGGCACCACGTCCATCTGGAAGGCGGCGATGGCCATATCGAAGTTCCGGGCTTTCAGATGGGCGGCCACGCTGGCGAAGCTTTGGGTTTCCACGTGCACGTTGATGCCCACGGCGGCCAGATAATCGGCGATCATGCCAGCCACCTGCACGCGCACGGAATTATCCTGTTCCTCGTATACGTACAGGCCCAGGCGCAGGCGCTTATCCACCTGCTTGCCTTTTTCCTCCACCACGGTATGTCGGATGTTGTTGTCCTGGGGATTGGGCTTCCAGCCCGCCTCGTCCAGAAGCTGCCGGGCCTTGTCCGGGTTATAGGCGTAGGCGCTTTCGTTGTCCCTGTACATCCAGGTGCCGGCGGGCAGGGGGGTATCCGTCCGGTCCGCCATACCCATGTAAACGGAATTGGCGATGGCATCAAAGTCGATGGCGTAGCGGATGGCTTCCCGCACTCTCTGATCATTCAGCGGGAAAGCGCTGGCGCTGTGGTTCAGCAGCAGGGTTTCCAGCTGGCGGGTGCGGTAGGTGATGTTCAGGTTGGTAAGTCCCGTCTGATACTGTCCGGCGGAAGCGGAGCGGGTGATGGCCGCGTCCACGCGGTTATATTCATAGTCCGAAATCAGTTCCCGGTTGGTGGCGCGGAAGGACACGTTGATATCCTTTACGGTGAGCTCGCCTTTCCACCAGTTTTCATTGGCGGACAGGTATAGATAATTGGCAGGCATAAATTCCAGCACCTTATAGGGACCGGTGCCCGCCGGATTGGCGGACTGCACTTGATCCCGGGGCAGGATGGGGAAGGTGAGGGCGAAGCGCACGCCGTAATAAGGGCGCTTCACCGTGATCTGCAAAGAATCGGCGCTGTTCACCGACACGCTGCTGATGATGTACTGCAATTGATCATACGCGCCCTTTCCCTCCTGGGCCAGGCGCAGGATTTCGTTGATGGTGGCTTCCACATCGTAGGCCGTGCAGGGGGAACCGTCGTGAAATACGGCGTCCTTGCGCAGGCGGATGGTCCAGTGTTTTCCGTCGCTTGTGGAGTTGCATTCCGTGGCCAAGCAGGGCTGGGGCATGTAATCATCGTCCAGGAAAAACAGCCCTTCGTAAATCAGGGCGGTGAGGGATTGAAACTCCCTTTCCTCCGGGGCCAGGGGGTTGAGGGACGCAGTTTTCACCGAAATCATGCCTAAGGATAAATAAGAATCCATGGTGGTGGCGAAGGCTGCGGAGGGGCAGAAAAGGGCCAGCGCAAGGAGCAGGGCCAGCGCTCTTTTAATAATAGTGCTGCAAATAGATCGCATAGGAATTCAACACCCTTCCCGCGTAGGTCCGCGTATCTGATTTGGGGATCTGGGCCACCGTGAGGGTTTTGCCGTCGGTGGAATAGTTTTCGATCCAGGAAGGCACCGTGCCCCACCCCGCGTGATAGGCGCAGGCCACCAGCACCGGATCGTCGCTGCCGATCTTGCGGCAGATATAGCGCAGCAGATAACAGCCCATTTTGATGGCGTTTTCCGGATCGTACACCGCGCTGACGTCATTTTTGCTGACGCCGCAGTTGGGGGCCACCCAATCAAAGGTGTCGGGCATGAACTGCATCAGGCCCATGGCCCCCTTGCCGCTCACCGCCCGGGGATCATACCCGCTTTCCTGCATGATGATGGCGGAAACAAAGGCGGGGTTCAGATCGTATTCCGCGGCGTATTGTTCGATCAGGTCCCGGTAGCGGGGCTGATGGTTTTTTACCGTCTGTTCATACCGTTCCTGTTCGGCCTGCCGTTCCTGCCGGAGCTTCTCCAGGCTGCCGTTGGCGGAAGAAAGCTGAATGCAGGCATAGATAAGGCCGCACGCCAGCGCAGCCAGCACGATCCACTGCCACAGGGCAAAGCCCTTTTTTCTCTTTCGCGCGGGCGTCTTTCCTGAGCGGCGTCTACGCTGAGGCGGAGCCTGAACCGGTGCGGGAGAGGGATAATCATACATGCTGTTTTTGTCCTCCGGTTTGGGCGGCGCGTTTCACCGCGTCCTGCCACAGGGAAAGAGCCGCACGGCCGCTTTCCTCTTTGGTGCCGGTGGTGCGGATCACATGGTCCGCCCGTTTTCTTTTTTCCATCACCGGCATTTGGGAATGGATGCGGCGCAGCGCTTCAGCCCAGGTGATCTGCCCCCGCTTGCGCACCCGGCGCACCTGCTCCTTCTGCGGCGCGTAGGCGCACCAAATCTCATTGCACCAGGTATCCATGCCCACCTCGTACAGCAAAGGCACGTCCATCACCACCGGGCCGTCCGTTTCATTCATCTGCCGGTGGATTTCGGATAGCACCAGGGGATGGATGATGGCGTTCAGCTTTTCCCTTTGGCTGGGATCGGCAAACACGATATCCGACAGCACGCGGCGGTTCAGTTCCTCCCCGTCGAATACGGCGTCGCCCCATATTTCCCGAATGGCGGGCAGGGCGGGACCGCCGGAAGCCGTCAGGCTCCGGGAAATCTCGTCCGCGTCGATCACCGGCACGCCCGCCGCCTTTAAGGACCGGGAAATGTTGCTTTTCCCGCAGGCGATGCCGCCGGTGAGGCCAATAACATACTTACTCATTTCGTTTCAAACCAGCTTTCCCCCATCTTGACTTCCGCCACCAGCGGCACCTTGAGGGCGTAAACCTGTTCCATACATTCTTGCAGGATACGGGCCACCGTTTCCGCTTCTTCCTGGGGTGTTTCGATCAGCAGTTCGTCGTGGACCTGTAAAATCAGCCGGGCTTTCAGGCCCTCTTTTTTCAGCGCGTCGTGCACCCGCACCATGGCCAGCTTGATGATGTCCGCCGCCGTGCCCTGGACGGGGGTGTTCATGGCGGCGCGCTCCCCGAAATTGCGAATGTTGGCGTTGCTGGATTTCAGTTCCGGCAGTTGCCGCCGTCTGCCCATCATGGTAACAGCGTAGCCCTGATCGTAGCCCTTTTTCACCGCCTCGTCCATGAATTTCTTCACGCCGGGATAGCGGAGAAAATAGCGGGCAATGAAATCCGCCGCCTGATAGCGGGACACGCCGATATTCCGGGCCAAACCGAATTCGCTGATGCCGTACACCAAACCGAAGTTCACCGCCTTGGCGCTGGAGCGCATTTCGCGGGTCACTTCCTCCATGGGCACGCCGTAGACCTCCGCCGCCGTGCGGGTGTGGATGTCCTGGCCCTTCCGGAAAGCGTCCACCATGGCGGCGTCCCCGGAAAAGTGGGCCATGACCCGAAGCTCGATCTGGCTGTAATCCGCGTCAGCCAGCACACAGCCGGGACTCACGATAAACGCTTTGCGGATCTCCCGGCCCATTTCGGTGCGCACGGGAATGTTCTGCAAATTGGGCTCGCTGGAAGAAATGCGGCCGGTAGCCGTGCCGGTCTGGTCGAAATATGTGTGCACCCGGCCCGTCGCGTCCATCTTGCGAAGCAGGGCGTCGATGTAGGTGCTGTTCAGCTTCACCACCTGGCGGTATTTGAGGATGGGTGCGATGCAGGCATGTTTATCGATGAGTTTTTCCAATGTGTCCGCGTCGGTGGAATAGCCCCGGCTGGTCTTTTTGCCGTGGGGCAGGTCCAGGTCCTCAAACAGCACCTTGCCCAATTGCTGGGGGCTGTTGAGGTTGAAGCGCTGATTGGTCAGCTTGTATACTTCTTCCTTGAGTTTCTCCGCCTGCCTGGTATATTCAGCGCCGAGGGCGGACAAAACGCTTCCGTCCACCTGGAAGCCCGCCTGCTCCATATCAAAGAGCACATACAGCAGCGGCATTTCCACTTCCCGCATGAGGGAAAGCATGCCCTCTTCTTTCAGCTGCTTTTCCTGGGCTTGCGCCAGGGTGAGCACCCCAGCGGCATCCTCCCGGGCGAACCCGGACAGAGCGTAGGATTTTTCCTGGGGATTGCGCAGGTACGCGCCTAACATGGTGTCCCAGGCAAATTCCGGCAAGGGCATATTCATATCCGCCAAAAGATGCAGCAGGGCCTTGCCGTCGTGCACGTACAGTTTTTTGTTCAGCAGCGGTTTCAGCGCCTGCCAGGCTTCCTCCGGCAGCAGCCCGTCCGACAGCATATCCTGCTGCAGCACGATTTCCGCCAGCCTGCCGGGGATTGCCACCGTCATGCGGACAGACGTCACATGCAGGGCAACGGGCTGGTTTTCCGCCTCCTTTACAAACGCGGCGATCTCCCCCACTGTTTTCAAGGTTTCTTCCGCAAAGATTATTTCCGTTTCTTCCACTTCCGGGGCTGGCGCGGCGTCCGGGATCATCTTTTCCAGCCGTCCCGCCACACCGTTGAGCTGGTATTTGCGCAAGGTGGGCAGCCCCTCGGCCATGTGGGAAACATCAAAAGCGGACAGATTGAATTCAATGGGAGCCGTGGGGCGGATGGTGGCCAGGTCCTTGCTGAACCGGGCCTGCTCCTCGTTGTCCCGCACCTTTTCCCCAAGCTTTCCTTTGATTTCCGCCCCGTGGGCCAGCACGTTTTCCAGGGTGCCGTATTCGCTTAACAGCTTCACCGCCGTCTTTTCCCCCACGCCGGGGATGCCGGGGATGTTGTCGCTGGTATCGCCCATGAGGCCCTTCCAGTCCGTCACCTGTTCCGGGGTAACGCCGAAATATTCCTTTACCCCGGCGGAATCGAACAGGGTGCTTTCGGTGATGCCCTTGCGGGTGAAGAGCACCTTGGTGCCGTCCCCCACCAATTGCAGGGCGTCCTTATCGCCGGTGAGCAGCACGCAGTCCAGCCCCGTTTCCCGGCATTTTACCGACAGGGTGCCCAATATATCATCGGCTTCGTACCCTTCCGCCGTGAGCACGCCTAAACGCATGGCGGCCAGTATTTCCTTGATCACGGGAAACTGAGGCCGCATTTCCTCCGGCATGGCCCGGCGGCCCGCCTTGTAATCCGCGTAGGCGGTATGGCGGAACGTGGGCACGGGCAGATCGAACGCCACGGCAATATACCGGGGCGACAAATCCTGCATGGCTTTCAGCAGCATGGATAAAAACCCATGCACGGCGTTGGTGTACACGCCGTTCGCGTCCATCAGGGGCAGGGCGTGAAAGGCCCTGTGCATCAGGCTGTTGCCGTCCACGGCCAATAAGGTTTCCCGCATTGCTTCCTTCACCTCGTCAGGCCGGACAGTCCCCAGCCCCTTCAATCATACTATCAGTATACCACACACAGACGCAATTGAAAAGAAATGTTTCGGAATCGTTGCATTTTTTTACATTCTCAATTTATGCAAAAGGGAGCGCCGCGACAGGCGCTCCGCATCATGATGTTTTCGATCATTCATATACGGGCACGGTAAACGTAAAGTCGAAGGGGATTTCCACGGTGGTATACGCCTCCCGCCCGTCCGGGGCATCCAGCGTCATGATCGTGCCGTCCGCACTTTCCTGACGCCAGATGACGGATAAATAGCGCAGGCGCATCATCCCGCCCGTCACCCGCATTTCATAGCCGTTGGACAGGGGCGTGACCACGCATTCCGGCTTTTCCAACACCGTGACCTGCGGCAAAACGGGAATCGTATTGGAACGGATGGAAATGAAGCTGTCCTGGTATTCCAGCGTCTGTTCTTCCTGGGACAAATCCACCAGCCGCGTGACCGCCTGCTCCTGGAGGCTGGCTTCAAAATGATCGGTCTGAAATTCCCATTCTTTTTCCGTACCGTCCGCTCCAATATAGTGGTGGGTGATGGGCGGCAGCTCCGAGCCGAAGGTTTCCACAGTATGGAAATCCAGCGGATTCATGAGACGGAAGGTGAAATCATAAGGGTATTCTTCCACCGCGTAATCGGCGTGGGTCAGATACGCCCGGGACGGCTCAAACACCCATGTGATGGAATCAATCTGATGGTAAGCTTCCTGCGAATAATACAGATCCGTGGGGTACTGCAGCCGGAATTTTCCCCCGGAAAAACGCACGGTATAAAAATCCTTCTGATAATAAACGGTTACGTCCGGCTTTTCCACCTCCTGAAAAGACATAACGCCTCCGTCACTTGTGGAAGTCGTTCCCAGCAGCAGCAATTCATATTCCGTTTCCACCGGGCCGTCCTGCTTTCCAAAGTCTTCCAGAAGTTCAAACTGCTGCCGGTTGAAATGTGCGGTCATGTTCGTGCAATTGTCGTTAAGAACTTCCTGCAGCGTACCGTTTTCGTCGGTATAATGAAGCGTATAGGGCGCGCCGAACAACAGCGTGTCATAGTATTCGGCGTCCTGGGACCCGCCGTATTGCAGGCCAGCGGGCTCCGGCGTGGGCTGCGCTGCTGTTCCGTCGTATTGCAGGCCAGCGGGCTCTGGCGTGGGCTGCGCTGCTGTTCCAGCCGTCGGGCCCGGTTCCACAGCATCGCCGTCCGCCACCTCAAAGCAGTTTTCCGGCAGCGTCCCATTATCATCCACCAAGCCGAGGCGCATTGCCATATTAGCCTGTACCGTCCGCACGATTTCTCCCTGTTCGTTCAGATACAGTTCTTTCATATAGGAAACTGTACCCCGATACTTGGTAAAATCAAGCCGGTACGCATCCCATTGAGATACAGCAAAATCATAGCCCCCGCCGTTAAGCTCTCCGCTGTTGAAAAGATAAGGCGCAAAGGGGTTCATTGCCTGGTTCAAATCCTGCTGGCCGGCAGCCACTATCACAATATCAGGGGCCAACCCCCAGGTTTTATCCGTTTTGTAAAGAATGGTATAGCGATACTCCACCTGCGCCACTTGGGGCGTCAGATCAAACGCGCAGGTTTCCTCCCCGTCGTCATTCACCACGTGCACCCGCACCGGCGCGTATACCGGTTCGATCACGTGCCGCTGAATCACCGTACCCCCCGCTATGCTTTCCTCATTCCCGGTGCCCGAAGGGTGGGTGACGCGGTCGGGCAGACCGTTGGCTAAATAATCCGATATACCGGGCCAGTTTTCCGCCAGCACCGCCGATACAGCTAAAACCAGCGTCAGGGCCAGCGCAAAGCCCAAGGATATTCTCTTTTTCACTTTCTTTTCCCCCGTTTCATTGGCAATGATTCGTTTGGCAAGAAAAGGATCTTCCCGAAGGCCGGACAATCTGTGGTCTACCGCGCTTTGAAAACGCTGTACATCCTTCCGGTCAGGTGTTTCCGGTGTCATCAGGAATCCCTCCTTTCCAAGGCTGTACGCAGTTTTTTACGTGCCTGCGTCAGCCTCTCTGATACAGTTGAGTGAGCAATGCCCAGCGTTTCCGAGATTTCATTCACATTCATGCCTTGATAATAGTACAGCAGCACCGCTTCCCGCAGTTTGGGCGGCAATTGCATCACCTGGGTTATCAGGTTTTCTTCCTCTGCCGTGAACGGCGCGGAAGCAGGCGGCAGATCGTCCGGCGTCACCCGCCTGTCCACATGCCGGAACCAGGCGGATTTCCGTATGTCATGACAGGTGCGCAGGGCTATTTTCATCAGCCAGGTTTTTTCGCTGCTCCCGCTCCGGAAGGAGCGATAGCCCCTGTATGCCTTGAAAAACGTTTCCTGTACGGCATCCTTCGCCTGCTCCTGATCCCGCAGGTACAGATAGCAGTACCGCAGCAGCGCCGTCTGATGCTGATTCACCAGCCGTTCAAACGCTTCGTTTTCCTCCGGAAGCATGTCCGGGCCCTGGACATCCTCCATACAGTCCTCCCCCCTTCCATTTATGTAGACGAGACAGGATGGAAAAATGTCGGAAAGATCTTTCTGAAAAAACAGAACCGCGGAAGCGTCACCTCCGCGGTTTCCTGCATGCTGCAATGTTACTGTTTTGCTTTCTGCCCGATCTTGTTTTCCGTTCCGTTCTTTAGGCGTTCCAAATTGCTGCGATGGCGGTACACGCCCAGCGCCAGCAGGATCAAGGCCCACACACCGGCGGGCCAGAAGGGCTGGGTGAAAAGGATCAGCACGGCGAAGGAAAAAAGCATGGTGAGGCTGCCCACGGAAATGTAGCGCCAGATGAAAATCACCAGCAGGCACAGGGCGGCGGCGATCCAGCCCTGGAGAGGGAACAGGGTGGTGAGCACGGCGGCGGAGCAGGCGATGCCCTTGCCACCCTTGAAATCGAAAAGCACCGGCCAATTATGGCCCAGCACCACGCACAGTCCCGCCAGCATACCGCCGTTCATCCCTGCCACGGCCTTGCCGATCATGACGGCAATGAACGCTTTCAGGAAATCCCCTAAGAAGGTGAGCGCGCCTCCCTTGACGCCCAGCACCCGCAGGGCGTTGCTGGCCCCGATGTTGTGGCTGCCCTCCTCCCGCAGGTTGTGGCCGGAATTTCTGGAAACGATGATGCCGGTGGATATGCTGCCCAGCAGATAGGCGTTCACAGCGCAAAGGATATATTTAAAAATCATGGACGGGCTTCCTCCTTCTTTTTCTCCCGCAGCACGAAGCGGATGGGCGTGCCATCAAAGCCAAAAGCCTTGCGCAGGCAGTTTTCCAGATACCGCTGATAGGAAAAATGCATCAGCTCTTCCGCGTTGATGAACAGGGAGAACGTGGGCGGGCACACGCCGGACTGAGTGCCGTAATAGATTTTCAGCTTCCTGCCGCCCATCATGGGAGGCTGCAGCGCCATCTGGGCGTCGCCAAGCACGTCGTTCAGCGCGCCGGTGCCCACCCGGCGGCTGGCCTGCTCCCACACCTTGTTCACTTCCGGCAGCACATTCTGGGCCCGCTGGCCGGTGAGCGCGGAAATGAACAGCACGGGGGCGTAATCCATGAATTTCAGGTCTTCGATCACCTGTTTTTTGAATTTTTCCAGGGTACCTGTTTCCTTTTCCAGGGCGTCCCACTTGTTCACCACCACCACGGCCGCCTTGCCTTCCTCATGGATCATCCCCGCGATGCGGGCATCCTGCTCCGTTACGCCCTCCTGGGCGTCGATGAGCAGCAGAGCCACGTCACAGCGGCGGATGGCCGCGATGGAGCGCAGCACGCTGTATCTTTCCAGGGATTCGTCCTCGATGGCCCGCTTGCGGCGAATACCGGCGGTGTCAATGATGTTGTACCAGGTGCCGTCCGGACCTTGGAAAGGGGTGTCAATGGCGTCTCGGGTGGTTCCGGGGATATCGGATACCATGGTGCGCTCCTGGCCTAAAAGCCGGTTGGTCAGGCTGGATTTGCCCACGTTAGGGCGGCCTACCACGGCCAGCTGGATCACATGATCTTCTGTTTCCTCTTCTTCACCGGCGGGGGGCAGGCGCTTGACGATTTCATCCAGCAAATCGCCGAGGCCCAACATGTTGGTGCTGGAAATGCCCACAGGGTCGCCAAGGCCCAGGGCATAGAATTCATACAGAGAATCATTCAATCCGCCATGATCCAGCTTGTTCACAGCTAAGATGACGGGCTTGCGGGTCTTGCGCAGCAGCACGGCCACTTCCTCGTCGTCCGGGGTCAGGCCCGCCCGGGCGTCGGTAAAAAAGCAGATCACGTCCGCCATATCCATGGCGATTTCGGCCTGGCGGCGCATCTGGGAAAGCAGCACGTCCTCGCTGCGGGGATCGATGCCGCCGGTGTCGATCAGGGTGAATTTCCGTCCCGTCCATTCCACGTCGGCGTAAATGCGGTCCCTCGTCACGCCGGGCGTATCCTCCACGATAGCGATGCGGCGGCCGGAGATTTTATTGAAAAAGGTGGATTTACCCACGTTGGGCCGCCCTACGATAGCGACCAGGGGCTTAGCGGAAGGCATCAAAGCACCCCTCCTTTATCATTAAAAAAATCATTTCCCAGGAGCGCCCGGAATAAGTCCGCCCCGGTATTGGGCACTACCGTCAGCCGGGGGGTGAGGGCCTTTTTCACTTGCTCCAAGGGCACATTATCCAGAAACAAATCCCCTTCGGCCCGCAGGGTGTTGCCGCAGAGCAGGATTTCGTCCTCATCGGCGTCCTTCAATTGGGCCATGAGGTCGCCGCCGGTGATCAGGCCGGTAACAGTAATGGTTTCCCCGAAAAAGGTATTGCGGATGGGCTGCACGGCCACCTGAACGTCCTGAGGCCCATAATCCCGAACCCACTTCTCCATCACCGGGGCGATGGACGAGCCGCAGGGGATGCGCACCCGGCGGGGCACGGCGGGCAGGGTGTTTTCCAGGGACGCGGCCCGAAGCGCGTCCTCGAATTTTCGCAGCAGGCCCACGCCGTTTTCCAATTGGGGATAGCCCTCGTATTCCTCCTCGGGCGGCAGGGGTTCCCCGGCGATCAGATACATTTCATCGGCGGGAAACACGAACCGGGTGCCCGTTTCTTTCAGCATCTTTGCCTGGAACGCGCGGGCGATTTCCATGACAGCCAGGGCCTTTTTCCTGTCGAAGGGGTCCACATGGGCCAGCCCCTGACGGAATTTAGTCAGTCCCACCGGCACCAGGGCCGCCGATTGGGCGGCAGGATACAGGGCGCTCAAATCGTTCAGGGTCTTTTTCAGGGCTTCCCCGTCGTTGTAGCCGGGGCAAAGCACGATCTGGCAGTGAAAACGCAGCCCGGCGTCCGCGAGGGCATGAAGCCGATCCATAATCAGGCAGGCGTTAGGGTTTTTCATCATCCGCACCCGGATTTCCGGGTCGGTGCTGTGCACGGAAATGTACAGGGGGCTGGCCTTCCGTTTCAGGATGCGCTGGAATTCCTTTTCATCCACGTTGGTGAGGGTGATATAATTGCCCATGATCAGCGAAAGCCGCCAGTCGTCGTCCTTCACATACAGGGTATCCCGCATGCCGGGGGGCATTTGATCGATGAAGCAGAACACGCACTTGTTTTTGCAGGGGTAGGGGCGGCAGGCCAGGGTGTCCGCCATGCGCAGGCCCAGGGGAGCGTCCTTGGCCTTGATGATCCGCACGGTTTCCTCTTTCCCATCCGCGCGTTGTACCAGGATATCCAGCTTCTGCCGGTTGGTGAGCGCCTGATAATCGATTTCATCCAGAATGGGCTCGCCGTTGATAGCGATGATGCTATCCCCGGCCCTGAGGCCCCGACGGTACGCCACGCCATGAGGCTGCACCGCTTCGATCAGGTGGGCCATGGCTTTCCCCTCCTTCCCATCCGGAATACTTTATTATCCTGCATCCCGCTGAAATTGTCAAGTTTTACAGGGCGTAGCGCTCCCACAGGGCGCTTTTCCCCAGCCGCACGGCGTGATCGTAGCCCAGGGAACGGAGCAGTTCTTCCGATTCTGCAAAGTGAACGTCCAGATACCGCATATCGTGGCAATCGGAATTGACAATCACTTCGCCGCCCCATTTCCTCCATTCATTCAATAGGAAGGGCGCGGGATAAGGCGTGGTGAGATACCCCCGGGCGATGGCGCCGGTGTTTATCTCCAGCAGCGCGCCGGTTTCCGCCATGGGCCGCAGGGCGTCCAGGGCCATGACCCGGTAATCCTCGTCCTCCTCGTCGTACAGGCGCAGAACGGCGTTGTTTTTCCGCACCAGGTCAAAATGCGCGATGATGGGTGGGCGGAAAGAAACGACATAATCCCGCAGCAGGGTGAAATACCGCCGGGCCATTTCCAGCCCGTCGCCGCCGCAGAAAGTATCCACATAGTGTTTCAAATCCTCCGGCCTGCCGTCAATCGGGGTATGATGCCCGTCCGGATGGAGGAAGTAATGCACGGCGGCCAGATAATAGTCATACCCTTCGGGGGAAACGCAGGAATAAGCATCCCGCTCAATGCCCAAATAAATGGTCATGCGGCCCTCATATTCCTTTTTCAGGGAACGGACGAGAGCCTTGTATTCTTCCTCCCGGGATGGATCAGTACAGTATCCCGGATCGAAATTCTGGGGTCCATGGGAGGAAAAGCCTAAGGATACAAAGCCCTTTTCAAAGGCCGCCCTGGCCATGTCCGGCGCGGGCGTCTTGCCGTCGCAGAAGGTGGTGTGCACGTGAGCGGAAGAAAGCGTCAGGCTCATAACAGCGCCTCCCCTAAAATTCTCATGGATGCCTCATCGCACAGGAGATTGCAGGCCAGCATGCCGCATGCCCCCTCATAATACGGCTTTTCGCGCCCTAAGGACCGGAATACGCCCCCCGCCTCCGTCACCAGCAGGGAACCCGCCGCCACATCCCAGGGCTGCAGCCGCAGTTCAAAGAAAATGTCGGACCGTCCGCAGGCCACGTCGCACAAATCGATGGCGGCGGAGCCGCTGCGCCGCAGGTCTCCCCCGCGCAGCAGGAATTGCGTGGCGGCGTTCATGGTGCGCCGGGCCAGCCCGGCGTCATAAGGCGAGGTGCCAATGGACACCATGGCCTGATCAAAGGGCGTTTGGGAAACGGCGATCTTCCGGCCGTTCAAAAACGCGCCTTTTCCCTTTTCAGCAGTGAACATTTCGTCGGCGTAGGGATTGTACACAACGCCCAGCACAGGTTCCTTATCTTTCAGCAAGCCGATGGACACGGCGGAGGCGTTGCGATGCCGCATGAAATTCAGCGTGCCGTCAATGGGGTCCACCACGAAGGTGGGCGCGTCCGTCAGCGGTTCATTCTCCTGCTCCTCGGCAAAAAAGCGGCTGCAAGGCAGCAGGGAAAGCAATTCCTTCTGCAAAAACCGCTGCACCTTTACGTCCGTATCGGTTACATAATTGAAGTGACCTTCCTTTTGGTGAATGGCCGCGTCCCGGTATTTCAGCATCATACGCCCGGCTTCCCGGGCGGCGGAAACGATCTGGTTAAGCATCGGTATAGTCTCCTTGCGCAAAGTATTATCGCCGCCTACCCTTGTATTTTACCATGAAACACCCTTTTTTTCAATCATGGAACAGCGGTGTGAAAACGCGTCAAAATAAAAAAATGGGGAGAAGGAGGGCGAGGGGGTGCCATCCTTCTCCTTCGGCGCGGCGTAAGCATGCGCCGAATATGACCATGACTATCATACAATACCATTATCTGGTAATCAAGTGGCTTTATTGGAAAATCAAGAAAAAAGTGTAAATTCTGATTTTGTGTGATTGTGGCATCACACCGCGTTATACCTGCACCAGATCGAACGCCGCCGCTCGGGCCATGCGGTTCATCACCGCCAGGGCTTTTCCCTCCGGCTTCCAGCCCTGGGCCAGGATCAGGCCGCGGCCCGCTTCGTCCATTTCCCTTAGGCGCTGAAACAGCAGGCGCGCACCCTCCTCCGGAGTATCGCCTAAGTCGAACACCCGCCGGCTTCCGAAAAGCGGGATGGCGCTGGTATGGGCCAGAATGGCGGCGTTTTCCGCTTCATCATACCGATTGCAAATGGCTTTTGCCACCGCCTGATCACTGCCGATGTACACCGTCATTTTGGCCTTGGGCGCGTAATGGCGGTGGCGCATGCCGGGAGACGGGGCGGCCTCCCCTTCCTTCAAGGGGCGCATCACGCTGTCGGCCACCCTGCACGCCCCTGCCACAGCGGCGATATCCTCCGCCGTTACCGCGCCGGGCCGCAGCACGCAGGGGATTTCGCCTGTCAAATCCGCAACGGTGGATTCCACGCCCACCTGACAGGAGCCCCCATCCAGGATCATGGGGATGCGGCCCACCATATCTTCATATACATGCTGGGCGGTGGTGGGGCTGGGCCTGCCGGAACGGTTGGCCGAGGGAGCGGCAATGGGCAGGCCGCACTGTCGGAGCAGGGCCAATGCCACCGGATGGCGGGGACAGCGCACCGCCACGGAGGGCAGGCCCGCCGTGGTGACAGCGGGAATACGCTCCGTTTTTTTCAGCAGCATGGTCAGGGGCCCCGGCCAGAAAGCATCCATCAGCTTTTCCGCCGTCTCCGTCACTTCGCAAAGACCCTTGAGCTGGCTCCTATCCGCCACGTGCACGATCAGCGGATTATCCGCCGGGCGTTCCTTGGCGGCAAAAATCGCGCGAACAGCGGCTTCGTCCAGGGCGTTTGCCCCTAAGCCGTATACTGTTTCCGTAGGAAAAGCCACCACCTGCCCCTGGCGCAGCAGTTCGGCAGCCTGCCGGAGGGTTTGCTCCTGGGCGGGTACGCATAAGGTTTCCATGGATTCAGGCTCCTTTTATCCAAAAAATGTATATTTATATTTTGCATATTCAATTCCGAAGCATCCGTTTGCATGAATCTTCGGTTTGAACCGTACAATCATAGGCGCATCCGGCGCGTTTGTCAAGAGTTTTCCTGCCTTTTCTGTTTTTTCTCTGATTTAAGCCTTGTATAATTTTGCTGAATATGGTAAAATGAATATGCAGAATGGAGGTATTCCATGCAACCATCCTTTTATTTCTATGCAAATCCCTATCAGCAGCGCGGCGCGGACGCCGCTTGTGCGTTGGCAGCGGCCATCCGGGACCGGGGCGGCAAAGTATATACGGATCAGTGGCTTTCGGACCGGGGCGTGGGCAGCGCCTGCGCTTTAAACGAAATGCCGGATGATCTCCGGGCCCTGGTCGCTTTCGGCGGGGACGGAACCTTACTGCATACCGTTCAGGAGACCCTGGATCGGGAATTGCCCCTGCTGGGGGTAAATACCGGTACGGTGGGATTTTTGATGAACGGCCGGGCGGACGATCCCCAAAGCACGGCGGAAAGGCTGATTTCCGGCGCGTATGCCGTGCAAAAATGTCCCTTGCTGCGCGTCCGGTACGATGGAAAAGAGTACTTCGCCTTAAACGACCTTTCCTTGACCCGGGGGGAACATCCCGGCGTGATCGAGGTGCAGGCGCTGGCGGACGGGGAAACGGTTTTCTGTGCTCACGGGGACGGCGCGGTAGTGTCCACGCCCCTGGGTGCCACGGCCTATGGCCTGTCGGCGGGGGGGCCGGTGATCCGGCCCGACGCGGCCTGCCTGCTCCTCGTGCCCCTGTGTGCAAGGGAGCTGCTGCTCCGGCCCGTGATCCTGCCGCTGGGCACGGAAGTGACCCTGCTAGCCCACGGACGGGACCGGCGGCGGCTGCAATTGGCCATCGACGGCCAGATTTTGCTGCCCGTAACTCACGAAGCCCAGGTAACCGTCGGCCTGGCGGAAAAACACGCAAGGCTGATTCAAATAGAAAAGAACGGTTTTTTCGATACCCTGCGGAAAAAGCAGGCGGTATGGAACCAACAAGATGAACGGGAGTGAATGGAACATGAAAAACGCGCGGCAGACGGCCATTCTTAGCATCATTGAACAGTACGATGTGGAAACCCAGGAGGAACTGGCGGGCAGGCTGAAGGAAATGGGCATCGTGGTCACCCAGGCCACCGTATCCCGCGACATCAAGGAACTGCGGTTACTCAAGGTGCTGTCCGGTTCCGGCGGCTATAAGTACGCCACGGCGGACAAGGCGGAACACGGCCTGAGCGAACGGTTCGTGCGCATGTTCCGGGATTCCGTGCTGTCCATCAATTTCGCGGGCAACATCGTGGTGGTGAAAACCTTGGCGGGCAGCGCCAACGCCGCCGCGGAAGCCATCGATTCCATGCACCTGCCCGAAATCTTGGGCACCATGGCCGGGGACAACACCATTTTGGTGATCGTGCAGAACGAAACCGAAGCCGCCCAGGCCGTGAAGCGGTTCCAGGATATGCTGAAGTGAACTGATCGAGGTCATTATGCTTTTGTCTTTAACGATCCGCAATATTGCGCTGATGGATGAAATGCAGGTGGATTTTTCCTCCGGCCTGCACGTGCTCACCGGCGAAACCGGCGCGGGCAAATCCATCCTGGTGGACGCCGTAACCCTGCTGCTGGGCGGCAGGGCGCAAAAAGAGCTGATCCGCCACGGAGAGGAAAAAGCCCGGGTGGAGGGTGTGTTCGATCTTTCTGACTGTCCGGCCGTCATGAACCTGCTGAAAGAGCAGGAATTGGACGATGGAAACGAGCTGATTTTGAGCCGGGACATCACTGTCCAGGGCCGGTCCTCCTGCCGGGTGAATGGCGCGCTTCTTCCCCTTTCCCAGTATCAGCAGTTCACTGCCCTGCTCATGGATATCCACGGCCAGCACGAGCATCAATCCTTGATGGATGAAAAGCGGCATTTGGGCTTTTTGGACGCCTCCGGCGACGACGCCCACCGCACTTTGCTGGAGAAGACCCGCACGGACTATGAACAGTGGCACGCATGCAAAAGGAGCCTGGAAAAACTGAATGCCCAAAGCGCCCAGGCAGGCGAACGGATGGAGCTGCTGCGCATCCGTCAAAAAGAGCTGAAAAACGCCAAGCTGGTGCCCGGCGAGGAAGAAGAGCTGGCAAAGGAACGCGACCGGTTCCGCTACGCGGAAAAAATCGAAAACGGCCTGCGGGAAGCTTACGACGCGGTTTACAACGGTACAGACCCCGCCGTGGAAGCCATCCGCACCGCTGTCAGCGCCCTTTCCCCCATCGAGGGGCTGGACGAAGCCTACGCTTCCCTGCGTTCCCGGCTGGATGAAATTTATTATGAGGCGGAGGATATCGGCCTGACCCTGCGGGACCAGCTTTCCTCCCTGGACAGCGACCCGGACCGGGCGGAAGCCGTGCAGGCAAGGCTGGACCTGATCCGCCGCCTTAGCCGGAAATACGGCGGGGCCACCACCGGGGAAATGGTGGAAAAGCTCAAAGAAATCGAAAAAGAGCTCGCGGGCTTTGAAAGCTTGGACGACGATTTGGACGCCCTGACCAAGCAGGAAAAAACCTTGCGCGCCCAATACGAAAAAACGGCGGCGGAGTTGACCGCCGCGCGTCAAGCCCTCGCCCGGAAATTCGAGCGGGAAATGGAAATTCAATTGCGGGATTTGAACATGGCGGGCACAAAATTTCAGGTCTCCCTGCCCGCTTGTCCCCCCGGCCCCTTGGGCAACGAAACCGCCGCTTTCCAGATCGCCCCCAACCGGGGCGAGGAAATGCAGCCGCTCAGCAAAATCGCCTCAGGAGGCGAGCTTTCCCGCCTGATGCTGGCAATCAAATCGGTAGCCGCCAAGCGGGAGGGCGTGCCCAGCATGATCTTTGACGAAATCGACACCGGCATTTCCGGCCGGGCCGCCCAGGTGGTGGGCGAAAAAATGGCCGCCATCGCCAAGGAGCGCCAGGTGCTGTGCGTCACCCACTTACAGCAGATCGCCGCTTTGGCCGATCATCATTACCTGGTAGAAAAATCCTTCGACGGGGAACGCACCCGCACCCGCCTGACCCCCTTGACCGGAGAAGCCCGGGTGGCCGAGATCGCCCGCATGCTTGGGGGCGAAGCGGACAGCGCAAGGAAACACGCAAGGGAAATGCTCAAGGCGAAGCAGGAACAATAAATGGAGTGAAGAGTTGAGAGTTAAGAGTTGAGTTTTATTCAGCACGAATGAACAAAACTCCCAGGAACGGTTGTTTTTCCGCTCCGGGAGTTTATTCATATTTTTCAACTCATCACTCTCAGCCCTGATTACTTCTTTCCACGCAGGCTTGCCAGCAGCATGCCGCTTAGGCCGCCCGTCGCCACACCCATGAGCACATCGATCAAATATCCCGTCCAGGAAATTTTCTGCTGAGTGAGCAATGCGTAAAGCAGTACGCCCAAGCCCATATAAACCAGCCCCAACAGCGCTCCGCGCCGGATGCCGCCGTCATCCCCCCGGGGAACGATGGTTTTCACGCCTAAGAAAACCGCCGACGCCTTGATCAATTGGTTCACCGCCTGAATGACGCCGTCGCTCATATCCACAAAGCTGATGATCAGCGCGAACACGATCACCGCCGCTGCTGTCGCCAGCACCGATACAGCCAATCCCCGCCAAAATGCCCCGGGCTTTCCAGCGCCGCGCCTGAATTTCCGAACCGCCTGCTGCGCCATACTGCCGCCTCCATTCTTTTTTTCTATGGGTATGCGCAAAACGGGCCGTTCAGAACAATTCCGCCCGCTTTGAACCGCAACTTTGCCTTGTCAACCCCGGCCTTTCGTGGTAGAATAGAGCATACCAAACAGAATGGCGCGGTATGCGCCCGCAAACGGGGGATGCAGAGCATGGAACCGCTGAAAACGGTCATCGCCGCCCGGGAATTGCTGGAGAACGTGACCCCGCTCAGGCGGGACTGCGGTCGGACCTGCGGCGCTGCCTGCTGCCAAAGCGACGAGGACGGACAGGGCGGCATGCTGCTGTTTCCGGGGGAAGAAGCGCTGTATGCTTCCCTTCCTGACGGCTGGGCCATTATGCCGGATGACGCTGTGACGCCGGTTGAGCGGCTGCTGATTTGCGATGGGCGCTGTGAAAGGGACATGCGTCCCCTGTCCTGCCGTTTGTTTCCCCTGCTGCCCACCCGAAGGGGCGCGCGGATGGACCGCCGGGCCTGGGCCGTATGCCCGCTGATGGAGAGCGGAAAGCAGGGATTGAACCCTGATTTTGTTCAGGCTGTGGAGCAGGCGGGCAAGCTTCTGTACGCCCATCCCGCCCACGCCGCGTTTTTGGACGCGCTGCACCGGTACAACGAACAACTGAAAATGCTTTAAGAAAGGGGTTTGTCCATGGGCTGGATACAAACCGACTGCAAACAGGAAACGCACGGCAGCGGCCGCCAGGGAGATTTGCTTCTGCAAGACGCCAGAGCCGATTTCAGCCGCTGGGCCGGGCAGGCCGCCTGCGTGTATCTCGATCCGCCGTTTATGACGGGGGATGACTTTTTTATGCGCATGCGGGTGGGCGAAAAAGGCTGGGCCACGGGCAGGGACCCCCTGGTGCTGCCCGCCTACAGCGACCGCTTTTCCACCAAGCAGGATTTTTTGGACCTGCTGCGGCCCGCTTTGGAAACGTCCAAGGCCCTGCTCAAAGATTCCGGCTCCTTTTTCCTGCACCTGGACAGCCGCATGAACGTGCACGCCCGCCTGCTGTGCGACGAAATTTTCGGGGAAAACAATTTTGTGAATGAAATCATCTGGGCCTACCAGTCCGGCGGACGCAGCATAAAACGCTTTTCCCGAAAGCACGATACCATCCTCTTTTACCGCAAATCCCGCGCCCAGTATTTCGATATCACGGCGGTGCCGCTGCCCCGCAACGAAAACCGGTCCAACCACATGCGCCGGGCGGTGGATGAAAACGGGCGGCCCTATCGTTCTATTCAGTCGGGTGGAAAAACCTACATTTATTATGACGACGATCCCGTGTACCCCGGCGACGTGTGGACGGATGTGAGCCACTTGCAGCAGAAGGACCCCCAGCGCACCGGCTACGATACCCAAAAGCCCTTAGCGCTCCTTAACCGCATCATTCTCTGTTCCACCCAGCCCGGAGACCTGGTGGCGGACCTGTTCGCCGGTTCCGGCACCACCGCCGCCGCCGCCGCTCATACGGGCAGGCGTTTTCTGTCCGCCGATTCTTCGCCCCTGGCTTTATCAGTCAGCCGGAAACGGCTCTTGGATACGGAAATGACGGTCACCGCCCCCTGCGGCACGCCCGGCGCGGCCCTGAGCGCTGAATTTGAACCGGGCATCGCTTACCACGATGTGCGGCTGCTGGATTATCAGCTCCCGCAGGGATTTTCGGTGACAGGGCTGGACGCGGTGGATCAATGGTCGGTGGGTTTTTATCAGGACGGCGTGTTCCGCGCCCAGGAAAGCAGCGCCCGCCGGAAGCAGTCCCCCGCTTTGCGTGAAACGCTCCAGCTGCCCCAGCTGCGGGGCCAGCCCGCCATTTTCATTTCCGACGTGTACGGCCATCGCAGCGTATGGATTCAGAAGGGAGAATGACCATGGAACAGAAGGTTAGGAAAAAAAGCTGGCTGATTCGGCTGCTGGCGGCCATCGCGGCCATTGCCGTCATCGGCGGCAGTATTTTTGCTTTCCTATCGCCTACCTTTGGGAATCAAAGTTCTTCCTGGCTGCCCTCCGCCTATGCCGAGGAATGGAAAACGCTGAAAAAGGGTTCCTCCGGCGCGGAGGTGCGCAAGGCCCAGACCGCGCTGAAAGAATTGGGCTATTACAGCGGCAAAATCGACGGCAATTTCAGCAAAGCCTTTGAGGAAGCCGTGATCGCCTTTCAAAAGGATTGGGATTTAAAGGTCACAGGGGCGCTGGACCGGGAAACCTACGAGCTGATCACCCAGGACGTAATAGACGATGCTCCCACCGCGAAACCCGCCTCCAAGCCCAAAGCCACCGCACCGCCGGAAGAAGAGCCCTTTGTGGCGTTCGGCGAGGAATACAGCGATAAGGAACACGTGGCGGCCTATCTGCGGGCCTTTAAAGAACTGCCGCCCAACTATATCACCAAGAAAGAAGCCCAGGCCTTAGGCTGGGTCAGCAGCCAGGGCAATCTGTGGAAGGTGGCCCCCGGCAAAAGCATCGGCGGCGACCGCTTCGGCAACTACGAGGGGCAGCTGCCCGACGCCAAGGGCCGGAAATACTTTGAATGCGATATCGATTTTGACGGCACGTACCGCAACGCCAAGCGCATCATTTTCAGTTCCGACGGCCTGATCTTCTATACCGAGGATCATTACACCACCTTTGAGGACATCACCGTGGAGGAAACCGCAAAATGAACCGAGTGCAATTATCCGCCGCCGGGTGGGACACCCCGGAAAAAGCCCATCACGCTCTGGCAAAAGCCCTGCATTTTCCGGATTATTATGGAAAAAACCTGGACGCGCTGCACGATTGCCTGACCGATCTTCCCGATACCCAGCTGGTGATCGAGGACTGCGCCGCCGCCGGAGAGAAAATGGAAAAATGGCCCGGCTTCCTTGCCGTGTTCTTTGACGCGGCGGCGGAAAATCCCCATCTGGACATCAAATTGCTGCCAGGAAACGGGGATTACGGGCAATGAGCGATATTTTATCCGTCCTGCTGGCAAAATACCAGGTGCGGCGCACAAAAAAGCAGAAGGACGATTTCATCGTTTTCGTCAAAGCCGCCGCCCACAGCGCGGGCTATCCCTGCGAGGAAGAAGTAATCAAGGGCAGTATTCTCCTGAGCCGCAACCTGATCGCGGGCGACCCGGAAAAGGCAAAGGTGGTTTTCACGGCCCATTACGATACCTGCGCCCGGTTGCCCTTTCCCAATTTAGTATATCCGCAGAACAAAATTTTGACCATCCTGGCCCAGATGCCCCTGATTCTCATTCTGCTGGCGCTGGCCTTTGGGACGGCTTACCTGACCTACGGATTATGGGGCCGGGTCGGCGCGGTGATCGCGGCATATATCGTATACTTTGGTTTGTTTTCCCTGGTTTTTTTCGGCCCCGCCAACAAACACACCGCCAATGACAATACCTCCGGCGTGGCCGCGCTGCTGCAAATCATGAATGCCCTGCCAGCCGGACAGAAGCAAAACGCCGCTTTCATTTTCTTCGATAATGAAGAATACGGCAAGGTTGGTTCCAAGGCTTTCGCCAAGAAGCATCCGGATTTGATGGCGGACAAAACGCTTTTGAACATGGACTGCGTGGGCGACGGGGATGATCTTTTCATCGTGGCCCCCAAGAACGCGGATGAACCTTTGCTTTCGCTCCTGCGCGCCGCGTTTCAGGACGCGGACGGCAAACGGGCCGTGCATTGCTCCGCCAAGAACACCAATTACAATTCCGACCAGAAATCCTTCCCAAGCGGCGTCGCTGTGGCGGCCTGCCGGAAAGGCCCCTTCGGGTATCACATCCCCCGCATCCACACCCGGCGGGACGTGATCTGCGAGGAAAGCAACCTGAACTATGTAACCGCTTGCGCGATGAAACTCATGGCGCTTATATCAGAATAATCGGAGGAATTTATGAGCAGATTAGGAGATTTGATCCGGCTGGAACGCACCCGCCAGGGCCTGACCCACAAGCAGGTGGCTCGAAAATGCGGCGTCAGCGATAAATATTTGATGGAAGTGGAAGCGGGCACCCGCATCATCGCCGACGATCAGGCCAGGCGCATCCTGAAAGCCATGGGCATGACCCAGCAGACGGAAAGCGATTTCACCCTGGACGATATCGCCGCCACAGTAGACCTGCAGTCCGCCGTGCCGCAATTGACCCGCGCTGTAGAAACCAAAAAGCCCGCGAAAGCGGAAAAAGCCGAAGAAAAAGCGGCATCAGCCGACCCCGGCGTGGCGGGCTCCATCTGGCTGGACGCGCTTTCCGGCGTGCTCAAGCATGTGCCGGTGTACAACGCCGTCATGAAGGAAGTGGGCCACCGCCTCCTGCCCATCACCAACGGCAAAATTGAAGGCGCGTCCCCGGACAAGGTGTTTTATTTCATGGCCCCGGACAATGATCTAAGGGGCTTCCGCGTCCAGCGGGGGGACCTTTTGCTCGTCGTTCCCGCCCAGGCGGCGGTGGACGGAGCCATCATGCTGCTCCAAACGCCCCAGGGCCGCGTGCTGCGCAAGGTAAAGCGGTACAACGATTATCAGGCCATGCTGCAAAAGTATGATGAGACTTTTGAAAGCGAACTCAAGAATTACAACGAGCTCTCCTTCGTGGGCCGCTGCGTGCGCCTTGAAGCGGAGTTAAGCTGATGAAAAGATCTCACCGCCGATTTGATTTCCGCCACTGGCGGAAACCGGCGGTTCGTCCCCTTCCAAGATGAGCTTTTTCTATGGAGGAAGCAAGTTGGCGATTATCTATTTTCTCTTATACATGCTCTGCGGCACGGTGATCACCTTTTCCCTGCTGCCGAAGAAATCCCCGGTGGTGCGGGTATGGCTGGGCCTGTGCTTGGGGCTCATCCTCATGATGTGGCTGCCTGCCCTGTGCGCCTTTTTCTGGGATTTCACCCTGACAGCCCATGTCATCGCCATCGCGCCGCTGCTTCTGATCACTTTAGGCGCGGCGCTTTTCCGCAGCCGGGAACCCCGGGCACGCATCAATGACCGGGACCGGCGGCTGATCAAAGCGCTGCTCTGGGTGGCCGTGCCCCTGACCATCGTGGGCGGCTATCTGCAATGGACCCACACTTTGAACCCCGTAAATGGGGCCATGCACGTGGGCCAAAGCACTTACGGCGACCTGTGCCTGCATTTGGCCATCGCCTCCGGCCTGCGGGGCGCTTCCTTCCCGGCGGATTACAACATCCTGCCCGGGGCGCTGCTTGCTTACCCTTTCCTCACCGATTCCCTGTCCACTTCGTTCATGCTCATGGGTTTTTCCCTGCGGGCGGCCATTCTTTTCCCCGGCATCCTGATGACGGGGCTGACCTTCGCGGGATACCTGATCTTAGCTGACCGCATGGCGGACAGCCGCCGTGCCGCTGTGCTCGCCGCCCTGTTCTTCTTTCTGAACGGCGGCTTAGGCTTCCTGTATCTGGTGGATATGCAGGGCGAGGCGCTGGGCAGCTATGAAAACAACGAATTGCAGGCCGTGCGGGGCCTGTGGGAACGCATTCAGGCCGTGCTGAACGGCTGGTATCAGACCCCCGCCAATCACCGGGAATTCGGCACCTACAACCTGCGCTGGAGCAATGTGATCGTGGATATGATGGTGCCCCAGCGCACCACCCTGGGCGGCTGGTGCCAGGTGATCCCCTGCATGTATCTGCTCTATGACGCCCTGCTTCCTGAAAACGCGGCCTCTTCCGAGCGAGCCATTCCCTGGCGGCAGTTGATCTTAGCGGGCCTGTGGGCGGGCATGCTGCCCATGGTGAACACCCACTGCTTCCTGGCCCTGGGCCTCATGAGCTTTGGCTGGCTGCTTTGGGACCTCGTTCACAGCCGGGGGCAAAGAAAAAAATCTCTGCTGTTCTGGTGTGTTTACGGCGGTTTGGCCGTGGCCCTGGCCGCGCCCCAGCTTTTCACCTGGACCTTCAGCCAGGCAGTGGGCAACAGCGGCTTCCTCAAAATCCATTTCAATTGGGTCAACAACACCTATTCCGGCCTGCGGGACGGTTATCTTTGGTTCTACATCAAAAATATCGGCCTGCCCTTCCTTCTGATCCTGCTTTCCCTGCTGGAAAAGAACAAGAAGCGCCGCTTCATCGCCGCCGGCGCATTCGTGATTTTCCTGGCAGCGGAGTTCATTCAGTTCCAGCCCAACGAATACGACAACAACAAGCTGTTTTACATCTGGTACATGCTCTGCGCTGTGATCGCCGCCGATTACGGTTTTGAGCTGCTGGATAAGCTCAAAGGCATGCGCGCCCGGCCCGTAATCGCCGTTTTGTGCGCTGTCCTGTGCTTCTCCACCGGCGTGCTGGCCGTGGCCCGGGAAGCGAAAAGCGATTACGAGATTTTTAATAGCAAGGAAATCGAAGCCGCGGAATTTGTGGAAAACAACACCGCTCAGGACGCCATATTCATGACCGGCGACCAGCACCGCAATTTCGTCAGCAGCTTAGCGGGGCGGCGCATCGTATGCGGCCCCGACCTGTGGCTCAGCTTCCACGGCTACAATAATTCGGAGCGCCACGCCGATGTGAAGGCATTCTACGCCGATCCCATGGGCAATCTGGATATTTTGGAAAAGTATCAGGTGGACTGCATTCTCTTGGGCGATTGGGAACGGGGCAGCATGACGGTGAACGAACGGGCGCTGCGCATCCTGTTCCCGGTGGTCTACGAAAGCGAAAACAAAAACGTGGTCATTTTTGAGGCAAAGGTGCAGGAGGGGTCCTCATGGTAACGCGATTTCTGCTCTATTCCCTGCGCCATGGCTGCCCGGTGAAGGCCCTGTTTGCCGACACCATGAAATACCAGAATATCCGGGTGGACAGCCTGGAAAGGGATCAGGTCACCTACCGCACGGCGGGCCGGAAAACCCCCGTGACCGTGCCGGTCAGCGCCATCCTGTCCGCTTCCTATGCCCGGGGAGACGATGGAGATACTTTGAAATACGCCGCGTTGGAACAGGAGGAAAACGAGCATGCATAAAAAAAACGGCCTGATGGAGGGCTTGCGCTTTATCGTGACCGGCGGGGTCTGCTTCCTGGTGGAATTGGCCGCCCTGGTGCTGCTGCGGGACACCTGCGGGCTTGATACGCTCATCGCCGTGCCCATCGCTTTCCTGATTTCGGTGATCCTCAATTATCTGCTGTGCGTGAAATGGGTCTTCCGCGGGGTGGGCGATCAGGGCAATTCCGCCAAGGCCGGCTTCCTGATCACCAGTGTGATGGGCCTGTTTCTCAATGAACTGCTGATGCTCATTTTCCGGGGCGTATTCGGCGAGGACCAGGTAGTTTTCACTCTGCTTGGTTTCACGGTGACTATGTACATGGTCAACAAGACGCTTTCCACCGCCATCGTGATGGTGTGGAACTATTTCACCAAGCGGGCCATCCTGAAAAAGGGCCTGCTGAAAAAGAAAAAGGCTGAATGAAAGGAAGCTTAGTCCTATGAAAAAAGCTTTTGCCCTGCTGCTGGCGCTGCTGGTGGTTTCCCTGTCCGGCTGCGGCGCGGTGGCCGAGGACGTTTCCGTCATGGCCACTTTTTATCCCGTGTATATCTTAGCGGAAAACGTATTGGACGGCGTGGAGGGCGTGACGCTTTCCTCCATGACGCCCCCCAGCACCGGCTGCCTGCATGATTATCAGCTGCTCACCAGCGATATGCGCGCTTTGGCCAAATGCTCGGCGCTGCTCATCAACGGCGCGGGCATGGAAACCTTCCTGCCCGACGTGACGGGTCAGTTTCCCGATCTTACGGTGATCGACTGCTCTCAGGGCGTGGAATTACTGACAGAGGAAGAGGATCACGGGCACGATCACGAACAGGTAACGTACAACGCCCATATCTGGCTGGCCCCGGAAAACGCTATCCAAATGGTGCGGAATCTGCGGGACGGGCTTTCCGCCCTGCTGCCTGATCAAAAGGACCGCATCGCCGAAAACGCCGAAGCTTACATTGCTAAGCTATCCGCCCTGGACGAGGAACTGCGGGCCGCTGTTGAACCCCTGCCCCGGAAACAGATCGTCACCTTCCACGAGGCTTTCCCCTACTTCGCCCGCGCTTACGGCTTGGAGGTGGCGGCGGTGGTTGCCCTGGAGCCGGATGAACCCATTTCCCCCCGCATGCTCAAACAAGTGATCGAAAAGGTCAGGGCCGCGGGCAATCCGCCCCTGTTTTCCGAACCCCAGTATGAAAACACCGCCCTGCGCACCGTAGCCCAGGAAACCGGCGCGACCGTGTACGAATTGGATCCCCTGGTGACCGGGGACGGCGCGAAAACCGCCTATGAGGACGTGATGCGCAAAAACCTGACGGTGCTGCTGACAGCGCTGGGTCAATGAGCGCTTCGACGCTCAGAACCGCGCCGGAACAGATAACAACGGAGGGAAAAATGCAGAAGCAAAATATCCACGCCATGCTGCTGCTGGCCGTTATCTTCGACGTGGTTTCCAGCTGCAAGACCGGCAAGTGATCGCGCATGGGTCAAAGCCTTCCTTCGCCTTTTTCCGGCAGGGAGGGCTTTTTTCAAAAATAGGGGTGAGGACTGGAATTGCCCTCACCAATCCTACAGGAGGAAAAGAATCGATGGCAGAGTGCTTCGCTGCGTTGAATCAGGCTTTCACGGAATACCGCCAGGAGCTGGAAGAATACGCCCGGAAGAGCAAGCCTACGGATGGCCTGCTGGGCTTTGGCCGTTCCCTCAAGGATGATCCCTGCCACGACCGCTTTGACGAGCGCGTAAAAGAGGCCGTTGACGGCATCGTCGCCACCTCCCCCACCCCGGAAGCGGCAAAGCAAACTGTCGGCATGCTGCTTCGAAGCGATACGCAGTCCTGGCCCTTGGCGGCCCAATGGATGCTGCGCGCCATCGAGCGCCACATTCTTCCCCTGATCCCCTTTCTCTCCCCCGACGCTTCCGCCGCGTTTCAGAAGGAGTACGCCGCCCGCTATAAGCCCTGGGACCGCCTGCCCGTGCAGCAGGAAGTGTTCAAAGCGCTGAAACGCCAGGCTGGCGCGGCAAATCTTCACAAAAAAGCCAAAAAAACATAAAAAAAGGGCTTGCCACGTTCATGATCTTGTGGTATAATTGGCCTGTTGTCACAAACGGGCGGTCCGCTACCGGCAGGAAGTGCTGGCACGAACGTCTATGAGGGAAGGAGGACACCATTCATGAGCGAAATTATCCGTTCGATCGAACAGGCGCAGCTCCGAACCGATTTGCCCAGCTTCAACGTTGGCGATACGCTCCGCGTATTCGTGAAGGTTGTAGAAGGCAACCGCGAACGTCTTCAGGCGTTTGAGGGCACCGTGATCGCAAAGCGCAACGGTTCCAGTCGCGAGACCTTTACCGTTCGCCGCGTATCCTACGGTATCGGCGTAGAACGCACATTCCCGCTGCATTCCCCCCGTGTGGATCATATCGAAGTGATCCGTCGCGGCAAGGTCCGCAGGGCGAAGCTGTACTATCTGCGCAATCTGCAGGGCAAGGCTGCCAAGATCAAGGAAGCCGGCCGCCGCTGATTTTTCTGAAAAGAACAAAAATGGCTTTGGGGAGGATTTGCTCCACAAAGCCTTTTTTGTGTCTTTTGCAAATAATTGTTACAGTCCCTTTTCCCGGTCGAACGCCTGCCACAGGGGCGCGTAGATGGAAACGGCCAATTCATGCTCTTCCAAGGTGCGGCTGAAATGCAATTCGCCGGTGTTGGGGTCCTTGGAGCAGAAGTAGAGATAGCCATCGGCCATGAACTGTTCGTCGGGATACAGGGCCGCCTGAATGGCCGCCGCGGAAGGCGAGCAGATCGGGCCGATGGGCAGGCCCTTATTGGTGTATGTATTGTAAGGGGAACTGACCCGCAAATCCTCGTTGGTCAGGGCCATGCGCTTGACGCCGCTGGCATATTTCACCGTCACGTCGCTGCCCAAGGCCATGTTCCTTTGCAGCCGGTTGTGGAACACAGCGGACACCTTGGCAAAATCCGCGTTCTTGGCCTCCTTTTCGATCATGGAGGCCAAGGTGATCACCTGATCCATGGTCATGTTCAGTTGGTCCGCCCGGTCGTGGTATTCTGTTTTGAACACCGCTTCCGTCTGGCTCAGCAGCTTTTTGATGATGTCCTCCGGGGTGGCGCTGGTGTAGACTTCATAGGTATCCGGTGCCAGATACCCTTCCAGCGCGTACAGGCGGGAAGACGCGCTGGGGGTTGCCAGCACGTCCGCGATATAGTAGTAGGCGGAAAAATCCTGACCGGATTTGCACAGGGCCAGGAAGGCGTTTTCATCCTCGATAGCCCCCTGATCCTTGAGGTACGCGGCAATGTCCGCAATGCTCCAGCCGGGAATGATGGTGATATTTCGGGTGATGGGGTTGCCGTCACCAGTGGTGAGCAATTCCATGATGTCCCGCATGCTCATGCTGCGGCTCACCTTGTATTCCCCCGCCTGAATCTTCTGCCCATAGCCCAAAAAATCGGCGTAATACTTAAACACCGTGCGGTTGTGGATCAGCCCGGCGTTTTCCAGGTTGTTGGCAACGCGGGTCAGGCTGTTGCCGGAGGCCACCACGAAGATCGTTTCGGTTTGATCCGACCCGTCCACCGGCGCGAAAAAGTGCCTTTCGATCCAGTTCCAGCTTCCCATGGCCACCCCGGCTACCACCAGACACACGCACAGGCCCAGCATCACGGGGCGCAGGATATTCCACAGCCAGCTGTACCAGAACAGGCCGTATTCCCGCTCCCTGCGCAGTTTTTCCGGGGTATATTCCTGGTCATCCTGATATTTTTTCAAAAGAACCTCCTGTTTGTTCAGCCCGGCATGGGGATATCCAGCCCGGACGCCTGGGTGATGACGCCGAAGATTTCGGCCATCATGCGCTGCATTTTCATTTCCGCCATGAGGAACCCGGACGTGCGGCTGTCAGCGAACAAAAGCATGTTCAGGGAATTGAAGCGCTGGGTTTCGTCCCCGTCCATACCCTGCCCTGAAAGCATGCGCATCTGCATGGACGTTTGAAGCCTGCGGTATTCCTGGACCAAGGCTTTGATGCCCGCGTCGGCGTCGATTTCTTTTTTAAGCGTGCTGTATTCCCTGTATTCCGGGGTCTCCTGGATGGCCTTTGCCAGTTCCCTGGCCGCTTCCATGGCCTGCATAGTGTTCCCTCCCACGCATTCAACGATACGGGAAGACGGAATCTTCCCGCGAAAAAGGCTCCAAAAAGGTCAGTTCGCGTTCTCTTCTTCCTTGGCAATCAGCGGCTTGGGCAGGAAGCCCCGGAAAGCGGTATATTCCTCATTGCTTTCCACGGTCAAATCCCCCGCCGCGCCGCGCATGGTTTCCCGGGCGATGTGCAGGCCCATGCCCCGGCCCTCGCCCTTGCCGGAAAAGCCCGGTTCAAAAATGGAATTCAGCAGCTTTTCGGGAATGGCGGGGCCGTTGTTTTTTACCTCGAAGGAGAAGCTCTTCACGTCCTCGTTCAGGGTGATCAAAAGCCTTGGCGCGCTCTGGCCCTCCAGGGCGTCCATGGCGTTATCGATCAGGTTGCTCAGCACCCGGCACATTTCCCAGGCGGGCAGGGGCAGATTATCCCACACCGCGTGAACGGACAGCTCCACATCGATTCCCCGCTGCTGGGCCTCGGCCATCTTCGCCCGGAGCAGGGCGTTCACAGGCGCGCAGGCCGTTTTCAACGCCTGGCTGACGGACTGGATATCCCCGTACACCTGCTCGATGTACCGATTGGCTTCCTCATATTCCCGCATTTCGATCAGGCTGTACACCACCTGTAAGTGGTTGAGGAAATCGTGCCGCTGTACCCGCATGGCCACGTTCAGATCGCTCATCTGGGTCACGGTTTCATTCAGGCCGTGGAGCTTAAAGGACAGCTTGCCCGCCCGGTACGCTTCTAAAATATCCACCACCGCGCCCCAGGATACCACCACCGCCAGCAGCAGCACCACCACGTCTCCCAACGGCCCCTGCAAAGCGGAATTGACGCCGTCGTTGAGGATATACACCGCCAGGGCTACCACGGCCACGATTTGCAGGGCGTTGATGATAATGGAATACAGGGCCGCCTTGCGGATATTCACTTGGCGCTGGATTTTCATGATTCCGGGTCCATCTCCTTTCGCAGGGCGGCGAGAACGCGCCTTTCCATACGGGAAATCTGCATTTGGGTACGATTCATGCGTTTGGCCGCGTCCCGCTGGCTCAGCCGCAGGGTAAAGCGCAGGCGCAAAAGCTCCTGTTCCGTTTCATTCAAGGTTTCCATGGCCCGGCGCAAATCCTCCCGCTGTTCCCTCCGGTCAAAATCTCCTTCCGGCGCGGAAAGCCGGTCCGCCAGGGAAAAACCTTCTTCATCCTGCTGATCCAGGGACAGAAGGCTGTTCGCCGTATTTGCCGCCAGGGTGGACAGTACCATTTCCACTGTCCAGCCCAGGGCCTCCGCCAGTTGCCGGGGGGCGGGTTCCTCGTGATGCTGGGCGCAATAAGCTTCCCGTACCTTTATCAGTTGGGCTGCTCTCTCCCGCAGTGCCCTGGGCGTGCGCAGCAGGCTTTCCTTGTCCCGCAGGTGATTGCGCGCCGCGCCGGTGATGGTGGGCGTCACATAAGTGGTAAATTGATAGCCCCTGTCCGGATCAAAGCCCCGGAGGGCCTGAACGCAGGCTAAGCAAGCGGTCTGAAAGAGATCATCGTATTCCACGCCCCGATGGGAAAACCGGCGGGCGATCAGGCCGCACAGGGGCAGGGCCGCGTCCAGCGCTTCCTCCAGCCGCGCTTCCGTCCTCTCCCGGGCATACAGGCACGCCAAGGCGTGCATCCGCTGGGCGTCCATGATCATACACCGGCAGGCAGGATCATCCGCACGCAATGCACGCCCGTTTCGTCCTGATCCAGGGATACTTCCCGCACCAGGGTCTGAATGATCAGCCGGGCGATTTCCGGATCGGCCTTTTCTTCCTCCGGGCGGCGGGTGCGCTCCTGGGCCGTCACAGTCACATGCAGGCCGTCGGGCCGGGGTGCGCAGTACAGGGTCAGGGTTTCGGCGGCATAATCCTGGTGCAGCAGCAGCTCGCAGCTTTCCTCGATGGCGGTGTTTAAATCCTCCATCACGTCCACTGGCACGTCGAAGAGAGCGCTTACGCCGCTCAATGCCATGCGCAGCACCAAAATCCATTCTTTCCGGGCGGGCACCGTGAGCGTCATGGGCGTCATACCTTCTCCACCACCTTGATATCGGGATCGCCCACCAGGTACAGCAGGGTGGAATGGGCGTCCCTGGCATTTTTGACCCACAAATTCCGGGGGCACAGCAGGGTGATGCCCTCGTCGGGCAGGTTAAAATACACGGGAATGTTTCCCGGCATCCCGGCCAGCAGCCGCTGTACCTCCGCCATCTGCGGCCGTTTCAGGCGCACATAGATTTTTGTTTTCGATTCTTTGGCGATTTGGGCGTCGGTGCGCGTGTCCGGGGCCTTTGGGCCGGGGTTTTCCAGAGGCTCCACCGTGTCCGCCAGCAGCTTGATATCCTCTTCTTCCCGCACGGACAAGCGGCCTGTCACCAGCACGGCCTGATCTTCGGAAAGGCTCCGGCTGTATTTTTCATACACCCTGGGGAACATCAGGCATTCCACCTGGCCGGTCTGATCCTCTAAGGTGAAAAAGCCCATCATGCCGCCCTTGCGGGTCACCTTGCTGTGAGCTTCCACGATGATGCCGCCCATGGTCACCCGCCGCCCGTCCTCAGAAAGGCCTTGATCCGGCTGATCCGACAATTCCTGCAAATAGGCGGTGTTCACCGGCAGCTTTTTCAGGGCGTCCGCGTATTCGTCTAAGGGGTGGGCGCTGCAATACACCCCCGTCATTTCCTTCTCCTGGGCCAGCAGCTCCTTTAAGGGGTATTCCGGCAGCTCGGGGTAAGTTTCCCGGGTCATGAGTTCCTCGGCGGGCTGGCCAAAATCGAAGAAGGACACCTGGCCGGTCACGTTCTGCCTGCGCTGGTTGGCCTGGCTGTCCATGGCGCTTTCATAAACGGACACGCACTGGGCGCGCTTGGCCCCCATACCGTCGAAGCATCCCGCCTTGATGAGGCTCTCCACAGCCCGCTTGTTTACGTCCTCTCCCGCCACCCTTCGGCAGAAATCGAAAATATCCCGGAAAGGGCCGTGATTGTACCGATCCCGGACGATGGCCTCCACCGCCTTCTCCCCCACGTTTTTGACGCCGCCCATACCGAAGCGGATGCCCCGTTTTCCATCGGCTAAGGTATCCACCGTGAAAGGCCGGAAGGAGGAATTGATATTGGGCGGCAGGATGGGAATGTTCTTCTGCCTGCAATAATAGATGTAGGCGGCGATTTTGGCGCTGTTGCCGGTGACGGAATTCATCAGTGCGGCCATGAATTCGGCGGGGTAATGGTACTTCAAATATCCCGTTTGAAGGGCCACCACGGCGTAGCAGGCGGCGTGGGGCTTGTTGAAAGCATAAGAGGCGAAGGAGGTCATTTCATCGAAGATGGATTCCGCCACCTCCGCCGATACGCCCTTGGAAACCGCGCCGGGGATGTGGTCGTCTTCCGAGCCGTAGACGAAGTTTTTCCGCTCCTTGGCCATAACGTCCTTTTTCTTTTTCGCCATGGCGCGGCGCACCAGGTCGCTGCGTCCATAGGAATAGCCCGCCAGGTCCCGCACGATCTGCATCACCTGCTCCTGGTACACCATACAGCCGTAAGTCACGTCGAGAATGGGGGCCAAGAGGGGCGTTTTATACTGCACCGTTTCCGGGTGCTGCTTGCCCCGGATGTACCGGGGAATGGATTCCATGGGGCCGGGACGGTACAGGGAAATGGCGGCGATGATGTCCTCAAAGCTCCGTGGACGCATGTTGGTGAGGAAGTTCCGCATGCCGCCGCCTTCCAACTGGAACACCCCGTCGGTGTCCCCGGCGCAGATCATGTCGAACACCCCTTCGTCGTCCAGGGGGATGTCCTCGGGCTTCAAATGAATGCCCCGCTGGGCGATCATATCCAGGGTATCCCGGATCACGGTGAGCGTCCGCAGGCCCAAAAAATCCATTTTGAGCAACCCCAGCTTTTCGATGATGCCCATGGGAAACTGGGTGGTGATCACTTCGTCGTTCTTTTGCAGGGGCACGTACTTGACAGCCGGTTCCCTTGTGATCAGCACCCCGGCGGCATGGGTGGAGGCGTGGCGGGGCATTCCCTCTAAGGTCAGGGCCGTATCGATCAGGCGCTTCACCCGGTCGTCGGTTTCGTACATGTCCCGCAGCTCTTTATTCTGGTCCATGGCTTTTTCCAAGGTCATGTCCAGCGCCATGGGCACGGCTTTCGCCACCGCGTCCACGTCGGCATAGGGGTAGCCCAGCACCCGGCCCACGTCCCGAAGCACGCCCCGGGCCGCCATGGTGCCGAAGGTGATGATCTGGCACACGTGATCGTGGCCGTATTTCCGGGCCACGTAATCAATGACCTCCTGGCGCCGCTCGTAGCAGAAATCCACGTCGATATCGGGCATGGACACCCTTTCGGGGTTCAGGAAGCGTTCAAACAGCAATTGATATTTCAGAGGGTCCAGCATGGTGATGTTCAGGCAGTAAGCCACGATGCTGCCCGCGCCGCTGCCGCGCCCCGGCCCCACCATGATGCCGTTGTCCTTGGCGTACTTAATGAAATCCCATACGATCAGGAAATAATCCACATAGCCCATCCGCGTGATGACGCTTAGCTCGTATTCCAGGCGATCCCGGGCGGTCTGGTCGTCCGGGGCATAGCGCTGGGCGAACCCTTCCTCGCACAGGCGGCGGAGCATGGAATCGGGCGTCTCCCCCGCCGGCACGTCATACCGGGGCAAATGGACGGTGTGGAAATCGAATTCCACCTGACAGCGCTTGGCGATTTCCTCCGTGCGCCCGATGGCTTCGTCCAAACCTGGGAACAGGGCCCGCATTTCCTCTTCGGACTTTACGTACAGCTCCGGGGTGTGCTGCCGCATGCGGTTGTCATCCTCCAGGGTCTTGCCCATCTGAATGCACATGAGCACTTCCTGAGCGTCGGCGTCCTCCCGCTTCAAATAATGGCAGTCATTGGTGGTCACTAAGGGCACGCCTGTTTTTTGGCTCATTTCGATCAGCCGGGGCAGCACGGTCTTTTCTTCCATGAGGCCGTGATCCATGAGCTCGATATAATAATGATCCGGGCCGAACAGGTCCGCCATGTCCCGGACGTACTTTTCCGCGTCGTTATATCGCTCTTCCAGCAGCATTTTGGGCAAATCGCCGGAAATGCAGGCGGACAGGCAGATCAGGCCCTCATGGTGCTCCCTGATCAAATTGTAATCCATCCGGGGGCGGTAGTAGAATCCCCGAGTGAAGGCTTCGCTGACCAGGTACATCAAATTCTGATAGCCCGTTTCGTTTTCGCACAGCAAAATCAGGTGGCTGTATTCCCGGCTCAGCACCCGCTTGTCCTCCATATCGGGGCACACGTAGGCTTCGCAGCCGATGACGGGATGGATGCCCGCGTCCTTGCACGCCTGATAAAACTCCACCGCGCCGTAGAGCACGCCATGGTCGGTGATGGCGCAGGCGTCCATGCCCAGTTCCTTCACCCGCCGCACCAGTTTTTTGATGCGGCACGCGCCGTCCAGCAGGCTGTATTCGGTATGCAGATGCAAGTGCGCGAACGCCATGGCGGTTTCCTCCTTTTCCGGCCCGATTTTGATTGTTTCATTATAGCGCAAATCTTCGGGAATGTAAATGAAGAATCCAGTTTGAAATCCAGACGTGCGGGCCGCCGCTTCCCGCGTTTTTCCTTCCGCCGCTGTTCTCTGGCTTTAAAATTATGGTTTTTCCTCCAGGCACTGTTTGTTCCAAAACTGTTTTTTTTATTTTTTCTTGCAATTGTGGCGGAAATATGATATATTATGCGCACGTCCTGCCCGTCCACGAACAGAAGCGAAAGCGTGGGCATGCAGTCTTTATTTTGCTTCTCATCTGCTGTTCATGAGGCAGAGAAGATAATATCATTATGGAGGTATGACCATGAAAAAGACCCTGTCCCTGATTTTGGCGATGGCGCTGCTGCTCACCTGCGTGAGTTTCGCCATGGCCGACGACGCTCCCGACACCTATTCGATGATCGACAACTTCGACATCACCACCCTGGACTATGTGTACAACAACAAGTCCTCCAACGGCGACTATACCTGCAACTTCATCGAAGGCCTGCTCACCCAGGATCCCCACGGCATCCTGATTCCCGGCATGGCCAAGGAATGGAGCTGCAATGAAGACGCTTCCGAATGGACCTTCATCATCCGCGATGACGCGGTGTGGAGCACCAACGAAGGCGAAGTGTACGACACCGTGAAGGCCGAAGACTTCGTCACCGGCATGCAGCATGCTGTGGCCACCCAGTCCGAAACCCTGTCTCTGGTCGAAAACCTGATCGTGGGCCTGAAGGCTTACATCGACGGCACCGGCTCCTGGGACGACGTGGGCATCAAGGCCGACGGCAACACCCTGACCTACACCCTGACCCAGGGCTGCGGCTATTTCGACGGTATGACCACCTATTCCATCCTGTGGCCCATCAACGCCGAATTCCTGGAATCCAAGGGCGACGACTTCGGCGCTGTGGACGCTTCCAGCATCCTGTACAACGGCTGCTACATCCTCAGCTCCCTGGTTTCCGCTCAGGAAGTGCGCTTCGACGCCAACCCCAACTACTACGACGCTGAAAACGTGTTCGTTAAGCACGTGGTCGTGTCCTATACCGACGGCAGCGACCCCGCCCAGAACTTCAACATGTTCGTCAACGGCGAAGTGAGCGCCACCGGTATCAACGCTTCTCTGCCCGATGTGGAAAAGAAAGCGCAGGAGCTCTACGCTGACAACATCTACAAGAGCATGACCACCGCCACCTCCTACTGGGGCGCTTTCAACTTCGACCGTCAGTCCTACGCCCTGTACAATGATCCTTCCGTGATCACCACCACCAAGGATGACGCCCAGAAGGCTGACACCAAGGCCGCCATCCTGAACAAGTACTTCCGTCTGGCCATCTATGCCGCCTACTCCACCAAGGCTACTCAGGCCATCTCCCTGGGTGAAGAGTACGCGCTGGACGTTGCCCGCAACACCCTGGTTCCCTACACCTTCGCTACCACCTCTGACGGCCGCAGCTACGGCTCCATCCTGACCAAATATGTGGAAGAGCTGGAACCCGCTTTCGCCGGCATCGATCTGACCGACGGTCAGGACGGCTGGTACAATCCCGAGCGCGCCAAGACCTTCGCCGCCAAGGCTAAGGAAGAACTGGGCGACACCATCAGCTCCTGGCCCATCATCCTGGACTATCCCGTCTATGCCGCCAGCGAAAACAACAAGAACGCCGCTCTGGCCATGAAGAAGTCCATCGAAGACGCCATTGGCGATTATGTGCAGGTTAATCTGGTGTACCTCGAAGGCAACTCCTCCACTTACTATTCCGCTTTCTACAGCATCTCCACCGGTGAACAGAACTCCATCGACTTCGCCTTCAGCGCTGGCTGGGGCCCCGACTACGGCGACCCGCTGACCTACATCAACTGCTACAACGTGACCAACGGCGACATGCTGAACTACTCCGGCCTGAACCTGGCCTCCGAAATCGAGAGCGAATCCGGTAAGGCCGCCAAGGAAGCCATCGGCCTGTACGCGGTCCAGGAAGTCATGGATGAGGCCAGCAAGGCTGTGGGCGACGAGCGCATCGAGCTGTTCGCCAAGTGCGAAGCCATGCTGCTGACCAACGGCATCCTGCGTCCCTTCTCCACCCGCGGCGCTACCCGCACTGTGAGCAAGGTTGTTCCCTTCTCCGCCGGTTACGGTCTGTACGGTCAGGCCTCCTACAACCGCGTTCCCTACTTCAAGTACATGAAGCTGCAGAACGAAGTTGTGACCACCGAACAGTACAACACCGCCAAGGAAGCCTGGCTGGCTGGCGAGTAATCGCTGATCGGACAATCAAACAATCCAAGTAATTTAATTCAAAGGCGAAAGCCGGAAGAGTATTCTCCCGGCTTTCGCCTTACCCAGAGGAAGGTTTTGCTGCATATGAAAAAAGGGTATATCCTGACGCGCCTCCTCCGCTCCGTGATTTCCGTGCTGATCATCATGTTCGTGGTATTCGTCCTGGTTTTTACCATGGTGCCCAGGGAGAATATCTTTTTTGAGGACGGCACGTACACGAAGCTGAGCGGGAAACCGGATAACAAGACAGATTATGTCTATAACACGTGGGAGAAGCTGGGTTATCTTGATTACGTCAAGATCAACGATTACTGCTTAGAGCTTTATGAGGCGGGCAGCCCCGAAATGCAGACCGCGCTGAACCCGGATTCTCCGGAAACAGCTGATTTTGTGGCGCTTTATCAGTCCAAAGGCTACACCGTGGCGTATTACACGGTCAGCGGCCGAGCCTACGCGTATAAGGATCTCCCCATCATGCAGCGGCTGTGGAAATGGTTCAGCAATCTTGTGCGCATCGACACCGTCAACAGCGTGCAGGACCCCAACAACCCCGATCTGGAGCGGAAAGTCTATTTCGGCAGGACGCCCACCGGCGGCCTGGCGCTGATCGGCAGCGGCACCTATCATAAGTACCTGGTCTATACCGATTCGCATTTTCCCTTCATCCATCAGAATTTCATCACCCTGAACATGGGCGAAAGCTACCCCACCTATCAGGGCCTGGAGGCGCTGAGCGTCATATTCTCTTCCCAGGGAACGGATGTCAAGCGCGATGTGACCTTTGAAACGGGGGAAACCGGTTCCTCCGCCATCAATTTCGGTTCCCTCACCTACAAAGAAAATCTTGACCGCATGGACAAGAAAAAATTCGTGGATCATTACGCCAACTATACCACCTTCAAGGATCAGTCTTCTATGATTGGCACGTCCTTTACCATGGGTATTTTCGCGCTGCTCCTTGCTTACGGCATCGGCCTGCCGGTAGGCGTGGCCATGGCCCGGAACAAGGATGGCGTTGTAGATAAATTAGGCATGCTGTTCATCATCTTCATTACCTCCGTGCCCTCCCTGGCTTATATCTATATTTTCCGCTATTTGGGCACCACCCTGTTCGGCCTGCCCAACGTATTTACCACCTTTGGCCCCTCCGACATCCGCAGCTGGATATTGCCCATCATTTCCCTGGCAATGCCCTCTATCTCCTCTTTGATGCTGTGGATACGCCGGTACGTGGTGGACCAGATGAATTCCGATTACGTGAAGTTCGCCAAAGCAAAGGGCCTGAACAGAAAAGAAATCTTCCGCTGGCACATCTTCAAAAACGCCAGCATCCCCATCGTGCACGGCATTCCCAGCTCCCTGGCCGGGTGCATCACCGGCGCTATCATTACCGAGGCCATCTACTCCGTGGGCGGCATGGGCAAGATGCTGCCCAACGCCATCAACCAGTATAACAACGTGATGATCGTTGCCCTGACTTTCATGTTCTCCACGATTTCCGTGCTGTCTGTGCTGCTTGGCGACATCATCATTACCAAAGTGGATCCTCGTATATCTTTGACGGGCAAGGCAGGTAGATCATAATGGAAATACAAGAAGAAAACCTGTTTGACTTTGCGGAATTTGACGAAAAAGAATCGGAGCATATCGCTGCTCCGCGTTATTCCTATTGGAAATCGGTGTGGCGCACGTTTTTCCACAGCAAGCTGATCATCGTGCTGTCCATCTTCGTGATCGTGCTGGTGACCTTCGCGCTGATTCAGCCTCTGTATTCCGGCTACTCCCCTACGGTGGCGCCCAATATCAACACCCCTGAAATGAAATACCTGCCCCCCAGTGCGGAGCATCTGTTCGGCACCGACAACATCGGCAACGAGGTGTGGGACGTGGTGTGGGCCGGCGCCCGGAACTCCATCATCGTCAGCTTCGTCAGCACAGCCATCATCATGGTGGTGGGTATCCTGGTAGGCGCTCTGTGGGGCTTCAGCAAAAAGATGGACAAGTGGATGATCGAGGTTTACAACATCATCGCCAACGTGCCCTATCTGCTTCTGGCCATGATCCTTTCCTACGTTTTAGGTGCGGGCCTTGGTTCCCTGATCTTCGTCATGACCTGTACCGACTGGATCTTTGTGGCATACTTTATCCGCACCCAGGTTATGATCATCCGTGACAGGGAATACAACCTGGCCAGCAAGTGCTTAGGCACGAAAACCTTCACCATGATCCAGAAGAACATTCTGCCCTATCTGGTGTCCGTCATCGTGACCTATATTTCCCGTGAGATTCCGGTGCTGATCTCCTATGAGGTGTTCCTTTCCTATATGGGTCTGGGCCTTGGCACCAACTACGCCTCCTTGGGCCGCACCATTTCCCAGTACAAGTCCTTCATGACCGGATACCCGCACCTGTTCTGGATTCCTGTTCTGGTGCTGGCCGCCATCGCCATTTCCCTGTATGTGGTAGGGCAGAAGCTGGCAGACGCGACCGACCCGCGTACCCATCGATAGGAGGCAGACATGAGCGAAATCATTATCTCCGCTAAGGATATCGAGGTTCAGTTCCGGGTCCGCGACAACTATTTGACCGCCATCCGCAATGTGTCCCTGGACCTGTATAACGGCGAAACCTTCGCCATCGTGGGCGAAAGCGGCAGCGGCAAGAGCGTATTCACCAAGACGTTTACCGGCATGCTGGAATCCAACGGCAAGATCACCAACGGCTCCATCATGTATCACGGCCAGGACCTGACGAAGCTTAAAACCGAGAAGGATTGGGCCAGCATCCGGGGCGTGAAGATCGCCACCGTGTTCCAGGACCCCATGACCTCCCTGAACCCCATCCGCACCATTGGTTCCCAGATCACCGAAGTCATTGAAAAGCATCAGAAGCTGTCCAAGGCGGACGCCAAAGCCCAGGCCATCAGCATCATGGAGCGTGTGGGCATTCCCAACGCGGCGGACCGCTTCGACAACTATCCCTTCCAGTATTCCGGCGGCATGCGGCAGCGTATCGTCATCGCCATCGCCCTCTCCTGCCATCCCGAAATCCTGATCTGCGACGAACCCACCACCGCCCTGGACGTGACTATACAGGCTCAGATCATCAAGCTGATCAAGGATCTGCAGAAGGAATTGGGCTTCACCACCATCTACATCACCCACGACTTGGGCGTAGTGGCCAACGTGGCGGACCGCGTGGGCGTCATGTATGGCGGCCAGATCATCGAATACGGCACGGTGAACGATATCTTCTACGATCCCCAGCACCCGTACACCTGGGCGCTGCTGTCGGCTCTCCCCCAGCTTGGCGTGAAGGGCGAAGACCTGTATTATATCACCGGCACGCCGCCGTCCCTGTATAACAAGATCGAGGGCGACGCTTTCGCGCCACGGAATCCCCGGGCCCTGAAGATCGACTTCGTTAAGGAGCCCCCCTTCTTCAAGGTCAGCGATACCCATTACGCCAAGACCTGGCTGCTGGATCCCCGGGCACCCAAGGTGGAAAAACCCGAAGCGATTCATAATCTGCATGAAAAGATTGCCAAAATGACGTCGAAAGGAGGCGCTTTCCATGTCGGCAACGATTGACCGCGAGGTTTTGCTTTCGCTGAAGCATGTGGAAGTTTCCTTTGACAACGGCGGAAAACACAAGTTCAAGGCCGTTCAGGACGCCAACTTCGATATCTACAAGGGCGAAACCTTCGCGCTGGTGGGCGAATCCGGCAGCGGCAAAACCACCATCGGACGCGCCATCATGCGTATCAACGAATTGAGCGACGGGGAAATCACCTTTGCGGGAAAGCGCATCTCCGGCAAGCTCAGCAAGCAGGAAGACACCGAAGTGATCCGGAATATCCAAATGATCTTCCAGGACCCCGCCGCCTCCCTGAACGAGCGCGCCACCATCGAATACATCATTTCCGAAGGGCTGTACAACTTCCACCTGTACCGGAACGAGGAAGACCGCCTTGCTAAGGTAGATAAGGCCCTGGAGGAAGTGGGATTGCTTCCGGAGCACAAATCCCGCTACCCTCACGAGTTTTCCGGCGGCCAGCGCCAGCGCGTGGGCATTGCCCGGGCGCTGATCATGGAGCCCAAGCTGGTGGTGGCGGACGAGCCCATCTCCGCCTTGGACGTATCCATCCGCGCCCAGGTGCTGAACCTGATGAACAAGCTGAAAAATGAAAAATCCCTGACGTACCTGTTTATCGCCCACGATCTTTCCGTGGTCCGCTTCATCGCCGACCGCATCGCCGTGATCCACTTGGGCCGCATCGTGGAAATCGCCGAAACGGAAGAGCTGTTCGCTTATCCCATCCATCCCTACACGATTTCCCTGCTCAGCGCGGTGCCCATGCCCGACCCCATCATTGAAAAACAGCGCGAACCCATCGTGTATTCCGAAACGACCGAAGAAAAAACCGGCCCGGACTACGCTATGCGCGAAATCCGGCCGGAGCACTATGTATACTGCACGCCCGAGCAGGCGAAAGCCTACGCAGAAGCGATAAAGGAATAATCATTCTCAATAGAAGATCGACAGCACTGCCGAGCAAATCAGCAGCAGCAGACCGGTAAAGAAAGGATAGTTCATGCTGTCCTTTCTTTCTTCTTTTTTATCTTCTTTGAAAGCCTTGAAGGGCTTCACGTTTCCTTTGTTCAGGGTGCGCCGAGTCACGTACTCGGCAATATCAAAATCTCCGTGGCGGATCATGGAATATACGATGCCTAAGATCACAAACACCAGTCCCGTCACCGTCATGGCGTCAATGAGTTTGATCATCATATTTCCCGAGGACAGATAGGCGTAGGCCGGATAGAGCAGCGCAGCTGCCGCGTAGATGCCGAATTGACGGAGCTTAAAAGATCGAAAACGCATAATTCCCGGAACAGGCATCTGCCCATTCCCCCCTCCTTCCTGTAAGCGGACGCGTGTATGCATCATATCTGAACGCGGCTCTTTCGTCAAGGCCTTTTGAAAAAACAATCCCGTATATCCTCTTTTATTCTTAAGATTATTCTAAGTTTCCCCATTATAATGTATAATGACCGAAGAAGATACCGGCAAAGAAGAGGGGGCGCCTTATGCGGATTTTACTTGCGGAAGATGAAAGGACCATGGCTGAGCCCATCACGGCCTTTCTCCAGTACCATAAATACACTGTGGATTGGGTGGACAACGGCGCGGACGCGTACCGCCAGGCCAGCGCCCAGGCCTACGACGGCCTCATTTTGGACATCATGATGCCGGAAATGGACGGGCTGAGCGTTTTAAGCCGGCTGCGCAGGGAAGGCAAGAACATGCCGGTGCTGCTGCTGACCGCCAAAGGTGAAATCGAAGATCGGATCAGAGGCCTGGACAGCGGCGCGGACGATTATCTGCCCAAGCCCTTCGATATGTCGGATCTGCTGGCCCGCGTCCGTGCCATGCTGCGCAGGCGGGATACCTATCACCCCGAAACCATCAATTTCGGCGGCATGGAGCTGACGCCCGACACCTGCCAGCTTTCCGCCAACGGGAAAACCTTTTCCTTGAGCCGCCGGGAATACCAACTGATGGAGCTGTTCATGAACAATCCGGGGGTGCTCTTTTCCGCGGATACCCTGCTGGACCGGGTCTAGGGCATGGATGGGATCGTGGAGCAGGGCACGGTATGGGTGCATATTTCCTATCTGCGAAAGAAAATGGCTGACTTGGGCGTATCGGCGGTCATCCGGTCCAATTTGGACGTGATGGAGCTTTTTCAGGGCAAGAGCAATTGGAGCGGGAATATCCGCAGCCAAGTGGACCGCTTGGACGGGCTGGTGAAGCAACTGCTGCTTTTGGCCCGGCTGGACGAAAAGCAGTGGGCGGGCAAAACCACGGACATCAATTTTTCCAACGAACTGAAAAATGAAGTATCCATCTATGAAGAAACGGTAACGCAGAAAGAACTGACCCTGAAAACGGACATCGCGGAGGGGCTGCGCATCCACGCCCACGCGGAAGAAGAATCCGTGCGGCAGCTGCTGCACGTCCTCCTGGACAACGCCATGCAGTATACCCCGTCAGGGGGCAGCGTGTGGATCAACGCGGGGAAGGAGAAAAAGAATCTTCGCCTGGAAATCACCAACACGGTGGACGCTCTGCCGCAAATCGCGCCGGAAAGGCTGCTGGATCGGTTTACCCGGGGCGATACCGCCCGTTCCCGGAAAAACGGCGGCACCGGCATCGGCCTGTCCACGGCCAAAAGCGTGGCCGATCTCTACCATGGGGAAATCACGGTTTCCTATCTGGACGAAAATATGTTTCAGGTGATCGTGCACCTTCCGCTGAAAATGGGCTGAAAACGCGGATTGAAATTAAGAATGCGCTAAGGTTAGGGTGCTATCATGCTGATGTGCCCGGAAAAAGGACGCATCCATTTTCATGAATGACGAAAGGAAGTGTCTCTCATGAAGCTTCAAATCAAAATGCCCGCTATGATTCTGGCGTTGGCGCTGTGCGTGTCGCTTTGCCCTGTAAGCCTGGCTGAAGACGCCGTTTACGCGCAGACGCTGTTTGACCAAAGCAAGCCCATCGAAATCGATATTCAGATGGACGATGAAACCTGGAACAATATGATCGCCACCGCCTCCTCCGAGGAATACTCCGTATGCAACCTGGTGGTGAACGGCGTGCTGTATGAAAACGTGGCCATCCGGCCCAAGGGCAATTCCAGCCTGGCCAGCGTTTCCAGCAGAGGATCGGAGCGTTTCAGCTGGCGCATCAAATTCGATAAATACGAAAAAAAGCGTAAGTGCGACGGCTTGGATATCTTGATCCTCAACAATGGCTTCCAGGACCCCGGCCAGCTTAAAGAAGCCATTGCCTACGATATGTACGCGTTCTTAGGCGCGGACGCCAGCCTGTACAATTACGCCATCGTTTACCACAACGGCGAATACTTCGGCACTTACCTGGCCCTGGAGGGCGTGGATAAGTCCTTTGCAAAGCGCGTCTACGGCGAGGATTACGGCAAGCTGTACAAGCCGGAGCTCAGCGGCGGGGCGAACCGCGATAAGGAGCAGGACGCTTTGAACGATGATGGCGAAGGCTTTGGCAACAGCTTCGGCGGCGCTTTTGGCGGCCATGCGGGCGGCGGCGCGAACGGTTTTGGCGGCTCCTTCGGCAGCCAGGCGGGCGGAAACGACGGCAGCTTCGGCGGTTCCTCCGGGGCTCCCGCTGCGGACGGCCAGAATACGTACAGTCAAAACGCCCCAGCCGATGGCGGCAGCGGGTTTGGCGGCTCCTTCGGCGGTCAGGCGGGCGGCAATGGGAATAATATGCCCGCCGCGCCCGATCAGAACGGCGGCGGATTCGCTATGTTCGGCGCGGGCGGCGGCGCGAAGAGCGATTCCCAACTGGCCATGGCCCTCAATTATGTGGGCGACGATCTGGAAACCTACCAGGGCATTTGGGATTCCGCCAAGTTCAAGAGCGACGACGAGGACCACGCCCGGGTGGTGGAAGCCCTCAAGCACGTGAGCGAGCGGGACGATATCGGGGACTATGTGGACATCGACAACGTGCTGAAATATATGGCCATTCAGGCGTTCATCTACAACAATGACAGCCTGACCGACGAGGAAGCGCACAACTATTACCTGTACGAGGAAAACGGGTCGCTGAATCTGATCCCCTGGGATATGAATCAGGCGTTCAGCATGACCGGCAACGGCAACGATTACGTCAACTTCCCCATTGATACACCTTTTACCGTCAGTGACCTGTCCCAGCGCGATTTCTTCATGGCGCTGCTGGAAAATGAGGAGTACCTTGCCCAGTACCATGAATACCTGCGGCAGCTCTCCGAAGAATATGTGCAGGGCGGGTGGTTGGAGGAAACCTATAACCGCATCCGCAGCCAGATCGACGCCCTGGTGGAAACCGACCCCACCGCTTTCTGCACCTACAATGAGTTTGACGCCTCCGCCACAAGCCTCAAACTGGCTATCGAACTGCGGGCCAAAGGCGTGCTGGGGCAAATCAGCGGTGAAATTCCCTCCACCCGCGAGGGCCAGGAAGCCGAACCGGATAAACTGCTGGACGTCAGCGGCGAGGACCTTTCCGGCCTCACCAGCGGCTTCGGTATGGGCGGCGGCAACTTTAATTTTGCCATGCCCAATTTCCCGGGGATGAAATAATAAGCACAGCATAACAGATATATTCCGGCCATCGGGCACGCCCTAAACGGAGCGTCGGATGGCCGGAATGTTTATACCGTCCACTAAAATCACGCACGCTGCATTTTTCACACACGGCATTTTGAGATAAAAAAAAGCTTGACCTCCGGTCCTTTCTGGAATAATATTTTATAAAGCACACACAAACGGAGGAATCCCATGTCATCTCTTCCATAATGAACGGAAAAACATACTTCAAAGGAGTGGGAACCCATGTCCAATTCCCCCATAGGAGAAAAGCAATTGATCTCTTCCATTTTCAGCGATGAAACGCCCTTATTCCGCACGCCCGCTGAGCCCGAAGTGGGCGATACGGTGTCCATCCGCCTGCGCATCCTCAAAAACACCGGGGCCCAAGTGACCTTTTTGACGGGGATGCCTACCCGGGTCTCCAATATGCGGCGGATCAGAACCGACGCGGTGTTCGACTGGTTTGAAACGGAATACACAGTGAAGGACGAATCGCCCGTTTTCTACGCCTTTCTCATCGCCTGGAAGGGGAAATATATCCATTACCTACGCTCTGGCGCAGCGCTGACCGATTCCGTCCCCTTCCCCGACCCCGCCCATTCCTTCCGCATCCTGCCCGGCTTCCACGTGCCGGAATGGGCCAAGGGCGCGGTGCAGTATCAGATTTTTGCGGACAGATTTTGCAACGGCAATCCCCGCACCGACGTGCGAAACAGGGAATACTTCTATTCCGGGGATTATGTGCGCCACGCCGAAAGCTGGGATGAGCTTCCCCAAATCGGGGATTACCGGGTGTTCTACGGCGGCGACCTGAAAGGCGTGATGGATAAGCTGGATTATTTGCAGGAGTTGGGCGTGGAAGTGATCTACTTCAATCCCATTTTCGTTTCTCCCTCCAGCCATAAGTACGACACCCAGGATTACGCTCACATCGACCCCCACCTGACCGTCGTGATCCAGGACAGGGAAGCGCCCCTCAAAAAGAACCAGCGGAAAAACACCGCCGCCGCCCAATACGTCCTGCGCACCGCAAGCAGTATGAACTTAAAAGGCAGCGATGCCTTTTTTGCCCGCTTCTGTCAGGAGCTCCACCGCCGGGGCATGAAAATCATTTTGGATG
>JAFXSH010000136.1 GCA_017525805.1 Clostridia bacterium | reverse complement strand
TTTCAAAATGCCTCCGGTGGTGGGGAAGAAACGGGCCAAGCTGTGGGCGTCGGGCTGCTGTTCGCGCTTGATCTCAACGGCCTCTTTTTTCAGCCAGTTGGTCAGTTCCTCGTAGGTCAGCACCGCGTCCACAATGCCCTCGTAGTATTCGGCCTCGTCCTTCTTGGCCACGCAGGGACCGATGAACACCGTCTTGGCATTGGGGATGCGCCGCTTGATATCCTCACAGTGGGCCTGCATGGGCGACAGCACGTCCGCCAGGTACGGCAGCACCCGGGGGAAATACTTCTGGATCAGCAGGTTGATGGAATGGCAGCAGGAGGAGATGACCACGTCGCGGTCCTCTTCCTTCAAAATACGGTCGTATTCCCGCTTGACCAGGGTAGCCCCCAGGGCGGTTTCCTCCACGTCAAAGAAGCCCAGCTTTTTCAGGGCTTCCCGCATGGCCTCGATGCCCACGCCCTCGTAGTTCGCCACGAAGGACGGCGCCAGGGACGCAACCACCGGATCGCCGCTCTGGATGAGCACCTTGGCCTTTTCGGTTTCGTCCACGATCTCCTTGGCGTTCTGCGGGCAGACCACAAAGCAATGGCCGCACAGGATGCATTCGTTGCCGATGATGTGCGCCTGGTTGCCGGAGAAGCGGATGGACTTCACCGGGCAATGGCGGATGCACTTGTAGCAGTTTTTGCAGTTGGATTTTTTCAGCGTCAAACAGTTCGGCATGGCTTACACCTTTGCTTTTATTTCTTTTTCAAAGAAGGAAGGAACGGTTTCCGGAGATACGGAGAAGAATTCCCCGTCCACCGTGACGCACACGCCCTGCTGGCATTTGCCCATGCAGAAGGTGCCGCCCAGTTCGATCTTGTCGCTCAGGTTTTCTTTGGCGATCAGGTCCTGCAATTGCTCCACCACGGGCCGGGAACCCTTGATATGGCAGGAAGAACCGATACATACCGTGACTTTCATTTTTCCATCTCCTTTTGTTCATTGTCTCCCGAAAGGAAAGGGGAGCCTTCTCCTTTTGCTCCCCTTTCCCATCCAAATCCGCCGAAGCGGGCGAAAACAGGCTTAATGGTACTCCACCACGTTGGCCCAGGAAAGCAGCAGCTCCCGTTCCTTTTCGTTGCCTTTCACCGATTGGCTGGCTGCCACGATGGGCATCCATTTCTGCACATACTGCATGTCTGTGCCGCTCTTTTCGCAGAACAGGTTCAGGTATTCCTTGGCCCCTTCGATATCGCCGTTCAGCCAGAACAAAAGATAGGTACGCGCCGCGTCGGCGGAGGCGTTGCCCTGGGTCACATGGCTCCAGTCGATGATGTAGGGCGTGCCGTCCTCGCTGATGATGATGTTGGAAGGCCAGAAATCGCCGTGGCACACCTTGTTGTGGGTGGGCATGCCCTCCAGCCGAGCATGCAGGTCATAGCGGGTGGTTGCGTCCAGATCGGCCTGGCTGATCTTGCGGCTCATCTTGTCCTTAAGCCGATTCAGCATGGGGCAGGTTTTGCTCTGCACTTCCATCTGGATATCCACGAATTGACTTAAATACTTCGACTTATTGTCCGGATCTTCCTTCATGAGCTGGGATAAAGTTTTTCCCTGGATGAATTCGGAAAGAATGGCCCATTTGCCCTCGATCATGGTGACGCCCAAAATCTTGGGAATATGCAGGCCGGTTTCCTCAATGCGCGCCTGGTTCAGCGCTTCGTTGAGAATGTCCGCTTTGGAATAGTTTTCGTTAAACACCTTCACGCACTGGTCGCCGTCCCGGTAAATGGTCTTGGCGTTGCGCACGGCAATGACGCGGTCCAAATTCATGTTCTTCTCCTCCTTCTCACATTTTCCGTCCGGTCCGGTAAGCCTTCTTCACGGCGTCGTCCTGCACTTCTCCCAGGTCGTCCACGGTGGGCTTGGGCATTTCGGTAAAATGCTTTTCGCCGTAATAAGCATTCAGATACATCTGCTTGATTTCGCTCATGAGGGGATAGCGCGGGTTGGCGCCGGTGCACTGGTCGTCGAAGGCCTGCTCCACCATGTCGTCCAGCCGGTTCAGGAAGTCCTGCTCATCGGGCACGTAATCCCGGATGGTGGGCTTGATGCCCACATAGGTTTTCAAATCGTTGATCAGCTTGATCAGCCCTTCCAGCTTGTCCCGGTCAGTATCGCCCCGGACGCCCAGCGCTTCGGCCACTTCGGCATAGCGGCGCAGGGTATGGGGATGATCGTACTGCGGGAAGGTGCCCATCTTGGTGGGCGCCTCGGCGGCGTTGAAGCGCAGCACCTCTTCGATCATCAGCGCGTTGGCCACGCCGTG
>JAFXSH010000135.1 GCA_017525805.1 Clostridia bacterium | reverse complement strand
AGTATAGCACACACATTCCCTGAATGTCAATACGCTTTTTGATGTTTTTCGAATGATTTTTGAAAAATTCCGAAATATTTTCCATTGAAGGCAAAATTTTCGGAAAACCATGATTTTCCATCGTTCCGCTCTGGCGGCGAAAAAGTGTACTGTCGGATTAAAAAAGAAACCGCCCCATGCAGAGCAGTTCCTTAAAAGCCAAGGAATATAAGCCTGACTTACTTCCCGAAATACCTCTCCAGCAGGCCCTTGAAGGCCTTGCCTCATTCTCCGGAAGCTGATCCCAGAATGACACGGGTTTTCTCAAATATCTGTGCGCCGGTTTCGGCGTCGTATACGGCGAAATTGCAGGTCATAGTTTTCACATCCGCGAAGGGCAGGCTGAGCGTCGCATCCCGAGATTCGGGATCCAGCAGAAAATCATATGCGCCTTCGACGGATTCGCCGTTGACAACCAGATCCTCAAAGGCGACCTTGATGGGCTTATCATGCCCGGAATGTGAAATATACATTTCCAGTGTATCGAATGCGCAGCCATACATCGGGTAAATGACAATACCGTTGGCACTGAACAGCACCGCGCGGCTATCGCTCTTCCAATTGAAAAACGGATCGGAAGGATCGGTGAATTCAAGCTCGCAGGGCGATGCTTCGCCCAGCAAAACAGTAGCTTCTGCATAACACATGGGCGAATTGCCAATGTACGGAAGCACCATAAAAGTGAAGGAGGACATGGTATCGGAAGCTTCTCTGGAGTTGATCGGGTACTTCAGGCTGTACGTCACGTCCATTTCAGCTCCGGGCGCCGGCCTTTCCGACCAGGGAATATCGGACATTTCCTTGTAAATTCCCCCGCCGTCTCCATAGAACGTCTTATTGATGCTGCATTGCAGCACGTCAGACGTACCGTTTTTGACATGGGCATGAATCAAGATCGCTTCGTCTGTTTTTTTCCAGCCCGTAGAGGCTGAAAGTGAAGCCTTCAAAAGTGAAAACTTCCTTCGGCGTTTCCAGCTTTTCTCCCAGCGCGGGAAGGCGCAGCGTGTCGCATTGGATACTGGGGGCCTGGTCCGCCAACGACAGCGGCATCAGCAAGATTGTCAGTATACAAATAAACAGTGTAAAGGCGAGGGCTTTCTTCATGTTTTATCATCCTCACTTGGTTTTCTTGTACTATTCTTTTGAGATAAACGACAAGAAAGGCAGATCAATGATCCGCCTTTCTTTGAGAGTATTTTACTTGAAGTACCTCTCCAGCAGCCCCTTGAAGGCCTTGCCGTGCCTGGCTTCGTCGCGGGCCATTTCATGCACGGTATCGTGGATGGCGTCCAGGTTCAGGGCTTTGGCGCGCTTGGCCAGGTCGGTCTTGCCGGCAGTGGCGCCGTTTTCGGCTTCCACGCGCATTTTCAGGTTCTTTTCGGTGCTATCGGTGAGCACTTCGCCCAAGAGCTCGGCGAATTTTGCGGCATGCTCGGCTTCCTCAAACGCGGCGGTCTTCCAGTATTCGGCGATTTCGGGATAGCCTTCCCGGGCGGCAACGCGGCCCATGGCCAGGTACATGCCCACTTCGGTGCATTCGCCGGTGAAGTTGGCCCGCAGATCGGCAATGATGTCTTCCGGCACGCCCTGCGCTACGCCCACCACATGCTCGGCGGCCCAGGTCATATCAGCATCCTGCTTGGTGAATTTGGAAGCGGGGGCTTTGCACTGGGGGCACTTTTCCGGGGGCTGCTCGCCTTCCCAAACGAATCCGCAAACCTGACATACCCATTTCATGATGACATTCCTCCCTTGCTTTTATCACGCACGCCGGGGCATCCGGCGAACTGTACAATATGAATATACACTTTTTTTCGGAATTGAAACGGTTCTGGAAAAATTTTCTTGAAGCCCTATCGGGGCGGCAGGCCCTTCTCCATACGCTGGCGGCTGACCTCGTAAAAGCACACCGTGGCGGCGCTGCCCGCGTTCAGGCTGGACGCCGCGCCGCAGATGGGAATGCGGGCTAAGATATCGCACTGTTCCTTCCAGGCGTGGGAGAGACCGAAGGTTTCGTTGCCGATCACCAGAGCGACGGGGCCGGTCAGGTCGATTTCCGAAAGGTTCTTCGTACCTCTGGCGCTGGTGCCCACGATCAGGGGGCGGCTGGGCTGATTGCGCAGCCATTCCACCGCCGCTTCGGCGCTGGGCAGCTCTCCAAAGGGCAGGGCGAACACCGTGCCCACGCTGGCCCGGATGCACTGGGGATCGTAAAAATCTGCCGCGTGGCCGGTGACGATGGCGCCGGTGGCCCCAAAGGCGTCGGCGGAACGCAGGAAAGTGCCTAAATTGCCGGGGGCGGCGGGCCGGTCAAACAGGGTAAACATCGGCGGAGCGGCGCTCACTCGGGCCGCTTTCGCCATCCGCTCCAGGCCGTCCGTGCGGGTGTACACCAAACCGATGATCTCGCAGGGGTTTTCCCGGTCGCTGAGTTCGGCATGCAGCTCCGGGGCCATCTGGTACAGATTTTCCGGCTGCGCTTTGCCGATCATATCCTCTGCCCAGCCGGACAGGCGTTTGCCGTCCGCCACGGCCATGGCGTAGAATTGCCAGCCGTGGGAAATGGCCTGCTCCACCATCTGCACGCCTTCCATGAATGCCAATCCCTGGCGCGCGCGCTTTTCCCGGTTGCGTTTCAGCGTTTCAAAGCGCTGAAACTCCGCGTTCCGGGCGTACATTTTGAGGGCTTTCATGCTTGCTGTCCGTCAAACTCCGCCAGCACCGCTTCGCCCATTTTGTCCTTATCGCAGACGCGGGTATGCAGTACGGGCATGGATTTGAGCGACCTAATGGCCTTGGGCGCTTTTACGTTTGTAGCGTTTTCCAGAGCCTCCGCCGCGCTGAAAGCGTCGCCCTGAACGATGACGCCCACGGCTTTCGCCACGTCGGCGGCGAATTTGTAGGGGCTGGCGGTGGATACGATCAGCAGGGGCGCATCGTCCCCGGTTTCTTTGCGGTAATCTCCGGCAACGGCGGCCGCCACGGCGGTATGGGGATCCAGCAGATATTTTTCTTCCTGCCAGTATCGCGCGATAGCCTCACGGGTTCTTTCATCTCCGGCAAAGCCGCCGAAGAATACGCTTTTCAGCAGTTCCTTCTGGCTGTCGCTGATTTCGTAGCAGCCTTCCGTTTTGAGCTGTTCCATCCATTCCCGCACCTGCTTGGTGTCTCCCTGGGCCAGCTCCAACAGGAACCGTTCCAGATTGGAGGAAATCAGGATATCCATGGAGGGGGAGATGGTCTTGTGGAAGGGACGGCGGCGGTCATACACCCCGGTGCGGATGAAGTCGGTCAGCACGTCGTTGCGGTTGCTGGCGCAAATCAGGCGGCGGATGGGCGCGCCCATGCGGCGGGCATACCAGGCGGCTAAGATGTTGCCGAAATTGCCGGTGGGCACGCATACGTTCAGGCCCGTTTCCCAATCAATGGCCCCCTGTGCCAGCAGATCGGCGCAGGCGGACAGGTAATAGGCGATCTGGGGAGCTAAACGGCCCAAGTTGATGGAATTGGCGGAAGACAGCGTTTTGCCCCTTTGGTTCATTTTCTCCCGGAAAGCGGGGTCGCTGAACAGGGTCTTTACGCCGGTCTGGGCGTCGTCAAAATTACCGCGCACGGCTACCACATGCACGTTCTTGCCTTGGCTTGTGACCATCTGCTTTTCCTGCACGGCGCTGACGCCGCCCTGAGGATAGAATACGGTCACGGAGGTGCCGGGCACATCCTGAAAGCCCTCCAGGGCCGCTTTGCCAGTATCGCCGCTGGTGGCGGTCAGGATGGCGATTTCCCGCTTTTCGCCCTCCTTCCGGGCGGAAGCGGTGAGCAGGCGGGGCAGGAACTGCAAGGCCATATCCTTAAAGGCCAAGGTGGGGCCATGGAACAGCTCCAGCACATACTGACCCTGGGACAGCGCCTTGACCGGGGCGATCGCCGGGTCGTCAAACCGGGCGTAAGCGTCCCTCGCCATGGGCAGCAGTTCTTCTTCGGTGAACCCGTCTAAGGTCAGCGCCAAAGTACGGGCGGCCCGGCTGGGATAATCCATGCGGGCCAGGACTTCAAAATCCGCTTTTTCCAGATGGGGCAGGGAAACGGGCACGTATAATCCGCCATCCGCGGCAATGCCGCGCACGATGGCCTGGGGAGCGGAAACGGGCTCCGCTCCCCGGGTGCTGATAAATGGCATAGCGTTTTATCCTCGATTTTAGATGAAGTATTTTTTGATGAATTCAGGCGCGACGGTATCGTCGCAGCTGACAGACAGCACGAACTGCACGTTGTGCTGCTCACTCAACCGATCCAGACGGGCAAAGAATTTTTCCGTGTTTTCCACTTCGGTTTTCACCAGCTTGAGGAACGCGTCCACGAAAATCACGCTGATGTCAAAATTTTGGGCCAGCATGCCGCACAGGAAGCCGAAAAACATTTCCGGGCTGTCGCTGCCGTACTCGCCTGCGTTGACAAAACGCACTTCGTGGCGCAGATCGTACATATACCGGTTATCGTCGTCGATGAATATGACGTCTCCCTTGTGTTCCTTGATGGCGTCGTTGGCCTGATCCAGAATCCGCTTGGTTTTGCCGGAACCTTTCTTGCCGTGAATCACCTGTATCATGGGAAAAAACCCCCTTGCTTGTTATGATATTTCTATTATACCCGATTTTGCCGGAGATTGCAAGGATAGATCAACAAAGGATTTACCCCGCCAGGATAGCGTCGATTTGGTCCAATTCCTCCTGGGTGAACGCGGGGCCATTCACCGCCTCGATGTTGTCCAGCACCTGCTGGGGACGGCTGGCCCCGATCAGGGCGGAGGTGACCACTTCGTCCCGCAGCACCCATTGCAGCGCCATTTGGGACAGCTTCTGCCCGCGCTTCTGCGCCAGGTCGTTCAGGGCGCGAATGACGCGCAGTTTATCTTCCGTGATGGCGTCGGGCTTTAAGAAGCGCGGATCGTGGCCCGCCCGGGAATCGGCGGGGATGCCGTTCAGATACCGGTCGGTGAGCAATCCGCCCGATAGGGGAGAGAAGCAGATGCAGCCCACCTTTTCTTCCCGCAGCACTTGGGTCAGCCCCTCTTCGATCCAGCGGTTCAGCATGGAATAGCTGGGCTGATGGATCAGGCAGGGAGTGCCAAGCTGCTTGAGGATGGCGATGGCCTTTTTGGCCTGCTCCGGTTTATAGTTGGAGATGCCCACGTACAGCGCCCTGCCAGATCGCACGATGTGGTCCAGAGCAGCCATGGTTTCCTCCAAGGGCGTGTCCGGATCGGGACGGTGATGGTAGAAAATGTCCACATAATCCACGTGCATGCGCTTGAGGCTTTGGTCCAAACTGGCGATCAGATATTTCCGGCTGCCGAAATTGCCATAGGGACCGGGCCACATATCGTAGCCCGCCTTGGTGGAAAGGATCAGCTCGTCCCGGTAGGGCCGCCAGTCCCTGTCCATATGCACGCCGAAGTTCCGCTCGGCTTCGCCGTAGGGAGGGCCGTAGTTGTTGGCCAGGTCGAAATGGGTGATGCCGTGGTCGAACGCGGTGCGCAGGATGCTCTGCTGGGTTTCAAAGGGCGTGATGGCCCCGAAATTGTGCCACATGCCCAGGGAAAGCATGGGGAGGCGGATGCCGCTCGCCCCGCAGCGGCGGTATTGCATTTGCCCATATCGATTTTCAGTTGCGATGTACATCATAGTATTCTCCTTTTCAGTAAAGTGGACCGTTATTCTGATGGATCATCCATGCGTATTGTAGCATAACCCAGTCTTTTTGGGAAGACCGCCAGCGGTATTCTCCTATCTTTTCCGCACAAAAAAGAGAGGCCCGCGGACCTCTCGACTGCGTATGGGACAAAGCAAAAATCATTTTTCCAGCATGGCCTGGGCCAGGGCGTCCATATCGTATTCGCCGGGCTTCTGAGTGCTGATAAACCGGGCGGCGCGCAGAGCACCGCGGGCGAAAATGGAACGGTCCTGGGCGGAATGGGTGAGGGTGATCACCTCGGAGGGGCCGTAAAATCCCACTTCATGGTCCCCCGGCACGCTGCCACCCCGGATGGCATGGATGCCGATCTCGTTCTTTTCCCGTTTCTGGGTGCGGCCGTTTCGGCCGAAGACCGGCAGTGTGTCGGGAGTGCTTACCGCGTCGTACAGCATGAGCGCCGTGCCGCTGGGGGCGTCAATTTTCTGGTTGTGGTGCTTTTCGATGATCTCGATGTCGAAATCCGGCAAAAGCTTTGCCGCCTGGCGGGCCAGGGTGCGCAGCACGTAAATCCCCACGCTCATGTTGGCGCTGCGGAAAATGGGAATGGTTTTCGCGGCGTCCCGGATGGCGGCAAGATCCTCGTCATTGTAGCCGGTGGCGGCCAGCACCAAGGGCAATTGATGCTCCTTGGCGTAAGCCAAGAGGGCATTAAGCCCTTCGGGACGGGAAAAATCCACGATCACGTCCGCTTCCTCCTCCACAAGAGAAAAGGAAGGATACACGGGGAAATCACTCCATTTTTCCGCTTTTACGTCCACGCCGGCGGTGATGACCGCCTGTTCGTCCTCGGCCAGCTGCGCTACCTGACGGCCCATGCGGCCGCACGCGCCGGATAACAGAATCTTCAGCATATCAAACCTGCCTTCTGCATTTCTTCTTTCAGCATGTGCCCGTGTTCGGGGGAGAGGGGCGTTAAGGGCAGCCGCACTTCGTTCCGGCACAGGCCCAGGGCCGCCGCCGCCGCTTTCACGGGAATGGGGTTCACTTCTAAGAACAGGGCGTTCATCAGCGGCAGCCAGCGCAGGTTCAGCTTCGCGGCCTGATCCAGCGGCAGGCGGCAGATATCGCCCATGGCCCTGGGCGCGATGTTGGCCAGCACGGAAATAGCGCCCAAGCCGCCCACAGCCCGCACCGGCGCGGTGATTTCATCCGAACCGGAATAGAAAGCGATATGGTCCCCGCACAGGCGGATCATGTCCATGATCTGCACCATGTTGCCGGAGGCTTCCTTCATGGCGATGATGCCCGGCTCTTTTGCCAGCGCTTCCATGGTCTTAGGCTGCATGTTCAGCCCCGTGCGGGAGGGCACGTTGTACACGATCACCGGCAGCGCCCCGTCCCTTGCGATGGCGGTATAATGGGCAATCAGGCCGTTTTGGGTGGTTTTATTGTAATAGGGGGTCACGCAGAGCTGAGCGTCCGCGCCCAATTCTTTTGCCCGCCGGGCCTTCTGGATCACGTCCCTGGTGTTGTTGCCGCCGGTGCCCGCGATGATGGGAATGCGATGATTAACGTGCCGGATGATGAAGGAAAGCACATCTTCCCATTCCTGGCCGGTCATGGTGGAAGGTTCGCCGGTGGTGCCGCAGGCGACGATGGCGTCCACGCCCTCGCTTACCTGGAATTCAAGCAGGTTTTGCAGAGCGGGATAATCCACTTCGCCATTTTTGAAGGGCGTGATCAATGCTGTGGCACAGCCTGTGAACAGCGCGTTGGACATGGTTTGCTCCTTCCTGACAGGTTACTTTCTCACGATATATCCCTGGGCGCAGAGCAGTTCGGCGGAGAGTACGCCGCCGCCGGCCGCGCCGCGCAGGGTGTTGTGGGAAAGACAGACGAATTTATAATCGAAGATGGGGTCCTCCCGCAGGCGGCCCACGGAAATGCCCATGCCCCGCTCAAAGTCGCGGTCCAGGCGGGTCTGGGGCCGGTCCGGCTCCTCCATGTAGCGGATGAAGGGCGTGGGGGCGCTGGGAAGCTTGAGCTGCTGGGCCACGGTTTCATAGTTTGCCCAGCGATTCAGCATTTCTTCCATGGTGGGCTTGCGCTCAAAGGATACGCTCACCGCCGCCATATGGCCGTCGGCCACCGGCACCCGCAGGCACTGGGCGCTGATCACGGGCAATTGGGCCAATTCGATGGCGGTTTTATCAGCATTCAGCGCGCCCCAGATTTTGCGGGGTTCCTGCTCGCTCTTTTCTTCCTCGCCGCCAATGTAGGGGATCACATTATCAAGGATTTCCGGCCACCGCTCAAAGGTCTTGCCAGCGCCGGAAATGGCCTGGTAGGTGCACACGAATACGTTTTTGGGCCCGAAATCCATCAGCGGCGTCAGGGCGGGCACGTAGCTTTGAATGGAGCAGTTGGGTTTTACGGCGATAAAGCCCCGCTGGGTACCAAGGCGCTTGCGCTGGGCGGGGATCACGGCGGCGTAGGCGGAGTTGATCTCCGGGATCAGCATGGGCACGTCAGGCAGCAGGCGGCAGGCGCTGTTGTTGCTCACCACAGGGGTTTCCGTTTTGGCATAGCTTTCTTCCAGCTCACGGGTGGCTTTTTTATCCATGGCCGTGGCGCAGAACACAAAATCGGCTTTCGCGGCGACCTCTTCCACCTGCGCGGCGTCCATGACGGTCATACTGGCGGCCTTTTCGGGGATCGGCCAGGAAAAAGCCCAGCGGCCCTCCACAGCTTCGCGGTAGGTTTTGCCCGCGCTGCGGCCGCTGGCGGCCAGGGCGGAGATTTCAAACCAGGGATGATCCGCCAGCAGCGATACGAACCGCTGACCCACCATGCCTGTTGCGCCGATGATCCCAACGCGATATTTTTCCATCATACTTCATCCTTTCTTGATCCTATCCTATGCGGAAAATGAAAACCGGGTCACCAGGGGATTATTTCAAAAATGCACCCGTCGGCGGACTTCCTCCCGCACGGACCGGTTGCCATTGATGAAAAACAGGGAAAGAGCGATGAACAGGCAGGGGGCCAGCACAAAGGGCGACCAAACGAACCCGCCCGTCATTTCATAGGCCGCGCTGTGCAGCCATTCGATGGACAGGCATTCCAGGGCAACGCCCGCGAAGGACAGCCCAAGCAGGGTGAGCTTGTTGAGCCATCCCCGCCGCCAAAGCATGGTGATCAGCGTGATGATGACTGCCGCCAGCGCCAGGGCGGGCAGGGCGATGGGGAAAAACCAGCGGACCGAACCGCTGAGCCGCTCCACCAGGAACAGATAACCGTTCAGGCAAAGAAACGATGTGGCGATGGCGAAATAAGCCTGATACTTTGGAACGGCAAGCGGCACCGCCACCGACACGAACAGCATGATCAGCGCGCCGGACGCGTAGCTGCTCCAGGTAATGCCGCCGGTGATCAGCAGATCGATCACGAAGCACAGCCCGGCGGGGGCCAGCAGCATCAGCGCTGCCAATGTGAGCAAAAACCGCTTGCTGCGTTTCAACTCCTGCTCCGGCGTTCGCACCGGATAAGGCTTGGGCGCCGCGGGCCGCACCGGCTCCGCCGGATCGCAAACCGGCGTCTGGCACAGGGGACAGCGCTTTTCACCGGCGCCCAGCTTCACGCCGCAATGGACACAGTAAGCCATGCTTCATTCATCCTCCATGTTGCTTTCCACCGTGACCGGGATCCCCCGCTCCACCAGGAAGCGCAGCATTTCCCGGGGCAGGGTGGTTTCCCGGATGTTGCTGGAAAAAATCAGGCGCAGCTCGCTGCCGGTGGTCACGGAGGCGCAGTTGCACAGCGGCGCGGAAGGCGGGCCCAACTGAAATTCAAACCGGCGGATCAGTCGGTCCGTGCCGGTAGGCAGTTCGACGCGGCCCAAGTTGGAGAGCGTCGCCGTCACCAGCCGGTCGCCCGCCTTGCGGAAAATGCTGCTGATGACCCAGTTTTTAATGAAACGGGGCACCAAACGCACCAGCAGATTCTTTTCGTCCGCCACGTTGGTGGCGATCACGGCGCTGAGCAGTTTGGGGTTCACAGCGTATTTCATGTAAGCGTGCACTTCGCTGACGATCTCCTCGAAAGTGTACGCTCCCAACCGCGGATCGACGCCGGGATTGACGAAGGTGGAGAAATTGCGCATGGTGGGGATGGGGTAGAAAGCGCGCATGTTCACCGGCACGGATACCCGCAGGGGCCTCTTGCGCCGGGGGTGCTGGGATTCCTGGTTTTGGTAGGCGATCCACAGCATCACGCTCACCAGGTATTCCGTAAGCGATGCGTTCAGCGCCTTTGCCTGGGCAAGCAGGGGGACGCAGGGAATGGAAGCGGCGATGATGTGCAGGGTGTGGGGGATTTCAGGGGTGGCGGGGAAATGATAAGCCGGTTCCTCCCTGCGGGAGGAGCGAACATGGGGCAGGGGCATATGCAGGAACGCGTCCTGGGTTTCCTCCGCCCCGGGCTTATCCAGGGGCCTTGATGCACCGTGGTCAAACAGCACCCTTTTTCCGCCCAAGCGCAGGTATTCCACCGCCAGGGTTTTGATAAAGGCCAGCCCGCCGGTGCCGTCCGTCAGCGAGTGGAAAAACTCCGCCGATATGCGGCTGCGGTAATAAAATACCCGAAGCAGATACCCGTGATCCTGCCGGAACCGGAAGGGCATGCAGGGATGTCCCGCGTCCTGCCGCACGGTCAGCGGTTCCTGAATCTCCTCCAAGTAATACCAGAAAATGCCGGACCGCATGCGCACTTTAAGCGATGGAAAACGGGGCAGGATGTTATCCACCGCCTGCTGGAGACGCTTAGAGTCCACCGTCTCCGTCAATTCCACCGAAATGCGGAACGCGCTGCTCCACCGAAAAGAGGAAACCGCCGGATACAGCTTTGCGGCGTTATCCAGCTTGAACCAACGCTTGCCGCGCAATGTCCATTCCCCCTTCTACCGGCACAGTATACCATATTCTACCGCGCCGCACAAGCGACAGAAATGAATTGTGTGAAACTTTATAAGGGTTCACCATGCGCGTGTAAAACAGAATGGGACGGGTATGGACGAAAAATACAGTTTATGCTATAATCATGCTGGCCGTGACTGCGGACGGCATCCAAGGGAAAAGGAGATACATCGGATGAAAAAATGCTTTGCTCTGTTGCTTTTCGTGGCGCTGCTTTGCAGCGTAGGGGCCGCTTCGGCAGAACTGGAGCAGAATCCCCTGCTGGACGCGGCTTTTTCCGCGCTTGAGAAGGACAATATTTTTCAGCGCCGCTATAATGAAATCACCGGTGCGAATGTGGAGTCCCTGTTTGAACAAGGCATTCCCTATTTCTTTGGCGGGCAGGTCAATTATGCCGGCAAGCTGATCAACGATAAGGAATTGATGGAGGATTATCCCCTTTACGCCAGGGAAAAGTGCGCGGAAACAACGAAGTTTTTCCGTACTGGCCAGCTGTATATTTACGGTTTCGACTGCTCCGGCTATACCAGGTGGATCCGGGTGAAGTGCGGCATGGAACAGCATCCGGGCCTGCAGGATATGATCACAAAGCATGATCTTTGGAAGAATCATCTCTATCGGGGCGGCCCGAATATCAGTTCCCCCCTCCCCATGCCCGCGTATAACGAACTCAAGGATCATTTGCAGGTGGGCGATCTGCTGGTGACCAAGCATGCCGCCCGCCATATCATGATGTATATCGGCACCCTGGCCGATTACGGCTTTACGGCGGAAGAGGTGCCCGACCTGGCGGCATACCTGGATTATCCTCTGGTGATCCACTGCGGCCCCAGCCCTGTTTACGGGGATCGGATTCAGCAGGTCATCGACGCGGACCCGGAGCGCTATGGCCGGTGCAATACTACCAACGGCGGGGTGGAGGTATCCATCCTCGGCATAAACCGCGAGGATACGCCTTACCACACCACGGTACAGAATGTGGATTATGATTATTTCCTGATCGACGACGGAAATTATCTGCTGACTCTGCGGGATATCGAAACCGCTTCCTCCTATTGCTGGTACAGGATGCCATAAAAGCATTTGCCCTGCGAAGCGGCGGTTTCGCAGGGCGTCATTTATAAGGGGACGGACAGGAAATGAAAAGGATTTTCGCGCTGGCGCTGATTGCGCTGTGCCTTGTGAATAGGATTTCTGCCTTAGGGGAATTGGAGCAAAATCCTTTTTTGGATCACGCCCTTTCCGCTCTGGAAAAAGACAATATTTTTATCCAGCGCTATAACGCCCTGACCGGATCGAACGTGGAAGCCCTGTTTGAATTAGGTATTCCCTACCTGTTCGGCGGCACGGCAAAAAACGGCGTGTTCGGCCAATGGCCCAATTACAGCAAGCGCGTCGCTTTTCAGGATTCCCAGTTTTTCAAGGAAGGACAGCTGTACGTCAACGGCTTTGACTGCGTGGGCTTTACCCGCTGGGTATACAGCCAATGCCACCTGCCGGAGCACGCTTCTCTGGCGGACTTAGCGCTGAACTGGGGCGATCACGCCGGGGAATACGTGTATTCCCAGCGCTCCGGCCAGGAAATGCCGCCTTATGGGGAATTGAGCGCTTCTCTTCGGGTAGGGGACCTGTTCGTGATGAAGCACCCGGAGGGCATGTACCGCCATGTGGTCATGTACATCGGAACCCTTCGGGATTTCGGCTTTACCGCCGAAGAAGTGACGGATTTGGCCGATTATTTGGACTATCCCCTGGTGATCCACTGCGGCACCCATCCCCAGTACGGAGAGCGCTTCCAGCAGTTCATCGACAGCAATCCCGAGGTATATGGCCGCTGCCTCACCACGGACGGCGGGGTGCAGGTTTCCATTTTCGGGGTCCCGCTGGATCAGGCCCCTTACCATGAACACGTGCAGAACACCGATTTTTCCTGGTTCACGCTGCCGGACGGCTCCATCATGACGGCGCTGGACGTGTTCGGCTTGTCCTCCTACTGCTGGTACAGGATGAACCCGGACTGATCTTTCAGTTATATCAATGTCAGTTCATTCATTTTGCGGATCATCTGCTTTCTGACGAGCAGGTAAAGGAGCAAACACGGGAGAATAAACAGGACGGACGCGGCGAAAACGGTATTAGGAAACAGCCGGGAAATATGATTCATTTCTACGGACAGCGGCATGATGTGATCCGAGGGATCAAGCAGGATAAGCGGCTGTTCGATCATGCTGTAAAATTCCGAAAAGCCGATCATCAGCAGGGTCATCATAGCAGGAAATGATTCCGGAAGAACAATACAGCGCAAAACGGTAAAAACAGAATCGGTATCCAGCCGGGCTGCCTCCAGCAGTTCGTCCGGCAAGGCGCGGAGGAACTGCCGCGTCAGGAAGATGCCAAAGGGCGTCACGGCGGAAGGAAGCAGGATCGCCCACCAGGAGTTATCGAGCTTCAGCTGCTTTGCCAGGATCAGGGTGGGCGTCATGGTGACTTGCAAAGGAGCCAGCATAGCCAGCACCACAAAGAAGAAAATAAAGCGGGTCAGTCTGCCGTCATGCTTTGCGAGATAGAATCCCAAAATGGGAACGGTCAGCACATGGAGCAGGGTCATTGCCGAAGCGGACAGAAGCGACACGGCGAAATGCCGCGTAAAAGATTCGTATCCGCTTTCCTCGGGGAACAGGAGGCTGGCGTACTGTTCCGCCGAAGGACGCGGAGCGAACCATGCGGGACTGCGGAACACGGAATCATAATGCAATATGAATTCTTCTTCCGTCAGGAAAGAACCGATCAGCGTCCAGTATAAGGGCAGCAGCAGAACAGCGGCCAGCAAAATGAAAGAAAAATATCGGGTTTTCTGTTTCATGCCAGACTGTTTCCCTCCCGCTTTTCTATGACGAGCCAGATGAACGCAAGAACCGCGATGACGGCCGCGGTGCCCGCGGATGCCGCGGTCATATTCGGATAACGCAGCTTTGTAAATTGATTGTTGATATAATTCTGCACCATGTACACATGATCAGGAGGATAAGCGCCATAGAGGGCATAGCTTTCCCTGAAAACCTTCATGGACCAGGAAAGCAGCAGCATAGCGGTAAAAAAGCCCTGACCGGCCATTTGGGGGAGCACGATCTGAAAAGTCTGGCGGATAGTTCCCGCGCCTTCCACGGCGGCGGCTTCCCGAGATGATACCGGCACATTGTGGAGGCCCGCGCGCAGCAGCAGCGCCGCAAAGCCCGTGTTTTTCCACAGAAAAACTGAAAGCAGGGCAAAGAAAGCGTTCTTTTCACCAGGGAAAAGCATGTTCCATATTTTAATGGTCGCCGAAGAGGGAACGGCCATAGGCAGCAGGAAAAAGCCCAGGAACACAGCGCCTTTATCCTTCAGCTTTTCCAAAGAAAGAGCGATCTCAAACGCCAAGATCCAGCTGAAAGGCACGGCGGTGAGGCAAAAACGTACGCTGTTCCCGACAGCTGCCTGATAATAAACGTTATTCCATACGTGAACATAGTTTTTGAACCCCACGAAGGTATGCTGGAAAGCGCTTTCCACAAAGCTGAAATAGATCGTGATGCCGAAGGGATAAATCCAGAACAGCGTAAACAGGATCAATCCGGGAAGGCTGCAAAGCGCCGTTTTCCGCCGGAAGGCGAGCCTTTGTTCGCGCTTCATTGCTCATTCTCCCAAATATTGGTTGGCAAAACGGACGCAGGCGGCCACGTATTCCTCCGTCGTGATTTGTCCGTCCCTTAACTGCCACCAATAACGCACCGACACGGCGTGCTGCAGCTCGTTGTAGGGGTTGAGCCGGGAATGCTCCAGACCGTAAATCCACAGATCGGTCTTTTCAGCGGTTTCCGCTGTCATGTTTTCTTTGATGGCTGACAAATAGGCCGCGTCTTTGTACAGGGGGCCTCCGTTGCACAGCGCGTCAATATCTCCCGTTTTTCCGGCGTCCATATAGTATTGGAGCCACTGAACGGCCAGATCCTTATGTTCGGAAGCTATGGGGATCACTAATTCAAAGCCGGTGACCAGGGAAGGAAGCAGCCGCTCGCTCCGCGGCAGCAGCCGGACGCCGTACCGCGTCCAGTTATTCTCGCCGCCTTCCAGAAACGCGGTAATACCGCTGGAGGAAAAGCTGTTCTCCATGCAAATCATCAGCGTATCGGATTCTTTATGGATCCCGCCTTGTTTTTTGTCGGTCATGTAATCCCAAATCAGGCCCCGGTCAAACAGGCTCTTCCATTTTTCCATCATCTGATAAAATATACCATCGTCAAACGCGTGGCTTTTATCGACATAATCCACCGTGTTGGCCGCGTACTGCGCGGCGATGTTGCTTATGCTTTGATCCATGAGCAGCGCGTACCGCGTTTGATGCGCGCTGTTGTATTCTTCCAATTCCTGGACGAGCGACCAGAAATCATCCCATGTCCAATGAATATCCGGCAAAGGCAGGCCGGTTTTTTCAAACAGCGCTTTATTCAAAAAAAACAGTGATTGATTGGGACAACTGGGAACGCCATACCAAAGATCGCCCACCGTATAGTTTTTCCAAACTTCAAACTGTTCGTTCCGGCACCTGACCAGCGCGGGATAACCGGCAAGGTTTTCCAGCGCGCCTTCCATGGCCGCGTACATGCCTTTGATCCCGTCCCATTCACGAAAACAGACGATATCCATTTCATTATCCATGGATAAAAAATGGGTGGTCAACGCGTGCCTGTCTTCCATTTCCCTGTATTCGATCACAAGCCCCGGATGGGCCTCCTTCATTTTTTCGTCGGCAGCTTCGCTCCGCGAATCCTGAAACAGGTTCATGATGATCAGCTTTTCTTCAGCAAATGCCTGGGCGAAAGAAAACAGTGTGAGCACGGCGAAAATAATCAACAGGAATGCTTTTTTCATCTTTCTTCCCCCTCAATAAATACTCTTGTGTTCGTACTGTTCCAGCGCTTTTTGGTAACCGGTGTTTTCGGCTGCATGCTCCTTCCAATACGCCGCGCAGGGACAGGACGTGCCGGCGCCGCAGTTTTGATGCACGACGGCGTGAAGGTGCCTGTCCGACAAAACGTACACGTTGCCGCATTTTGTGCAGAAACGGCAGGTGCTGGCATATACCGAATAGAAGCCGCAGGGAAGGCCGTCCGCCTGATGATACTGAATTTCCGACTGCTGATTGATGTCTTTTGTGTATCCATCCGCGAAACAGCACTCCAGCCAAAGCGTTACCCTGTCGCATCTGGGACAATATTCCTGCCATTCTTCCGGTATAAACATCGTTTTCTCCGCTTCCGTGGAGGCAAAATAGGCGGCAGTCTCGTTCAAAAGAACGTCCTCCGGCGCGGGCCAATGCCATGCAATCACGCACAGCGCCGCAGCGGCCGCGCACAGCGCCGCGGCCCGGCGCGCCTTGCTTTTCCGCTTTTTCTTCGCCCGGATTTCCCCGGCTATGATTCTTTTAGCCAGATTTTGATCACTCCGCAGAAAAGAGAGCGCTTCCGTTACGGATTTCCTGACAAGGGCTTTGTCCTGTTCATCATTCATGAAAATAAACTCCCTTCAACGCTGCGCGCAGCTTTTCTCTGGCCCTGATCAGCCGTGCCGATACGGAGGATTGAGAAATACCCAGCGCCTCCGCGATTTCGTTGACCGTCATATCCTGATAGTAGTACAGCAGCACGGTTTCCTTGAGCTTTGGCGGGAGCCGGGCGATTTCCACGCTGACGGCGATACTTTCTTCCGACACATCTGGCCCGTGGGAGACGGCCCATTCCGGCATTTCATTCCATCGAACGCGCCGGAACCAAAATGTCCTGCGGTAGTCTTTGCAGGTATTGATGGCAATGCGGGTCAGCCAGGTTTTGGGGCTGCATTCTTCCCGATATTGAGGAAGCGCCCGATACGCTTTCAGAAAGGTTTCCTGCACCGCATCCTCCGCCAGTCCCTGATCCTGCAAATACAGAAAGCACACCCGAAGCAAATCCTCCTGGTACATTTCCGCCAGTTCAGTGAACCGCTGGGCCGCTGGGCTGAAATCCAGCATGGTCCTGCCCCCTTTCCTGTATTAGACGAAGGAGAACGAAGAAAATACCGGGTTATTGTGAAAGAAATATGAAGCGGATGATCGATTGCCGCAAGGACACGGATAAAGATAGAATAAAGCGTGGAAGTCTGCTGATCCAGCAGCGCTTCCACGCCGTTTTCAATTATAGGGATCGTACATGGGCTGGGGATACCAGGGCCTGCCGGGGGGACAGGGCGGCGGCGCGTCCGGGCGGCCCATGACGCAGGGAGCTAAGATATAACCCTCGATCAGCACATCCAGGGGCACTTCGCAGCGGCAGTCACAGCCGCAGGGATTGGCTCGGCCCGCCAGCCGTACGGCGGCCTGCACATAGGGCTGGCCCCGCCAGCAGCTGTCCGGTGCGCATTGAACGCGCAGGGGCAGGTTTTCTTCGATTTCGTCGGTCAGGCAATAGGTACAGCCCTGGGCGTCCCGCACCTGAAACTGTACGGGAATGGACACCTGAAGCAGCATGCCCCGGGGATTGCGGCAGGGGGCTTCCTCCCAGCGCGGCGGACCGCAGAGGGCCGCGTCAGTGACAGTAAAGGGCGCCTGTGCCTGCTGGGGCAAAGCCTCCAAGCACAGGGAATGGCATACGCGGCGGCGCAGAGTGCCCGCCGCGAAAACGCGCTGCATCAGGTAGCCGCCCCAGGTGGGCGGGGCAGGCGGCGGCATGCGGCCCCAGGGTTCCTCCTCGCGGGGAGGTGGAGGACGGCGGCATCCGCAGGGGGAGGGGCGCAAAGGATTCTTCATGAATGGAACCTCCCTTCCAAGGGGTATATTCCATTCTATTCAGTGAATCCGTTATCGGTGCAGGCCAGCACCCGCCCGTAAGCGTCGTAGAGCACGGCTCGGTCCAGGCTCTTTTTGTGCCAGAGCCGTTTTTCATCCAAATAAATATCGGCGCTGCCCTTTGTCGCCTTGGTGCCGATCACGATCTGCCCGCCCGGCGCGACGGTGGTATCCGGCAAAGCCATCAGCTCGTTGCCTTTGGTGGAATAAAAGCAGCAGCCCGCAAGGTTCAAGGTTTCGCTGCCCTGACTGTAGATGGTCAGGGTGTCCTGGCTCACGTCGATGGACAGGGAAATCTTTTCCGCCCGCTTGGGCGCGCCGTCCCATTCCACATCCGATACCAGGGGCTTCTGGCCCTTTTTCAGGGTGATCAGCAGCGCGTCGTGAAAATCCTGGGAAATATAGACGGAGCATCCCACTTCCGCCAAGCGTTTCAGGGTGGAGGCGGCGGGAGT
>JAFXSH010000134.1 GCA_017525805.1 Clostridia bacterium | reverse complement strand
GATCTTGTGGTAGCGCGCCTTTGAGACATCCCACTCCTCGCCGAAGCCACAGCCAATCGCGGTGATGAGAGTCCTTATCTCGGCGTTAGCGAGCATGTGGGCATGACCATGGTGGTGGTCACCCACGAAATGGGCTTCGCAAGAGAAGTGGCCGACCGGGTGCTGTTCATGGACGAGGGCCAGATCGTGGAGGAGGGCACGCCCAACGACATTTTCTCCCATCCGACGCAGCAGAGAACCAAGGACTTCCTGAATAAGGTTTTATAATGCATACTGTTTTCGGCAGTCTTGTGGACTGCCCTTTTGTCTTCCTCCCGCCGCCGCTGCATTGCCAGCGGCGTTTTTTCATCTTTCCATCCAAAACAAACGTTTATTGTTTGTGTGCCGTTCAGACAACCACAGGTTGTTTTTCCAGAGAATAGCTCCGTTGAAACAACCGCCGGTTCATGCTACAATGCGATTGCCGCGGCAGAAAACGAAAAAGGAGGTCCATCCATGGACAGCACATTCGATCTCAAATCCCTGCGCAAAGCCAAAAATATGAAACAGGAGGAATTAGCCGCAACCGTGGGCGTATCGCCCCAGGCGGTGAGCAAATGGGAGCAGGGCGGCCTGCCGGACGCGGCGCTGCTGCCCGCCGTCGCGGATGCCCTGGGCGTGACCATCGACGCCCTTTTCGGGCGGAAGAAAGAAGAATTGAGCTTTTACGACCAATTCCTGCGGCACATGAAGGAAGTGCCCTGGGAAGACACCATGCGGGAGCTGTACCGCATCGGACAGGTGTGCGGCGCGTCCATCCTCCGGGTGAAGCAATACAATGAAATACTCTTTGCCGACGTTGATGAAAAAGCCTGCACGGAAGCCACGCTGAATGAAGGCTTTTTTCAGGCCAGGCTGCATGAAAAACAGCCGTATTTCCTGCTGATCCCCGAACCCAAAGACGGCTACGAAAGCGCCGCGCCCTACGATGAAGCATTCGTTCGTCTGTATGAGACGCTGGCTTATCCCAATGTTCTCCGGGCCATGTACTATATCGTATCGGAAAGCTACACCTATTTTGACGCGGAAGCCCTGGCGGAAAACCTTTCTGTTTCACAGGAAGAAGCCGAACGCATCATCGAGCGGCTGCTGAGCATCAATTTTATTGATAAAGCCCGCTTTGCCGCCGGCGCTCAGAACAAGACCATTTATCAGGGAAAGGCTTACATCGAATTCATTTCGTTCCTCTATTTTTCCCATATCCTGATGAACCGTCCCACCGCGTTTACCTACCAGACCAACAGCCGGACGAAACCCTGGTTTGCCGGGAAAACCTATCGGCAAAAAGAAACGCTCCGGTGATCGCTTCCATGAACAAAAAGAGGCTCTTCCCTAGAAAGTGTGGGTGGCATAAACCGTAGAAGTAAGGAAATAAAAGAATTTGCAGGGTTGACATGGAGCCTCTGACCCATGTGATGTACGCCAGCTGACGAGCCAGCATTTATTCCCGCCATCCGTATAGGCGGGAAATGATGGCTGGCTCGCCAGACAGGCTATCACATATGTCTACTCCATGTAAACCCGTGCAAATCATAAGTTTGTCCTCGACAATTTACCCACATCTTCTAGTGAAGCCTCCAAAAAGACGGTATCGCCGGAAAACCCCTGCCGCAATCGTCTTTTGCCACCTTGACTTTTTCGCCTGCCGGGGCTATGATGAAAGCCGGAATCAAAGGAGGTATTTCCCATGGTTATGATCGGCGTGACTCCTTCTCTCACCGAGAAAGGAAATATAACTGTGAACCAGGATTATGTGGACGCGGTATTCCGGGCGGGGGCGCTGCCCGTGCTGCTGCCCCTGACGGAGGATGAAGCCGTGATGCGGGAAATGCTCTGCCGGATGGACGGCCTGCTGCTCACCGGCGGGGCCGACGTGGGGCCGGACATGTACGGGGAAGAAAAGCTGCCCTGCTGCGGCGAAACGGCCCCGGACCGGGACCGGTTCGAGTTTCCCCTGTGCCGCATAGCGCTGGAAATGGATAAGCCCATTTTGGCCATCTGCCGGGGGCATCAGGTTCTGTCCTGCGTCTTAGGCGGCAACATGTACCAGGATGTGGCCGAGCAGTTCGGACCCGAACTCAAGCACCCCCAGTACGATACGCCTCGGGATAAAGTGCACGACATGGCCGTGGAGGAAGGCTCCCTGCTGCACAGGATCACGGGTCTGACCCGGTTTCAGGTGAACAGCCGCCATCACCAGGCCGTGAAAACTCCGGGGCCAGGATTAAAAGTTATCGCCCACGCGCCGGACGGGCTGATCGAGGGCGTGGAACTGCCGGGGAAGAAATTCGTGCTGGGCATCCAGTGGCATCCCGAATCCCTGAGCGACCGTTACCCGGAGGCCCAGGCCCTGTTCAACGCTTTTGTGGGAGCCTGTACATGATGACGGAAATCGCCCTGGTGGCTGACCTGCACGGCAACTGGCCCGCCACGGAGGCGGTAGACCGAGACATCCGCGCCCGTGGTATTCGCCGCGTCTGGTGCTTGGGGGACGTGGTGGGCAAAGGCCCCTCCAGCGACCGCACCTTCGATTGGGCGGCGGAAAGATGCGAATTCATCCTGCAAGGCAATTGGGACGAGGGCATCGGCAAACGGCAGTTCCCCAAAGATCAATTCTATTATGATCAGTTGGGTGATACGCGCATGGCGGCTCTGACGCAATGGCCCTTTGAATACGAATGCTTCCTTTCAGGCCGGAAAACGCGCCTGTTCCACGGCCGTTCCACCATGCCCGCGCCTTACGGCGTTCACGAGAACGCGGAACTGCTTTCCCCTTATTTCCTCCCAGACTACGACGTGGTGGGCTACGGGGACTGCCACCGCCAGGGTGTGCGCCTGCTGAACACCCAGGGCATCCTGTTCAATACCGGAAGCGTGGGCAACGGCTTGGGCGTGCCCATGGCCCAGTACGCCATCCTGCGGTGCGAACCGGACAGCCTGGAACCCGCTCCCCTGGACATCGCCATGGTCACCGTGCCATACGACCGGGACCAGGCCATCCGGGACACCCGGGAAGCCGGAAAACGCGGCATGCCCAACGCCGGCTTTTTTGAACAGGAAATCTTGACCGGCATTTATGCCCGGGCCAACGGGCGGGAAAAACCGTAAAAAGTTTCCCCCACCCCCCTTCCAAGAAAGCCACAAGATTTTTGCTCCCGAAGGAGGTTTCGCATGATCCGTTTCGGCCCGGCGGGCAATTCCGAATCCTTTTACGCCCAGGGCTACAAGGCCAGCTGGCAGGCCCCCGGATGGCTGCGGGGCATGGGTCTTTCCGCCTATGAGTATTCCTTCGGGCGCGGGGTGAACCTGTCGGAGGAAGCGGCGGAAAAGATCGCCGGGCACGCCCGGGAAAACGATATCACCGTCAGCGCCCACGCGCCATATTTTATCAATTTAGCCAATCCCGACCAGCAAAAGCGGGAAGCCTCCTTCCGCTACATCACGGATAGCGCCCGGCTTGTCAGCCGCCTTGGCGGCGACCGGGTGGTGGTGCACGTGGGGGCGGTGATGAAGCTGAAACGGGAGGAAGCCATCGACAACTGCCGTCAAGGGATCAAGGAAGCGTACACGCGGCTGGACGATATGGGCTTATCCCACGTTCACCTGTGCCCGGAGACCATGGGCCGCGTCAGTCAAATCGGCGATTTGCGGGAAACCCTTTCCTTCTGCCAATTGGACGAAAGGCTGATCCCCTGCGTGGATTTCGCCCACCTGCACGCCTTGGGTCGCGGCGCGCTGAATAAAACCGAGGACTTTGCCGCCGTGCTGGATGCCGTCGAAAGCGCCCTGGGGCCGGAACGCGCCCATGAAATGCACATTCATTTTTCCACCATCGAATATACCGCCGCCGGGGAAAAGCGCCACCGCACCTTCGCGGAGGAAGCCTACGGTCCCCGGTTCCAGCACCTGGCCCCGCTGCTGAAAGAAAGGGGCTATCAGCCCCGCGTCATCTGCGAGTGCAAAGGCACCATGGCCGAGGACGCGAAAGCCATGATGGAAATGTATGAAAACCTGCCGTCCGATTGAGGCTATGAGAGGGGAAAAAGGATGGGAAACAACGCGCGGCCCATGCGGCTGCTGCTGACGGTCAGCTACGACGGCACCAATTACGTGGGCTGGCAGTACCAGGAAAACGGGCCCAGCATCCAGCAGGCCCTGGAAGATGCCCTGGAAAAGGCCCTGGGCCGCTTTTCCCGGGTCACGGGGGCCAGCCGCACGGACGCGGGGGTGCACGCCTTGGGCCAGCGGGCCCACGTGGACGTGTGCGCCTCCATCCCGCCGGAGAAATACCCCTTCGTGCTGAACCGGTATCTGCCGGAGGATGTCCGGGTGACGGAAACGCGGCAGGTTCAGGACGATTTTCACGCGCGTTTTATGGCCGCCGGCAAAATGTACACCTACCGCATCCACAATGCCCCCCACGCCAGCGCCATCCTTAGGAACTGCACCGCCCACGTGCCGGTGACGCTGGATATCGAAGCTATGCGCCACTGCGCCGGGGCGCTCATCGGCACCCACGATTTCGCGGCATTCGCCGCCGCCGGGGGCCAGGCCAAAACCACCGTGCGCACCATCGATTTTTTTGACATCGCCCGGAACGGGGAGGAAATCACCCTGCGGGTGCACGGCAACGGTTTTCTGTACAACATGGTGCGCATCATCGCGGGCACGCTCATCGACGTGGGCCACGGCAGGCTGGACGTAGGCTGCATGGCCCGGGCCATTGAAAGCAAAAACCGCCTGGATTTGGGTGTGACCGCCCCCGCCTGCGGGCTGGAATTGACGCGGGTGGAATACGATTTTGAGCGGGAGGAAGGAAGCCGTGCTTGAGGACGTTTTATTGCAGCATTTTGCCCAGTACCCGAAGATGGAACCCCAGGACGCGGTCAAGCTGATTTACCAGCAGGAATTCGGCCCGGAGCACATGATCAGGGACGAGAGAAAAAGCCTGTCCTCCTTGAAAGCAGAAATGGACGGGCTGCCAGCGGGCCCCGCGGGGGAAGCCCTGTATGAAAGCATCGGCAATGGCTTGTGCCGCCTGAATCTGCGTCCCTGCCGGGAAAAAGGCATCCCGGCGGAGGACATCAACCTCCTGTTCGTGGAAACGGCCCAAAGTACGGAAGGTGACAAAAAGCGTTTCCGCCAGAGCCTCCGCGCCCTGCAAAGTTAGCGGAGGAGGAGGAAACGCCTTTTGACGCCATCGATTTGGATGTATTTTTAGCCCGATATCCCGATTCCTGCCCGGCGCTGCATCACAGCGTCACCTACCGTTTGGCCTACGCCCCCGCCTACCGCGTCGTGGCCCAGAAAAAACTGAAAGCCTATTTGGCCGGGCGGAGGAACGCGCCGGTATAAGTTCTTTATACTCCCAGTCCGTTGGCGATATTCACGATAAAATCCTGGGCGTTGGTGACGATGCCGCGGGAAGTGAGGCTGCCCCGGTCCGTCAGCTTGTTCACCATAAATTCTGAAATGTCCACGCAGTAAAAATACACCTTCCGCACCATGCCGTCGGGCAGTACGCGGTAAGAGGGCGTCATATTCCCTACGGCGATGGAATGAAGCATAGTGGCCATACAGATGACGGTGGTGGCCTTTTTAACGTAGGCGCGCATGGCGTCCTGGGCCTTGTACACGTCGCCGTACACGCAGGGCAGAGGGCCGTCGTCCCGGATGGAACCTGCCAGCACGTAGGGCACGCCGTATTTTTCGCAGCTGTGAATGATGCCGTTGTCGATGTGCTCCGCCTCCATAAAGCGCTGGATGGAGCCGTGATAGCGGACCCGGTTCAGGGTGTCCAAATGGTTGTAATGGCCGTTAGGCCTGTGCTTTTGCGTATAGATATCCTGTCCCAGCGCCGTGCCCAAATACGCTCCCTCCAGATCGTGGGTGGCCAGGGCGTTGCCTGCCAGCACGGCATGGGCAAAGCCCCCTGCCACGATCCGGGAAAAAGCGTTCCGCGCGTCGTGGTCAAAGGAAAACGCCGGGCCCATCACCCACAGGATGTTCCCATGGTCGCGCTCATACCGCAGCAGATCGTACAGTTCGTCGTAATCCCGGCTGAAAGAGCTTTCCCGGGTATGGCCCTGGCGGAAAGCAAAGGTCTCCCGCGCTTCGCTGGGTTCGTCAAAGCCCTGGGGATAAACGAAAATACCTTCTTCACAGTTTTCCGTCCGGCCGCAGATCACCCGGTCGCCCTGCTTCAAATTGCGGAATTCCCGCACCGCTATTTTCCCATCCTCAAATACCGGCACGCAGTCCATACGGCTTTCCTCCGCCAGCAGCCATTGCCCACCGATTTTGAAATACTCGGGGAAAATGCTCATGGCGTGATATCCCTCCGGCGCTACGCCGTCCTTGGGGGCGGGTTCCATCCGGACGGAGGGCGCGGCAAGAAACCGCTCGTTCTGAAAATCCGGGGGCATATACGGGTCCAGTGAAAAGGTCATGAAAAACTCCTCCTTCGGTGTAGATGAAAAACCGCTTCCGTTTATATCACATTTGCTGATAATATTCAAGTTTTTGAATCAGAAACGGCATCTCTTTCCGTTTTTCGTATTTTCACAAGGTTTTAAGAAAATCTTAAATTTCGATTCTTTTTTTCATCCGGATTGCATATGGGCGCTTTTTCTGGTATAATACCGACAGATGACCTGTGGGGCCGTCTACATTATAATATGGGAGGCACAATTCATGAAGAAGATCGTTGCTCTCTTGCTGGCGCTGGCTCTGTGCTTAGGCACCGTGAGTGTCCTGGCCGAGACTGCCAAACCCGATGAAATCGAAGACAACATGACGTCCGCCGACGGCAAATACGAAATCGCGTTCGTCACCGACGTGGGCGACCTGAAGGATAAGTCCTTCAACGAAGGCACCTGGAACGGTGTGAAGCTCTACGCTTATGACAACGGCCTGAGCTACAAGTATTACAAGCCCGCCAACGGCAACGCCGCCACCGACGACGACCGCTACGACGCCATGAAGGCCGCCGCGAACGCGGGCGCCAAGGCTATCGTATGCGCCGGCTTCATGCAGGGCGCCGCGCTGGAAAAGGCCGCCAAGGAATTCCCCGAAGTGAAGTTCATCTTCATCGACGGCTGGGCCATGGGCCTGGACAACGAAGTGGGCGTTGTGTACAAGGAAGAGCAGTGCGGCTATCTGGCCGGCTATTCCGTGGTCATCGATGGCTTTGAGAAGCTGGGCTTCTCCGGCGGCGGCGGCGGCACCAATCCTGCCTGCTGCCGTTACGGCTACGGCTTCATCCAGGGTGCCAACGACGCGGCCGCGAAGCTGGGCAAGAACGTTGAAATCAAGTTCAGCTGGGCTTATGGCGCCTCCTTCTCCGCTTCCGCCGAACTGCAGACCCTGATTTCCGGCTGGTACGAAACCGGCACAGAAATCGTGTTCGCCTGCGGCGGCCCCATGTTTGACTCCATCACCGCCGCCGCCTCCGCCAACGACGCGTTTGTGATCGGCGTGGACAGCGACCAGTCCTTCCTGTCCGATACCGTGATCATCTCCGCCCTGAAGGGTGTGCAGGAAGGCGCTTATCAGGCGCTGGCCAAGGTGTTTGACGGCACCTGGGAACCCGGCGTCATCACCTTGGGCGCCGCCCAGAACGCCGTTGGCCTGCCCATGGAAACCTCCAAGCTGGAAACCTTCACCGCCGCCGATTACGACGCCATGATGGCCGATATCGTGTCCGGCGCGCTGGTGATCGACGATCAGGCTGCCGAGGGCGATCCCAATGTGAAGGGCCCCTGGAGCAACGTGAATGTGGATTATATCCAGTAATCCGGCACATTTCATACAGGGAGGGCCTCGGGCCCTTCCTGTTTTTCTGTAATCCGCAGACAAACCAATTGCGGCATGATGAACAGGGGGTGACGGCGCTTTGGATCACGAGAACGATTATGTGATCGAAATGCTGCATATTACCAAGGTATTCCCGGGGATCAAGGCCAACGACGATATTACCCTGCAATTGCGGCGGGGAGAGATCCACGCCCTGCTGGGGGAAAACGGCGCGGGGAAATCCACGCTGATGAGCGTGCTGTTCGGCCTGTACCAGCCGGAGGAGGGTGAGATCCGCAAGGACGGCAAGCCGGTCAGGATCAACAACCCCAACGACGCCACCGCGCTGCATATCGGCATGGTGCACCAGCATTTTAAGCTGATCGAAGTGTTTACCGTGCTGGACAATATCATTTTGGGGGCGGAGGACACCAAGCTGGGCTTCGTACAGCGCAAGGAGGCCCGGAAAAAGATTGAGGAACTGTCCAACCGCTACGGGCTGGCGGTGGATCTGGACGCCAAAGTGGAGGATATCACCGTGGGCATGCAGCAGCGGGTGGAGATCCTGAAAATGCTGTACCGGGATAACGAGGTGCTGATTTTCGACGAACCCACCGCCGTGCTGACGCCCCAGGAAATCACCGAGCTCATGCAGATCATGAAGGGGCTGGCTAAGGAAGGAAAATCCATCCTCTTCATCTCCCATAAGCTGAACGAGATCATGGAGGTATCCGATCGGGTCAGCGTGCTGCGCAAGGGCCGCTATATCGGCACCGTGAACACCAGCGAAACCACCACCGTGGAGCTGAGCCGCATGATGGTGGGCCACGACGTGCAGCTGGTGGTGGACAAAGCGCCCGCGAACCCGGGGGAAACGGTGCTGAAGGTAAAAGACCTGCGCGTGGCGTCCCGGCTGTACAAGCACGACGCCGTGAAGGGCGTCAGCTTCGAGGTGCGGAAGGGAGAAATCGTCTGCATCGCGGGCATCGACGGCAACGGGCAGTCGGAATTGGTGTTCGGCTTGTCCGGCCTGGAAAAGTGCACCGGCGGCAAAATCGAATTGGGCGGCGTGGATATAACCCACGCGCCCATCCGTAAGCGCAGCGAGGCGGGTATCAGCCATATCCCCGAGGACCGGCACAAGCACGGACTGGTGCTGGATTACACGCTGGAACAGAACATGGTGCTGCAATCCTATGAGGAACCGCGTTTCCAGAAGATGGGCTTTATCAAATTCGGGGAAGTGCGCAAGTACGCCGAACGGCTCATCGAGGAATACGACGTGCGTTCCGGCCAGGGGCCCGTCACCATCGCCCGTTCCATGTCCGGCGGCAACCAGCAGAAGGCCATCGTAGGCCGGGAAATCGACCGGGACCTGCCGCTGCTGATGGCCGTTCAGCCCACCCGCGGCCTGGATGTGGGCGCTATCGAAAATATTCACAAGCAGATCGTGGCCCAGCGGGACGCGGGCAAAGCGGTGCTGCTGGTAAGCTTAGAATTGGATGAGGTCATGAACCTGTCCGACCGGATCCTGGTCATGTATGAAGGCGAGATCGTGGGCGAGCTGGATCCCAAGAAGACCACGGTGGAGGAACTGGGCCTATATATGGCGGGCGCGAAGCGGCAGCAGCCGGGGAAGGAGGCGAGCGCATGAAGAAAGAATCTTTCTGGGATAAGGCCGGCACCCGCAGCGTGCTGGCGTCCCTGGTCGCCATCCTGATCGGCATGCTGGCGGGCGGCCTGGTCATTCTGATCGTGGGCCTGACCACCCCCACCTTAGGCATAGGCGGCGCGCTGGAGGGCATCCGCCTGGTGGTGGCCGGCCTGTTCGCCAAGGGCCGCGACACGGCGGGCAGCCTGGTTTTCGGCTTTAATCCCGCCTCCTTCGGCAACATGCTGTTCCGGGCCGTACCCCTGATCATGACGGGCCTTTCCGTGGCCCTGGGCAACAAGGCGGGCCTGTTCAACATCGGCGCGGCGGGCCAGTATCTGGCGGGTACCGCGGCCAGCCTGTATGTGTCCCTGTCCGTTCCCACCAATGTTTTGCCTGTGTGGCTGGTGTGGCTGGCGGCGTTCCTGGCCGGCATGATGGCGGGCGCGCTGTGGGGCGCTATTCCCGGCCTGCTCAAGGCTTACCTGAATATCAACGAAGTGCTGGCCTGCATCATGACCAACTGGATCGCCGCCAACATGGTCACCTGGCTGTTCGACGTGAGCAACCTGAAAAACGTGCTGGAGGGCACCAAGTCCAGTTACATTTACAAAACCTCCACGGTGATGAACGACGTGATCATCGACGGCGTCCGGCAGACGGTGGGCGCGAACGTGCCCGAGGGCGCCCAGGTGGTGGCCACCCGGGGCGGCGTAGCAACGGCCAAGCTGGGCCTGGATCAGCTGTTCTCCGGCAGTCAAGTCAACGGCGGCATCCTGGTGGCCATTCTCATTGCCGTCGTCATTTACATCGTGCTGGCGAAAACCACCCTGGGGTATGAACTCAAGGCCTGCGGCGCCAACCGCTACGCCGCCCGGTACGCGGGCATTCAGGATCGGCGGAACATCGTGCTCACCATGGCTTTGGCGGGCGCTTTGGCCGCGGGCGGCGGCGCGCTGTACTATCTGTCCGGCAATACGGAATTCTTCTGGAACACCTATCAGTCCCTGCCCTCGGAAGGGTTCAACGGCATCCCGGTGGCATTGCTGGCCATCAACAATCCCCTGGGCGTGATCTTCTCGGCGGTCTTTATGTCCATGCTGCAAATCTGCGGCCAGAAGCTGACGGAACTGACGGCGTACAACGAGTACATCACCAACGTGATCATCGCCGTGATCGTGTATCTGTCCGCGTTCATGCTGGTGATCAAGACCTGGATCGGGAAGCTGCGCAGCAGAAAGGCGGTGAACAAGTAATGCCGTTTTTGATTCGTCAAACGCTGATTTACGCGGTACCGCTGATGCTGGTGGCCCTGGCGGGCGTCTTTGCGGAGCGCAGCGGCATCATCAACCTGGCCCTGGAAGGCATCATGATCTTCGGCGCGTTCATGGGCGTGCTGTTCGTGCGCACGGTGCAGGAATGGGGCTGGTTCGCGGAGGCCTATCAGGCCAAAAACGTTTTCGCCTTGCAGAGCTTCGGCTTCCTGGCGATGCTGTTCGCCGCCGCCATGGGCGCGCTGTTCAGCCTGCTGCTGGCCTTCGCCGCCATCAATTTGAAGGCGGATCAGACCATCGGCGGCACGGCGCTGAATCTGCTGGCCCCGGCCGTGGTGCTGTTCTTCATCCGCATGATCGCCAACCAGAACACACTGAATATCAGCAACGGCGCGGCCGACTGGTTCATGCTGAAGAAATCCATGTTCGGCTACGGCCGCAAGGAGGAAATGGGCTTCTTCGGCTCTACCTTCGTGGATAAGGTCTATGTGGCCACCTATATCTGCATCCTGGTGTTCGTCATCATGTCCATCATCCTGTATAAGACCCGGTTCGGCATGCGCCTGCGGTCCTGCGGTGAAAACCCCCAGGCATCCGCTTCTTTGGGCATCAACGTGATCAGGATGCGCTACGCGGGCACCGTGATTTCCGGGGCGCTGGCGGGCATGGGCGGCTTTGTGTACGTGCTCACCACCGCCAATTGCTCCGCCAACGGCGATGTGGCGGGCTTCGGCTTCCTGGCCCTGGCCGTGATGATCTTCGGCAACTGGAAACCGCTGAATATCTGCGGCGCGGCCCTGCTGTTCGGGCTCTTCAAATGCATCGCCGCTTCCTATTCCACCCTGGACATCAACGGAGACGGCGTGTATATGCTCAAGGAGCTGAACATCAACACAAATATTTACCGCATGTTCCCCTATGTGGTTACCCTGGTGGTGCTGGCCTTTACGTCCAAGAGCTCCCGGGCGCCCAAGGCGGAGGGCATTCCCTACGATCAGGGTATGCGGTAACGCGGCTTTTCATGGACGCTCTCCCGCGGGAGCGCGTCCTTTTTTGTGTGTAAAAACAAAAAGCATGGCGTTTTCCCGCTGGACAAGCGTTCCCGTTTCCTTTATAATGAAAGCGAAAACCGCGAAGCGACGCGCGGCGGATCGGGAACGGAGAAGGAAACGCTTTGCCCATGACAGATTACGCCCTTGAAATTGAGCATATTCCCTCGGAAGGGAACGGAGAAGGCTCGCTGAAAGCGCGTGCGGGAGAATTCCGTGCCGCGCTGACGGAGCCGTCTCTTTGCGCGCTCCTTTCGGGTGGGCTGGGGGGCTTTTCCCGCGACGGTGGAGCGAAATATACACTTCACGGGAAGCCTTTTTTTCCCCGTTCGCCCAGGGCCGCGCTGAAAAGGGGCGTTTCCGTGGTTGCGCCGGAAAGCGCTCTGGCTCCGAATCTGAATCTTACGGATCATATCCGGCTGCTGCCCGGCATGTTAGGCGGCAGGAAAAGAGCACGGGAAAAGGCCGAAGCCCTGTGCGAAGCATACGGGTTTTCCGTGGATTTGATCGAGCCCGCCGGAAATCTTTCCGCCGGGGATCGGTATCGGGGCGAAATCCTGCTGGCCCTGCTGCGGAATAGCGAAATCCTTGTGCTGTGCCAGCCGGAAGCGGCCCTGACGCCCCTGGAATTGGAAACGCTGGCGGCGGGAATGCGCAAAGCCTGCCAGCAGGGGAAAATCGTGCTGATGCTTACCTGCCGTAACTATGCCGCCGCCTTGGCGGACGCCCGCGACGTTCTTTCCCCGGAACCGGACGACACGCCCCCGGATCGGCTGGACATCGCCGTGGGCAGCGTGGTGCTGGAAGCGAGGAATATAACGGGCAACGGTTTAAAGGACGTTTCTTTTGAAGCCCGGACGGGGGAGATTTTAGCAATCGCGGGTCTGCCCGGCAGCGGCAAGCAGGCTTTGCTGGACGCTCTGACCGGCGCGCTGCCCCTTTCCGGGGGGCGTTTTCGGCTGAACGGGCGGGAAATCAACGATTATTCTGTGCGGGAGCGCGTGCGGGCGGGCATTGCCTGCGTGCCGGGGCCTGCAATGGATTATGGCTTCCCTCTGGGCAACGTTTCGATGGGAGAAAGCATGGCCCTGCGCCGGTACAGGGAGCCGGCGTTTCAGGAAAGCGGGTTTCTTCGCAAGGGCGAAATGGGCCGCTACGCCGAGGACGCCATGACCTGGCTGAGTATTCGGCGGGGAGAGGAAGAAACCTCCGAAAACAGGCGGCGCTGCGCCCTGACACGGGAAACGGACGGGAATATACACGCCCTGGCGGTGCTGGACCCGACCCAGGGCCTTTCAGAGAACGCGGCCCGGGATATTTGGAACCGCCTGATCACCCTGCGGGATGAAAGGCGGGCGGTGGTGCTTTTCACCTCGGACGCCCGGGAAGCGCTGCTGGCGGGGGATCGGGTGCTGACCTTGTATCAGGGCGAAATCACCGGGGAATTTGACCCCTCCGTAACCACGGAAAAGGAATTGGGCCTGTATATGACCGGACGGCGGCAGGGCGGAGAGGAGCGCTTCGATGAAGAATAAGAGCTTCCGTTCGCTTCCGCGGGCCGCGCTTTGCCTGTGCATGGGACTGCTCCTTGGCGCGGCGGCGATGATAGGTGTCAGCTGGCTGTCCCTGGGGGAAATCCGGCTGGAAACCGTCTGGCGGGAAGGGCTGCTGCCCCTGTTCACCGGCGGCTGGCGGGACGGCCCCCTTGCCCTGCTGGGCAGGGCCGCCCCGGACGCGCTGCTGGCCTTGGGAATTTCTCTGGCCTGGCGGGGGGGCATGCCGCAATTAGGCGGCGCGGGGCTCTACGCCTTGGGCGCTGCCGCCGCCATGCTGTGCACGTCGCTGGCGGGTCTGCCGTGGTACGTCTGTTTAGCCGTTTCCGCCATAACAGGCGCCCTGTGGGGCGCTGTGCCGGGAGTGCTGAAAGCGCGGCTCCGTCTCAAAGAAGCCTTAGGCACGGCGCTCACCGCCTGGCTGGCCTTGTATGCCCTGCAGGCGCTTTCCGATTTGATCGTATGGGAACAGCCTCAGGAGGCCGGTTTATTTCTTCCGGCGGCGCTGATCGCGGGAGGGCTGGCCCTGCTCGTCTGGCTTGGCCTCAAATTCACCGTGCCGGGGCTGGACATCCGGCTGCTGGGCGCGTCGGAAAAAACGGCCCGGTACGCTGGCGCGGATACGGGAAAAACCATGTTTCTGGTCCTGTGCTTATCCGGGCTGCTGGGCGGCGCGGCGGGGGGCCTGGATTACCTGCTGGGCGGTGTGAATCAACTGCCCGACCTTTCCCTGGCGCTCACAGGGCCGGGGCTGCACGGGCTGGCCGCCGCCGCCCTGGCGGGAGGACATCCCTTAGGGGCCGTGCTTGCCGCCGCGGCGGTGAAATACCTGTCCTTGGGGGCGGGCGCCATGAACGGCGCTGTGTTCTCCCCGGAAATGGGTGAAGCGGTGCTGGCGCTGATACTGTACTGCTGCGCCTGTTTTGCGCTCCGGCGCGGGAAAGGGGGACGGAAAGCATGACCTTTACCGCTTCTCTTTCGCTGTTTTTTGCGGCCCTGCTGCTGGGCGCCATGGCCGCCAACGCCGCCGGACGCGGCGGCGTGACGCTTTTCGCCTTGGAGGGCGTGATGCTAAGCGGCGGTCTCACCGGCGTGCTGTTTTCCCACGAGCCCGCCTGGATTTCCCTGCTGGCGGCGGGGGGCGCGGGCGCGGCGGCGGCCCTGCTTTGGGGTCTTCTCCTTTTGCGGCGCAGGCAAAATCAAGTCCTGGCAGGGGTGGCCTTCAACGGCTTCGCCGCCGCCGCTGCCATGGCCGCCGCTCAATTGATGGGGGGCGTCAGCTATACCCGTAAGGGCTATTGGCTGGAATTGTACGGGGAAAACGTGACGGTGTTTTTGCCCGTGGCTCTCGTCCTGACCCTGATCGCCTGGCTGCTGCTTTTTCATACCCGCTGGGGCCTGCGTCTGCGTCTGTGCGGCCAAAGCGCCGCGCCGGAAAGGCTCGGGGCGCGCGTTCGGTGGGCGCGGGGCTTGGGCCTCGTGTTTTCCGGGTTCTTAGGGGGCGTCGGAGGGCTTTCGGCCCTGCTTTCCTTAGGCGCCGGCTGGCGCATGGCCTGGGGCGTGGGCGGTTTGGGCTACGCGGCCCTGGCCATTGCCTGGACCGGGAAGTACGGCCCCTTCCGCACACTGGGGGCCGTCCTGCTGCTCACTCTGATCCGGGGCATCGCGGCATGGTTCGGCGCGCCGGAAAGCGTGCTGTATATTCTGCCCATCCTGACGGCATTGGCGCTGCTCACCGCCGGACGGAAGCGGCCCGCGGAGGCGGAAAGCGTTGTTCCTTGAATATTGGAAATTCCCAGTTTGTGATCAATGAGTGTGGAGCGTGGAGTGTGGTGTTATATTATGTGTATATGCTTTGTTCACAAGCTTCCTGGGCGGCATTGCAATCTATAAAAAACTTCACACTTTCTGAATTTTCTTATTTGGAGGAAAAATTAGAATGAAAAAGAGACTGTTGACCGGCCTGATTGCCGCCGCGCTGCTCTTGCAGCCCTACGCGGCGGGGGCCGAAAGCGCGCCGCTGGTTTACCGTGTCACGGACGGGCAGGGGCACGTGCTGTATCTGCTGGGCACCATCCACGTGGGCAATGACAACATGTACCCCCTGGGCGGTGCGGTAGAGGAGGCGTATGCAAACGCCGATGTCGTGGCGGTGGAAATGGACGTGTACGCCTACGGCGGCAATCTGCTGAGCACCATGAAGACCGCTTTCTCCCTCATGTACGGCGTGCAGGACAATATCAGGAATCATCTGTCCCCCGAAACCTACGATTTGGGGGTAAAATGCTTAGGCATGCCGGAGATCGCGCTCCAGCGGATGAAGCCCGCCATGTGGTATTCCCTGGCGGAAAACTATATCATTGAAAAAGCCGGGCTTGACGCAACGAAGGGCGTGGATTACGGCCTGCTGAAACAGGCCCACAGGGACGGGAAGCAAATCGACGAGCTGGAAAGCCTGGAAGAACAGATGGCCACGCTGCTGGCGATTCCCGAGGATGTGATCGATTACGAGGTGCAGGCCATGCTGACCTACCCCGAGGAATCCGCTCAGGGCCTGCTTACGCTGTTTGAAGCCTGGCGGCAGGGAGACGAAGCAGGCCTGCGCACCCTGCTGGAAGCGTCCACCGAAGGGGACGAAGAATTGAGCGACGCCTACGCCGAATACAGCGCTACCCTGATCGACAGCCGCAACGACGGCTTTGAAGAACAGGCCATCGCGTACCTGAACAGCGGAAAAACGGCGCTGATCGCCATTGGCGCGTTCCATATCATCGGTGAAAACGGATTGGCGGAAAAACTGGCCCGATTGGGCTATACCGTGGAAGAAATCGGGAGGTAATCATCATATGCTGCTGGATCGGCTGCTGGATTTGCTGGAACAAAAAAGCTTAGTGCTGCCCGAGGACCGGGCCTATACCCAAAATCTGCTGCTGGACGCCCTGCATTTGGACGCCCCCGCCGAAGGGGAACTGATCGGCGAAGATATTCCCGACTGCCTGGCGGAACTGGCGGAATGGGCCGCGCAGACGGATATGATTCCCAATACCAACGATGAAAAAGACCGGATCATCGCCCGACTGGCGGGGACTTTCACCCCTCACCCGGCGGCGGTGCGGAGGACCTTTTATGAAACCATGGGAAGCCAAGGCCCGGAAGCGGCCGCCAATTGGTTTTATCAGCTGTGCCGGGATATCGATTATATCCGGGTGAAGCGCATCGCCCAGAATATCCAATACACGGCCCCCTCCCCCTGCGGCGATTTGGAAATCACCATCAACCTATCCAAGCCTGAAAAGGACCCCCGGGACATCGCCGCCGCGCGGAATGCCCCCAAATCCGGCTATCCCCTGTGCATGCTGTGCAAGGAAAATCCCGGCTACGCGGGCCGGGCGGGCTTTCCGGGCCGGGAAAACCACCGCATCATTCCCCTGAACTTGGCGGGGGAGGAATGGTATTTCCAGTATTCCCCCTATCTCTATTTCGACGAGCACTGCATCGTGCTGGACGGGGTGCACGAACCCATGAAGCTGACCCGGAAGAGCTTCGACCGGCTGTTCGATTTCGTGGACAAATTCCCCTTCTATTTCATCGGAGCCAATGCCGATCTGCCCATCGTGGGCGGCTCTATCCTCACCCACGACCATTATCAGGGCGGGCGGCACCTGTTCCCCATGGACAAGGCCCCCGTCAAATGGACTTTTGACGGCCCAGCCAGCGCCGGGGTGGTGGACTGGCCCATGACCTGCCTGCGCTTTGTGAGTGCCGATGCGGAAGAACTGAAAAACATCGCCATGAAGGTGCTGGAAGCCTGGCGGAAGTACAGCGACCCATCCTTGGGCATTTACGCCGAAACCGACGCGCCTCATAATACCGTGACGCCCACCCTGCGCGTCTTGCCGGATGGCCGGTATCAGCTGCACCTGGTGCTGCGCAACAACCGCACCAGCGCCGAGCACCCCTTGGGCATCTATCATCCCCACGCCAACCTGCATCACATTAAAAAAGAGAATATCGGCCTGATCGAGGTGATGGGCCTGTTCATCCTGCCCGGACGGCTCAAGACGGAACTGAAGGCCCTGGAACCTTATCTGATGGGCGCGGGCGATATCCCCGAGGGAAGCAGCCACGAAGCGTGGGCAAAAGAAATCGCGGAAAAAACGGGGCGGAGTTTAAACCAAAAGCAAGCGGAAGAAGCGCTGCACCAGGCGGTGGCCGATACCTGCTATCAGGTGCTGTGCGACGCGGGCGTGTACAAGCAGGACGAAGCGGGCCAGGAGGGCTTAAAGCGTTTCCTGAATACCGTGTTCTGAAGGGGAGAAAAGAATGAAAAGAACCGTTCGCCTGTCCCCGGCGGCTACGCAGTTGGTGCGGGACGCCCTGAACAGCAAGCTCATGCTGGGCTTCGCGATCATCAGCGGGATATATTACGGGCTGCTGTTCGCTTCCAGCATCCTGGACGGCAGCACACTGTCCCTGAGCCTGGTTTCGATCCTGGCCCAGGGCTTCGTCACCGCCGAAAGCATCATGCTGTACCAGCGGAAGGAAAGCCGGAACCTGAAGCACCTGTCCATCTTCTGCCTGATCGGCATGATCGTGACGCTGACGCTGTGCGTGTTTTTAGGCGCGGTGGTGATGACGCTGAACATGGAATACAGCGCGAAAACCGAGGAAATCATGCAGTTTTGGGCGGAGGCCGACATAGCCAACGGTATGCCCTCCATGATCGCCACCGTGGTGGCCGCCGGGCTGAGTGGGATCGAAATGCTGTTTTTGTGGAAAGCTCTGGGCATGTGCGCTGGCCTGATGGAGCATCGGGATACCACCGTGAGGAACTGGTTCCTGCCCGCCGCCGTGGCTTCGGGCCTGTATGCCCTGACGCTCCTGGCCATGAGCGTGATTTGGCCCAGCGGTTTTTTCAGCGTCATCGCCTCCCTGTTATGCGTGGGACGGGAGGGTCTGCTCACCGCGCTGCTGATCCAGGCGGCGCGGCAATACAGCGCGAAAATCAGATAACTGCTCTGAAAGGGCGAGAGGATGGAAACGCATATTTTTATCTGCGGTGCGAAATCTGTGGGGCAGTACGGCGGATATGAAACCTTTGTGGATAAGCTGACCCAGTATCACCAGGACCGGACGGATTTCCACTATCACATCATCTGCAAGGCCAACGGGGCGGGCTGCATGGATGAAAGCAGGCTGGCGGGCGTGGAAAAGATCAGCGACCGGGAATTTATGTACCATAACGCCCACTGCGTGAAGCTGCGGGTGCCCAAGATCGGGCCCGCCGTGGCGGTTTATTACGATTATATCGCCCTAAGTTACTGCCTCCGCTATTGCAAAGCGCATCACATCAAAAACCCCATTTTCTATCTGCTCACCTGCCGGATCGGCCCGCTGATGCGCTTCATGAAAAAGCGGGTGCATGCCTTGGGCGGCGTGCTGTACGATAATCCCGACGGGCATGAATGGATGCGCTCCAAGTGGGCCCCGCCCATTCGGAAATACTGGAAGTTTTCAGAAAAACTGACTGTGAAGCACGCCGATTTGCTGATCTGCGACAGCCAGTTTATTGAATGCTACATTCGGGAAACCTACGCTTCCTATCACCCTCATACCACGTATGTAGCTTATGGGGCGGAAACGGCGCCCTCTCCCCTATCCGACCGGGACGAGCGTTTCGTGGGCTGGCTTTCCCAGTGGCGCACCCAGCCCTTCGATTATTACCTGGCGGTGGGACGGTGCGTGCCGGAAAACAATTATGAAACCATCCTCCGGGAATTTATGCTCAGCGGAACCCGCCGTTCCCTGATCCTGATCACCGACCTGAACGAGGGCCTGCTCCGCAGGCTGGAAGAAAAGCTGCATTATTCCGGCGATCCGCGCATCCGCTTCGCGGGCACGGTGTATGACGAAGCGCTGCTGTACAAGATCCGTGAAAACGCCTTTGCCTATCTCCATGGCCACGAGGTGGGCGGCACCAACCCCAGCCTGCTGGAAGGACTGGCCGCCACGAAGCTGAACCTGCTGTACAGCGTGGTATTCAACCGGGAAGTGGGCCAGGACGCGGCCCTGTACTGGCAGAAGGACGCAGGCAGCCTGCGCGCCCTGATCGAGCAGGCGGAGCGTATGCCCGAAACGGAAATCGAAGCCCTGGGCTGGAAAGCCAAAGAACGGGTCGCGGAAGCTTATCGCTGGCAGATGATCGCCGACCGGTACGCGGAGCTGTGGCAGCGCGCGGCGGAGGAAAGGAACCCGTAGATATAAACTGGAAATATCTCCGAATAGAACACAGGCTGCGGTCCGGCGGCCTGTGTTCTATTCATTTGTGCCTGCCATAAGCAAGCGCCGTTTTTTCATGGACAAACGCCCCTAAAAATGCTACAATATAAATTGGAATGATATGCTGACTTGCTGGAGGTATGCTCTTTGAACGAACTGGAAAACGCCCGGCTGGAGCGATTGCTGGAAACCGTACAGAAGCCCGCCCGCTACATCGGCGGGGAAATGAACAGCGTGGTCAAGGACTGGAATTCCGTGCGCTGCACGTTCGGCTTCTGCTTTGCCGATACCTATGAGATCGGCATGAGCCACCTGGGCATGAAGATTTTGTATTATCTCATCAACCAGCGGCCCGACGCCCTGTGCGAGCGGCTTTTCATGCCGGACGCCGACATGGCGGACAAAATGCGGGAAGAAGATATCCCCCTCTTTTCCCTGGAAAACCGCAGGGCCCTGAACCATTTCGATATCGTGGGCTTCACCCTGCAATACGAAATGAGCTATACCAACATTTTGGAAATGCTGGACCTGGGCCGCGTCCCCATTTACGGCAAGGACCGAGGGGAAACCGACCCCATCGTGGTGGCGGGAGGCCCCTGCGCGTTCAACCCCGAAAACATCGCCAGCTTCATCGACGCCTTCATGATCGGCGACGGGGAGGACGTGATGCACGAGCTGATCGACGTGATCCGGGACGGACGGGAAGCGGGGCTTTCCCGGAAAGATATTTTCCGGAATTTGGCGAAGCTGGAAGGCGTATATGTTCCCTCCCTGTACGACGTGGAATACAACGAGGACGGCACCCTCAAATCCTTTGCGCCCAACGACCCCGCCGCGCCCAAAACAGTGAAAAAGCGCGTGGTGAAGGATCTGTCCGCCGCCGTGTACCCTGAAAACATCCCCGTGCCCTATACGGAAATCGTGCACGACCGCATGGTGCTGGAAATCATGCGGGGCTGCACCCGGGGCTGCCGCTTCTGTCAGGCGGGCATGCTGTACCGCCCCGTGCGGGAGCGCAGCATGGACAGGCTCTTGGAGCTGGCGGATAAATTGCAGCAGTCCACCGGCTATGAGGAAATGAGCCTTTCCTCTCTGTCCTCCGGAGATTTCACCTGCCTGCCCCAGCTGATTCAGGCGCTCATGGACCGGTACAAGGAAAAGCGGGTGAGCGTTTCCCTTCCCAGCATGCGCATCGACAATATCGTGAAGCAGAGCTTAGAAGAAACTCAGCAGGTGAAAAAATCCGGCCTGACCCTGGCCCCGGAGGCGGGCACCCAGCGGCTCCGGGACGTGATCAACAAGGGCGTGACGGAGGAAGACCTGATCCGTTCCGTCACCGACGCTTTTGAGTGCGGCTGGAGCTCAGTAAAGCTCTACTTCATGATGGGCCTGCCCACGGAAACGGACGAGGATTTGCAGGGCATCGGCCGCCTTGCCAAAAAAGTGGTGGACGCCTATTATTCCCTGCCCAAGGAAAAGCGCAGCAAAAACGGCGTGCGGGTGATAGCCTCGGCCAGCGTGTTCGTGCCCAAACCCTTCACCCCCTTCCAGTGGGCCGCTCAGGACACCCTGGAAACGGTGCATGAAAAGCAGGCCAAGCTAAGGCAGTACTTAAAGCTCAAGAACGTGCATTTCAACTGGCACGAAAGCGAGCTTTCCCTGCTGGAAGCCTGCATTTCCCGGGGCGACCGCCGCATCGGCGACGTGATTTACGCCGCCTGGAAGCGGGGCTGCCGCCTGGATAGCTGGGTGGAGCATTTCAAATTCGACCAGTGGATGGGCGCGTTCGCCGACTGCGGGCTTGACCCCGCCTTCTACGCCTACCGGGAGCGGCCCTATGACGAATTGCTGCCCTGGCAGTTCATCGACGCGGGCGTGAGCATGGCTTATCTGCAAAAGGAAAACGAAAAGGCCAAGCAGGTGAAAACCACCCCGGACTGCCGCCACGGCTGCAACGGCTGCGGCCTGCACACCTGGGGCGTATGCGACTGGGTGAAGAACCCGCCGCTGAAGGGGAAGGCACAGACCAGCGCGCCGCTAGCGGATTAAGGGGGGCTTACGCTATGAAGATGATCGTCGTATTTGAAAAGGCTCCCCGCCTGCGCCACATCGGACATTTGGACCTGATGCGGGCCATGCAGCGGGCCTTGCGGCGGAGCGGGCTGCCGCTGCGCTATTCCCAGGGGTTCAATCCCCACATCCTGCTCACCTTTGCCGCGCCCCTGTCCGTGGGCATGCCGGGGAAGCGGGAGATCATGGAGGTGCCCATTGAGGGAGAAATGACGGGGGAAGCGTTCCTTGCAAAGCTCTCCGCCGCCCTGCCGCCCGATCTGCCGGCGCTTTCCGTCCAGCCCGTGGACGACCGGCACCCCGCCCCCATGGCGCTGCTCTCCGCCGCCATCTACCAGGCGGACTTGGAAACCGTGCCGGAGGGCTTTTCGGAAACGGTGGGAAAATTCTTGGCGCAGAAGGAAATCCCCGCCGTCCGCAAGACCAAAACGGGCATGAAGCCCTGCGACCTGCGGCCCATGATCTATGGCCTGAGCCTGAACGGGAACACCCTCACCATGGTGCTGGCCCTGTGCGAGCAGGCCACCTGCAAGCCGGACCTGCTGCTTTCCTCCCTGTTTGAATTTGCCGGAACGGAGCGGCCCCGGGCGCTGATCACCCGCACCCAGTTATTGGGTGAAAAGGATGGGGCGCTGGTGCCTCTGGAAAGCCTATGAGCAAACAAATTTTAGTGGAAGTCCGGGATGGAAAACGTGAAATCGCCCTGCTGGACGGTAAGCGCCTGCTGGCCTTTTTCCAGGACGCGGGGGGCGGCGTCGAAACCGAGCAGGTGTATTTCGGCATAGTGGACCGCATTGTAAAAGGCATGGAAGCCTGCTTCGTGCGCCTTACCAAAGATCAGATGGGGTTCCTGCCTTTTTCCGAGTGTAAGAAAAGGCCCCGCTCCGGGGACAAGCTGCTGGTGCAGGTGAAAAAGCCGCCCATCGGGGAGAAAGCGCCCTATCTCACCGCCGATATCGCCCTGGCCGGGCGGTATGCGATCCTGACGCCATTTACTCCCCGCTTCGCCGTTTCCCAGAAGATCACAGCGGAAGAGGAACGGGCCCGGCTGCGGCAGACGGCGGAGCGCGTCGCCCCGGCGGGCATGGGGCTGGTCATGCGCACGGAAAGCGCCGACGCGACCGAAACGGACATAGCCGCCGACATTGACGCTTTATCCGCCGCCTGGCATGAAATCCAGGAAAAGCAGAAAACGGCTCAGGCCCCCTGCCTGCTGAAAGGCCGGGAGGACGCGCTTTCCCGGCTCCTGCGGGACGAGCACGGGGAAATCTCCGAGATCCTGACCAACGCCCCGGAAGCCCTGCCGCCCCTGCCCCTCCCCGTGCGCCCCTGCGAAAACCCCTTCGATCTGTACAGCGTGCGGGCGAAGCTGGAAAAATCCATGCAGCGCAAGGTGTGGCTGGACTGCGGCGGGTATCTGGTCATCGATAAGACGGAAGCTCTCACGGTGATTGACGTGAACAGCGGCAAGTTTACCGGTAATAAAACCGGCACGGAAAACACCTTTGTAAAGCTCAACGTGGAAGCGGCCCAGGAAGCCGCCCGCATCCTGCGCCTGCGGAATATCGGCGGCATCGTGATCATCGACTTTGTGGATATGGAACACGAGGAAAGCCGCGCCGCCGTGCAGAAGGCCCTGGAAGACGCCCTGCGGGACGATCCCGTCAAGGCCGTGGTGCACGGGTTCACCACCTTGGGGCTGATGGAAATGACGAGAAAAAAGAATTAAGAGGAAGAACCATGAAACAAGAAACCACCGTCCGGGTCACGCCGGAAGAAATGGCGGCCCAGCGGCAGTTTGCCAAAGAATTTCAGGCGCTTGCCGACCGGCCCCAGACTTACCACATCGTCACCTACGGCTGCCAGATGAACGCCCACGATTCGGAAAAGTTAGCGGGCATGCTGGAAGACATGGGCCTGACCGCCGCCCCCACTCGGGAGGAAGCGGACTTCGTTCTGCACAACACCTGCTGCATCCGGGACAACGCCGAGCGCAAGGCCCTGGGCAACGTGACCTGGCTCAAGGAAATCAAGAAAGAGCGGCCGGAAATGCTCATCGGGGTCTGCGGCTGCATGGTGCAGGAACCGGGCATGGCGGAAAAGATTTTGCGCCAGTATCCCTTCGTGGACGTGGCCTTCGGTACCGGGAACATTTACCAACTGCCTGAATTGCTGTACCGCGCCGCTTCCACCCGCCGCCGCACGGTGGCCGTGCCGGAGGAGCAAAGCACCCTGATCGAGGGCCTGCCCATCCGAAGGGAAAGCGATTTCCAGGCCTATGTGACCATCATGTACGGCTGCAACAATTTCTGCTCTTACTGCATCGTGCCCTATGTGCGGGGGCGGGAGCGCAGCCGTACCCCGGACGACATCCTGCGGGAGGTGGAAAGCCTGCAAAAGCAGGGCGTACAGGAAATCATGCTGCTGGGCCAGAACGTCAATTCCTACGGCAACGACGTGCCCGGCGGCCTTACCTTTCCCCAGTTGCTGCATAAGGTTGCGGAAACCGGCATCCCCCGCATCCGCTTCATGACCAGCCACCCCAAGGATTTGTCCGACGCGCTGATTCAGGAAATGGCGGAAAACCCCACCCTGTGCCGCCATTTGCATCTGCCCGTGCAAAGCGGCAGCAACCGGATCTTGCAGGCCATGAACCGGCGCTACACCAGGGAAAGCTATTTGGAAAAGGTGGAAAAAATCCGCAAAGCCGCCCCGGACGTAGGCCTGACCACGGACATCATCGTGGCTTTCCCCGGCGAAACCGACGCGGACTTTGAGGACACCATGGATTTAGTGCGTACCGTTCAGTACGACAGCGCCTTCACCTTCATCTATTCCCCCCGCACGGGCACCCGGGCCGCCGACATGCCGGGCCGTATCGACCCGGCCCTTGCCACCGAGCGCATCGAACGCCTGATCGCCCTCCAGGAGGAAATGACCCAGAAGCGCTTTTCGGAAATGATCGGGAAAACGGAATCCGTTTTAGTCACCGGCGCGTCCAAGCGAAACGAAAACCAGATCACCGGCAAAACCTCCCGGAACATCAGCGTCAATTTTGAAGGCAGCCCCGATTTGGTGGGCAAAATCGTGCCGGTGAAGATCACCGCCGCCAGCAAAACTACCCTGAAAGGGCAGATCGAAGAAGCGTAATTCTTTGAGGGGGATGCCTGTGGATTATCAAACAGAAAAACTGATTCTTCATTTTGTCACGGAGGACGATTTAGCCGAGGTCGCCCGGACGTGGCCCTCCGATCACCGTCCAGTTTCCGAACCGGAAGCCCGGGAGGCAATCGCTTCCATGCGAGGCAATTATGCCCGGAATACCAAGGGCTGCGTTTATCACCTGTGCCTCGCGGTCTGCGGGAAGGACGCTCCCCGCACCATCATGGGCTGGTGCGGCCTGGATGGCAGCAGATGCCGCACAGAGCCGGAGGTCTTCATCCTGCTAGACGAAGCATACCGCCATAAGGGCTATGGAACGCAATGCGTGAAAGAGCTGTTGCGCGTCGCGGCGGAGGAATTTTCCCTTCCGGGCGTTCACGGGGGATGCGCCAAAGACAACATCGCTTCCCGCAGGGCCATGGAAAAAGGCGGCATGACACAGTACGGCACAGAAGACAACGGCGATCCGCTGTTCCGATTCACCCCGTAAAGGAGGTGGCGCGCCGTGCAGAAAAAGTTGATCCTCATCAGCGGGTCGCCCTGTGTGGGGAAGACGGCTGTAGGCACCAGACTGTTTGAAAGCTATCAAAACAGCGCCTATCTGGACGGAGATTGGTGCTGGTGCGTTCATCCGTTCTCCGTAACGGACAGTCGGCTGCGCAACGGGGACAAAGCCATGTCGTTTATCCTGTCCAACTATTTGGATTCGGATTTTGAATACGTGTTTTTCACCTCCGTCGTGCTGACGGACGCCCGAATCCGCGAGGGGATATTAAAGGGGATCACGGCTAAGGATTACGCCATCGTTGGCTTTACGCTGACCTGTTCCGAGGAAACCCTGAAAAAACGACACGACAAACGCGGCGATCCGGGCGAAACGAATTACTATTGGCTTCACCTGCCGCCGTATCCGGGAGATACCGTCATTGATACGGACGGCAAAAGCGTCCGCGAAACCGTGAAAGAAATAAAACGGCATATCGACGCGCTTGAAGTTCATCGCTAATGGCACACATCAATCAAGAAAAGGAGAAACGTCATGAGTCAGGCAGTCATTGAAAAATCCAAGGAATTGGCGGGCGTGATCGCTCAGTCCCCGGAATACATCGCCATGCGCGCCACGGAGGACGCGGCAGGGCAGGACGAGGCATTGCAGGAACTGTTCAAAAAGTACGACGGCATCCATCGGGACATCGAGGAAATCACCCTGAAAAAGGAACCGGACTTCGACCAGATGGACGCTTTGGCGCGGGAACTGGAGGAAGTGCAGCAGCAAATCAAAGCCATGCCCATGTATCAGGCCCTTCAGGCCGCCCGGAAGCAGTTTTCCGATATGATGGGCCAGGTGAACGCCGAGCTTTCCAGCGTATTGAATCCGGGCGGCAGTCAGAGCGGATGCAGCGGCAACTGCGCCGCCTGCGGCGGGTGCGGCTGACGAAAAACGCCGGTTCAGGACAAAAACAGATGATACAAAAGGGATGATGATACATGTTGACGGGAAACAGCTTCGCATTTGATTGGGAAGTCAGCCTGATGGAATGGCTGCAAACGAACCTGGGCGACGGATTCATTTCGGTGATCTCCTTCTTTTCCGCCTTTGGGGAAGAACTGCTGCTGGTGCTGATTCTGGGCCTCCTGTACTGGGGCTTTGATAAAAAAATGGGCAAAACCGTGGGCGTCAACGTGCTGATGGGCCTGATCTGGAACCCCATGATCAAGAATGTGTTCCTGCGCCGCCGCCCTTATTTCGACCACGAAGGGATCAAAATCCTGCGGGTGGTGGACAAGAGCGCCGACGCAAACGACATCGCCGCCCAGGGCTTTTCCTTCCCCAGCGGCCATTCCACCAACGCCGTGACCGTGTACACCTCCATTGCCACGCAGCTGAAGAAGCGGTGGATGGCGTGCTTTGCGCTGATCCTGCCCCTGCTGGTGGGCTTTTCCCGCGTCGTCGTCGGCGCCCACTATCCCACCGACGTGCTGGCGGGATGGGCCCTGGGCTGCCTGAGCATCTGCGTGGTATCCCTCCTGCGGAAAGCCGTCAAAAATGAACTGGCGTTTTATGGGGTGCTGCTGCTCACGGCCATTCCGGGCCTTTTCTACTGCAAAAGCGCCGATTACTTCACCAGCATGGGCCTGATGATCGGCTTCATGGCGGGGGACCTGTTCGAGCAGAAGAAAGTACGCTTTGAAAATACGTCCAACATTTTCCGCTGCGTCCTGCGGGCCGTGGGCGGCGCGCTGGTCTTCTTCGCGCTGAACTCTCTGCTCAAGCTGCCCTTCCCCAAGGATTTCCTGAACAGCGCCTCCTTCGCCTCCCTCATCGTGCGGGGCCTACGCTACGTCGTCACCGCTTTCGTCCTCTTCGGCATTTATCCCATGACGTTCCGGTATACGGGCAGACTGTGGAAAAATGCCAAGAACTAAAAAACACATGAGCAAGCAATAGAAAAAGGAGCATCACCGCTATGGCTACCCTCTCCCCCATGATGCAGCAATACATGCGCCTGAAAGAACAGAACCCGGACACCCTGCTTTTTTTCCGGGTGGGCGATTTTTACGAAATGTTCTTTGAGGACGCCCTCACCGCCAGCCGGGAACTGGAACTGACCCTGACGGGCAAGGACTGCGGCCTCCAGGAGCGCGCCCCCATGTGCGGCGTTCCTTACCACGCCGTGGACACCTACGTGGCCCGGCTGGTGGAACGGGGCTATCGGGTGGCCATCGGGGAGCAGATGCAGGATCCAGCGCTTGCCAAAGGCCTGGTAGACCGGGACATCATTCGCATCGTCACGGCGGGCACCCTCACCGATTCTTCCGTTATCGGGGAAAAGCGGAACAATTTCCTGTGCTCCGTGTGCGTGAACGGCAAACGCTGCGGCGTGGCGGCCTGCGACGTGTCCACGGGAGAATTTTACGTACAGCAGATGGAAAATACCCCCGCCGCCCTGAAAGCGGCCTTAGACGCCCTGACCCCCGGCGAGATCATCACCAACAACCCGGAAACGGTCCAGCCAGGCGCGTCCATCGTGTGCCGCAATTACGCCGCCGCCGCGTACCAGAGCCAGAACGCCAAGGAAACGCTGCTTTCCCATTTTGGCGTTTCTTCCCTGATCGCTTTGGGCCTGGACGCTTCCCTTTCCGTGGCCGCCCAGGCCGCCGGGGCGCTCATGCGGTACTTAAGCGAAACCCAGAAAAATTCCCTCCAGCATATTTCCTCCCTGCGGGTGATCGAAAAGGGCGACGTGATGCCCCTGGACGCATCCACCCGCCGGAATTTGGAGCTGACCGAAACCATCCGAAGCCGCAGCGCCAAGGGGTCGCTGCTGTCCATTTTAGATGAAACCGTCACCGCCATGGGCGGGCGGCTTCTGCGTTCCTGGGTGGAAAAGCCCCTTTTGAGCAGGGAGAAAATCGAAGCCCGGCTCTCCGCCGTGGAGGCGTTTTACAGCCAGCACGTGCTTTCCCAAAACCTGCGGGACCAGCTTTCCCAGGTGTACGATATGGAACGGCTGCTGTCCAAAGTGTCCTACCATACGTTAAACGCCCGGGACTGTTTGAGCCTTTTGCGCTCCCTGGAAAAGGCCCCGGAAATCATCACGCTGCTGGGCAACGTGCCTGGAGACGCGGTTTCCTTCTTTAAGGACCTGCTGGATCCCCTGCCGGAGCTCACCGACCTTCTGCGCCGGGGCATTTCCCCTGACGCGCCGCTGCAACTGTCCGACGGCAATTTCATCCGCGCCGGGTACAATGAACAGCTGGACGAGCTGCGCCGGGCCTCCACCGAGGGCAAGCAGTGGATTTTGGATCTGGAAGCCAAGGAACGGGAAGAAACGGGCATCAAGAACCTGCGCATCCAGTACAACCGGGTGTTCGGCTATTACATCGAAGTGACCAAGTCCAATTATTCCCTGGTGCCTCTGCGCTACCGCCGCCGCCAGACCCTGGCCAACAGCGAGCGCTTCACCACCGACGAATTGCAGGAGATCGAAAGCAAGGTGACCGGCGCCCAGGAGCAGGCCGCCAAGCTGGAAATGACCCTGTTCGACCAGATCCGAGACGAGATCAGCGCCAACATGGGCCGTTTGCAGTCCACCGCCTTAGCGTATAAGACTTTGGATGCCCTTTTGTCCCTGGCCCGTGTGGCCCTGCTCAACCACTACACCCGGCCCCGGATCAACGAGGACGGCGTCATCGATATCAAGGACGGCCGCCATCCCGTGGTGGAAAACACCCTGCCGGACATGGAATTTGTGCCCAACGACACCTATTTGGACACCCAGGAGCACCGGGTGCAGATCATCACCGGCCCCAACATGGCGGGCAAAAGCACCTATATGCGGCAGGTGGCTTTGATTACCTTGATGGCCCACATGGGCTCCTTCGTGCCCGCCCGGGAAGCGGATATTTCTTTGGTGGACGGAGTGTACACCCGGGTGGGCGCGTCGGACGATTTGGCCACGGGCCAGAGCACCTTCATGGTGGAAATGAGCGAAATGGCCTATATCCTGCGCAACGCCACCAGCAAATCCCTGGTGATTCTGGACGAGATCGGGCGCGGCACCTCCACCTTCGACGGCCTTTCCATCGCCTGGGCGGCGGTGGAATACTTAGCCGACCAGAAAAAGTCCGGGGCCAAGACCCTGTTCGCCACCCACTACCACGAACTGTCCGAGCTGGAAGGGCATTTGGAGGGAGTCAACAACTTCTGCGTGTCGGTCAAGGAGCACGGGGAGGAAGTGATCTTCCTGCGCAAGATCGTGCCCGGCGGCGCGGACAAGAGCTTCGGCGTGTACGTGGCGCACCTGGCGGGCGTGCCCCGGCCCGTGGTGGCGCGGGCCCAGGAGATCATGGCAAGGCTCGAAGTCAACAACGTGAACCAGAACACCATCGGCCAGAACATTTTGGGCGCGGGCCACAAAAAGAAGAACGAGCAAGTAGATTTGATGGAGTACCAGAAAACGGAGTTCATCGAGGAAGTCCGCGCCCTGGATGTGATGGCCATGACCCCCATCGACGCGCTGAACAAGCTGTTTTTGCTGAAAGAAAAGGCCATGAAATTGTAATGATTCCATGAAAGGTCGTGAAAAGGTGAGCCAGTTATCCTTTATTTGCTTCTGCGTGGAGCATTACGCGGATCATGTCCACCGCCCCAGCAATGAGGTTTATCAGCTTTTCAAGCGGGAAGGATTGCTGGATTTGCTGCGTTCCGATTACGGCGACCTGCACGGCATGGGCCTGGAGTACATGATGCAGTTCTGCGATGAATATTTGAAGGGGGCTGAAACGACATGAAATTATTTCATGGAACCACCATGGAAATTCAGTCCCCCCGTATCATTCGCCAGGAGGTCGGCAGGGACTTTGGCTTCGCCTTCTACACAACGGATATTCAATCTCAGGCGGAACGATGGGCCGTCCGTCGGGCAAAAATTTCTTCCAGAATCAGCAGAGAAACGATAAAACCCATCGTGAACGTGTACGAATGGAACCCGGAAACCATTTTGAAGGTGAAAGCCTTTGACGGGCCTTCCCTGGAATGGCTGGACATGGTGGTAAAATGCAGAAGCGACCTGGATTTTCAGCACCCTTATGATATTGTCATTGGGAAAATTGCCAATGATAATGTGGGTGAAACTGTCGGCTATGTAGTACAGGGCATCATGCGCCGGGAGGACGCGGTGGAACGGCTGAAATTCGAGCAGATCAACAATCAACTGGCATTCTGCACCGAAGCCGCTTTGAAAGAACTGCGCTTCCTGTATGCTTACGAAGTGGGGGAATGACCATGCACGCTACCATACGCGCTGTGAATTTGCCAAGTATTATCCATCTGCTGATGGAGCGTTATCGCTGGACGGAGGAAGAAGCTCTGGACAGGTTTTATTTGTCCGCCACGGGCGCGAACTACGCGGACGACGAAACGGGGTTGTACGGACAATCCGCTTTGTATATTTCCGGGCTGTTTACGGAGGAAGCCGAAAGGAGAAAGACATTCCCTGTTTTGGTCTAAACCACACTATGAAGGAGAACAAACGATGAAACGCGCTTGCTTATCTTTTTTACTGTTTCTCTGTTTTCTTCTGCCCCCATCCTTTGTCCTGGCCGACGACCCATCCGCTCCGCCCTGGTATATCTGCGGAGATTATCAGTATTTCCTTCTGGACGACGGAACGGCGGAAATCGGGCACTATTCTGGCGAGGACACAGTCGTCGTTATTCCCGACACGCTGGACGGGTATGCTGTGACTCAAATCCGTTGCATGGCGTTTGCTGCCTGTTCCTTGGTGACCAGCGTCACCATCCCGGACAGCATAACAACGGCGGAGGGGAATCCTTTCGCATTTTGCAATAATCTTTCAACCATTACGGTATCTTCGGATCATCCCACCTGGGCCGTGATTGATGGCGTGCTTTTTGATCAGACAAACCAAACGCTGATATGCCGCCCCACGGGGAAAATGGAAACTGAATACACCGTCCCCCAGGGAACCCGGAAGCTTGCCGAACTGGCGTTTTGCTGCTGTTCCAGTCTCACCGGCGTTTCCATCCCCGACAGCGTTACAGTGATCGGCGACGGCGCGTTTTGCCAATGCTCGGGCCTGACCGCCCTTTTCCTCCCGGACAGCGTTGCCGTAATCGGCGCTTACGCCTTTGAACGCTGCACCGGCCTGACCCAAATCTCCCTGCCAGACAGCCTCGCGGCGATTGGATACGGTGCATTTGAATACTGCGAAAGCCTGACCGGTATTACCCTTCCCAGCCGCCTCTCGGTGATCGACTATGCTTTGTTTTTCGACTGCGACGGTCTGACTGAAGTGTTCATCCCGGACAGCGTAGCGGAGATCGGCGACTGCGCGTTTGAATCATGCGGCTTGACCGTCATTTCCATTCCCGACAGCGTTACAGTGATCGGGGAGGATGCTTTTTGTGATAACCCTGACCTGACCGCCCTTGTGGGTCGAGGAAGTTATGCTGAACAATACTGCCGGGAAAACGGCATTTCTTTCGTTTTTTCTGATCAGTTGGATTGACTGAATCCGGCATTATGAAGGAGAATCACATGGAAATCGCCCACATTCGTCAACTCCCCCCCGAAGTCATCGGTCAAATCGCCGCCGGGGAGGTGGTGGAGCGCCCCGCGGCGGCCATCAAGGAATTAGTGGAAAACAGCATGGACGCCGGGGCCACGGCCATTACCGTGGACATCAAGGAAGGGGGGCTAAGTTCCTTCCGGGTGGCGGACAACGGCAGCGGCATCCTGCCCAGCGACATCCGCCTGGCTTTCGCCCGCCACGCCACCAGCAAGATCCGCACCGCCGAGGATTTATACGGCGTGCGTTCCCTGGGCTTCCGGGGGGAGGCTTTGGCCTCCATCGCGGCGGTGAGCAAGCTGACCTGCCAGACCCGGGCCAAGGGCCAGGACATGGGCGTGCTGGTGCGCAACGAGGGCGGGGACATTCTGGACATTCAGGACGCCGCCTGCCCGGAGGGCACCACCTTCACGGTGAAGGAGCTGTTTTACAACGCCCCGGTGCGCCGGAAATTCTTAAAGAAGCCCGCCGCCGAAACTGTCGCCGTGTCCGAGCTCATGGCCCGGCTGATTTTAAGCCACCCCGCCACCTCCTTCCGCTTCATGGCGGACGGGAAGCTGGTCTATTTCAGCGCCGGGGACGGGAACTTAGACAGCGCGATTATGAGCGTGTACGGCACGGACACCCTGAAGCTGCTGACAAAAATCGACGGAAATATGAACGGCGTGATGCTTTCCGGCTTCGTGGGCGTGGGCGACGCGGGCCGGGGCAACCGGGCCCACGAGCATTTCTTCCTGAACGGACGGGCCATGAAAAGCCCCATTCTGTCCTCCGCCGTGGAAAACGCCTGCCGCCAGCGGGTGACCATCGGGCGGTTCCCGATGTGCGTGCTGCACCTGACCATGCCCTTTGAAAACGCCGACGTGAACGTGCACCCCAACAAATGGGAGGTGCGCTTCCAGGACGAACGGGGCGTGCGGGCGGCGGTGGAAACCATCGTGTTTGAAGCGCTGGAAAAGACCAATGCCGCGCCGCCCATCCCGCCCATGTATCTGCCGCCGGAAAACGCGGCCCCGGCCCCCGCCCCGGCGAAAATCCAGGTGACTCAGCCCGCGCCCCCGCCGGAGGACGCCCCCGCGCCCCTGAAAAAGCCGGATAACCGGTTGAGCGCCTTTACGGAGGACGGGGCCCTGCCCACCTTCGCGCCCCCCGCGCCCAGGAAGGAAGCAGCTCCCCTCCCGCCGCCCCCCGTCCCCGCCCGGCCCAACCTGCTGCGGGATTCCGGAGCGTCCCTGCTGCCGCCCCAGCCCATCATGGAAAAGCCCCCGGAAACGCCCGCCCCGCTTGCCGAGCCGGAGCAGGTGCAGGCCCCCCTGGTGGAGCAGCGGTTCAACCAAATCCCCCTGCGGGTGCTGGGCGTGGCGTTCAACACCTACATCGTTATGGAATACGGCGACCTGCTGATCCTGTCCGACCAGCACGCGGTGCATGAACGGCTGCTGTACGAGCGGTTCATGCGGGAGACCGCCGCCGCCCCGGCAAGTCAATCCCTGATGATTCCTCTGGCGGTGAACCTGTCCCCGGCGGAATACGCCTGCTACGAGGAAAACCGGGAAGCCCTGGAAAAAGCGGGCTTCGACCTTGCTCCCTTCGGGGACGGGGCGGTGCAGCTGCGGGGCGTGCCCATTATATTAGGCCAGCCCCAGGCGGAAAACTGCCTCCGGGAAGCCCTGGACGAGCTGATGGAAAATCCTTCCCTGCCCCCCGCCGACCGCACCGGCCGGGTGATCCAAATGGCCTGCAAACACGCGGTGAAGGGCGGCGAACGCCTGCCGGAGGAAAGCGTGAAGCAGCTCATCCGGGATGTGATCGAGCAGAAGGTCACCCCCACCTGCCCCCACGGGCGGCCCTTAATGGTACAGATCACGAGGAATGAATTGGAAAAGCGATTTCGCAGGATACAATCCTGAGTTTGGAGTGTGGAGAGGTCAGGGAAAACAGATGACCACAAAGAAGCGTGTCTTGGGCCTCGTCGGCCCCACGGCCAGCGGGAAAACGGCCCTGTCCCTGCTGGTGGCGGAAAGGCTGAGGGGCGAAATCCTGTGCATGGACTCCATGCAGATTTACCGGGGCATGGACATCGGCACGGCCAAGCCCACAAAGGAAGAACAGGCCCGGGTGCCCCACCACCTCCACAGCTTTCTGAACCCGGATGAAAGCTTTTCCGTGTCCCAGTACGCCCAGAAAGCCCGGGAAGTGATCGAACGGGTGGAAGTCCCCATTCTGGTGGGCGGCACGGGCATGTACTTGCAATCCCTGTCCCTGCCCATGGATTACGGGGCGGTAGGCGGGGATGAAGGAATCCGGAAAAAGTATCACGAAATCGCCGATACTCAGGGGGTGGAAGCCCTGCATGATATACTCAAGCGGGTCGATCCCCTGTCCGCCCAAAAGCTCCACCCCAACGACGTGCGCCGGGTGGTGCGGGCCTTAGAGGTATACGACCTGACCGGCGTTCCCCTGTCCAGCCAGAAAATGCCGGGACCCGAAGACGCGCCTTATGATTTCCAGTTGTACGCCATCGATTTGCCCCGGAATATTCTATATGACCGGGTAGAGCGCCGGGTGGATGAAATGATGCGTCAAGGGCTATTGGACGAAGTGCGGCGTTTGAAGGACGGCGGTCTTTTCCCCGAAGCTCAGAGCATGCAAGGGCTCGGTTATAAGGAGCTGTGGCCCGTGCTGACCGGGGAAACGTCTTTAGTTGACGCAGTTTCCCTCTTAAAGCTCCGCACCCGGCACTATGCCAAGCGGCAACTAACCTGGTTCAAGCGGGACGAACGCATCCAATGGCTCCCTTGGACGCCGGGGCAGGAGCTGGAACTGCTGGCGGATTTGATCTATCAGCAATGTATCCGCAATAAAGAACCGGGAACTGTACATTGACATTTGGGACAATTGCCATATAATTTCATTACAGATAAATTTTTACTTTTTTGCCATAGCTGCCATCTGGCAGAATGCCGCGTATCAATATGCAGAACGGGTTCCCTGACATCCGCCTTCCGGCGCGCGACAAGATGAAAGGTAAGGACAAGCGACGGAAAGAAGATCAGCAGAAAAATGCCGGATATGGAAGAATTGGACAAGGTTGTGGGCGGAGAAGAAAGCAGACAAGAGTCCATTTACCAGAGGGGAAGACAGAGAGACCTGCCGGTGAAGTTAGCAGATGATCAAGAAGGCGCCCTGAAGGACCTTATGGCGCCTGAACAGATCCAGGCATCGCTCAATGCGGCGATGGAGAATATGAACCCAATAAAAGGGCCCGTGAAGAAATAGCCGCCAACCAGATGGAAATCCGGCCCTGAAAACTGTAATGGTTCCCCCATTCACATTTTGCGAATAATATAGGAGCTTCTACATGTCTATGGAAAAAAAGCCGGTCAATGAAGAATTGCTCGAACAGGTTGCGGGAGGTTTGCTGGTGTTCGGCTGGGATAGTAATGTATTGACGTATAACCGCGAAGATGGTTCTAGAGTGTGTTTCTAAAAGTATACCCGCCTGCATTATGCAAGAAGTATGCGAATACAGGCCAGATAGACAAAAGCCAGAAAACGGTCAGCGAGCTTATCATAGCGGGTAGCGACGCGGCGAAATTCTTTCAGTGGCGGTGTTCAAGAATTTCTGTAAGCGAGCGAACTGCGACGCACAAATGATTTCCGGAGCCTGAGGTTACAGCGCGGGATGACCACGAACGCAGCCACCGCGAAAGCGGCTTGGCCTTGGCAGGTTGCCG
>JAFXSH010000133.1 GCA_017525805.1 Clostridia bacterium | reverse complement strand
GGAAGGTAAATGTTTTTAGTGGCCTGCGGGGAGCTTTTGAATAAGCGGAGCGTGCCCCCGCAGGGCGCGAGGAATAGTTTATTATGTTGAGCGACGAGGGCATCCCGGAAGGGTTCCCAGTTTGACGATACCGAGCAACGCGAACAGAGTGAGCGTGCGCAGTGAGGAAGTGGGAGGCGGGATGCCCTCCGTCGCGACTCCGAAGCGTTAGTGGAGCGCTATGAAAAAGCTCCCCGCAGGCCAATTGAAGTACAGGAGTTTTTATGTCAGACCAAAAAACTGAAAGCGGTACAGAAGTGAATATAGTCACCCAGTCCGCCCCTCTTCCGGACCTGCCGCCCATGACCAAAAATCAGGTCATGGACCTGGCCATGGACATGGGCAAGATACTGCTGAAAAGCGGCGCCGAAACCAGCCGGGTGGAAGATACCATGATGCGCTTCTGCCGCAGCTACGGATACTACGACCTGAATGTGTTCTGCACGCCTACCATAATCATTTTAGGCGACGAAAGCCCCCGGGGCAAAAGCCGTGTCTTTCGCGTGCGCTGGCGTTCTACAGATCTGGGGCTGATTATGGATGTGAATCAGCTTTCCTATAATTTCCGCTGTTGGAAGATGGGGTATGTGGAAGCCAAACGCTGGCTTCAGGACCGGCTGTCCAAGTCGCATCCCTACGGTAACAGGGTGGTCTGCGTGGCTTCCGGGCTGGGCAGCGCCTGCTTTGCCATGCTGCTGGGTTCCGCCAGCATTTACAATTTTATGGCAGCGTTTCTGACCGGCTTCATCGCCATGACCCTGCTGAAAATGGTAAACAACTTTCATCCCACGCCGTTCTGGGAAAACTTTCTGGCAGGTTTTGCCATCGGCATCGTGGCCCAAACCTGTTGTCTGAGTCCCTACTGTACCATGGAAAACATTATCGTCGGCGCCCTGATGCCCTTTCTGCCGGGGCTGGCTTTTACCAACGGGGTGCGGGATTATATGGCGGGGGACCTGTTAAGCGGCAACAGCCGTATCGCGGAAGCCGCTCTCTTTGCCCTCTCCATAGCCATTGGACTGGTATTTGCACTGAAGGCCTGGACCTGGGGAGGCTTGCCATGATGATGCACTATCTGCAGGCTTTTGTCTTTGCGTTTTTTGCTACGGTGGCCTTCGGGGTCCTGTTCCAGGGACCGAAGCGGATCTTGTGGCGCAGCGGGCTCATCGGCGGCCTGGGCTGGCTGGCCTTTATCGGTATGAAAGAACTCTTTTCCGTACATTCCTTCTCCGCCAACTTTCTGGCCACGGTGCTGATCGCCCTGTTCAGTGAAATCTTTGCCCGCATCTGGAAGGAACCCGTAACAGTCTTTGAGATTCCCGCCATCATCCCGCTGGTGCCCGGGTTGGGCATGTACAAAGGCATGAATTATATTTTGCAGGACTATGTAAGCTACGGCAGCGAAGTGTTGCTGGGCGCTGCCGTGGACTCCTGCGCCATCGCCCTGGGGATCATGATGGTGTCCGGTATTTTCCGGGCCCTGAAGACCGGCAGCGATATGGCCCTCCAGCGTCAGCAGGACCTGCTGGGCACAGCCGTGTCCAAGGATTTATATGTAAGTGATCCGGATGAAGAGGAATGAATATAATTAATAGTTCCGAAAAAGACAGAAGCAAACCATAGGAACCGATTGCGATATTTCATTGAGCGTTTCCAGGGTACCCCGCCTCCCACTCCTCGGTGTGCCGCGCATCGCTCCGCTCAGCGTGGCTTCCCTCGTCGACTGGGACCCTTCCGGGTTGCCCCGCCAACACTCAACTAGACACTGCAATCGTTGCCGACGTTTTGCTCAAATCTTTTTCTTACATTATTTCAAATCATTTTCTCAGTATTTTCGCGCTTCAGGTAATTTCAGTAGCAATTCAGAAGCTGCCATGCCCACGCTGCCTCCGGCAGCCAGTTCGCCTGCCATGCCGTGGAGGTAAACCCCGGCCACTGCCGCGTCAGCTACGGTAAGCCCCTGTCCG
>JAFXSH010000132.1 GCA_017525805.1 Clostridia bacterium | reverse complement strand
CTTCATGGACAGGGAGGTGCCGGACAGGGTCTGCATGATGGCTTCCGCCCTGGCCTGTTCTTCGGCGGAAAGCTCGGTCTTAGCCGCCAGGGTTTCCAGTTCCGTGACCAGCGCGTCCACCGTGTCCCGATAGCTGGACACCGATTGGATCGTGGAGGAATAGTCCGTCTTTTCCTGCTTGGTGCTGGCGGCAAAGGAACCGATGATCATGGTGGCGACAGTTGCCAATAAACCTACCGCCGCAATGATCGCACCGACCACGCCGCCGCTGGCCACGGACGCGATGCCGCCACCCGCTGCCAGCGCCGCCTGCAGGGTTTTGACGGCTATGACAGCCTTGTATACAATGGCGATCAGCCCGGTGATCCCCGCAATGGCAATGGGAATGATCAGGTTCCAGCCGCCCAGAGCGTCGGTTCCCGCTGTGATGATTTCCACGAATCCGGCCATACCCTCATAAAAGCCCTTCATCCATTCCGCGTTCAGGAGGGAGTAGAATTCCTGCAATGCCGCTGTGAGCCGGTTTTGGGCGGCGGTCACGGATTCCTGCCATACGGCGTATTTCTGGGCGGCGGTTCCGGCGGCGCCCATTGCGCCCGCGTACAGCTCATAGGCGCGGCTGCTGCCGTCTATGCCCTTGGCCATGTCGGACATCAGGGCAATGAAATAGTTCTGCTGCCGCGTGCCCGCCATGGTGGTGGAGATATAGGATTTCTGCTTGCCGTTCAGTCCGTCCCACTTTCCCGCGATGTCGATGAAGATATCCGACATATCCCGCCAGTTCCCCTCGTTGTCCATGAGCGCCACGTCGATGGTGCCCAGGGCCTTGGCCACGTCGTTGATCCGGGTCAGGTCTTCGTCGTTGTAGCCCGTGGCCTTGATGGAATGCAGGCGGGCCATGATGCTGTTGATGGAAGTGCCGATGACCTCCGGGGCCTGCCGGGTCTTTTCACTGATGGTGGCGATATACGCGCCCTACCATTCAAAGGTAAGTCCGAACTCCTTGGCGGAAGCGGACGCCTTCTGCATGGCGATACCGATTTCCTCGGGACCGGAGGCGCTGTTATCTCCCAGATATGCGAACACATCCACCGCCCGTTGGGCGCTGACCTCCATGGTGTTCACCGCGGCGGTGATGATCTCCGCGGCGTCGTCAAACTCCATGGCGGAGATCTTTGCGTATTGGGTGGTGGCGGTCAGCCGGGCGTTGACCTTGTTTTCATCCAGACCCTGCCGCCAGAATTCCACAGCGGCCACGGCAATTTCCGTCGCCGAGACCTTCATGTTCTTTGCCAGGTTCTTATAGCTCTGGCCCTACTGGTTGGCCTGGGCCTGGGTCTTGCCGGTCACGATACGGATTTCGTTGAGCTTATCGTAGAACTGCTGGGCGAAGCTGGTAGCGTTCCGCCAGAGGGAGGTGAGGCCCCGCAGCACCAGCATGGTGGACGCGATACGCAGCAGACGGCTGCCCAGCCGGTCCGCTGTCTGCGCCAGGGCGGAAGCTTCCTTGTTGGTATTGCCAAGAGAATTCAGGTGCGTGGCTTCCGCGTTTTTAGCCTGCTGGATCAGATCCAGGATCCTTTTCCGAACACTCTCCTCCATGTTCAGGGAGGAAATCTTATTTTCGATCTTCCCGATCTCGTCCTATGCCTGTTGGGCGTTCTGGCTCCAATAAGCTTGTCCTGTCTCATTGCCGTTCTTCACCGCCATGTTGTACTGGCGGTAAGCGTTGGTCAGCTGCTTGTAGGCCGCTTCCAGCTGCTTGAGCTCTGTGACGCCCGCCGCGGGCTGCACGTTTGCCGCCGCGTTTTTATCCTGCCGCATGGCGTAAGCTTTATTGTACTTCTGCACAGCCGCCGCTTCCTCATGGGCCAGGTTCACCAGCTTGGAACGGGATACGGCTTCCTGATCCAGTTGGCTGATCACGTTTCGGTTCAAATCGATCAGGCGCTGGGTATCCGCGATCTGCTGATCAATCTCAGCGGAGGCTGCCGTATGTTCGCTGACAGACAGCCGCGCCGTTTTCAGCTCGTACAGCTTTTTCAGGCTGGCCGCCTGTTCCTTATAAAGCTCGTTGGCCCGCCGGATGTCCTGGGTCAGGGTGCTTTCCGTGGCGACAGTGCGGTTCAGCTATTGACCCGCTTTGTATACCTCGGTGATGGAACGGCCCAGCTCATCATAGCCCTTCCGGGTTTCGGTCAGGGAACCGTCTTTATTCAGCTTTTCCGTGGAGGAAAGCAGGGACTGAATCTGCGTCTGGGCTGCCTGCATCCCCTAGGCCATCTGCTGTCCGGCAGCGCCGGAAGCCTTCGCAGCCTTCTGGACCTCAGCCTTGTACCCGGCCAGCATATCCTTGATCTGTTTTTCCACCACGTCGGAAGTATTCAGGTCAATGCCCGCCCCGATGGATTTCAGCAGCGCGTTGGTTTCGGATACGTCCTGCCTGAGCCGCGTCAAGTCCAGGTACTATGTGCCGACCAGCTTATTCTGACTCTGTGCCATGGTTCACCTCGCTTCCCGGAAACATCCGTGAGTTCTTGACATATCAAGATGATAAAGCTATAATAATTAATGTAAAGGGCATACTTTCGTATTGAATTTGCATGAAAAAGGAGGACGAAAAATGTCCGAACAGGCATTGATCCAGTTCCGCGTAGATAAAGAACTGAAACAGGAGGCCGCTGAAATCTGCGACGCTTTGGGAACCGATTTGCCCACTGTATTCCGCATGTGCATGAAGCAGATGAAAATCGTGCGCGGCATTCCGTTTTCCACCCGTCTGCCCGAAGGAATGGTCACGAGGGAGGAAGCCTTACGCGCCTTTGACACTATGCGCAGGCAGGCGGCGGATGTTCCCGAAATGACCCTGGATGAAATCAACGCGGAAATCAGCGCGTCCCGCGCGTCACGGAAAGCGGGAAAGGCGGCGCGCGAATGAAGTGCTGCGCTGTGATCGACACCAATGTGCTGCTGTCCGCGCTGCTTTCCAAGCGGGACGACGCCGCCACCGTTCAGGTGATCCGCGCTATGTTGGTGGGCAGGTTCACGCCCCTGTATCATCAGGAGATCCTGGATGAATACGACGACGTGCTTCACCGAAGTAAATTCCATTTATCGGAGGATGTGATCCAGACCGTTCTTTCCGCCGTGAAGCAATATGGGATCGAGGTCTTTCCGCGGCCTACAGGCGAAATCTTTGTTGACCGGGACGATCTGATTTTCTACGAGGTAGCCATGGAGAAGCGGGACGATGACGCTTACCTTGTAACGGGCAACCAGAAGCATTATCCCATCCGGGACTTTATCGTTACTCCGGCGGAAATGCTGGAAATCCTGAAGAAAAACCAATAGACCGCGTCAAAGGGAGCAGCCGCCGTCATCTATACAGCGGCTGTCCCTGTCGTTAGGCGGGATCAGCCTTCCTTCTTCGCAAACTGTAAGGGACTGACCGGGACGGGGCTTTTCTGCACCGCTCCCAGCAGCTCGATCAGCTTGGTGTTCAGTCCTTCCGCTTTTGCAATGGTCGCAGCAATGTCCTCCGTGCCCAGCAGGGACTGGAAGGTTTTCAGCGTCTGATACTCCAGGGAGTGCTCCCGTTCAAAGCCGTGACGGGCGGAGGTGGATAACTGCATGCTGATCATATCCACCAGGGTCATATCGTCCTGTACAATTTTCAGGATGTCTGGCCACAGGTCATGGGTAGAAATGATGTCATAGAGTGTGTAATGGCCTTCGGGCGTATCGTATTCCGCCGTGTTCAGATCGGTGTAGTGGACCAGGATCAGGAAAGCGCGGATCAGGTCGGCGTTATACCCTGTGTAGGCGATCCCTCTTTTCTCGTCAAACACGGTGGAGGCGCCTACATAGTCCTAAGCCATCTTTTCCTTCTCCGTATAGGGGATCATGGAACGGACGTGGAATTCCTCGCCATCCAGACTGAAAACGTGATTGTATTCATACTTTGTGGTATCCGCTGTCATTTCGTTTTTCCTCCCAGTATTTTGATGTTGCTCCGGCCGAAGAACCCGGCCAGGTTATTCATGGCTTGGGAACCGCCGTGCTCCCGCACGTTGAAGGGATTGCTCTTTTCGATCATATCCCAGGACTTTTCACAGAAGCTGTTTCCCGCATAATGACTGACGGCCTCAAAATTCAGCTTATAGCCCAGCTCCCGCAGCACGTCGTCGAAGAAAACGGTGCTCATATCGTTGATCCGCTCTTCGTCGATGACGCCCAGGTGGGCGGCGATCATAGCGACGGCACGCTCCAGCGTTACGCCTTGCGTGCCGTCTGCAGGTTTTTTTGTTTCTGCTCCTTTTCGTCAATGCGGTTGACCCGGCGGAAAATCTCCAAAAGCTGTTCGATGAGGCCG
>JAFXSH010000131.1 GCA_017525805.1 Clostridia bacterium | reverse complement strand
TTTTGCCCACGCCGGGCTCGCCGATCAGCACGGGATTGTTTTTGCTCTTGCGGCTCAAAATCCGGATCACGTCCCGGATCTCGCTGTCGCGCCCGATCACGGGATCCAGCTTGCCCTTCCGGGCCATATCCACCAGATCGGAACCGTATTTCGTCAGCGCGTCATAGGTGTCCTCCGGATTGTCGCTGGTGACCCGGGCCGCGCCGCGCACGGTAGACAGCGCTTTCAGGAACGCGCTTTCCGAAATGCTCAGCCGCTTAAACAGCGGGGCCAGCTCCTTGTCCGCCGTCTTGATCAGGGCTAAGAACAAATGCTCCACTGAAATGTATTCATCTTTCATCCGGGCCGCTTCGTCCGCCGCTGCGCGCAGAGCTTTATCCATATCGGCGGATACGTAAACCTTGCCCTCTTCCCGGGAAAGGCCCCGCACCTGGGGCAGCTTTTGCAAAAGATTTTCCGTGCCGGCGCGCAGTTCTTCCGCATCCACGTTCATTTTGGCCAATAACTGCGGGATCAGCCCTTCCGGCAGGTTCAGCAGCGCCGAAAGCAGATGAACCTGCTCCAATTGCTGGTGCCCTCTCTCCTGGGCCAAGCGCTGGGCCAATTGAATGGTTTCCATGGATTTCTGGGTGTACTGATTGTTGCTCATACCATCAACCCCCGTTCGGGATATTATCGTCAGTCGAAGATCAAATTTTCTGACTTTCTTTGACCTTCAATCGTATTGTACCACGTTTTCCCTCTCTGTCAACCCTTTTTTTAAAAAATATTTCTGAAAAAGCAGAAAAAAACCTCTTGCATTTTCCCCGCGCATCTGCTATAATAATCAAGCTGTTTGAAAGAGCAGCATGTGCGCCCTTAGCTCAGCTGGATAGAGTGTTTGACTACGAATCAAAAGGTCGAGGGTTCGAATCCCCCAGGGCGCGCTTTTCACGGATGCCATCTTCGTTGCGAAGGTGGCATTTTCTGTTACAACAGGATTTTTTGATTTTTGGGAGAATATCAATAATGAAATATGGCGCGAAACGCAAATGATCGCGGAAAGGAAACAGGCATGAAAAAGACCAATTTAAAGAAGTATACGGATTTTCTGGTAAAAGAAACGGAAACGCTCCTGAACATCGATTCTCCCACAGGGTATACGGAAGACGCGGCTACCTGGGTGAAAAACGAGTTTGAAAAGTTAGGCTTTGAAGCAAAGCTGACCAATAAAGGCGGCGTTCTTGTTTCCTTCGGCGGCAGCGACCGGGAAAACGGGCTGCTGCTGGAAGCACATGCGGATACCCTCGGCGGTATGGTGGCGGAAATCAAAGGCAACGGACGCCTCCGTCTCACCAACTTAGGCGGCATGAACCCCAACAACGCCGAAACTGAAAACGTCCGCGTGGTCACAAAGTTCAACGGTATTTATGAAGGAACTTTCCAGCTCTGCAACGCTTCCATCCATGTGAACGGCGAGTACAACAATATCAAGCGGGGATGGGATACCTGCGAGGTCGTTCTGGATGAGGATGTAAAGAAAAAGGAAGACACCGAGAAGCTTGGCATCGCCGTGGGCGATATCGTGTGTTTTGAGCCCAACGTCCGGATCACGAAATCCGGCTACATCAAGTCCCGGTTTCTGGATGATAAATTAAGCGTAGGCATTCTCTTAGGGCTCGCGAAATATATCCGGGATGAAAAAATTGTCCCCAAACGCGCGCTTTACGCCCATATCACGGTTTATGAAGAGGAGGGGCACGGCGGATCCGGCAGCGTTCCCGCGGGCTGCACGGAAGCCATCTCCGTGGATATGGGCTGCGTCGGCGAAGGCTTGCAGTGTACGGAAAAGCAGGTTTCCATCTGCGCCAAAGACAGCCACGGCCCGTACAGCTATCCGATCGTCAAAGGGCTGATCGAAGCCGCCAAAGGCTGCGGAGCGGATTACGCGGTGGATATCTATCCGCATTACGGCAGCGACGTGGAAGCAACGCTCCGTGCGGGCAACGACCTGCGCCATGGTCTGATCGGCGCGGGGGTATACGCTTCCCACGGGTATGAGAGAAGCCACAGAGACGGCGCGGAAAACACGCTGCGCTTGCTGATAGCCTATGCATTATGAAAATCTTGAGGAGGAAAAGGGATTATGAAACGAATGCTTTCCGTATTGCTGCTCATTTCATTGCTTTACTGTCCTTCCGCATTCGCTGATCAGCTCACAGATTCCCTCAATGAGGGCGTTCCATTTGGCGTTGTACACGCGGAAGACAGCAAAGCATTGGTTGTCTATTCTTCCACAAGCGCTCGCACCAGCAGTGATAAACTGACTGATTATCAGCTATGCGCGATCCTGTCCACGAAGAAAAGCGGCAGTACGCTGTGGTATCAAATCCGATATATCAGCGGCAAGTCTTTGAAAGAAGGATATGTAAAAGGAGGTATCTTCTATCCTTTTACGCTGGCGGGCCTCATCACGATCACAGCGGATTCCGCGGCAGCGGAAACGTTACGAACGCTGATCAGCGAATCCAAGGCAAATCCTTTTGTTTCAGTAACCGCGTCTCCCACCCCCAAGCCCACTTCAACGCCGAAGGCTGCAACGACCGCCGCGCCTTCATCCGGCAGGAAGAAATATGTTCTCAACACAAAGACCATGAAATTTCATTTGCCAAGCTGCAGCGAGGCAGACAAAATAACGGACGATAACAGGAAAAACACGACGACCACACGGGAATCGCTGCTGGACCAGGGCTATACACCGTGTCAAAAATGCAATCCGTGATTCTCAGAATAAGCGTTTTTCTGAATGCGTCGTTTGGAGGCAACAATGATGGAACGCAAAAAATACGGCTGGACGGTCAAGGGCATCCTCGGCCTCGTTTTTTCGCCGATGGGACTTTTGTTCCTCATTTTGGGCATTTCCTTCTGGTATTACAAGGCCGGCAGCAATCCGGAGGACCCGCAAATCTTTTTGTACGTTTTCGGCGGCATGGGCGCGGCTTTCTTTCTTGTGGGGTTGAGCCTGCTGCTGGCCGACGTTCGCCGCCGCGCGCTCCAGCGGCGCGCCTATGAGGGCGGGTATTATGTCATGGCGAAGATTGCCGGCGTGCATGCGCAGAAAAATGTGAACATGAACGGCATGAACCCCGTCGTGGTGGAATGCCATTATCAAGATCCCTCGTCCGGCGTCGTGCATATCTACCGCAGCCGGTATCTGTACATGCACGTTGACGGCCTGCTGCAATCCGATCAGGTGCCGGTTTACATCGACCGGATGAACGAGGACGTTGGCTTTGTCGATATTGACGCGGTTTTACCGGCAATCAAGGTACATTGACGATGCGCATTTTTGTCGCTTTACAGCCCACGCCCGCCTTTCGGGATGCTTTGGCGTCGGCGCAGGATCGCCTGCGGGCTGCCGGGGTGACCGGACGGTACCTGTCGCCTTCCAATCTGCATCTGACGCTGGCGTTCATCGGCATGTGGCCGGAGGATATTACAGGGCTTCTGCCCATCGTGCAGTAGCCGTTTCCCATTACGCTGTCTCATTTGGGCGTTTTCCCGAAAGCCCATGTTTTGTGGGCGGGGGTCAAGCCCTCCGAAGCGCTGGACAGCGCGGCCAGGCAAGTCCGGCAAGCGCTGTCAGCGGCGGGAATCCCCTTTGATCAGCAGGACTTCAATCCGCACATCACCCTGGCGCGGAAGCCTGCCGTGCCGGAGCATGTGATGCTTTCAGAAATCAAAATCCCCCAGGCAACGATGATCGTAAGGGATCTATGCCTGTACCGATCCGATCATGGTGAAAACGGGATGGAATACACGGTCATTGGCCGGAGCAGGAAATCAGATGACGGTCCGCATTGACGCCGACGCGTGCCCCGTCACGCGAATCGCGGAGGACATTGCCAGGAAACACGGTATATAAACAAATTATACGACGTTTTTAAGAGCTTCGGAGACGGCTTCCTGCAGTGGATGATGGCGTATCTGCGAGACACGAACGTGCTGGACATGATAAAGCGACCGGTTACCTGTAAGAAAGGCAATGAACATGCATCACAACTTCCTCTTTGATCTCGACCAGACACTGCTTGATTTTCACGCATCCGAATATAAAGCCCTTGGAATCGTTTTAAGCGCAAACGGCCTTTCGTTCTCGGATGAAATCTATCTGGCTTTCAAAGCATACAATCAATTCCTCTGGCTGGAGCTTGAAAAAGGAAAGATATCAAGGACCGAACTTTTTACCATGCGTTTTCTTGATGTGTTCAGGCGATGCGAGGGAGACGCGGCAAAGCTCGATCCGCTGAAGGTCAACGATGATTTCATTAAGACGATGTCGGTAAACGGCGTGCTGATGGACGGTGCGCTGGAATTCGTGAAGAAGATCAGGAACGGGATCGACGATGCGAGGATTTACATCATTACCAACGGCGCGACGGTAAACGCCAAGGGCAGGATCGCGTCTACAGGCCTTCATCGGTACATAGACGGCTTATTCGTCAGCGAAGACATGGGTGTGTCAAAGCCATCCAAAGCATACTTTGATATCTGCATTAAACAGATTGGAGAGCCCAAAGAATCCTGCATCGTGATCGGCGATTCCCTCTCATCGGATATGCTGGGAGCGAAAAACGCCTCCCTGTGTTCCGTATGGTTCATGCCAGCCGGAGACATAGACGACGCCATGACGACGTATGATATTGATTCCTGCGCTTCGTCATTCGACGAACTGTTTGAGATACTCAAAAGCTGGGCGGAAACCTGCAGAAGAGCACCAAAGTCTTGAAGCTTGAGCGCATCAGGGCTTTTTTATGGTTCTTCATGGAAAGTCAGGGAGAGAAATCGATAGAGCCGCGAATATCCGCAGCGCTTTGCCATATAGCGTTTCTTGCGTTTCATCCCACTTGCTAATCTTTCCGCTTTATGGTACTATATAATCAAACAGGAAGCAGAACGTGACGTAAAATTGGAGGAGGTATACACATGGCATTGGACTACAGCATCTGTTTAGACATCGGCGGGACCAAAGTGCTGGGCGCTATTTTTGACGGCGAAGGCAAGCCCGTCTACCGGCTCAAGAAAAAAACCAAGTCCGGCGGCGATTCCTCTGAAAATATCGAACAGGTCATCATCAGCGTGGTGCAGGAGATGATCCAGGAATCCGGCATCAGCAAGAAGGACATCAAGGCTATCGCGGCAGGCGCGCCCGGCGTGATCAATCAGGCCGAGGGCATCGTGCTGTTTTCCCCCAATCTGCCCTGGCGGGACTATGATATCAAGTCGCCCATCGAAAAGGAATTCGGCGTTTCCTTCTATATCGGCAACGACGTAAACGTGGGCGTGCTGGGCGAATACAAGTACGGCGCCGCCCAGGGCTACAAAAACGTGGTGGGTTTCTTCGTGGGCACCGGCATGGGCGGCGGCCTGATTCTGGACGGCAAGCTGTTCACGGGCCACCTGTTCAAGGCAGCGGAATACGGCCATATGGTGCTTGATCCCGAAGGGCCTCTGTGCGGCTGCGGCCAGCGCGGCTGCTTAGAGGCGCTCTCCAGCAAGCAGGGCATGTCCTCCTACATCCGCCAGCAGGTGTCCCGGGGCAGGCCCTGCATGATGGCCGACGCCCTGGACGGCTCCGCCTTCAAGAGCAAAGCCCTGAAAAAGGCCTTGGAAGCAAAGGACGCCGTGGCAACGGAGGCCGTGGATCGGGCCTGTCATTGGCTGGCCGTGGCCACCGGCAACATGATCAACACCATCAGCCCGGACGTGGTGGTCTACGGCGGCGGCGTGATCGAAGCGGTGGGCGATATTTTCTTGGAGAAGATTCTGGCGGAGGTGGACCGCTACTGCATGACCTCCATCCGCCCCACCGTCACGCTGAAAAAGGCCGCCTTGGGGGACGATTCCGTGCTTTACGGCGCGCTTTCCATGATCCAGGATGCCTGACCACAAAACGTCAAATGCATCGAAGGGCCGCGAGCCCTTCGATTTTTGTTTATGAAAAGGGCTGCCCCTTTGGCGAGGCAGCCCAATATTCCGTCAGCGCGTTCAGCGGTTCGCCGGAGCGAGCACGATGGCGGTGCGGGCGGGCAGATACAGGCGCACATGGCTGCCTCCCATTTCCGGGGTCCAGGCGCTGATGGGTTCGCGGTTCACCCGGCCATAGCCGTTGTACTCGTAATCGTCGCTGGAGAACAGCACCCGGTAGTCCGAACTTTCGCTGACGGGGATAGCGTAATCGGTGTAGCTGTGATCGGGGGAGAAATTGAACGCGAACAGCAGGCCGCCCCGCTCGAAGGCGATCACATGGTCGCTTTCATGCACCCATTTGAGGTCGGGGTATTTCTGATCGAAGATACGGTAATCCCGGGCCACATGGATCATATCCCGGTCAAAAGCGTACAGGTTCTTGTATTTCAGGTCCGGGTTTTTCAGCAGGCTCCACTGGCGGCGGCAGTAATGGAAGCTGTTGCCGTTGCCGGGGCGGGGGAAGTCGATCCATTCCGGATGGCCGAATTCATTGCCCATAAAGGCGAGATACCCGGTGCCGCCCGCCGCTAAGGTGATCAGGCGGATCATCTTGTGCAGGGCCACGGCCCGGTCAATCACCAGGGTATGGCAGTCCTCCCGCATGGAATCGTACATGGCGGCGTCGGCCAAACGGAAGATCACGGTCTTGTCGCCCACCAGGGCCTGATCGTGGCTTTCCACATAGGCCACGGTGGGCGCGTTGCGGAAGGTGAGCTCGCGCCAGATATAGCCCAGATTCCAGTCCTCGTCCTTGACATTTTTAATCAGCTTGATCCACATATCCGGCAGGCCCATGCCCAGGCGGAAATCAAAGCCGATGCCGCCCTCCGGCACAGGCTCGCACATGCCGGGCATGCCGCTCATATCCTCGGCGATGGTCAGGGCCCGGGGATTCACCTGACGGATCAGTTCGTTGGCCAGCATGAGATACACCACCGCCTGCAAATCGGTGTTCATGATGAAATACATATTCAGGCTGCTGAAATTGGTGCCCAGGGCGTGATCATGATACAGCATGGAGGTGACTCCGTCGAAGCGGAAGCCGTCAAAATGGTATTCCTCCATCCAGAATTTGAGGTTGCTCAACAGGAAATGCAGCACCTCGGGCTTATCGTAATTGAAGCATTTGGTGCCCCAGGCGGGATGGTCGCCCTCCGCGCCGTCATGGAAGAACTGCCAGGAGGTGCCGTCGAACAGGTTGATGCCCTCCAGGGTGTTGCCCACCGCGTGGGAATGAACCACGTCCAGCAGCACCCGGATGCCCATTTCGTGGGCCTTGTTCACCAAGTATTTCAGGTCATCCGGCGTGCCGAAGCGGCTGGAGGCAGCAAAGAAGTTGCTCACCTGATAGCCGAAAGAGCCGTAGAAGGGATGCTCCATCACCGCCATCAATTGGATGGTGTTGTAGCCCGTGGCTTTCACGTGGGGCAGAATATTGTCGGCAAATTCCCGGTAGGTGGCGATGCGGTAATCCTCGCTGGCCATGCCGATGTGGGCCTCGTAGATCAGCACTGGTTCCTTACTGGAAAAGCCCTGATCGGTCCAGGGGTAGGGCTCCAGATCGTCCCACACCTCGCAGCACCAGCTGCCGTTCTGCCAGTCCTGGATGGCTCGCCGGGTGTACAGCGGCAGATGCTGGGTCAGGCGGTCGCCGTTCTTCACGATGGTGATTACCTTGCTGCCCTTTTTCAGGGTATCCCCTGGCAGGAACAGTTCCCAGTTGCCGTTATCCAGGCGCTTCAAGGGCGTATCGGTCCAGTGCCAGTCGTTGAAATCTCCCGCTAAATACAATTGATCCGCCGCCGGGGCCCACTCCCGGTACACCCATCCGTCATCCTGATAATGGAAACCGTAATAGTGGTGGGCATTGGCAAAATCCTTCAGGGCCCCGTTTTCACCAATCAGTTGGCGGCGTTTGCCTAAATACCAGTCCATCCGCAGGTTGATATCCCCCTCGAAGGGCTGAAGCTCGGGATGCTTTTCCAGAATGCGGTACATGCTGTTTTCCCCTTTCTATCGTTCCAAATTGATCCGCCGGATTTCCTCGATGCTGGCCTTGGGGCGGCGTTCCATATCCAGCAGGCCGTTCACTTCCTGAAACACGTCCGTCAGCTGTGTATAGCAATAGCCCTGGAAGCCCGGCATATGCTTGAATGCCTGGGTAATGGCCTCGAACCGGGCAAGGAAGCTCTTTTCGTCCTTTTCCGCGTCGCTGTAGCCCCAGCTGCCGCCGCCCATATCCTTTTCCATGGCGATGCCGCCGTACTCGGTCAGCAGCAGCGGTTTGCCGCTGTGATCATAGCCCTCCGCCGATAGGATGCTGCCGGGTTGCACGGCGGAGTGCAGCAGCGCTTCCCGGTCCTGATAATCCCTGCTCAGGTCCTCCGGACGGGCGGTGTAATCGTGAATGGTCACAAGATCGGTGCTCGCCATCTCCCAGCCGTCGTTGCCGGACACCAGGCGGGTGCCGTCCAGCGTATGAACCAAATGATACAGGGCATCGGCCAATTGCTGGGCCTCCTTCTGGAAGCGGATGCAGGGCACGCCCCAGCTTTCATTCAGCGGGGTCCAGGTGATGATGCAGGGATGGTTGTAATCCCGTTTGATCGCTTCGCTTAGATCGCGGATCATGTTCCTTTTTTCGCTGTCCCGCAGCCAGTAAGCGCTGGGCAGCTCGCTCCACACCACCAGGCCCAAACGGTCCGCCCAGTAGAAATACCGGGGATCCTCAAATTTCTGGTGCTTCCTGGCCCCGTTGTAGCCCATGGCCAGGGTCAGTTCCACGTCCTTTTTCAGTGCCTCGTCGCTGGGCGCGGTAAGCAGGCCATCCGGCCAATAGCCCTGATCCAGGATCAGCCGCTGGAAGAACACATCGTGATTCAGCATCACGCAGCCGCCGCTCACATCGATGCGGCGGAAACCGAAATAGGTGTCCACCGTATCAAATACTTCCCCGGCGGACAGCGTTTCGATCGTCAAATCATACAGTGCGGGATTGCCGGGCTGCCATAAATGAACGCCGTTCAGCGTTTCATCATGGTTCATATACAGTTCGGTCTGAATGAACCGGTCCGAAGTGATCGTGACCTCCTGCCGGGCGGTTATTTTATCCTTGTACCGGGCGGTGAGCCGCAGTCTTCCTTCCGGAGGGATGGCGTTCAGTTCCGCTTCCACTTTTACGGAACCCGTTTCAATGTGCGGCGTGAGCCGGAAATCAACGGGATAATATTCCCCCACGCCCTCCAGCCACACGCTCTGCCAGATACCGCTGACCGGCGTGTACCAGCAGGCGAAAGGCTCGGGCCGGTAGCTTTGCTTGCCCCGGGGCTGGTCAAAGTCCAAGCGGTCCTCACAGCGGACGGTGACGCGGCAGTAGTTCTTCCCGTCGGTCAAATCGGTAATATCGAAGGAAAAGGGCGTGTATCCCCCTTCGTGACCGCCTAAGTACTGCCCGTCCAGCCACACGTCGGCCCGATAGTCCACCGCGCCGAAATGCAGCAAGCGTCGCAGGGAACGCAGGTTTTCCGGCACGGCGAATTCCCGCTCGTACCAGATTACGTCACAGTGGCGCTGATCGTCGATACCTGACAGCTTGCTTTGATAGGCGAAAGGCACCTGAATCTCCAGCGGGTACTTTTTTTCCCGATACCAGGCTTCCTTTTTCCCCACGTTTTTCTCATCGAAAGCAAACCGCCATGGACCGTTCAGCGTGAGCCAGTTTTTCCGCAGGCGGTCTGGCCGGGGATGCTCCGAACGAAGAACGATGGCCATATTGAATTACCCCTTTCGGCGGCGCGGCGATGCGCGCCGGGAATTGATAAACGTTCTGAACGCGGTGTTTTTTCTTTCCTTTTCTATCATAAAGCATAAACCGTTTTTTTGCAAGCAGGGTTATGGCTTTTTCCGCTTCCGGCGCTTGAAAAAGCGGGGAAAATGTGGTATTTTATTGGCAGAAATAAACATGATGGAAAGGAAGCAGTTCATGGAAAGAAAAGCGTGGCCCTACCGGGGCTTTATGCTGGACCCGGCCCGGCATTTTTTGCCTGCCCAAGACGTTTGCCGCGTCATCGAAGCCGCAGCGACCTGCGGCATGAACCGGATGCACTGGCATTTGACGGACGATCAGGGCTGGCGGCTGGAAATCAAAAAGTATCCCCTGCTCACCCAGGTGGGCGCCTTTCGCGGCGCCTCCTATTTCAGCGATCGCGTGTCCGAAACGGAAAACAACTGCGGGTTTTATACCCAGCAGGAGGTCCGGGATATCGTGGCCTTCGCCAAGGAAAAAGGCGTTGAAATCGTGCCCGAAATCGAGGTGCCCGGCCACGCCAGCGCCATGCTGGCCGCCTATCCGCAGTTCGGCTGCCGCCGCGCGCTGCCAAGGCTGTCGGGAGAAGTGATTGATGAACAGCCCTATACTTACCGCGTCATGACCTACGCCGGGGTGTTCCCCAACCTGATTTGCGCGGGCAAGGAAAGCGCCGTGCGGTTCCTGAAAGACATCTTAGACGAGGTAGTGGACCTGTTTCCCGGCCCCGCAGTCCACATCGGCGGCGACGAAGCCGTGAAAATGCACTGGCGGCGCTGCCCGGACTGCCAGAAGCGCGTGCAGGAAGAAGGGCTCGCTGACGAACGCGCCCTGCAGCGGTCCTTGGTGCTGGAAATCGGGGCATATCTGGCAGAGAAGGGCAAAAAAACAATCGTTTGGAACGAATGCTTAGAGGGCGGCGGCCTGCCCCCGCATTTCATCGTGCAGCACTGGCTGGGCAATAAAAAAGAAACCAAAGCGTTTATGGCGGGCGGCGGGCAGGTGATCTGTTCCGACGTGGAGTATTACTACGTGAACCGGCCCTATTCCAGCATCGACGCCTACGGTATCTGGAATGCGCCGCTGGTACCCGATTACGCGGAAGGGCATGAAGAAAACCTGCTGGGCTTGGAATGCACCCTGTGGGCCGAGCGGATCACCAATGTCCAGCGGGCGGCTTATCTGCTGTTTCCCAGGGCCGCGGCGGTGGCCATGAAAGCACTGGGACAGGATGATGCTCCCGATTGGGACAGTTTCCAAAGCGTCCTGCGGGAAAAGATGGCTGCGGTGGAAGCCCTGGGCCTGACCCCCGGACCGGAGGAAAACTGGCGCATGGCCGAGGACGCGGCAGAGGAAGAGAAGAAAATCGAAGAACAGGTGCGCCACGCGCCGCGCATGGAAGAAGTGTTCCGGATCAACGACGGCATGCTGATTCAGGACGGCCTGGAAAGGCTGCTCCATGCCATTCATATGCCCCGCCCCTTTGCCCTGCGGGTCATGGACTTTGCCTGGGGAGGGCTGAAAGACTTTTCCGGCGGCCCGCCGGAGGAAGGGAACGACGGGGCCGAAGAAATGGCGCGGCAGTTGATCACAGCCGCTCAAAACCGCTGGAACGGCCCCTGGCGCGATCTGCCCGAAGAGGTGATGATCGAAACCATGGGGTGTTTCACCCGGTTCGTACAGGAGCATTTCCGGTCCTACGGCACATACGGCTTCGACCGGGGATTCTGGACCACCCGGCAGATCAATGCCAAACTGTTCCGTTTAGGCGAATTGGAATACGAATTGCTGGAGGAAGGGGACGGTCGGTCCATTGTCTTGCACATCCCCTCGGACTGCCGTTTGGAAGCTTCTCTGCTGAACGCCTCCGTGGATCGAGCGAAAGCGTTCCTTGCCGATTATTTCCCCGCGTGGAAGGACGCGCCCATCACCTGCGAATCCTGGCTGCTCTCCCCCGCCTTGGCCGAACTGCTTCCCCCTGAGTCCCGCATCCTGCGCTTCCAGCGAGCTTTCGACCTGACGCCCTGCACGGACGACGAACGGGAAGCCGTGCTGCAATGGGTCTATCATTTAGCCCCGCCCCAGCAGCAGGGCATATCCCTGGACGCTCTGCCGGAGGACACCAGTTTGCAGCGCAATATGAAGCGCTTCCTGCTGTCCGGCGGCATCGTCACCGCCGCCAGCGGACCTTTGACGAGACGTTTCGCGTAAAATGCAATCGACCGGCTGCCCTTGCATCAAGAGCAGCCGGTCAGCTTTTATTGTGGAATCATCAGCGCTTCCTGGATGCGCCAGGGACCAACGGAGAAAACGGCGGCGCGGCCTTCAATCTTTATATCGCCTGTGGCGTTGCCCTTCATGTCCGCAAGCCTTGCGGACCCAACTGCAAAGGGAAGGGTGAGGGTCACGGTATCTTCCATTCCCCCGGTTTCCACCACGCGCACCCGCAGCGCGTTTTTTTCCGTCAATTCCACCCCGGACAGCACAGCGCTTTTCGCCTGGAAGCCCAACAACCGCATTTCCGGCGGCAGTTCCCCGGGCTGGGCTTTGGTGGACATGGCAATCAGAGGCCGGTTCAGGGCAGCCACGCGGCGAAGCAGGGCGGCGGGGCTGTCGTTTCCTACATGCAGCCACAGGGTGATCCGATGCAGACCCCTTTCAGGGTAAGGATCGGGGTTTCCGGCGGAATTGATCAGGGTACAGCTGATAACGCCCTCCGCCAGCCGGTAGCCGTATTTGCTGTCCGCCGCTAAGGTGAGGGCACATTTCCCATTCCGCGCGGAAGCGAAGGTCAGGCAGGGCATATCCCGCCAGGCCGCTTCCCGCCGGATGAAACCGCCGGGCACGTCGCACAGGCATTCCCCGGCTTTTTCTTTGAGCGGCGCGCGGAAGACCAGCACCGGCACGGTATCGTCCTTATTTGCCGCTTCCTGCCAATCGATTTCCCATTCGTATCGCAGTTCCCGCGCGCCCGCGTCCAAAGAAACGCGGGTGATGATGGACGAAGACAGGGTCTTCTGCTCGATTTCCAGGTGGGAGCGCACATTTCCTTTCGCCGGACGAAAGCGCACCGTGCGTTCCACGGGCTGAATGCCTACATAGCGCCCGATGTGCCAGGCGTCGCTGGTGCTTTTCTCCGTATCCGCCACGCAGAGTCGAGCGGGAGCTGCCAACTGTTCTTCCCCGGTTTCTTTGTCCATGAGCGATACCAGTGCGCCGGAAACGCTGTCAAAACGCGCCAGCAGGTGCTCGTTTTCCAGCACACAGGGGCCCATTTCCTCCTCGATCCGCGCATCGTCCAGCCGGTAGACTGGATAACGATCCAAAGGTTTTTCCCGAATGGCGATCACAGCATAACCCAAAGCGGGAACGGATACCCGCACGGAAAGGCTGGCGTACCAGTGATCCCAGTACCGCTTGGGCATGCCGGGCGCAAGCTGCAAAGGCAGGGTTTGCCCCTTGCTGTCCACCGCCTCCAAACGGCTCAAATCTCCGGTATAATCCCAAAGGGTGATTTCCGTCGCTTCTTCCCGATCCTCCGCGGCGGTGTTGAACACGGTATATACCCGCGTTTTTCCCGCGCCGCGCTCGGGATTGGGCACTCCGGCGTAGTGGCTCAGCTCCCGTCCCATGGAATGGCCCACGCCGAACCATACCCCGGCCCCCACGCCCGCGCCTTCCGCCTGATCCTGGGAAATATCCTCGTCCGTCATGAAAGCGGAAGTGTCCACCGATTCAGAGATGACCCGCAGGGCGTTGCCCAGGGCGGTTTGCGAAATGGACAGGGCGTCGGCGAACAGCGCCATGGCGTATTCCCGGCTTTCCTGCACGCAGGAGCCGGTAAGGATATCGTGGAAATGGGTGAACAGCACCTTCTGCCAGGCGTCGTCCAGCCGTTGATGAGGATATTCCGTCCGGGCGGCGAAATGGCCCAGGGCGCACATTTGGGCGGCGTCGGAAAGGGACGTTTCACTGCGGCGATTGGCCATTTTGATGCGGCTCTGGGTGGTGTAGCAGCCGGTGAAAATGGCGTTCAATTCGTGATCGATCACAGGGAATTGGGCGGACAGGGTTTCCGCCTCATGAAAGAATTCATGCAGCGTGCCAAAGCGCACGGCGGGGAATACGGGCCAATCCTTCATTTCCAAAACGCGTTCGATGTCCCGCCGGGTGGGGCCGCCGCCATGGTTCCCCACACCGTACACGATCAGGCCCGTTTTCAGGCCCTGGCACTTTTCCGAAAGGAGGGGCAGGCCGATGCCGTTTTCCGGACAAACGCCGCTGTTGTACCAGTACGGCTCCTTGTAGGTCAATACCTCGGCCCCGGAGGGCGCGCGGTAGCGGAACAGGACCTCGTCTTCTCTGGTGCCCCGGCAGTGGTAATAATACCGGATGCCCGCAAAGCGGCTGATTTCGGGAATGAAGCGGCTGTGACCGAAGGTGTCGGGGGAAAAGTCCACCTGCACCTTGTCCGTATCCACGCCCCACACATTTTCAAGATAGCGCCGGGTCACTTCCACGTGATGCAGCAGCGATTCGGTGGAGGGCATGTTCTTGTCCGTTTCCACCCAGGCGTTGGCGGTCACTTCCCACCGGCCTTCGGCAATGCGGGCCTTGATTTCCGGCATCAATTCCGGGTCGAACTGTTCCACGATTTTGTATACCGAAGCCTGGGACTGCATGAAGGTGAATTCCGGGTATTCCTCCATCATATGCAGCACCGACCGGAAGGTGGACAGGGTGGCCGCCACCGTTTCCTGCATGCCCCACATCCAGTTCATATCGATGTGGGCGTGGGAAACGTAAATCAAACGATATTCCTTGGCGGCTTCCCGGAGGGGCAGCAGTTCTTTTTCCGCCTGAACGCAGGCCGCGTTGGTGAGCGCCCCTTCCCGGTCCATGCAATCTTCCAGCACCGAAAGAGCCGCGCCGATAGGCCCGTCATACCGCTGCCCTGCCTGGCGGGACATTTCCAGGGCGAAATGGATCTCCGAAAGGATGCGCACCGTCGCCCGGCTGGGAGGCGTGATCCCCAAGTGCTCCTCCTCGGGCGTTCCGAAGGTAAACTCAAAATGCCTTTTTTCCCGGTTTCCGCCCACGCGGGTTTTGAGCTGTTCAAACCGCCGGGCCAATAGATCCGTCTGCTTCATGCTTTGCCTCCCAACTGTTTTTTCTTTTCGATTCACCGCTGCATTCAGCATAATGAAATTGCCGCCGCTTGTCAAGGAAAACATCTTACGGAATAAAAAACGGGATACTGTCGAACAAAAAGAAAAGCGCTGCCGCTTTCCGCGCAATTCGCGGGAAAGAGGCAGCGCCTGTGAGTTTTTTGAGCGAATAAGCCGGGAGACCCGAAATTATTCTACCATGCGCACCACGGCGCCAGCGCCTACGGTGTGGCCGCCTTCGCGGATAGCGAAGCGCAGACCGGCTTCGATGGCGATGGGGGTGATCAGTTCCACTTCCATTTCCACGTTGTCGCCGGGCATGACCATCTCAACGCCCTCGGGCAGCTTGATGGAGCCGGTCACGTCCGTGGTGCGGAAGAAGAACTGGGGACGATAGCCGTTGAAGAAGGGGGTATGACGGCCGCCCTCTTCCTTCTTCAGCACGTACACCTGGCCGAAGAAG
>JAFXSH010000130.1 GCA_017525805.1 Clostridia bacterium | reverse complement strand
CTCTCGGGCTTTTTTCTTATGTTTTGAGTATACACGGCTTCCGAATGTTTGTCAATTCTTTGCGCACTTTATAGGTTTTTGAAAAAAACTGCCATCCGGCGCGCGCATTGTCTTGTCATTCAAGCAAAAATCCCGTATAATAAAAATGGGTCATTTTACAGGTGACAATTGACCAGAACACGGGGAGGACACAGTGCTGATGAAAAGCATCAAGATAAACGGAATGGCCGGAACGCGGACCGAAAGGGCCAAGGCTGTTTTTTTCAATCACCCGGCGGCGCGCGGAAAACGCTTCGCGCTGGCGGTGATCTGCCTGACCCTGGCGCTTGCCATGATTTTGCCTGCCGGGCTGGCGGAGAAAGCCCCGGAAAAGACCGTGCGCGTCGGCTGGTATGAGTCTTCATTCAATTATAAGGATCAGTTTGACAGGCGGACCGGCTATGCTTATGAATACCAGCAGAAAATCGCCGCATATACCGGATGGACCTATGAATATGTGGAAGGCTCCTGGTCGGAACTGCTGCATAAGCTGGAAGCGGGCAAAATCGACCTGTTGAGCGATGTTTCCTATACCCAGGAGCGGACGAAGAACATGCTGTTTTCCACCCTGGCCATGGGTACGGAATCCTATTGCGCCTTTGTTTCCGGCAGCAATAAAGCCATCATGTCGGGGGATTTAGCCGCCTTTAACGGCAAACGGGTGGGCGTGAACGAGGGCAGCGTGCAGGCGGGCTTCTTTCAGGAGTGGGCCGCCCAGCATGGCGTCCGGACGGAGCTGGTGGAGATGGCCGCATCCGAGGAAGAATGGCTGCAAATGCTGGAAAACGGCATAATCGACGTTTACGTGACTGTGGACGCATTCCAGAGCGACGTCGATTGCATGCCTGTGTGCGAAATCGGCCAGTCTGATTTCTATTTTTCCGTCAATAAGGCGCGCCCCGATCTGCTGTCTGAACTGAATGCCGCCATGGGCAGGATCCAGGAAGAAGACCGGTATTACAGCCAGAAGCTGTATGATCAGTACGTGCGGACTGTCGGATCAAACGCTTTCCTCACGGATGAAGAATTGAGATGGCTGGCCGGCCATGGGGCGATCCGCGTGGGCTATCGGACGGATTTCCTTCCTTTCTGCGATATGGACCTGACGACGGGCGAGTTTACCGGCGCGCTCAAGGATTATTTTGAACAGGCGGCCGACAGCCTGAAGAACGCGAAGATCGAGTTTGTTCCCGTAGCCTACGCCAGCGTGGAATCGGCCCTGAAAGCGCTGCAGGACGGTGAAATCGACTGCGTGTTCCCGGTGAACCTGAGCGCCCACGAGGGGGAAGAACTGGGCCTGATCACCACCTCCACGCTTATGAAGACGGAACTGTACGCCGTGGTGAGAAACGCGGACCGGCAGATCCTTTCATCCCAACAGGAGATGACCATCGCTATCGCGGCGGGGGATATCAACTGCGAGGTGTTCATCAAGGATAATTACCCCAGCTGGAAAGTCGTACATTTTAATGGAATCGACGAATGCTTCCGGGCCGTGCGCGGCGGGGGTGCGGATTGCTCCCTGGTCAGCAATTACCGTATCGCCAGAATGGAATCCCTGCGCGATGAATACAACCTTTACGTGATCGCCACCGGGAAGATCATGAACCAGTGCTTCGCGGTGAGAAGGGGCGACGGCTGCCTCTACTCCATCCTGAATAAAACCATCGGGCTGATTCCCGGCGCGACCCTCGAAGCGGCGCTGACCAACTATTCTTATCCGGACGAGAGCGTGACCGTTTCAAAATTCCTCCATGACAACGTGGTGTCCGTGATCTTTGTGATCACGGCGGTATTCGCGGTGATCGTGGTGCTGCTGCTGCAAAGCCTGAAGAATTCCAGGCGCGCCAATGAAGGCGAGCAGCTGATTTCCGCCACGGAGCTGGACCCCATGACGGCGCTTTACAACAAGGGCTTCTTCTTTGAATACGCCGACCGGATGCACCGGGAGAACCCGGAGAAGGCCATGGACGCCATCGTGGTGGATGTGGAACAGTTCCATTCCGTGAACGCATTGAACGGCCGGGAATTCGGCGATTTCGTGCTGCGCCTGATCGGCAGTGAGATCCGCGCTTTCCTGGCGGAAAAGGAAGGGATCGCCACCCGGTTCGACGGGGATCGCTTCAGTATTTACTGTGAGCATCTGGAAGAATACCAGACGCTGTTTGACCGCCTGCAGGATAAGCTGGATGAGCTGTCCCGAAACGCGAACGTGCGGTTTTTCATGGGCGTGATGCCCTGGCAGGCGGGCGTAGACCCCGGCCAGCAGTTTGACCGGGCTTGGTCGGCCTGCAACCTGGCGCGCAAAAGCTATCAGACCCGCCTGATGGTGTACAACCAGAAAATGCGCGAACAGGAGCTGCATGATCAGCGGCTGCTGAACGATCTGCACCGGGCGCTGGAGGATCACCAATTTGAGGTGTACTATCAGCCCAAATACGATGTGCAGGGCAGCTCGCCCAAGCTGTGCAGCGCCGAGGCGCTGGTGCGCTGGCACCATCCAGAGCTGGGCCTGATCCCGCCGGATCAGTTCATCCCCCTGTTTGAAAAGGATGGCCAGATCAGTTTGATAGACCATTACGTGTGGTCGGAGGCCGCCAAGCAAATCGCCCGCTGGCGCGATCAGTATGGGATCACGGTGCCCGTCTCCGTCAATCTTTCCCGGCTGGACGTATTTGATCCGGCGCTGGAAAGCATCCTGGAAGAACTGGTGGAAAAGAATGGCCTGGAGCGCGGGGCCCTCAAGCTGGAAGTGACAGAATCCGCCTATACCGACAACGCGGAGCAATTGGTGGCCCTCATCGACAGGCTGCGCAAAAAGGGTTACGAAATCGAAATGGACGATTTCGGCACCGGCTATTCTTCGCTGAATATGCTCTCGTCCATGCCGGTGGACGTGTTGAAAATGGATAAGGCGTTCATCCAGAATATTGAGAACAAGGATGAAAAGGATATCCATCTGGTGCAGCTGATCCTGGATATCGCCAAAACCCTGAAGGTGCCTGTGGTAGCCGAGGGCGTGGAAACGGAAAGCCAGATGCAGCTGCTCAAAGAATTGGGCTGCGCGCTGGTGCAGGGCTATTACTTCTCCCATCCCATGCCGCCGGAAGATTTCGGAAAGGATATTCTCGCGGGCATGAACGCGTCCTGATCCCGGCGGACAGAGGGGAGGCGATTCCGTGCGGATCGTAAACCTGGTGGAAAACACCGCGTGCCGGGAAAACTGTGTTCCCGCTCACGGGCTTTGTCTGTACGTGGAAACGGCGGATTGCGTTTTGCTCATGGATACGGGCCCTTCAGCGCTGCTCCTGGAAAACGCCCGGGCCTTGGGCGTGGATCTTGAGCGGGTGGACGCGGTGATCATCAGCCACGGGCATTACGATCACACGGGCGGCGTCCTGGCCTTTGCCGGGATCAATCCCACGGCGCGCGTTTATCTTCGGCGCGGCGCGGAGGAGGATTTCTGGTCCGCCAGCGGGGATTCCCCGCACCCCATCGGCATGGACCCAGCCGTTTCTTCCCTGCCGCAGGTGGAATGGCAGGATCGGGACGCTTGGATCGACCGGGACCTGCTGCTCTTTGGCGGCATTACCGGCCGCAAATTCTGGCCATCTGGCAACCGGAAGCTGTTCCGGAAAACCGGCGGGCAGTTGGTGCAGGATGATTTCAGCCATGAACAGTGCCTGGTCATTCGGGAAAAAGGGAAAAGCGTACTGCTGTCCGGCTGCGCCCACAGCGGCATCCTGAATATCTTGGAACGTTGCCGTCAGGTGTACGGGTCCGCCCCGGACGCAGTGATCAGCGGCTTTCATATGATGAAAAAATCCGGTGAATACACCGTTGAGGAAACCGATATGATCCGTGCCACGGCACGGGAGCTGCTTTCCTGGCCCTGCGCTTTTTATACTTGCCACTGTACCGGCCTGCCCGCTTACGCCCTCATGAAGAAAATCATGGGGGACAGGCTGCAATATTTTGCCTGCGGGGAAACGCTGATAATCTGACGGCATAAAAACTTCTTGACAAAATATCAAGAACTGCTTAATATAGTATTGAAAACTATGTTAAGCAGTTCTTGAATTTATTTTATGGAGGAACGAAAGAATGTCGGAAGCGCGGGCGGGGCTGAATATCCGCATCCCCAATTACAGCTTGGGGGAGGAGATTTTTAACGCCATATCCCATGGCATCGGGGGATTGATGAGCATCGCGGGCCTTGTGCTGCTCCTGATTCGGGCCCGTGGGCCGCTGGCGGTGGTTTCCGTCAGCCTGTTCGGCGCGGCCATGGTGATCCTGTATGTGATTTCCTGCGTTTATCATGCCCTGTCCCGCCGCATGGAGGGGAAAAAGGTGCTGCGGGTGATCGATCACTGCAATGTGTTCCTGCTGGTGCTGTGCACGTATGTGCCCGTTTCTTTGCTGGGCGTGGGCGGGGCGCTTGGCTGGGCCCTGCTTTCCGGGGTGTCCGCCTTCGCGGTGACGGGCATCGTGTTCAACGCCATCCGGGTGGATCGGTTCAAGGCGCTTTCCGTCGTTTGCCATCTGGCCAGCGGTTGGTCCATCCTGCTGGGTGTTCCCCGGCTGCTGGAAACCATGGGACGGCAAGGCGTCCTGTTCCTGGTGCTGGGCGGGGCCATGTATTCCGTCGGCGCGGCGCTGTACGGCCTTGGCTCGAAGAAAAAATACATGCATTCCCTGTTCCATCTGTTCTGCTTAGCGGGCACATTTTTCCATTTCTGGGCTGTGTACGGCTATCTGCTTTGACGTTTATTCCAGCTTTTTGCCGCAGTAAGGGCAGAACTTTTTTTCTTCCGCCGCGTGCTTTCCGGAAATCACCTCGGAAAAGCCCGCCGTGATAATGCCGGTGGGAATGGCGATGATGCCGATGCCCAACAGGCTGATAATGGAGGCCAGGAACCGTCCCACCGCTGTGATGGGGTACACGTCCCCGTAGCCCACGGTGGTCAGCGCGCAGATGGCCCACCACATGGAGGTGATCACGTTGGGAAACTGTTCAGGCTGCACCGGGTTTTCCACGGTATACATGATGATGGCAGAAAACAGCATCACGGTAAAGCACAGCACCATGGAAATGACCAGCCGGGAAGCGGACAGGCGGATCACCTGCACGATGGTCTGCAGCGCGTCGATATACCGTCCCAGCTTGAATACCCGAAACAGGCGGATCAGGCGGAACAAACGCACCATGCGCAGATACCGCATATCCGCTGAAACAAAAGGCAGGTAAAAGGGCAGGATGGCCAGCAGGTCGATCAGCGCCATGAAGGAAAAAATATACTTGAGGCGCGGAAGGGCCGCCTGGGGATACAGCAGGTCCGCCGTCCAGATGCGGGCCAGGTATTCCACCGTAAAGACGATGACAGAAAAAAACTCAAACCCCCGGAAAACCACGCGGTATTTTGCGGCCAGGGAATCAAAGGATTCCAGCACGATGGACGTTACGCTGAGCAGGATCAGCGCCATGATCAGCAGGTCAAAGGCCCGGCTGGCCCGGTCGCTGCCGTCGTCCTTGCTGATGATGTCAAATACCCGGGTCTTGATGGCTGTATAGGACAAAACTTATTCCCTCCGCTTCTGTGATGGACTTTCAAAAAGTATATCATCTGTTCCGCTTTCTGTAAACCAAAAGGAGGCTGCCGCGTGCAGCCTCCCTGGTGATTTCGGGGTTAATTATATGAAGGAATTTCACATGGACAGCATGAAGAGAAAAAAACCAGATTGCCGGGAATCCTTATGCCCATATATTGAGGGAAGGGAACGTTTGTTCTTTAAAAATCCGAACGTTAAAAAGGAACTGAAAATGAATAGTACGGGAAATTCGCAATTCAATGAAAGCGTTCTGTTTGCTAATGTTCGGGAAAAACGAAGAAAAGCGAAAAGGCGGGAAAAAAGTGAAAAAAACGTGTTGACATAGGCGGGCGTACGTGGTATTATATTCGAGCGCTCGAAAAACGGGCCTCGCGAGAGGGACGTGGGGGGCGCGGGAATCTTGAAAACGATACAGAGAAGAGAGAGAAACGACAGTTAATTCTGAAATGAGTTTT
>JAFXSH010000129.1 GCA_017525805.1 Clostridia bacterium | reverse complement strand
GCTGGAATCCCAGGGCGGCTCTCTTCATTTGAACAGCGATGAAAACGGTGTTCGTGCGGTAGTGCTGATCCCAATAGGAGGGAAAAAAAGTGATTACGCTGACGGTTGACGATAACCCAAATGTCCTTCAATCCGTGCGGGACGGGCTACTTCGGCTGGATTCCAACGGAACCCATCGGATCGCCGCTTCCGGGGACGAGGCGCTGGAGCTGGTGGCGCAGTTTCCGCCAGACGTGATCTTTTTGGATGTGGAAATGCCGGGCCTGAATGGCTTGGAGGTCGCCCAGTGGCTGAACACTTTCCGGCCCCAGACCAACATCGTCTTTATCACCGGCCACGCGGAGTATGCCCTCTCCGCTTTGGAGCTGTACGCCAGCGGCTTTCTGCTCAAGCCTATCTCGGAAGAACAGCTTGACGAAGCGCTGCGGCACCTGCGCTATCCCGTTTCCACATCAGCCAGAGCGTTTCCCAAACGGCTCAAAGCGCAGTGCTTTGGACAGTTTGAAGTCTGGTGCGGCGACAAGCCCGTCGTTTTCCAGCGCAGAAAAACAAAAGAACTCTTTGCCTACCTGATCGACCGAAACGGTGCGCTGTGCAGCATGGGCCAACTGATCAGCTTTTTCTGGCCGGAAGCGCCGGGAGATACTGCCCACGCGAGCCATCTCCGTATGCTGATTGCCGATCTGCAAACCACGCTGACCGATTGCGGCTTCGGCGAGGCGCTGGTGCGAAGCCGGGGAATGCTGGGAGTCAATCCTTCCCTGCTGGACTGCGATTATTTTCATTATTTGTCGGGCAGCCCGGAGGGAAAGCAGTCCTTCCATGGGGAATACATGAGCCAATATTCTTTTGGAGAATCCACGCTGGCCAAGCTGATGCGGATGAGGGAATGAATCGTACAAACTTACTACGAGCTATTCAGGTTTCCCGGCTTGAACGCCTGACACCAAAACAATACGAGATTGCCAGAAATATGCTGTATATCGGAATCTTGAAAAGAACGTGCAGGATCGTATGCTGGCGTATTTGGATCAATAAGGAGGAAATCACCATGAAGAAAAACGGAACAATCATCGCGGTCATCATTTCCATCGTCAGCCTGTGCTGCTCGGCGGTATGCGCCGGGCTGCTGCTGACGCATATCAACGCGGCAAACGCGCCCAAAGCGGACACGGGCAAAAGCGTCCAATACGTCCTGTACGTGGGCACCAACGATAAGGACACCTATAAGATGGAAATGACCCAGGAGGAAGCCCGGAACATCGTGGATACCGTGTGCCTTAAATACTTTGAGGGCTACACCCTCCAGGAGGCCACCGGCGCGTGGACGGACGAAACGGGCGCCATCACCCATGAGTATACGCTGGTCTGTTACTTCGACGGCGCGGACAAGGCCACGGTGTATCAGGCGGCGGACGAGATCATCAAGGCCCTGAACCAAAACACGGTGCTGATCGAGGAAAGCGAGATCACCATGGACTATTACAGCGGAAAATGAACAGGAACGGTCCAGCAAAAAACAGGAGGATCAGGAAAATGAAAAGGATTTTCGCGCTGCTGCTGGGATTCGTTCTGCTGTTTCCTTCCTGGAGCAAGGCCGCGGAAGCCAAGCGTGCTGAACAATCGGATGATACCTTGGATCGCGTGGTGATCCTGAGCCGCCACAACATCCGTTCGCCCCTGTCGGGCAGCGGTTCGCTGCTGGGAGACATTACGCCCCACGAATGGTTCCAGTGGACGTCCAATCCCAGCGAGCTTTCCCTGCGCGGCGCGGTGCTGGAAACCCTGATGGGCCAGTATTTCCGGCTGTGGCTGGAACAGGAGGGCCTTTTCCCGGAGAATTATCAGCCGGAGGAAGGAGTCGTCCGCTTCTACGCCAACGCCAAGCAGCGCACCATCGCGACCGCGCGGTACTTCTCCGCAGGCCTTTTGCCTGTGGCGGCGGCGCACATCGAAACCCACGTAACCTATGATACCATGGACCCCGTTTTTGAACCGTCCCTGAACTTCGTTACGGAGGAATACATGCAGGACGCCATCGCCCAAATCGCCGAAAAGGGCGGCGAAGCCGGGCTGGACGGGATTCTTACCAGCCTGAACGACGCCATTTCCCTGCTGATGGACACGGCTGACATTGAACAGAGCGAAGCCTATCAAGCGGGAAAATACGGCGATCTTAAAGCGGGCGAAACCGTCCTCACCCTGGGAACGGGCAAAGAGCCGAAAATGACCGGCCCCATCAAAAACGCCACCAGCGTGGCGGACGCCATGATCCTGCAATACTATGAGGAACCGGACAAACAGAAGGCCGCTTTTGGCCATGACCTGACGGACGAGGACTGGCGGCTGATCCATTCCATCGTGGATACGTACAGCGACATGCTATTTTGCTCGCCCCTTGTTTCTGTCAACGTGGCGCACCCGCTGCTGGAAGAAATCCGCGCCGAACTGAGCGCGGAGGGCCGGAAATTCTCTTTCCTCTGCGGGCATGACGCTAACGTCGCCAGCGTGCTGGCCGCGTTGAATTACGGGGATTACCTGCTGCCGGAAACCGTGGAGCAGCATACGCCCATCGGCGTGAAGCTGGTGTTCGAGCGCTGGGTAAATGATGAAAACGAAGCGTATTATAAAATCAGCCTGATTTATCAGAGCACGGCGCAGCTCCGCTCCATGGAGCAGCTGACCCTGGAGAACCCGCCCGTGATTTACCCGCTGCATTTTGCGGGCATGGACGCGGAGGGAAGGATCGCCGAAGCCGACCTGTTCAAGCTGCTGGACGATACCATTTCCGCCTATAACGCGCTGGTAGAACGATACACCGCCGAAAAACCGATGGACGACGCGGCGTAAAAAAACGATAGGTATTTAGGAAGAAAAGACTATGGACAGGAGGATCAGGAAAATGAAAAAGATTGTCGCGCTGCTGCTGGAATTCGTGCTGTTGGCAAGCGTCTGCGGCGTTTCGCTGGCCGAGGCCTCTCAAAAAACCGTGGTGGGCATCGCCTGGCGGGCCGATACGGATTCGGAGTTCTTTACCAACGTGTGCCGCGCCGTGGAAGCGGCGGGCGGCGAATGGGTGATGCTGAATCAGGTGTTCTCGGCTGATTTAAGCTACGACGCGGAAGGCCGCCTGACCGAAGGAAAGACGGAAATCAACATGCTGGACGAAACCGCCGCCAAGTATGTGAAATGCAATACCTGGCACGGCTCCAACGCGGCGGAAGCCGTGGGAAACGTGAGCATCGTTCTGTTTACCGGCGGCGAGGACATCAGCCCTACCCTGTACTATGCCCCCGAAGAATGGCACGGCATCGAGGCGGAAATCGACTACAACGCCGAGCGGGACGTATCCGATTATTTGACCATGGCCCTACTGCTTAGACTGTGATATTCCCCTCATGGGCTTCCGCCGGGGCGCGCAGATGCTCGGCGTCATTTCCGGCGGGGAAGTCATTCAGGACATTCCCACCTGGTTTGAAAATCAGGGCGTCGCGTATGACTACACCCACCGCAACCAGAAGGCCACCCCCGAAAGCTACCGGGATTACGCGCCCCATACCGTGCAGGTGGCGAAAGGCTCCTGGCTTTCTGACATCGTGGGCACGGATACGCTTACCGGCTGCCCCTCCTGGCATCATCAGGCGATCAAAAATGTGGACAACACCCGGCTTACCGTGACCGGTTATACGGAAACCAACGGCATTCCCATGATCGAAGCCATTGAAAGAACCGATAAGACCTTTGCCATGGGCCTCCAGTTCCACCCCGAAGCTGCCGTTGTGAAGAACTTGGACGGCGCGGCGAACAAGGGTGACTATATGGACTATGAAACGGCATTGTCCGTGTTTCGATATATCGTCGAAAAATCCTGGCTGACTTTGCCTTCCTGGAGCAAGGACGCGGCAGCCAAAATCGCCATCATGGACTATATCGCCGCCATCACCGATGAAACCAGTGAAAGCTACATTCCCGTTGCGGACCGCGTTGCCGTGTTCGACCTGGACGGCACCCTCATGTGCGAAACCTATCCCCGGTGCTTTGAATACATGGTATTTGTGGACTATGTCCTGAACAATCCCGATTACACGCCTACGGACGAGGTTCTTGCCGTGGCGCAGGAGATCGTGGATACCAAATGGCAGGAAAAGCCCTCGGGCATCAGCACCCGGCAGGCCGCCGCCGCCGCCCTTGCCTATGCGGGCATGACCCCCGCCGAATTGGGCGACTACGTGAAGGGCTTCATGGATTCCCCGGCTGAGGGCTTCACGGGCATGACCCGGGGTGAAGCGTTTTACCTTCCCATGGTGGAGTTGGTGGACTACCTGCGGGACAATGACTTTACCGTCTACATCGTCACCGCCACCGAGCGCAACATCGTCCGCGCCATCGTGAAGGATACGCTGGACATTGCCCCCGCCTACGTCATCGGCACGGAATACGGCTACACCGCCACGGGCCAGGGCGATACCGCCGACGGGGATTACACCTTCAAAAGCACGGACAAGGTGGTGTTCGACGGAAACTATTACGGCGAGAACGCCAAAATGTCCAAGGTGGACGCCATCGTGCGGGAGATCGGCCAGCAGCCGGTGCTGGCCTTCGGCAACAGCTCCGGGGACGTAGCCATGTGTGCATACGTGGTGACAAACAATCCCTATCCCGCCCTTTCCTACATCGTCCTGGCTGACGACGAAGCGCGGGAATGGGGCGATTATGAAAGTGCCCAGGCCAAGATCGCGGGCTACAGCGCGCAGGGCATCGGCACCATCTCCATGCGGGACGATTTCGCCACCATCTACGGCGACGGCGTGGAAAAGGACGCAAGCGCCGCGGTTCAGTGATTCACAAAAGGATTTCTTCACGTTTTAAAGAAATAAACAAAACAAACATCATTTTTCTGGAGGGAAATATTATGAAGATCACCACCTTTAACCCGCAGATCATCACCAAGGACGCCGCGCCCATCGTTCAGCTGTTTGAAGAATTAGGCTTTGAAAAACGCCACGATCAGGAAGGCATCAGCGAACTGAAAGTGGAAGGAATCCGCATGAAGGATTTGAATGGCTTCTATGTGGACGTTTCCCAGCCGGACGTACCGCTTGAACGGGATGTAGCCGCCATCCGCATGAACGTGGACGATTTCGACACAGCCTATCAACTGTTGCTTTCCAAGGGATTCAGGAACTACTAAGGGCGAGCGCATCGTTGAACCCCCCACCTCCAAGTCCGCCCTGATGATCTCGCCCTCCGGCTTTTCTATCAATCTCATCCACCATATCAGGAAATAAGGCAGCCCCAAGCAGGCCATTGCGAAGCCGGGGGAATCATCCGCCTGTCCCTTTCGCGGGCGATTTCCCCGGCTTTCATGGCATGAACACGCATACGATGACCGAGGTGGCTTTTCTATGAAGAAAAAGCGCTTCGAGATCAGTTTCTGGAATAAACCGCCTGATCCCCGCTGGCAGGAAAACCAGGATGGTTTGTCGAAAACAGCGTTCAGAAACCATGTCGAATAAACAATCACAAAACAGAGAGGGTGTCTTCCATGAAAAAAGGAGTTCTGTGCGTTCTGCTGTTCCTGCTGCTGTGGTCAGGCGCTGCCTGCGCGGAAAGCGCCCTCACCAGCCTGGAGCAGTTGAATGCGACCGGGATCACCATTGGCGTAAGCCAGGGCAACGTTGCCGAACTGATTCTGAAAAAAGAGCTGCCCTTGGCGACAGTCAGCCAATTCAACGATAAATTCATGGGGTATACAGCCGTGGCTCAGGGCAAGATCGACGCCTTCGCCTATGACCGGCGGCAGATGGAGATGTCCATCGAGAACGGGCAGAAGGGCGTTCATCTGCTGGAGGAAACCCTGAACGAAACGATGAAGATTGCCGTGGGCATTTCGCCGGTTTCCAAAATCCCCGATCTGACCGGCAAAATCAACCGGTTTATCGCGGAGCTGCGGGCGGACGGCACCCTGGACGATATGTTCGACCGCTGGGTCGTTCGGGCCGATGAAACCATGCCGGACATTCCCCGGGCGGAAAACCCCTCGGTTCATCTTATTGTGGGCACTTCCGGCATCGTGCCGCCCTACAGCTACTATGCGGGAAAAGAGCTGAACGGCTACGACATTGAATTGGCCTATCGTTTCGCCGCCTGGCTGGGGGCGGATGTGGAATTCAAGGTGTACGATTACGGCGCGATCTTTTCCGCGGCCATCGCGGGAGATATCGACTGCATCATGGCCAACCTGGAATATACGGATGAACGGGCGGAGGAAATGCCCTATTCGGATCTTCTGTTCGAGGTGAAAATCGGCCTGATGGTGCGGGGGGAGGCGGCCCCCGCCCCGGATGCCGCAAAGCAAAAAGCTTCCGCCCTGGACGCCCTGAACGGCAGGCGCATCGGCGTTGCGACCGGCACCACGTTCGACGCCATTGTATCGAACGCCCTGCCCGACGCGAAACTTGTTTACATCAATTCCTCCGCTGATCTGATTGCCGCTCTGGAGGCTGGCAAAATCGACGGGTTTGCCGTAGACGAACCTGCGGCGAAGCAATTCTGCGCCGTGAACCCGCTTCTCACCGTGGTGGATGAATACCTGGATACCTTTTCGTTCGGCATTGTGCTGCCCAAGACGGCAAAGGGTGACGCACTGTTGGAAGAGTTAAACGCCTGGCTTATTCCAATGAAAGAAAGCGGCGCGCTGGAACGGGTGATCGAAAAGTGGGCAGATGGTCCGGAGGAAGGAAAGACCCTGCCGGACTACGCTTCGTTCCCCGCGACCAAGGGTACGCTGACCTTGGCTACGGAGGGCGATTATGTGCCCATGACCTATTACCGGGGCACTGAAATCGTCGGGGCGGAGATCGATCTGATTGCTCAATTCTGTGAAGCCAACGGCTATGGGCTCAAGGTGCAGGTCATGAACTTCGACGGAATCTTGCCCGCTGTCCAGACCGGCAAGACGGATTTTGCCGCTGCCGGGATCTCCATCACCGATGAGCGCCGGGAGAGCGTCAATTTCTCCGTGCCCTATTATTCCGGCGGCACAGTGATGGTGGTGCGGAAAGATACTGATTCAGGCACGGAGCAGGCCGAGGGAACCGTCCGCTGGCAGGACTACAACGGAAAACGCCTGGGCGTGCTGGTGGGCCCGCTGATGGAGGACGCCGCCAAAGAATATTTCCCGGACAGCGAATACCTGCTGTTCAACAGCTACCCAGACTGCATCGCCGCGCTGCTCTCGGGGAAGATCGATGCTTACCTGGGGGACGAACTGGGAGCGTTCGCTGTTCATGCGGAAAACCTCGAAATTGACTATATCCATGACCGAATTACCCAAAATAATTATGCCTTTGCATTCCGGAAGAATGATCCTAAGAGCGCCGCCCTGTGCGCTGAACTCAATGATTTTCTCGCCATAAGCCGGGAAAACGGCACCATGGAAGATCTGGAAAACATCTGGTACGGCATTGATGAAGAAAGAAAGGTCGTGGATATGTCCGATCTGACCGGTGAAAACGGCACGATCAGGGTCGTGACCACCTCTACGGACATGCCCTTTTCTTACATCAAGGACGGCAAAAACGTGGGCTACGATATTGATCTTGTAGTTCGTTTCTGCCGGGACAGGGGCTACGCCCTGGAGCTGGGCGACGTAGCTTTCGATGGTCGTATTCCGGCGATCCAATCCGGCAAATATGACTTCACCACGGATATGAACGTAACGCCGGAGAGGGAGGAACAGGTGCTGTTTTCCGATCCTACCGGCTATGGTGGCATCGTTCTGGTGGTGCGGTCATCGGATCTTGGAGAAACGACCGTCAGCGAAGCAGGCGTATATACCAGCGTGTCCCAGTTAGACGGAAAACGCATCGGTGTGCAAAGCGGAACCAACTTCGATGCTATGGTTCAAGAGAATCTCCCGTCTGCTCAGATCGATTATTATATTGGGAAGGCCGACCTGGTGGCGGCGCTCACAGGGAAAAAGGTCGAAGCCTTCGCGGTTGACGAACCAGTGGCTCAGATTCTGATGCATGAAGACGAACGCTTAACTTATCTGCATGAATATCTGGACGACTATGTGTTTGCCTTTGCATTCGCGAAAAATGAAGCGGGAAAAGCGCTGAAAGATCAGTTTAACGCTTTCCTCGAACAGTTGCCCGATGGGACGCTGGACGCGCTGGCGGCCAAATGGTTTGACGAGGACGAGGACGCGAAGCCCATGCCGGACATCACCGCACTGAAAGCTGAAAATGGAACGCTGCGACTGGCGACAGAATCGGGTTACGCGCCGTTTGAGTACATCCGCGACGGTCAAGTCGTGGGCTATGACATGGAGCTTGCCGCTCTTTTCTGTGAAGCGAATGGCTACGGCCTTGAAATCGTAGATATGAATTTCGACGCGATCCTGCCTGCGATACAGACTGGGAAGTGTGACTTTGCCGCGGCGGGCATCGGCGTTACGCCGGAACGGGCGGAAAGCGTGCTGTTCTCTGAACCAGACTTCTCCGGCGGCATGGTGCTGGTTGTGCTAAAGACCGAAGCTCAGCCTACTGCGCAGACAGCGGAAACCACAATCTTTTCTTCCCAGGCGGAATCCTTCTGGGACGGCATCGTTTCCAGCTTCAACAAAACTTTCCTGCGGGAGAACCGCTGGGAGCTGTTCGGAAACGGCGTGCTGACTACCCTGCTCATCACCGTCCTGTCCATCCTGTTTGGGACAGCCTTGGGCTTTCTGGTGTTCATGCTCTGCCGGAACGGGAACATCGTCGCCAATAGCGTCACCCGATTCAGCATGTGGCTGGTGCAGGGCATGCCCATGGTGGTGCTGCTCATGATTTTGTATTACATCATCTTTGGTTCCGTGGCCATCAGCGGCATTTTCGTGGCGGTGATCGGGTTTACGCTCACCTTCGGGGCTTCCGTGTTCGGGCTGCTGAAAATGGGCGTTGGCACCATCGACCGGGGCCAGTACGAAGCGGCTTACGCCCTGGGCTACGCCAACCGGCGCACCTTCTTCCGCATCATCCTGCCCCAGGCCATTCCCCATATCCTGCCAGCCTATAAGGGCGAAATCGTGGGCCTCATCAAGGCCACGGCCATCGTAGGCTACATCGCCGTGCAGGACCTGACCAAGATGGGCGACATCGTTCGCAGCCGCACGTATGAAGCGTTCTTCCCCCTCATCGCGGTGACGGTGATCTACTTCGTGCTGGAAGGGCTGCTGGGCTTCCTGGTCAGCAAGATACAGATTCGCATGAATCCTAAAAAGCGCAAGCCCGAATCTATATTAAAGGGGGTGAATGTTCATGATTAAGATTGAGCATCTGAAAAAGGTCTATCCCAACGTGACGCCTCTGAAGGACGTGTCTGTGGAAATCAACGATGGAGACGTGATCTCCGTCATCGGCCCGTCCGGCACGGGAAAAAGCACCCTGCTGCGCTGTATCAACCTGCTGGAAAAGCCCACAGAGGGCCATATCTGGGTGGACGGAACCGACGTGACCGATCCCAAGTGCGATTTGGGCAGGGTGCGGCAGAAGATGGGCATGGTATTCCAATCCTTTAACCTGTTCGGACACCTGACTGTCATCGAAAACATCATGCTGGCCCCCATGGATTTGCTGGGGAAAAGCAAGCAGGAAGCCTATGACGAAGGGATGCGCCTGCTGCGCACAGTGGGCCTTGCGGAAAAGGCGCTGAACTACCCGGACGAGCTTTCCGGCGGCCAGGAGCAGCGCATCGCCATTGCCCGCACCCTGGCCATGGACCCGGACATCATTCTGTTCGACGAACCCACCAGCGCCCTGGACCCCACCATGGTGGGCGAAGTGCAGGCGGTCATCCGAGACCTTTCCAAAACCGGCAAGACCCTCATGATCGTCACCCATGAAATGAACTTCGCCCGGGCCATTTCCAACCGGGTCTTTTACATGGACGAGGGCGGCATTTACGAGGACGGAAGCCCCGAGCAGATTTTCGATCATCCCCAAAGAGAAAACACCCGGCGCTTCATCCGCAAGCTCAAGGTGCTGGAACTGAACATCGAAAACAAGGATTACGATTTCTTGGGCATGGCGGGCGAAATCGAGCAGTATTGCAATAAGAATCAAATCCCCTACAAAACTGCCCACCGCGTCCGCTTAGCCTTTGAGGAACTGGTGCAGCAAATGCTGATTCCCACCCTTGCGCAGCCGGATATTCAAACCGTGATCGAATATTCGGAAGCCGAGGAAAGCGCGGTTCTGACGGTGCGGTACAGCGGCCCGGCCTTTGACTTGACGAAAAAGGGCGACGAGCTTTCCTTGAGGGTTCTGCAAAGCGCTGTGGCGGATATGGCCTATGCCTGGGATGAAAACGCGGAACGGCCCAATCAGGCGACGCTGCACATTCGGACGGCGTGATAGTTTTTCCGACTTCGGAACTCCGAAATCTTGACTGTCACTACAAGAAGGAAGGAAAAGAAGGATGGTTTTCAGCGTCACCACCGTGAACCTCATCAATATGCTGTTCATTGCTGCGGGCATCGGGATTTGCGACCTGTGCTTTTTGCAGATCTCGTCCTCCGTCCATCTGCGGAAGGAAGTGCGGCGATATTCCCAAATCTTCCTCCTGCTGCTCCTGCTTTACATCTCCACCCACCTGGCCTGACAACTCATGGACGGGCTGGCTGGTGCGTGGGTTCGCGCATCGCTGTATATCGTCACCTTCATGGAAATGCTGGCGGCGGGCTTCATGGCCCACATGATGTCCATGCTGGTGCTGTCTGTCTCCAAGGTCAAAAACAAAAAGCCGCTGCTCATCGCCCTGATACCGCTTGTCATGCCTCTGGAAAAACAGTCCTGACCTATGACGGCCTTGACCGTGTGACGAACCGAAATTTGAAAGTATACGTAATTCTTTGAGCAAGACGAGGAGAGAAGAGATCATGAGGAGATTCAAGAACTTCACAATTGGCGGTATCCAGAGTAAAGTGTTCAACCTGATTCTGTACACAATACTGTTGCTGACAGCCGCTTTTATGGCGTTATCCATTTATCAAAATAATACGCTGACGCAGCTGGCGGCGGAATCCGCCCAGCGGCAGCAGGAATCCATCGGGGATATTACCGGGCGGGTGATGGACGCGGTGGTTGACCAGAACCTGGAGCGCGCCAACCGCACGGACGCGGCCATTGTGGACGCCCTTTTTGCGGATGAAGCGCGGCGGGTGATGTTTCTGGCGGATTATGCGGCCAAGCTGTTCGCGCATCCGGAGGAATATGCGCCCAAGCCCTACCACGGGCCCCGCGCCGAGGATGACGGCACATGGGCGGCAAAGGTGATATACGCGCCGGGCGTGGATCCGGAGGATCCGGCAGTCAAGGAAAAGCTCGGCCTGGTCGCCAATTTATCGGAGATCATGGTTTCTCTTTGTTCTTCCTACGAAGCCGCTTCGCTGTACATTGGCATGCCGGAAGGCATGCATTTGACGGTGGGAAACACCTCCTCCGGCTGGCTTGAAGGGAACGGAACCATCCGCTATGATCCCCGTGAGCGCGGCTGGTACAGGAACGCGGCGGCGGAAGGCAAGCTCAGCTTTTACGACAATGAGCAGGATATCGACACAGGCGCGTACTGCGTTGAATGCGCCGTGCCGGTCTATGGCCCGGATGGCAGCCTGCAGGCGGTGGTGGGAACCGATCTGTTTCTGGACAACATGCAGGAAGCGCTTCAGAGCCTGGCCGTGGAAGGAGAATACTACCTGCTGATTGACCAGAACGGATGGATCGTGCCGGGGCCCCAGACAGAGGCTTTTCCCATGGATCAGGAAAGCAAGTCCGGCATCGTGGCCGAGAGCGGGGAGACGCTGCTGAAGGAAGCTGTTTCTCAGGCCCTTGCGGGATACAGCGCCGCCGTAACGGAAGGAGAGCTGTCGGGCGGCAGGTACTACCTGACGGCCTCCCCTATCCCGTCCACGGGCTGGGCGCTGGTATCGGCGTATAACCAGGAGATCACAAAGCAGCCCGCCGCCTTGCTTCAAAACAGCATGGAGCAAATCCAATCCGAAGCCACGGCTGTCTATCAGGAAAAGACAGGCTATTCCCGTACCATGGGCACCGTGCTGCTGCTGATCGTCATGCTGCTGACCCTCGCAGGCGCGCTGATACTCAGCGGGCGGATCGTAAAGCCCTTGAACACCATGACCAGGCGCATTTCGGAGCTCAATGAAGGAAACCTGGAATTCAAGATGGAGGACGCCTACAAGACCGGCGATGAGGTTGAGGAGCTGGCCCAGTCCTTCGCGGCGATTTCTCACAAAACCGTGGAATACATGTCCAAGGTGGTGCAGATCACGGCGGAAAAGGAACGAATCGGCACGGAGCTGTCGCTGGCGACGAACATCCAGGCGTCTATGCTGCCCCACATTTTCCCGGCCTTCCCGGATCGGCCTGAGTTTGAGATTTATGCCAGCATGGCCCCGGCCAAGGAGGTGGGCGGCGACTTCTACGACTACTTCCTCATCGACGACGACCACCTGGGCATGGTCATTGCGGACGTATCCGGCAAGGGCGTTCCGGCGGCGCTGTTCATGATGGCAAGCAAGATCATCCTGCAAAGCGTGGCCATGATGGGCATGTCCCCGGCAGGCATCCTGCAAAAAACCAACGAAGCCATTTGCTCCAACAACGAAGCGCAGATGTTCGTAACCGT
>JAFXSH010000002.1 GCA_017525805.1 Clostridia bacterium | reverse complement strand
CGACGGCATGCGGCCCACCAAATGGCTGGTAAATGTGATCATGGGCAAGCATGCGGACATGATGGACGCATACCCGGAGCCGGTGATCCTGGCCCGGGAGGAAAGCGACGAAGCGCAGGCCAAGATTCTGACCAGCGTGCTGCCGGTGATCTTGGAGCAGAACCATTTCAAGGACGAATACCGCCTGCAGGCCTGGGAAAAGAACAAGCACGGAACGGCGGCCTACGCGGTGTACTGGGATGCCAGCAAGCTGAACGGCATGGGCGATATCGCCGTGGTGGGCGTGGATTTGATGAACCTGTTCTGGGAACCGGGGATCAGCGACATCCAGGAAAGCCGGAACGTGTTTTTCGTAAGCGCGGTGGACAAGGAAACGCTGAAAGAGCAATATCCCCAGCTGACAAACGCCAATCTGGAGCAGGATTTTTCCATGGGCGAATATGACACGGAAAGCAAAGCGCCCCGGACGGACAAGGCGCTGGTGGTGGATTGGTATTATCACACCAAGGCGGAGGGACAGAGCGTGCTGCAATACTGCAAGTATGTGGGCCTGCACGTGCTGTACGCCAGCGAGGACGACCCGAACGTGAAGGGCGGCTGGTATGAGGACGGGAAGTATCCCTTCGTGCTGGACAGGCTGTTTCCGCAGAAGGAGAGCCCGGCGGGCTGGGGCTATATCGACCTGGGCAAAGACGCGCAGGAGGACATTGACCAGATGGATCACGCCATTGTGATCAACGCGCGGGCGGGGGCCATTCCGCGATATTTCCGAAAGACCGATTCCCCCATCAATCAGGAGCAATTTCTTAATTTTTCAACCCCTGTGGTGGAGGTGGAAGGCGGCCTGAACGAAGCGGACATGGTGCCCATCCAGCACAAACAGCTGGACGGAATTTATGTGACGTACCTGAACAACAAGATCGAGGAGCTGAAGCAGACCTGCGGCAACCAGGACGTGACAAACGGCATATCCAGCGGTGTGACGGCGGCCAGCGGCATTGCGGCGCAGATGGAGGCGGCGGGGCGCACCAGCCGGGACGGGAACGACGGCACATACAGCGCCTATACCAAACTGCTGGAAATGGTGATCGAGCGCATAAGGCAGTTTTACGACATGCCGCGCACCTTCCGCATTGTGGGCGAGCGGTCGGCCAACGAATACGTGTCCTTTGATAATTCCGGCCTGATCATGCAGCAGAACGCGCCCATTGCGGGGCAGGAAATGGGCTGGAGGAAGCCGGTATTCGATATCGAGGTAAGCGCGCAGAAGGCCAACGCCTACACCAAGATGGCGCAGAACGAGCTGGCATTGCAGCTGCTGAAAGCGGGGGTGTTCAATCCCCAGATGATCGTTCAGAGCATGATGCTGCTGGACTGCATGGATTTTAAGGGCAAGGACGAAATCAAGCGCAAGCTGCAGGAGATGGGCGGCATGCAGCAGCAGCTGATCATGTGGCAGCAGATGGCGCTGAAGCTGGCCTCCAAATACGAGCCCCAAACCGCCGAGGAAATGGCGGCGGGCATTATGGGCCAGCCTGGCGCGGCCCAAGCGGAGGGCGCGCAGGCGGAAAGCAGAAAGCCGCCCGCCATGGGCGTGCCGGGCACGGACGATGCGGCGCACATGATCAAGGCCAGGGAATACGCGAGAGATGTTTCTCAGCCGAACACATAAGGGCGGGGGCTCTTATTTCAAGATTGCCTTTGATATAATCCAATTCAGGATCGCCCACTTGACGGGCAGACGGGATCGCCCACCGGACGGGCAGAGGTGGAGACCATGAGAAAACTCAATCTTCAGTTGTTTGCGGAAGGCGAAGGGCAGGCCATGCAAAGCGGCGGGGACGTCACCGGCGGCGAAGCGGGCGGCCAGGAGAGCCAGGCGCAGCAATTGACCCCATTCCAGCAAATGATCCAGGGCGAAGGAAAGGCAGAATTCGAGCATGCCGTGGGCCAGCGGGTGCAGGCGGCGATTCAGCAGCGATTCAAGAACAACGCGGACTACAAGCGCCAATTGAACAGCTACGCCCCCATCATGCAGGAACTATCCCGGCGGTACGGCGTGGACGCGGGCGACGCCCAGGGCATCTACGCCAAAATGACGGACGACCTTTCCCTGTACCAGAAGGAAGCCGACGAAACCGGCAACAGCCCCGAAACCGTGCGGGACATGCACAGGCTGCGGGCGGAGGTGGAAAGGGCCAGGGCGGCGGAAGCCCAGAGCGCGGAGGACGCGGCCCTGAACCGGCACATTGAGCAGGTGGCGAAGCAGGCGGACGAGCTGAAAAAGGTGTTTCCCACCTTTGATCTCATGACCGAAATGGCAAACCCAGCTTTCGTGCGCATGACTTCCCCCGGCGTGGGGCTTTCCGTGAAGGACGCATACTACGCCATTCACGGGGAGGAAATCGCCCAGGAGGCCATGCGGTACACCGCCCAGCAGGCGGGCCAGCGATTGGCCGCCAGCGTGCAGGCGGGGGCCAGCAGGCCCATGGAGAACGGGCAAAGGCGGCAGGGGCCGGTGAACATGCAGGTGGACATCGCCCACATGAGCAAAGCCGACCAGGAGAGGTACGCCCAGCGGATCAAGAATGGGGAAATCATCAATTTTGTGGACAAGTTCTAAAGCAGCGCCCTTTTCGCGGCGCTGCGGAAAGGAGTAAATCATGTTCGATTTGATTTTTGACCGCAGGATGCTCATGGCGGACAGCGGCGGCCAGGGCGGCTATCCCGTCGCCAATACCGGCAACTATACCAACGCTTACACGGGCGACGTGGTGGCCTTTGACAGCAATAACACCATGGCCCCCCAGATTAAGCAATGGTACAACACCCGCGCCCTGGAGAATGCCAGGAGCAACCACATATTCGCCCAGTTCGCCGATAACGAGCCCCTGCCCGAAAAGCACGGCATGACGGTGGAAAAGCGCAAGCCCAACACCTTCGGCGACGTGGAGCGCCTGACGGAGGGCGTGATCCCCGAGGGAAAGAAGTTCGGCTATTCCGCCATCACCATGCAGGTGTATGAGTACGGCCAGTATACCCCCATCGGGCGCAGGCTGATGCGGCACGCGGTGGACCCCGTGGCCCAGGACGCGGCGGAGGAAATGGGCGCCAGCGGCGGCAACACCCAGGACAAGATCGCCCGGGATGTGTGCATGACCGGAAGCAACGTGATGTATTGCAGCAAGTGGAGCGGCAGCACCGAAAACGCCGTCACCAGCCGCAGCGCGCTGGACAAGACCGCCGTGCTGAACCCCACCATGGTGAACCGGGCGGCCACCTGGCTGAAAAAGCACAAGGCCCCCAAGATCAACGGCAAGTATGTGGCCATCATCCACCCCTCTGTGAGCTATGACATCCGGCAGAGCGCGGATTGGATCGACGCCCACAAATACGCTACCCCCGAAAACATCTACAACGGGGAGATCGGCGAGTTGCACGGCGTGCGCTTCGTGGAGAGCGACAACGCCAAGGTGCTGTGGGGCAAAGACCTGGCCAGCAACAGCCGCACCCTGCTGGTGAACGGCGCCATTTCCCAGGCGGGCAAGACCATCACCTTTGACGGCGGCACCGTGGCGGAAGACGCCCTGATCGGGCGCAAAATTCTGGTAGGCACGGTACTCTGTGAAGTGACCGACAACACCGCCAACACCATCACCGTAAAGGACAACGTGAACAACATCGCCGACAATACGGTGATTTATCCCGGCGAAGGCGGGGCGGGCGGCATTGCCGTGTACCCCTGCATTTTCCTGGGCGCGAAAGCCTTTGCCATGATCGACGTGGCGGGCGGCAGCATGGAAATCATCACCAAATCCGCCGAGCAGGCGGGCGGGCCGCTGAACCAGTTCGCCACCGTGGGCGTGTACTTCGAGACCGGCGGCGGCATCCAGTACGAGGAACGCGTGCTGCGCGTGGAGTGCGGCAGCCATTACAGCGACGTGGACGAAGACCCCGACGCCTAAACACACAAAGCCATCCTCCACGGGGGAAACCCCGTGGGGGATTTGGTGATTAAAGGATGGAGGAAAAAACCATGGCAAAAGAAATGGAAGCCTATGATCCCTGGAAGGATATGCGGCCGGTGTACGTGCCCAAGCGCACCAGGACGGAGCAGGACACTTTGGAAGTAGGCGTGAACGACCGCACCTTCTTTATTCCCAAGGACCAAAGCGTGGACGTGCCCCTGCCGGTGTATGAAGTTGTGCAGGAGCGCCTGCGGATGGAAAAGGCCTTTGAACAGAACATGAAAAAGAATGAGAACCTGTCGCCCCGGACACAGGGCTAACAGGATCAGCCCGCACAGGCGGGCCATGCGCGGCAAGGCAGGGGCAAAAAATCAAAAATAAGGGGGTGAAAACCTGCTTATGGATGATTCCCGGGATGTGCCAATCCAAGCCCGGCGGGTTCGATTCCCGCCCCGCGCGCCATTTGATGAAATACCGGATTTTTATGCGGGCAAGAAGGGAGATCGGATGAACCTATGGCGGAATTCAGGGTAAGCATCGCTGATTTCAGCATGACAAGCTCCTGGACAGGCAGCGGAGAGGCCAGCACCGCGGCGGTGGACAAGAGCCCAGACATATCGGCGATTCCGGCGGGTTCGACCGTCAGCGCGGCGAAATTGAGCTGCGGGCTGAACATCGGTCTGTGGGGCGGAACGGCCAAAATCAACGGAACGGATTTCGAGGGAAACAGCGTAAGCAATCTGGATGTAAAAAACTGCGTGAGCGCTTCGGCGTCCGGGTTTGAAATAACGATCCCGTTTAGATACAAGACCAAAAAAGAGGGCTATGTGGACGACGGCCAGCCACACAGCAGCACGCTGAACGTGAGCAGCGCGGCCGTGGTGATCGAATACACGCCGCCTTATACCGCATGTACGCCCCCCACCAGCGTGACGGCGGCGAAAACGGATGTGGCGCCGGGGGAAAAAGTGCGCGTATCCTGGTCGGGCGCGGCGGGCGGAACGAACAACGCCATCGCGTCCTATACGGTATACCGTTCAGCGGACGGAACGATATGGGACGAGCTGAAAAAAGGCGTAACCGCCGCATACCTGGATGTGACGGCCCCGGCTGAAAACGGGGCGGCATATGAATACAAGGTAAAAACGGTGGGCCAGGTGGCAGGGTACGACAGCGAACGATCCACCGCCTACGCAACCGTGACGTGCGTGTTTACCGCGCCCGGCGTATCCGGGGTGCAGATCGACGGTTCCGCCGAAACCGTTTACAAGCGGGCGGAGGAGGAAGCGGCCCTTCAATGGACGGGAACGGACGGGACGAACAATCCCATCGAATATTACAAAATCCAGAAAAACGGAGAGGATTTTGCGGAACTCACGGGGACGGCGTTCCCCATCGGGGCCAGCAAAACGCCCGGGCAGCACGACGTATATACCGTGATCCCCGTGGGCGAGTATTCCAGCGGAACGGGGGCGGACAGCCCAGCCCTGTACACCTACAGCGCGCCGAAAGCGCCGGACACGGTAAGCCTGGCAAAGGAAACGGCGGAACCAGGCGAAACAACGCGGCTTTCCTGGAGCGGGGCGGAGGATGGAGCGTTTTGCGCCATCACCGGATACAAGGTGTACAGTGCAAGAAATGTATCCGGGGCCTATGAGCTGATCGGCGAAACGGAAAACACATGGTTCGACGTGGCAGCCAGCGAAGCGCGGGGCTATACGCGCTATTTCAAGATCAAAGCCGCGGGCACAAGGATGGACAGCGGATTCAGCCCGGCGGCCGCGCTGAGGACGGAATGGCCCGCGCCGCCCAGGCCGGAGCCGGACATGCCGCCCCAGGCGGAGGACAGGCAGATCACCCTGGAACAGGCCCTGCACACGGTGGACGAGCTGACGCCGAACCAGATCGAGCGTGCACGGAAGATCGACTGGCTGAACCGGCTGGACGGGCGGATTTACCGGGAGATATACTGCACTCACGAACGGCGGAACGCGGAGGAAGTGCCGGACGTATGCCCGCGATACACCCAGGCCACACACCCGGACACAGTGCTTTTGGCGCCGGAGCCATACGGGGAAATCTACCGCTTTTATCTGGAAATGCAGATACACTTGGCCAACCAGGACTATGACCGGTATAACAACAGCGCGGCCCTGTACGCGGAGAAATACGGCGAGTTTGCCAGGATGTGGCACAGGACGCACAAGCCCCTGGGCAGCCGGGGGGCGATTTGGAGGTTTTGACCCATGGCGTATCCACTGCTGAACAGCATCCCAACAAGCCAGGTGTGGACGGAGCAGTTCACCGGCCTGGACAGGCGGCCCCGCACCTATGACGGGACGTTTAACGCCATGGGCAACATGACCGGGGAGCCCTGGCCCCTGATCGCCAGCCGGAAGAAGCGGGGCTTAGTGGCCGAGCTGGAAAGGCCCCTGGGGATGCTGGCCATGGAGAAGCTGGCCTGGATCGACGGGAGCACGCTGTATTATGACGGCGCGGCTACGCCCGTCAACAGCCTATCCACGGACGCGGCCATGCTGCCCAAGCGCATGGCTGGCATGGGGGCCTATATCCTGGTATGGCCAGACAAGATGTATTACAACACGGCAGACCCGACCGATTACGGCAGCATTGACCGGCTGTTTGCCAGCACGGGGGACGTGGAATTTACGCTGTGCACCCTGGACGGGGTGGACTACCCGGCGGGGGATATAACCGTTTCCGACCTGCCGCCGGAAAACCCACAGGACGGGGATTTGTGGATCGACACCAGCAGCAAGCCACACACCCTGAACCGGTACAGCGATTTGTACGGGGATTGGGTGGGCGAACCTTCGGTGTATGTGAAGATCGCGGCGGCGGGGATCGGCGCGGGACTTGCGCAGCAGGACGGCGTAAGGATCAGCGGCATTGCCTACAATGGCGCGGACGAAGCGCTGAAAGAGCAGCTGGAAGCGCTGAACACCACCATGATCATCCAGGCGGTGGATAACGACTTTATCGTGGTGGCGGGGATCATCGATGGAAACTACACACAGACAGCGGGCACGGTGCGGGCCGACCGCAAGGCCCCGGACATGAACCTGATCGTGGAGAACAACAACCGCCTGTGGGGCTGCAAATACGGCGCTGTGGACGGAAAAACGGTGAACGAGATATACGCCAGCGCCCTGGGGGATTTCAAAAACTTTGAAAAATTCTTAGGCACGAGCCAGGACAGCTACGCCGCCAGCGTGGGCACGGCGGGGCCCTTCACCGGGGCGGCGGCCCACCGGGACACGCTGTATTTTTTCAAGGCGGGCTTCGTGCACAAGATGGAAGGCAGCGTGCCGGAATATTACCGGATCACCACCACGGCGTGCGAGGGCGTGGCCCCCGGCGCGGAAAACACCCTGACGGTGCACGGCGGCCTGATTTACTATTTGGGCATGACCGGCCCCAAGGTGTTTGAAACCCTGCCCCAGGACATCGGGAAGCCCCTGGGGGAGGGCATGTTGTCCGGCGGGGCGGCGGGCCCCAACGGCGGGCATTGGATGCTGAGCGCGCGGGAAGCGGACGGGAGCTGGAGCCTGTACGATTTCGACGCGGAGCGCGGCAGATGGCACCGGCAGGACGGCGCACACGCTCTGGCCTTTGCAAGGCTGAACGGGGAAACCTACATGCTGACGGCGGACGGCCTGATTTGGGCGCTGAACGGCACGGCGGGAACGAAGGAACAGGAGGACGTGACCTGGTACGCGGAAACCGCGCCCATGGGCTACGAGTACCCGGAGCATAAAAGACTGAGCCGCTTTTTGCTTCGGATGGAGCTGGGGGAAAAAGCGGAGTGCGCCTTTTCCATTCAATACGACGGCGAGGGCCCGTGGGAACCCAAGGGACATTTGGAGGGCGCGGGCAAAGTGAAGAGCTATCAGCTGCCCATTCTGCCAAGGCGGTGCGAAAGCGCGCGCCTGCGGCTGGAGGGACACGGAGATTTTAAACTGTACGGCATAGCCAGAGAGCTGGGGGTGGAGAAATGACGGAAGAAGAACTGCGCGCGGCGCAATTGAAGGAACAATACCAGCAGCAGGGAACAGGCGGCGCCAGCCTGGCCCAGGCCAGCCCCCAGGGGGAAAACGGGGCCAGCTTTGCTTATACGCCAAGCAGCGCGGTAAGCCAGGCCCAGAGCTATTTGGCGGGGCTGAAAAAAGGGCAGGCCCAGGAATTCACCAGCCCCTACACGGAACAGATCGCGGCCCTGTACGACAAGATCATGAACCGGCAGAAGTTCAGCTATGATTCCACCAAGGACCCGCTTTTTCAGGCATACAAAAACCAGTACGTGCGCCAAGGCCAGCAGGCCGCGCAAAACGTGATCGGCCAGAGCGCGGCCTTAACAGGCGGCTACGGCAACACCTGGGCGGCAACGGCGGGAAGCCAGGCCTATCAAGATTATTTGACGCGGCTGAACGAGCTGCTGCCGGAAATGGAAGCCCGGGCCTATGAGCGCTATACCGGCGAAGGGGAACAACTGCAAAATCAGCTGAGCGTTGCCAGCGCCCTGGAAAATCAGGAATATGAACGCTTCCGCAATGCCCTGGCCGATTGGCAGGCCCAGCAAAAGAGCGGGGGCGGGGGAAAGAAAAAGGACGATAAAAAGGAAGATAAAAAAACCGGTATCTTTTCCACAATTGCAAATAACGTCAAAGATTTTGTTGATAAATACAACAGACAACAGCAGGAAACAGCAGCCCAAAACGAAACGGCGCAAAACAATGCAGGTATTTGGGCGGGGTACAGGCCGGATGCGAGCGAGAGCCAGCAGGAAGAAATGGCCGCATTATACAACCAATTAAACAGCAATAATCAAAGCAGGACAGATAATCCAATTGAACGAGCAAAAAATATAAACCTTGGGAGAAAGAAACAAACGCAGCAACAACAAACAAAGGATTTTTTGAAAGAATATTAAAAACAGACAACCTAAGCAGGAGGATAACAAAATGAGCGAAAGATTTAAAGATAAGCTGAAAACGCTTTACAAGGACGCGCAAGCAAAGGGCCGGGGGGCCCTTTCTTTGAATGAAGGAACAAAGGGCACGATATCACCAATGGAAAAAGCCATGCTTGCACAGTTGGAAAAGGATAAGGAGCAGCAGGCCGAAAAAAAAGAAACGCTGAATATGAATCCGTATAAAACCGTCGGCGTCAACCTGAAATTTCAGAGCATATACAGCAGACTGGAAAGCGCAAAGAAAAAATACGGCAGTAGTGCTGATATCTATGCGGACGCCATGCGCCTGACGGACGCTTTTGGAAATACCGTAAGAGCAGCCTATAATCTTCACAAAGGATCCGACGCAAAAAACTATTTAGACATCGCCCAGCGCACCTTGGACACCGAAATGGAAAAGACCCTGCTGGATTATAAATACCGGGGGAAGACGGCGGCGGCCATGGAAGAAGCGCTGGCAAATTTGGGCTACCAATCCATGAAGCAGGTGGAAGCAAACAACCAGCAGAACGTGATCGCCCGGGCGGCGCAGATGGGCGCGGCGAATCTGCCAGAAGAACAGCGGCTTTTGATCGACAACCTTTCCCGATTGGCAGAAATTGGGGAAAATGTATATGAAAACGGCGGCGCAATGAGCCTGAATTGGGACGATGCTGCTTTATGGCAGTATGCAATGAGACAGCCAGGCACGGAATGGATGGGCACGGGAAGCGCGACTTTGCAGCAATACCAAAATTGGGCAAATGAAGAAGCCCAGCGCATCAAAAACGGTTATGTTTTGGATTACGACACGGCGGACAAATACATGGAGGGCGTGCCGGGATATGTGTTTGCCCGTGAGCATCAGGGCGATTTGACCCCTTACATGACGGCGGCGGGCAATATTTCCGGGCTGATTGATAAGCTGACCGCCAAGGGCTGGGACGCACTGACCGCGCCGGAGCAGGAAGCGCTTTATCAGGCGCTGGAAAATGTGGACGTGGACGGCGCGAGCCTGGGCCGTTATCCTTTGCCGGAAATGACCAAGGAGCAGATCGCCGAAGCCATGGGCGGCCTCGACGAAGCGACGCGGGAGAGCCTGAACCAGCAGGGCGCGCAGTGGGCCGAAGCCCTGGACAACGTAAACGGCATTTTCAGCGCATACGCCCCCACGAAAGAGCAGCAGGCGCTTTTGGATTTGTACCGGGCCACGCCGGAAGGGGCGCAAGCCTATGTTGAGGACGCAGCGGGGACGAGCGAGGAGCAAAAGGCGAAGGATAACAACTGGATGGTGGAGCGGCGGGAAAAATTTGCGAAAGTTCCAGAAATGCCAAATTATGCAAGCTATTCTGAACCAGACGAAGATTACCGGCCCAAGGATAAGTATATCGACAATGTTTATAGAGTAGTCAATGGGTATTGGATTCCTGAAACGGTGGATGAAGCGCGGGAGTATTTGATATACACTCTGATGGATGATGAAGAGAAAGGAATATTCAATGCGTTAGCATATACCGGAGAATTCAAGGAAGCAAAAGAATATCTGGAATATATCAAATATGACTTAAATGAACGGGCTAATCAAAATGTAGCAAAGTATGTTGAAAAAGATGTAAACAGCGGGACTTGGGGAGCAATAAAGCAGAGCCTGTTTTCCATACTTGCAAGCCTGACAAGGCCTGTTGGTGCGCTGGATATATACGCTCAGGAGATGGCCCAGAAAATGGGATGGAAAACAAGCCCCATCGATTATAATAGGGGACAAACCAGCGGCATTTGGGCAGACACGGCACGGGAAACGGTACAGAAAAATGTGGATTGGGCCGTTAATATTTTGGGCCAGGACGTGGATTTGTTTGATTTCCTGTACGGCACGGCCATGAGCGGTGTTGACAGCGCGGCGGCGGGGGCAATCGGCGGCGGCGGATGGCTGGGCGGGGCCATTCTGGGCCTTGGCGCGGCGCAAAGCACCATGATGGATATTAAAGAACGGGGCGGCAATGACAGGCAGGTGATCCTTGGCGGCACGCTGGCAGGCATTTTTGAAACGCTGTTTGAAAAAGCCAGCATTGGGAAATTTTATGATGAGATGAAGCACCTGGGCAGGCGAAGTGGAAAAGAAGCACTGAAAAATGTCCTTGCACAGGCGGGAATCAACTTTTCAGAAGAGTTTTTCACCGAGCTTGCGGATATGATCGCCGATGAAAAGATCATGGGCGAATTAAGCGAAAACCAAACCAAATATAACGAGTATATACGTCTTGGCATGAGCCCGGATGAAGCCAGGGCGCAAGTGGCAGGCGACACCGCTCAAAGGCTGCTGGAAGCCGGATTTGGTGGCGCGCTGATGGGCGGCGCTTTCGGGTTGGTTTCCAATGTGACCAGCGACGTGGCAACCGGGAAAATGGACAAATCCACGGGCGCGGCGATCAAGCCGGACACGCAGGAGACGCTGAAAAAGATTGCGGGGACCCTAAATGGAAAGGCTAAAACGCTGGCGGACAAATACCAGCCCGGCAAGGCGACGGCGCAGCAGACGGGGGAACTGTTCCGGGAAACCATAAAGGGGCTTTCGGGAGTATACCGGGAAACGCTGGTGGAACGGGTGGCCCAGGACTTCAAAAAGGACGGCATTTCCAACGACGCGGCCTTTGCCATCGTGGAGATGATGGCGGGGCAGCAGCTGGACAGCGCGCAGGTGCAAGCCCTGGCACGGGACGGAAAGGCCATGGACGCGCTGTATAAGGCCATGGGCATGCAAAACCCCGCAGCAAAAACGGCAGCCGATGTAAAGGCAACGGCGCGGACGCAAACGGCCAAGAACGCCGAAAACGTGCTGGACTTTGCGCCCATGCCAGGATTCGAGGAAGAAACGGAAGCGACCAGCGCCGTGGAGCAAGCGGCACAGAATGCGCTGCAAAAAACGGCGGCGCGGCAGGCGGAAGCGCAGACAGCGCAGCCTGCCAAACCGGCGGCGCAGGAAGCCAAGGCGGAGGCGAAAACGGCACCGGCGCAGCAGCCCCGGGCGGAGCAACAGGAAAGCGGGAAGATGCCCGAAACACTGGAAAAAGCCTTTTCTTCCATCATCAGCAAATACCGCAACGGCAACATCCTGCGCACGGACGCGGAGGATGCGGCGGCGGAAGCCATCGACAAGCTGGCGAGGCAGACGGGCGTGAAGGCGTGGAGCTGGGACGAAAAAGCAAAAGGGGATTTCCAGCCCATGAACCGCACGGATGCGGCAGCGCGGATGCAGGAAAAATACGGCGCGGTTTTCCAGGAAATGCTGGAGGAAGCGGACCGGCAGAACCAGCGGGAGGAAGCGGAAGGCAGAATTCCCGCCGATTTAGAGGAAGCCTTTGCCGGGATCATCGAGGGCGTGCTGAACGGCGGCATGGACGAACGGGACGCCATGGACAGGGCGGCGGAAGCCATCGATGAAAAGGCAAAGAAAAAGGGCTGGAAGGTTTGGGACTGGGACAAAAATTCCCAGGCAGATTTCCCCGCGCTCACGCGCACGCAGGAATCCGCCCAGATGCAGCAGGAATACAGCGCGGCTTTCCAAAGGATGCTGGAGGACGCGAAGAAAACGGGCAAGGTGGAGCTGGCGCCCCGGGAGAGCGTGACCGTGCCCAAGACCGAAGAAACCCAGGAAACGGCCACCGGCGAGGCTGACGCGGCCCCTGCTGCGGCAAATGAAGAAGCGGCGGCAAAGATACAGCCCGAAGAAGAAACGCAGCAGGCGGCCCAGGAAGCCCAGGAAACGGAAGCGGAAACCGCGCAGGAAGAAAACGGCATGGAAGCCATCGGCGAGGAAGCCGCCGCAGAGGAAAGCACCGCCACCGAAACGAAAGGCAATGATACGCTGATGGGCGGCGTGAAGGAAATCCTGAACGATGCGGAGAGCGGCGCGGCGGAAGCGCGGATGGAGGACGGCAGCACCGTGCCCCTGGAGGAAGCGGGGCTGACCAAGGATCAGCAGCAGGTGGCGCAGGCGGCGGCGGACTTGCCCCAGGAAGCGCAGGCGGCCATGACGGGAGCGTATACGCCGGGCACAAACGCCCGGGACTACGCGCGGGGCTTCCGTTCCCTGTACAAGCAGGCGGCGGCGGGGGCAAGCCCGAACAGCATGACCAGCCTGTATGCCGATACCATGACGCAGATTCAGCGGGGCGCAGCCATCAAAGCGGGGCAAAAGGCCTATGAAAAGGAGCAGGCCCAGGCGGCAGCGGACACCCAAAAGACCCTGGAAAAATTAAAGAAAAAGGGAGCCGCTTTCCAATTCTTAGCCGACCGGAACCAGAAAGGCAGCGGCGTGTATTTCGCGCGCGTTCGCCAAGGCGTCAGCGATGCGGCGAAAGCCACCCTGATGGTGGCCGACAAACTGGCGAAACAATACGGCTTTCAGGTGCGGGTGTTCGATCACATGGACGCAAACGGCAGCTATGAAACGGGCAGCAACGTGATCAACGTGGCGCTTGACGCAGAAGGGAACATGATCGGCCGCACTTTGAGCCATGAGCTGCTCCACTATGTAAAAGAATGGGGCAAGGAATCCGGCGAAAAGCTGCAAACCTACATTTTGAACGCCCTGAAAAAGGCCGATGGGTACGATTTCGACGCGAGAAAAGCGGACATCATGCGGCAGTACCGCACGGAAAACGGGCAGCAGCTAAGCGATGCCGAAGCGGAAGAAGAAATGGCCGCCGAGGGCATGCTGGATGTGATTGACACAGAAGAAAACCTGCGGGACCTGTTCAAAGAAACGCAGGACAAGGGCCTGATGGAAAAAATAAGGGACTGGCTGGCGGACGCGGCGCAGAAGATCAAACAGGCGCTGAACGATTTGGCCTGGAGCCACCCAGAAGTCCGCGCGCTGAAGGATGACGCGGATTATTTCCAGCGCCTTTCCGATATGTTCCGGGCCGCGCTGAACCAGGCTTCGGAAAACTACCGCATGAGCCAGCGCAATCTTTATGATGCCGCCAAGGCGGACCCGGACGTGCAGGCCTACGTGGAAGCCATGGGGCAGGCTGTGACGCTGGAGGACGCGAAAGCGGAGGCGGACGCGCTGATCACCAGCATGTACATGAGGGCGGAAAAAAAGTGGATCGAGCAGCACCCGGAGGAATACGAGCAGGGCCTTGATAAATTCCGGGAGGCGCTGCGCCGGTTCACCAGCGGGCAGGATAAGAGCCTTTTCTTCGCCCTGAACGCCCAGGGCCTACACGTGCCCACCCAGGCGCTCTATCCCGTGCTGGCCTACGCCGGGCGGCAGATGGTGAGCGCGGAAACCCAGGCGGAGAAAGCCGGGGGCGGGGAGCGCAAGGAGCTGCGGGCCGGGGCCATGGACGCGGAATACATGCGGGCCGTGGAGAACGAGGACGAGGAAACGAAACAGCGGATCGTGGACGAGGCGGCGGAAAACGCCATGCAAAATTCCAAAATCCGGGACGAAGATGGAAAACTGCTGCCCGTTTACCATGGAACGTCCGAAACTTTCACCGAGTTTGATATGAGCAAAGGCCGCGCAAACATGGATATACAAGGCGCGTTCTTTTCTCCATGGGATGACGACGCGAGAGGCTATGGCGAGAATGTGGGAAAATATTACCTGGATATTAAAAACCCAGCCTCTGAAAGCGTGGGCTATCAGGCGCTGCGCCGGTTCCAGGGCCAAAACGAGGCAGGGAAAAAGGCAAGGGAATACCTGATCAGCCAGGGCTATGACGGCGTAAATAACGAGGACATGGAATATATTGCTTTCTATCCCGAGCAAATCAAATCCGCCGACCCGGTGACCTACGACGACAAGGGCGAGGTGATCCCGCCCAGCGAGAGGTTCAACGAGGGGAAGGGGGATATACGGTATAGCGTAAGAGCGAATATCAATACAAGCGATAAACAAATGGAGGACAACAAAAAAATCGTTGCAAACATGAAATCAGTAAAAGATTTGCAAGGGAATGAATTTGTAAAAGGAGAGGATTTACTGGATAATGTAAGTGAATATTATGGAATAAAACCTAATCAACCGGTGATATGGTATAATGATGATATTGGAGATGTAAATGTAACAAGACGCGGAATAAGAGATTCAATTTGGCATGGTATTGGAGAAGATAAAGCAGCGGCTTTTGCGGCGATAAAAGATGTAATAGAAAAAGGGCGCTTAGTTCATTATGAAAAAGACTGGAAAGGAAGGGGATATGATACTTGCGTTATTGCAGCACCAATTACAATAAACAAAGAAAATGGAAAACCAATGGATTATATAATGGGAATACAGGTAAAAAGATCGGGAGACACACAAAAATATTATATCCATGAGGTGCTTTTACAAAAAAATGATGGGTCTGAAAGCCGTTCTACCAGGACGGTCAATACTGATCGCAACCCTGGCGGCGATAGACCCACCATGAATAGTATACTCGAATCCGTAATGAAATACAAGGGGGAAAATGAAGGTCAGAAAAATAATCCAATGACAAAAGAATCGCGCCGCGCGTCCACGGACGACGCCGAAACCCAGGAAGCGCTGGACGAAGTGACGGAGGATCCCGAGCTGTACGCACAGGTGGCGGCGGACGCGGACATCCGGGCGGCGTGGCAGTTACTCATGCGGCTGCACCGGCTGACCACCCAGGGCGGGGAAAACGCGCTGATCCAGAAGGGCGCTTTTGAAAAACGGCTTTCCGACATCATTCAGAAGATCGCGGACAAGACCGGCACCAAGTACGGGCCCGTGAAGCTGCGGAACGCCCTGCGGAAAATCTATCAGGCCATGGAGCAGAGCCAGTACAGCCCCGGAGAAATCCTGCAATACGCCAGGGACTTGATGAAGGACGTGCTGGACGCTTCGCCGGGGGTGCTGGTGGAGCAGGACGAAACCACAAAGGAAATCCTGGCCGGGCTGAAACGGCGGCGGTTCTACCTGACCGACGACCAGAAGAACGAGATCAAGAACACCTACGGAACCATTTCCACCTTTACCAACAAGAACTTCGGAACGCTGCACGTGGTCAAACGGGACGCGAAAACCGCCAGCTTAGAGGACGTATGGCTGGAGGACCTGGCCCACAAACTGCCGGGCGTGTTCGCGGAGGACACCAGCCCCCTGGACATGCCGGGCATTCTGGACGCATGGCTGGAGACCACGAAGGAAAAGAAGTACGCGGGCGAGTTTGGGCACAACATCGGGGCATACGCCACCGATTTGGCGCTGAATGCCATGCTGGACTTTTACGACGTGCCGGGGGCGCTGAAAACCAAAGCGGATATCCGGGAAGGATTCAAGGAGCGCATTAACCAGCAGCGGGCAGAAATCAACCGCCTGAAAGAAACGGCCCGGGGCGCGGTGGATCAGGCGCGGCTGCAATATGAGGAGCGTTACCGCCAGCGGGTGGAAAAGGCCCAGGAGCGCAGGTTGGAAACCGAAAAGAAAAAGAAGCTGCGGGGCCAGATCACCCGGGACGTGCGGGCCATCAACAGCCTGAACGTGCGAAACAGCGACACCAGCCACGTGCCCCAGGCCATGCAGGCAGCGGCGCTGAAAGCGGTGGAGCCCTTCCTTTCCGGCAGCGGCGTATTCAGCGGAACGGAAATGCTGCGGCTTGCCAGGGAATACAAGCTGCTGGAGGAACGCAAGGGCGAAATCGGCGGCTTTGACGAAGATATTTTGATCACGATCGAAAGCCTGCCCGAAAAACTGAACGGGCGGCGGCTGGCCCAATTGACCGAAGGGGAGCTGCAAGAGCTGGCCGACACCATGGGCAACCTGCGCAAGATCATTGCCGACGAAAACGAAGCATTCCTGAACGGGCGAAAGACCACCGTGGATGCGCTAAGCGGACGCCTGAAAGCAGACATGCGGGCCAAGGGCCAGGCGAAGCAGGGCCCCATTGCCAAGGCGGCGCGGATGTTCCAGTACCTGGAGGAAACCCCGGCGTACTTCGCCGACCGGGTGGGCGGCGTGATCAAGGATATGATCGGCGACTTGTTCAAGGGGGAAACCGAATGGGCGGACGTGATCGACGCGGCTATCAAATACAAAAACGAAATGCTGGAAAAATACCACGTGGCGGACTGGATCAACGATAAAAAGCACGCCCGCTTTACGACCCAGCACGGCGACCAGATCGAGCTGAACAAGCAGGAAGCGCTGACCCTGTACGCCCAGTGGAAGCGCGAAACCACCAACAAGCTGCAAAACGGCAACCATCTGCGGGTGGGCGGCTTCATGTACGGAAAGGGAACGAAATACGAGGGCGTGGACACCCTGCGGCCCCATCCCCTGACCGACAGCGACATGCGGATGATCAAAAGCTATCTGACGGAGGAACAGATGGCATTTGCCGACGAAATGGTGAAGTACCTGTCGGAGGACATGTCAAAACTGGGAAACGAAGTGAGCATGCAGCTGTACGGGTACAATAAATTTTCGGAGCCTTATTATTTCCCCTACAGCACGGACAAGCGGTATTTGCCCAGCGATTTGACACAGAATGGCGCGGAACCGGTAAAACAGACGAAAAACAAAGGATTCACCAAGGCCCTGATGCAGAACGCGGCCACGCCCCTGATCGAGGGCAATTTCATGGACATGTGGGGAAACCACGTGAATGAAATGGCGCTTTACAAGGCCTTTGCAGTGGCACAGGACACCATGAGCCGGGTGATCAATCAGCGCGTACCGGGGGAAATCCGCACGGACAGCAAAACCGGCGAGGAATTCGTGGTGACGCCGGAAAGCAACAAGATCGAAATGGAACGGGCGCTGGGCGAGGAGGGCATGAAATACCTGACCACCCTGTTCCGGGACATCAGCGGCGGCGTGCGGGCCGATGAACGGGGCAACATCATGGCAAAGGGCCTGAGCCTGTTCAAGAAGGGCGCGGTGCTGGGCAACCTTTCCGTGGTGCTTCAGCAGCCCACGGCATACGCCAGGGCCATGAACATGATGAGCCCAATCTATCTGAACCTGGTCTCCAAGGAAACGGCGAACCTTGCCAGGAACGTGAACGAAATGTATCAATACTCCGGCGTGGCGAAAATCAAGAAAATGGGCCGGTTTGATACGGGCACAGGCAGGAGCGCCATTCAGCTGCTGACCGAAGGAACGGAGGATATGAACGCGGCCCAGAAGGCGCTGGCCGGGATCGACAAATGGGCGGGCATCGGCGCGGAAAAAGCCGACGAATGGACATGGGGCCTGCTGTGGGGCGCGGTGAAGAAGGAAACGGAACACACCCACCCGGAATTGAAACCGGGCTCGGAAGCCTTCCTGCGGGCCGCGGGCGAGCGCTTCAACGATATTTGCCGCCATACGCAGGTATACGACAGCGTATTAAGCAAGAGCACATGGATGCGCAGCAGCAGCCTGATGGATAAATCGGTTACCAGTTTCATGGCGGAGCCGACCCTTTCCCTGAATATGCTGCTGGGGGCCATGCAGAAATACAACCAGCCGGGCGGAAAGAGAAAGATCGCCTGGGCGGCGGGCACCTACGCGGTGAGCAGCCTGCTGGTGGCGCTGGCAAAATCCATTGCCACGGCAACCAGGCGGAAGAAGGACGAGGGCCGCACGTGGCTGGAAAAGTACGTGGCGGAGAGCGCAGGCAATTTCCTGGACGAAATCAGCCCCTTCGGCATTGCGGGCATGATCCCCTACGTGCGGGACATCATGAGCCTGTTTGAGGGGTACGATGTTCAGCGGAATGATATGGACGCCTGGCAGCAGCTGGCAAAGGGATTCAAAGCCCTGCAAAAGTATGTAAACGGGGAAACCGATTCGCTGGAGGACACGATTCAGAACGCCCTGGGCCCGGTGGCGAACCTGTTCGGCGTTCCGTTCAAAAATATGTACCGCGATTTGGAATCCATCATCATGCAGCAGTTCGGCGGGGCCAGCGCGGACGAGCCAACCACGGCGCGGGACCTGAAATACAGCGTGCTGGACAACCTGAAAATCGGCCCCTTCGACCTGTGGAATGGCGGAAACAAAGCATACTATGAACGCATGGAGCAGGCGTTGATCGCCGGGGACAACGACAAGTACGAGGAGCTGCGGGGGTATCTGGAGGAGACCAAAAAGGTGAAGCCCGACGCAATCAACAGCGGGGTAAAGAACCAAATCAAGACCAGCTGCACCGACGGCGCGATCAGCGAAGAAGAGGCCATGAAGCTGCTTGAAAACAACTTCGGCATGGAACACGACAAAGCCTGGGAAGAAGTGGAAAAATGGAAGCAGCAAGCGGCCCACGAAGATGACGAGGAATACAGCTATTCCAAATATCGGGAAGTGCTGGACCTGGTAAAGGAAGGGGGAGACATAACAGCGGCATCCCGGAAACTGACGGAGAACACCAGGACCACCGAAAAGGACGTGCAAAGCAAAATCCAAAGCCAAATCGGCGAATGGTACAGAAGCGGAGAGCTGACGAGGCAGCAGGCGGAAGAAAAGCTGAAAATGTACACAGACGTGAAAAGCAAAGACGATTTGCATTGGATGCTTGACAAGTGGGACTATGAAAAAGATCATCCCGACGACAATTACAGCAAATACGTGGACGTATTCGATGCTGTAAAGAACGGTAAGCCCATCGACGCCGCCATGCAGGAAATGACGGATTACGGCTACGAAGAAAAGGACGTGCAAAGCCAAATCCGAAGCAAGATCAAGGAATGGTATCTTGGCGGAGAGCTGACGAGGCAGCAGGCGGAAAACAAGCTGCAAGAATATGGCAACGTAAAGGACAAGGACGAGCTGTACTGGACCATGGATCAATACGACTTTGAAAAGCAGAACGCAGGAAAAAAGGACGCCAAATATGAGCGGTACGCTGCTTTCAACGAAGCCGTAGAGACGGGCAAGGACCTTTCCGCCACCGTAAAAAAGTATACAGATCACGGAGTGGAAAAGAGCACCCTTGCGAGCCAGATCACCAGCCAGTTCAAGCCACAATACCTGGCCATGCTGCAAGCGGGAAAGAAAAGCGAGGCTTCGGCGCTGAAAAATCACCTGCTGCGGGCCTATGAAGTGCTGGGCTATGACCGGGCGAAAAAGAGCAAGGACATTGACGACTGGATCAAGCAGGAGCAGAAGAAGCAGAGCCAGAAGAAATAACCAGGAAAGGGCTCCCATGGCGGGGGCTCTTTTTTTGCGCGGGATTTTGATAAGATGCAGAGGAAAGGGGGCGGACGGATGGCCTACCTGGGCGATATACAGATGGCGGGAACGCCGCAGACGGTGGCGCAGCTTTGGGAGTACGTGCGGGCCCTGGAGAGGGAAATCCGGCGCGTGACGGAAGACCTGGGCAATGAAAACATCCGGGACGGGGCCATTGCGCAGAAAAAGCTGGAAGAACCGCTGGTGCGCGGCATGAAAAAAGCCGAGGATACCACGGAGGGCCTGGCCAAGCTGGAAAAGCGCCTGACCGACGCCATCAAGCGCGACCGGGAGAAGATGGACGCGGCGGGCATGGGCACGAACGGCATGAACCTGGACGCGGCCACGGCCAACCCGCCCATATTCAGCGGCAAAATCAGCATAGACAAAGACGGCGTGAGCGTTAAGCAGGGCGGGGCCCTGAACGTATTCGACCCCAACGCGGAGCAAATGGTGAATTTTGCGCCAGACGCGGCAAAGCTGCACCGGGGCGGATGGGTGGAAAAAGCGCAGATCGTAAGCGGCGCCCTGGTGCTGACCCTGAGCGACGGGACAGAGATCACTTATGGAGGGAATTAAATGATAACAATTCGATTTTCCGGGCGCATGCCGAGCCCCAATCAGACGCAAATCGGCATGGAAACGGATCAGGGCTGCGAGACGATGCGCTTTCTTTTGCCCCAGGTGGCGGACGGGCAAAGCGCCCACCTGATGGCGATTCTGCCGGACGGGACGCCGGAAATGCTGCAAATCCGGGACGGGCTGGCGGTGATCCCCGGCAGCATGACGGAAATACCCGGCCGCATTCGATGCTGGGTGGAAATTTTGGGGCCGGGCGGAATTGCATGGAACAGTGAGCTTTTGTATTTGGAGGTGGGCGACCTGCCCCCGATCAGCGAAGAAACGGAGCGGCAATACCCCACGGCCATTCAGGACGCGCTGGCGGCGGCGGCTGGCGCGGAAGCGGACGCCACGGCGGCGGCGGGATCGGCGGAAAATGCGGCAGCCAGCGCGGCAGACGCTGCGGCCAGCGCGGAAAAGTGCCAGGAAGCGCAGGACATGATTGCCCCCACGGAAGAAAGCAGCACGGCCAGCGCGGCGCACGCTACAGGCGAATATTTTATTCTGTCCGGGACGCTGTACAAGGCCACGGCCAATATTGCCCAGGGCGGAACGATCACCCTGAACACCAACTGCGTGGCGGTAACTGTCGGGGCGGAAATAAGCGATTTAAAGAGCGCCATCTCCACCGAATACGACCCGCCCTATGCCTACGGAGATTATCTGTTCTATGAGGGGAAACTGCGTCAGGCGGCACAGGCTATCCCTGCTGACGAAGCGTTCACTTACGGGCATTGGTCGCTCGTCAATGTGGACAGCGGCGCTCCGTTGACGTTCATCAACGAGTTCGGGCATTGTGTGCCGTATGACCGTAACGGATACCTTGCTCAGACGCAAAAATTACAGGCTTGCAATAACATCGCCGCTCTGCATGTGAATGATGATCAATCGCTCACGGATGGGCAGAAGCGTCAGGGCAGGCTCAACATAAATGTGGCTGAAGCCGGGATTTCGCCGGACATGTACGGTGCTGTAGGTGACGGCACGACTGATGACACGGACGCTGTAATGACCGCTTTTGTCCTTGCACAACAGGCTGGCGTTCCTGTGGTGTTCGGTTATGGGAAGACCTACTGCGTCAACAAGGAAATTGACCTCACCAAGCGCATCAATATCTACGGCAACGGTTCGACAATCAAGGCGGTCAATGTAGACACGTCCGAGATGTCCGAGTTCAGCACGTCTGAATCATACGAAGAGGGCGATAAGGTATTACATGATGGACTCCCGTATATATTCGGTGATGCGCATCCTGCTGGTCCTTGGACTGGTGAGGACGTATACCGGCTCGGCAATTGGGCGCATGTCTTCTATATCGACATAGACCAAGCACAGTTCCCGTCTACTACGGGCAAAGCGCTTATCAATAACCTGACGATTGACTGTAACGCATTCTGCAACTACGGCATCTTCGTCCAGACTGTGGGCGGTATGGAGTTCCAGAACATTGACATCTGCGGATTCAACCTGTGCGGTATTTACGCCATCGGCGGTTTTGAGTTGTTCTTCGATGATATCCGCATCGCCGGGACGAACAGCGCAAGCACTGTCGGTATCCAGATGTATACCCACGACAGCAACTTCGCGAACATCGTGACCAAAAATGTCGGTACGGCGATCCACAATGTCGGCGGCAACAACTACTACAACCATGTACACAGTTGGAATACCGAAGCGGCGATCATCCCGACCAGCGTGATGTTCGACACCGAGAATGACCTGCATATTACGGACTGCTGTGCCGATACCGTGGCAACGGCGGTAAAGATGCGCGGCGCTTATCAGGTGACGGCGGTCAACTTCAACATCCTGCACGGCGGCAGTGGTTCGGGCGGCCTGATGCCCCCGTCCGTCATGGGCAGTGTAGTCGCTACGGTGTTCAATGTTCCGTCGATCGCGGCGACCAAGAATATCCGCTCGTTCGGGATGAACTATCTCAGCACGAGCGAGGAATACAGGCTGTTCAGCATCAATCCTGGTGATGAGGAATACGATTTTGACTGGTACGCAAACAATGCTTTGACTATCCAGTCGATGAATTATAAGCCAGCTTATATCATATTGGTCAAAGATGTGAGTGACTTAAAGAGCGCTTTAGCATACACCGAAGACAGCACCACGGCGTCCATGGCGCACGCTACAGGCGACTATTTTATTCTGTCCGGGACGCTGTACAAGGCCACGGCGGACATTGCCCAGGGCGGAACCATCGTGACCAGCGGCGCGGGCCAGAACTGCGAAGCCACCACCGTAGGCGGGGAGCTTGCGTCCATCGAAAGCGGCGGCGGCGGCGGATTGGACGGCATCCAGATCGTTGCCAACATGGCCGGTCTTGCTGCTTCCACGGCGGACAAGGTGTTGGTGCTGCATGATGATTCTTCCTGGGGAACGGGCGGGCCGTGCTGGTTTGAGAAAAGCGCAACATGGAGCACCTACGGCTACCAGCGCAATGACAACAGCTATGTGTTCCCCGTGCCGAATCAGGCTCCATTGCCGCAAGCCAACGCACCGCGCGAACAACTGGTGGACATCATGCAGACGTGGATCGGCAATCCAAATATGCACCACGGAACCAGCTTCAACAATGACCTGTTTTCCGCCAACTGTGCCAGAGACGAAAGCAATCTGTTTGAAATGGACTGCTCCGCCTATGTGAACGCGGTGCTGCTTGGCATTACCTACGCCAATTCCCGGTACGTGCTTGGGGAAAGCGCAGACAACAAAGAAATGCAGTACATGAGCGATCACATCGGCCCCAGCAAATCGGAATACATGCCAAAGGGCGGCCTGCAAACGTCCGAGCTTGCCATGTGGTTTGCCCAGCACGGGCGGCTGTTCGATCTTCCGACGGATACGAAAACGGCACGGGACACCCTGCAATTCGGAGACATTCTTTTCGGCAGCAGCGGCACGAACCGGCCAAGCGCCTATTACAACATTGAACACTGCATGTTTGTGCTGGGCACAAACAGTGATTATGTAGTTGTGACCGAATCCGTCAGCGTTACCGGGTCTTTTGAACAGCAGAATTTGAAAATTTCTTTCTACGATCTTTCTACGATCATCGGCCCGGACAAGTATTTCCGGGTGTTCGCCCGGCCCAAATACGCGCCCCGGATCCAGACCCCGGCCATTACGCCCTATAAGCAGGGCACGTTCAAATACAACGCTTTCCTGCTTCCCATCTCTCAGATCAGGCGGCTGACGGACGCCAGCACCGGAACGGCGGTAAACTTTGGCGAACTCTACAATGATTCCCGGTCTATGGCGACGGTGGATTACCTGCCGGTGATTCCGCTTTCGACGGTGAAGTACATCGGAAACCAGAAAAACCCGCGCAACAATAACTACAATTGGCGCTGCCATGAGTATGACGAGACGATGGCCCTGGTGAAGTCTACCACCATCGCGTATACGTCCAACGGCGAATACATCCGAACCGAACACGTTCTTGACAGCGGGACAAAATACGTTCGTTTCTCCGCGAACTACTTATCAGCTACTAATGATACAATTCGTTTTGTAGATGCAAAAGATTTCCTGTTCGAGATCACCCCGCCTGCGGCGACATAAGAAAGGAGCGCAAAATGTACACAGCGGATGGAGTGGAAGCCCTGAAAAATCGCCTGAAAGCCGGGGGCAAGAGCAAGGCGGAAATCGTGGTAGCCCTGGCCTGGGCGTGCTTCGGCTGGCCCTACGTGTGGGGGGCCTGGGGGGCCATGTGTACGCCCGAGGAGCGCAAAACACGGGCCGGGTACAGGCCGGATAAAAAAGAGAACATCTATAGGACATGCCCCGTTTTGAGCGGAAAGCAAGCGAGCTGTGAGGGATGCCCATGGCAGGGGACGAGGTGCTTTGACTGCCGAGGCTTTACGGACTGGCTGCTGAAACAGGTGGGTCTTGATTTGTACGGCGACACCTGCGGGGCGCAGTACGAAAAAGAAAGCAACTGGGCCGTTCGGGGAAATTATGCAGACATGCCCGCTGGGCTTGTGGGCTGTGTGTTTGAGCGTAAAAACGGCATATGGCAACACACTGGCATGCATGTGGGGATGGGCGTGACCGTCCATTGCAGCGGCACGGTTCAGAGCGGGGAACGGGACTGGACGGCCTACGGCATACCGGCCGGGCTGTACTCTGACGCCGAGCTGAAAGCGGCTGGAATCGACCCGAAAAACAATCTGCCCACCCTGCGCCGGGGGAGCAAGGGGGAATTGGTCAAAAGCCTGCAAGAATATTTGAACGATGAAGCCGGGGCTGGGCTGGTCATTGACGGCGCTTTCGGGGCCAAGACCGAGGAGGCTGTGAAAGCGTTCCAGAAAACCAAAGGACTGACCGCTGACGGTGTGGTAGGCCCCAAGACCTGGGCGGCCATGGGCGGAGCGCCGGAGAACGATGATTTCCCGGACGAACCGGGGGAAGCGCCGGAGGAAGGAACCGTGCGCGTGCCCGTTGCCATGCTGCTGGCGTGGGTGGACACTTTGGGGGACATGGCGCTTGATGTTCGGGGCTATGCTGGGGGTGATTGATTGTGGAGAAAAAGGCGTTAATGTTCATCGTTACGATTATTCTGTTGCTAATGCTGATCGTCGCCGTGCTGATCGTGGCCCTGCGGTATATGCGGGAAGAGCCATGGTGGAACCGGGAACCGACACCCATCGTGACCAAAGCGCCGGATGCGGCGCTGTTGGATAAGCTGGGGCAGAACAGGCCGCCCGGTTGATAGGGGCATAAATGTCCTTCAAACCTATCGACCGAAAGGAGAAAACCATGAAGAAAATCACCGAAGCGCTGGCGGCGGCCCTGGGCGCCGTGGTCAGCTTCTTTACCGGGCTGCCGCCCATCATTTGGGTGCTGGTGGCCGTAATGACCCTGGACTATATCACCGGCCTGATGTGCGGAGCCATGGGGAAAAGCCCCAAGACCGAAAACGGGGGACTGTCAAGCAGAACCGCGTTTCAAGGGCTGCTGAAAAAAGTGCTGATCCTGATTATCGTGGGCCTGGCCGCGCTGGTGGATCGTGCAATCACAGTGAGCGCCGGAATCCAAGTGGCCGCCGTGACCGGGGCATGCTGCCTGTGGTTCGTGGCCAGCGAAGGGCTGAGCATCCTGGAAAACGCGGCGGCCATGGGCGTGCCCGTGCCCAAGGTGCTGCTGAAAGCCCTGGAAATCATGCGGGAGAAAGGCGACGGCGGCGACGAAAGCGGGGAAAAGTGAAATGAACGAATGCAAGCAGAAAGAGGAGGAACCGGCATGCATCCCGTTTTTCGTGCATGAAAATACGATGATGGAGAAACTGCACGCGCAGTATAACGCTATGTGACCTGACGGAAAAGGAAAAGAAAAAGGAAAAGGCCCGCTCTGACGATCGGGCTTTTTTGCAGACACTAAAGAATGAAAAATGAATCATTGTTCCTCTGGTGTCGGCAAAAAGGACAAAGAAAGGGAAACGGAATCGCGGGGGTTTTTATCGCGGGTGAGGGGGCCGGTTTTGGAATAGGTGACGCGGGAGAGGATGGAGCGCAGGAGGGCGTTTTGGTCGGCGGGGGTGGTGGCGTAGGGCCAGGCGTCCAGCACGCGGCGGATTTGGGGCAGGGCGCGGATGATCTGCGCGGCCTGGGATTCGGGCGGCTGGGCGGAAGCGGCGGTGAGGCGGGAAATTTCCGCTTCGCTGGCCGCGATTTTTTCATTCAGGGCGGTGCGGCGCTCTAAAAATTCTTCTATGGAGTAAATGCCTTTTTCCAGCAAATCCTTGGCGGCGGTGAGCTGGCGGCGGGCGGTGGCAAGGGCCTGGTTGGCGGCGGAAAGCTCCTGGGAGTGATCGACGGGCGCGGGGACGGGCGGGGCGGCCTGGCCCTCGTACTGGATCACATAGCCGCGCAGGGTGTCCAGGATCACGGAGAGAACCACGTCCATATACGCGGAGGAGCAGGAGCAGACAGGGTTTTTGCAGCAGAGGAAAACGCCACGGGTATTATTGCGGCGGGTGATGGCATAGCCGCACAGGCCGCATTTGATCAGCCCGGCCAAAGGGTTGGAAATGTGCTTGTTGTCCACATGGGCGATACAGCGGCGGGATTCGGCCAGGGCGCGCACTTGATCGTATTCCTCGGGCGTGACGATGCCCTCATGCAGGCCCTTGGCCAGAATGTACCGGTCCGACAGGGGCCGGGCGGCCTGGAGCACGCCGTCCTTGTACAGAGGCTTGCTTTCGCGCTTCAGCCACTGGACATAGCCGGCATAAATTGGCAGCAAAAGCATCTTGCGAACGGAGTTAGCGTCCCAAGTGTGGCCGTTATAGGTGGTGCTGCCCATGGCGTTCAGGCGGTTGGCGATGGCAGCCGTGCCTAAGCCATGGTGGAGGTAGTAATCATAGGCCAGCCGGACGATGCGGGCTTCCTCCGGGATTTGCTGGAGGGTGTAGCCCTTGCTGCCGGTGCACTTCACCACCTGATAGCCGAAGGGGCGCTTGCCGCCCACGTAATGACCCTCCCGGACGGAGGCGGCGCGGCCCGCCTGCATGCGGCGCTTGATGGCCTTGTATTCACGGCGGGCCATGAATAGGGAAAATTCAAAGTATTCTTCGTCGATTTCGTTATTGGGATCGTAGGTTTTCGCGGGGGTGATGATCCTGGTGCCGCTGACGCGGAACGCCTGGGCCACAATGCCCTGGTCAATGGTGTCGCCGCGGGCCAGGCGCTCCACTTCGGTGCACAGCACGCCCTCCCACATGCCGCGCTGCACTTCTTCCAAAAGGCGCTGCATCATGGGCCGGGCGGCGATGGTGTCCCCGGACACGATCTCCCGATAGATGGCGGAGGGCGCCACGTCAATATTCAGGCGGGCGGCCAGGAGCGTGAGGGTGTGCAGATGGCGGGAGAGGGTTTCGCCCTCGCCGCGGGCTTCCGCTTCCAGATCGGCGCGGGACTTGCGCAGGTACATGCAGTAGGACATGGAATCAGCTCCTAAATTATCTTGTGATAATCTTTAGAAAATCATAAGATTATTCCCAAGATTATTTTGAAAATAACTTGCTTATAACTTGCAAGTTACCGCTTGACATACGTAATGTTACGTAGTATAATGAGGGGGCAAGGAGGGAAAAGCATGAGGTGGGCGGAAAAAAAGCGTCAGCTTCGGGAGGCAGGATGCCGAAAAATAGACGAGGGCGGAAACCACGAAATTTGGTACAGCCCCATTACACAAAAGAAGTTTCCTGTGCCGAGGCATGACACACAGGAGATAGGAAAAGGGATAGAAAAAGCGGTGAACAAGCAGGCGGGGCTGAAATAAGGGAAGTCCGCGAGACAGAAGGAGGACACAGAATATGGCAAAGTATTGTTTTCCGGCGATCATCGAGCCGGACGAACCCGGCTTTATGGTGACATTCCCCGATATAGAAAATTGCTTTACCAGCGGGGAAAACCTTGTGGACGCGCTGGAAATGGGGGAAGATGTGCTGAACCTGATGCTGACGCATATGGAAGATCAGAAGGAACCGATTCCCGCGCCCAGCGACCTGAACGCTATACACCCCACGGAAAAAGGGGCGATCGTGACGCTGATCCTGGCGGACACCGTGACCTACCGCAAAAAGATTTCCAACATGGCGGTAAAGAAAACCCTTTCCATTCCCCAATGGCTGAACACCGCCGCCGAAGCGGCCAACGTGAACTTTTCCCAGACCTTGCAGGAGGCCCTGACCGCCAAGCTGGGCATGCAATGACCGCCTTTCCGAAAAGCCCCGAGGGGGGCTTTTTTTCATGTGATTTGCTGAATCGGCCGGTTAAGGTTTGCAGCGCTGGCAAGGGCGGTAGCCCATATCAACGACCTGGGCGCGGGTGCCGGTGTAGGTGCGTTTATTGGAATCCTTCATCTGCTTGACGCTGGAGCAGGAGGGCTTATGAAAAACTCTGGAGCTTTTATTGAGGATGTAGGTTTTCGTGGCGGGCTTGGCGGTGGGCTTCGGGGATGGCATGGCGGTTTTTTTCGCGGCAGGCTTTGCGGTTGCCTTGGGCTGGGCGGCGGGCTGATAAACGGAGGCGGAATAGCTGGAGGCCGTTTGAGCGCCGGTGGTTTTGTCCGGCGATGGTTGGCCTATGAGGATGTAGAAAAGCAGGCCCAGGGCGATGAGGGTGACGACGATGGAATACTTTTTCATGCATGGCCTCCTGACCTTGCTTTGTAATGCTATTTCGGCTGCTTGTGCTGAATCAGATAGTCGTTATAAGTTTCGGGATCGACACACTTTGAGCATGGTTTAAGTTTTTGCTGTATCGCATCGCAAAGGGTGGTTTTGTTTGGAGAAGGAGAATTATCCAAAGAATAGCACCAATAAACAGAATGAAAAGTGGGGTGGGAAGGCAAGAAATAAACATAAGAAGGATCAAGAACAGGAAAATGAATCTGTGATTGCTGCTCAGGCGTCAATGTTTTGTAAGGTTTTCCTTTTAAATCCTTCCATGTATCACGCCGAGCGGAAGATATCGCTGCGTGATCAAGGCGAGATTCCTGATTTTCAAAATCGTGCAAGCGTTCAAACAAACTTGTTATATCAGAGGCGCTATACCCAAAAATAGTGGAATCCTGTTGATCTTTTAATAATTTTTCGATGATCATTTCTTTATCTGCAAGTTGTAGCTCCAAACTAAAGTTTTCTGCATCTAATTCTTTATTTTCCTGTGATAATTCATGATTCCTATCGATAAGAGCATCTGTTTTATTTGAATCCAATCGCTCTTTTGTCTTTTTCGCATGTTCATAATCAAACAGTTTTCGCCTCAATTGATCTATTATCTCATCCTTTTTTTCGAGATCCTTTTTCAACTTTTCAATTTCTTCTTTATACTTGTTTGATTCTGAATTTACGAAATTAGAATTATCTATTTTGTGCGAATTATTTTCTTTTTGCTGGTTATTCAGATTTTTAGCGGATTCCTCTTTGCGTGCTTCTTCCATTGCCTTCTTGCGTGCTTTTTCTTCTGGAAGGTATGTCAGATACACGATAAAACATAAAAAGAGAATCAGCGCAAAAATACCGCCAAAAATATACAATGCTTCCATACCTCTATCGCCATACTTTTTCATTTCAGCGCATTTGAAGCGGGAAAGGTTTGATTTTTTTCAGAAGCATACAGAACAGAAATATCTGAAACATAAGCAAGAACCTTTTCCCGGCCTTCCAAAGACAAAGCGCGGTAAGAAACCAAAAGACGAAGTTCATCATTGGAAAGCACCTGATCAAGCCCGGTAGAGTCGCGGGGTTCATTTTTATTGTCATTCATTCCAAATAGTTGATTTACTGAGCAATCAAAAAGCTCACACATTTTCAGAATAGCCGATTGATCCGGTTCAGCTTTTCCGACTTCCCATTTTGAAACAGCTTGCGCAGATACACCCAGAATGCGGCCAAGATCGGATTGATACATTCCTGCACGTTCCCGATAGAACCGTATATTTTCAGAAAGCGCCATTCACCACAACTCCTTTTTGATTTATTATACAACTTTTAGTTGTTGCGAACAAGCGAAAAAAAGTTGATTATATTTATAAAACCCCTCTTGACAGACAACTTTTGGTTGTGCTACAATAAACCAGAAGTTGTAAGGGAGGCGGTAATTTGCCAGAAAATATTATTTTTACATTACGGAGCAACAAAAAGTTGAGCCAGACAGAATTGGCAAAGCTGTGCGGGGTAACACAGCAACATATTCACTGGATCGAAACCGGACAGAAATCGCCGAGCTTAAAGGTTGCAGCTAAAATCGCCTCCGTCCTGGGGGTGACCATCGACGAGCTGATCGGAAAGACCCCTCCGGCACTTCGCGCCACCTCCCCTGATAGGGGAGGCCAAGAAAACGAAAAGCCCGCGTGAAGCGGGCGGGGAGGAAAAGATGGAAGTATCAGCAAAGGCGTGGCGCGGGTTCACGAGAGCCAGAATCATGCTGCGGCAATGCAGCATAGACGAAATGAGCGTGGCGCTGAACTTGCACGCGATTCCAGCCGAAACGCAGGAAGCCATCAAAAAAGAGCTGCCAGTTGGCGCATACACCAATTATTTAGCATGGGAAGCGCTGGAAACCATGGAAGGGCTGCATGAAATGATGATCGCCGTTCAGACGCTGCACAACCAAGGGGCGCTCACGGTGAAGCAGGACGAGACAGGCGTTCATGTGCCGATTTGAGACAAGCATTACATTCAGGGCAAGAACAGCCCTGATCGCAAGGAAAATTTTCCAGATAGGATTTTTCCGGGCCGTCGGCATCAAAAAATGTGACGACGGGCAGGGAGAACCTATGGCCGGGGTACAAACGGCATTCGACGGGAAGGGCGGAACGCTCATAAAAGCGGCCATCGCCAAGGGGATGACGCATAGAAACACTTCCTTTCCAGGCCATTGTAACAGGCCGGAAGGAGAAGAACAACGGGAACGGAAGTTTGCAAAACCACAGGCGCAAAGCCGGGAGGAAAAAGCGGTGGCAAAAATTTGGCAGGCAGGACAGAAAAAAGAGACGGAAGCGGAGAAGACCGCACGGGTGGCGCACAACACACAGATGCTTTCTCTGCCATATACGGCAAAGGTAGCCGTCGCCGAGAGCCGGATTAGGGACTGGCAGACCACATGCGAACAGTACGGGAAGAACTACGCCGTGAGCGTGGGCGGGCTGGACAGCATAACGCTTCTTGCCCTTTGCCGGGAAGTGCTGGGGCACTGCGACGGTATAAGCGTTTCCATCCTGGAGGATAAGAGCATACAGTCCGTACACAAAGAAATGGGCGTGATCCCCATTAAGCCGCTGAAATCAAAAGTTCAAGTGTTAAGAGAATACGGGTACCCAATTGTCAGCAAACAGGCCAGCGCGAAGATCAGCCGATTGCAAACATCGGGCGACACAAGCCCCATCATCAAGGCATACATGACCGGCGAAGAAGGGGCTTGGGGAAAACACAAAACAAATCTGCGATTTAAGCTCCCGGACAAATGGGTGAAGCTGTTCGGCGGGCTGTACGGTGAGTTCCGGCCAGACCTTAACTGTCAGGTGGCCCCGTTCAAGGTATCCGATCAGTGCTGTTATTGGCTGAAAGAAGAACCGGCCAGGCGGTATCAGGAGGAACACAACATTTGGCCGTTCCTGGGCCTGATGCAGAGCGAGGGCGGGCGGCGGCAGTATTCACTGCGGATGCACGGATGCAACTATGTGGGGAAAGACACGGCCCGAAGCTGCCCGTTCAACTTTTTCAGCCGACAAGACTTGCTGCAACTCGCGCTGGACTTACACGTGCATGTCCCGGAAATTTACGGGGAAATCGTGCGGGACGCGGACGGAACGCTGCGCACAACAAAGGCCCAGAGAACGGGATGCAGCATGTGCGGCTACGGCATCCACCTGGACAAGAGGCCGCATCACTTCGACCTGCTATATCAGAGAAACCCGGACGAGTGGCGCTTTTGGATGTATGACCAAGGCTGGGGTGAAGTGCTGGACTATATCGGGGTCGGCTGGCGGCCCGAGGATTTGCCAGGAGCGCAAAATGGGCAAGCATAGACACATAGGATAGGGCGGGGGGGTGAGCATTTGGCGGAATTGATCTGGCAGGCGGCCAACCCGGAGGCCGGGGGGCACGTGGCGACCTACAACAGCGGCGGGGCCAGGGTGGAAATCCTGGTGGAGAAGGAACAGGGCGGGCGGATGTTATCCGCCCCTGACAAGGGGCAGGCCCCCGAATGGGTGCGGGTGGCCTACGGACTGGCGGAAAAGCGCATCCGGGAATACCTGGAGGAAACGGGGCGGATGCCGGGGGAAAAGCTGCTGGAGGATTTTCAGCGGGAAATGGGAAAGCGGCTGGATGATTTCATACGGGAGCCGATGCGATTCCCCTTCCGGCCCATGGGGCTGGCAGAGTTTGAGAGAGAGTTCAGAGCGGAGAGTGCAAATTAGGGCGCGGGGCGCCCATCATGCGGGCACATGAAGGCCATGGAAGGACGCCGTGGGTCGGTGAGATTCCGACTGCCCGCACCAGCAGGTTAGGACGAACCGCCGATGACTGCCAGTGGCAGGGATTTCATCGGCGGGGAGATCACCCGAAACGAGCAATCTGCCCATGAAGGGCAGTTGCGACGATTGAGGGTGCGGAAAGCCTGCGAGTCCTCCTATCATTGGCAGCCGGGAAAGACCGGCCCGCGCCCTTTGAGCGGGGGGCGCGGTTATGGGAACGTGGCGCAATGGTAAGCGCATCCGCCCCATAAGCGGCTGGGTCCCGGTTCAAATCCGGGCGTTCCCACCAAGGCATTAAATAAGCAGGAGTTGAGGAAAGTTGAAAATCGACAAAATCAAAAAGCTGATCCTGGATCAGAAGGGCGTGGCGATTCTGACCGGGGAGCGGGGCCAGCAGTGGATCGGCGGCAAGGACTGGATGGTGCGGGTGGACGAAGGCCTGCATCTGACGCCCAAAAGCGTGAAGGGGCTGTTTGACTTTTCCGTGGAGCAGATGGACAAGCTGCGCATTGAGGAAGCGGCCCTGGAAACCTATCCCCTGTGGCCGGTGCTGCGGCGGAACGTGAACAACATGCAGGTTGGCAGCCTGAACATCGACAATTACGGCGGCATTGAAATGCTGATTTTCAGCGGCAAGGTGTACCTGCTGGAGCAGAAGTATATCCGCTGCGCCGTGGCCCGGGAGGATTACCGGGAATACATGCTGGGCTGGGACGCGAAGGATCAGCCGCTGATCGTCATCAACGACGGGATGATTTTTGCCGGGAGCGCCAGGCCCATGCCGGAAAGCACCTGCCAGCTGCTGCTGGAGCAGATGAAATTCATGTGCAGCCTGCGGCCCGGCGGCACCATGGATCCTTCGCAAGCGCAGGATGACAATTCGCAAGCGCAGGATGGCATGGACGGCGAACAGCTGGACATGGAACGGCTGGGGCAGTAAGCCCGGCGGAAAGGGAGGAACGGACAGTGAAGCAAGTGATTCAAAGCGCGCGGTCCGTCTTTGCCGCGGTGAACGCGGAAAGGGAGCAGCAGGGCCTATACTGGAAAGAGCTTTCCGCCAAGTGCGGGGTGGCCTGGGAGACCATGAAGGGCTGGAATTCCCGAAGCGGGGCGCGGGTGGACTGCATCGTGGACGCGCTGGACGCGCTGGGGCTGGAACTGGTGATCCGGAGGAAGGGAGAGACAGGAGAGTGAAAGTGCTGGTGGCGTGCGAGGAAAGCCAGACGGTTTGCCTGGCTTTCCGGGAGCGCGGGCATGAAGCGTTCAGCGCGGATATTCAGCATTGTGCTTTGTATAATCACATCGAATGGCACATTGTAGAGGATGTGAGGAACATCATTTCCGGGAACTGCTCTTTTATAACCGTGGACGGTAAGCCGCATATCATTACAGGGCCATGGGATTTGATTATCGCACATCCACCATGCACATATCTTTCCAATCCTGGAGCAAATCATCTGTTTCTCGGCACCGAGCGCATCCAGAGACAGAAAGAAACTTTCCGATTGATGAACGAAGAACGGGTACGGTTGGCGATTCAGGCGCGTGATTTTTTCTTTGCCATGCTCAACGCTCCGTGTGAGCATGTTGCAGTTGAAAATCCAATCCCGAGCACCATCTGGCAGCTTCCGTCTCCTTCACAAGTCATTCAGCCATTTTTCTTCGGTGATCCATTCAAGAAAAAGACCTATCTCTGGCTACGAGGACTGCCCAAACTCGTCCACACAAACATGGTGGAGCCTACCGGGCTATGGGTAGACGGCGGCCATGCGAAGCAAACAAAGATGCAGAACTTCGGCTTCCGCGACGCCAAAAAACGCAGTAAAACGTTCCCCGGCATCGCCCAAGCGATGGCTGAGCAATGGGGGGTGTAGACATATGATTTCTGAATTGATTTGGTTTGCGGTGCTGTTCCTGCTGGTGTGCATCGCGCTGGTGTGGCTGGCGGAAAAGGGCACGCTGGAGGACTATTCGGAAAAGCGGAACGTGGACAAGCTGGCGGACAGGAGCCGGGGACGGAAAACGCCCACGGCGCGGCGGGCTTGCCGGTATGTAAGCGCAGGGCTGCGCCCCGGAAAGGCGGCGTGGCATGGATAAGCTGGAAAAGGTGATGAAGGGGCTGGAAGCCTGATCAAACGGGATCATGTGCGGGGAGGATTGCCCGTATGAGGAAACCCACAACAACCCGGATATGGGGAATTGCATTTCGGTAATGGCGCGGGACGCGCTGGAAGCGATCAAGGAGCTGGAAGACGAGGCAAAGCAATGATGGAGGCCATAAATGGGAGACAAAACGAAAATCGACTGGTGTGACGCCAGTTGGAACCCGGTTACGGGCTGCCTGCATGGGTGCGAATACTGCTATGCGCGAGGCATTGCGAACAGATTTGGCCTGCCCTATGCGCCGAAGCTGGGCGATCCTGGCATGGAGGGAGCGGCGAAATGGGACAGCAGCGAGGGCATGGACACGATGCTGGAACTGGAAAAGCCGTATGTCAAGGACGGAAGGAAACAGCCTTACCCGATGGGATTCCTGCCCACGTTCCATAAGTACCGGCTGGACGAACCGCAGCGCTGGACGAAACCGCGCACGATCTTTGTATGCAGCATGGCCGACCTGTTCGGCGAATGGGTGCCAGACGAATGGATCAAAGAAGTTTTTGATGCTTGCCGGAGAGCGCCGCAGCACCGTTACCTTTTCTTGACCAAGAACCCGGCAAGATATGGAGAACTCGCGGCAGAAGGCAAGCTCCCGAAAGAGAAGAACCATTGGTACGGCATTACAGCCACAGATCACCAAATGGCTGAGGCGAATTTCAGGCACATCCCGAACGGATGGGACGGCTACAACATTTTCCTATCGGCAGAGCCGCTTCACGGGGAGATCAACATTCCGGCGCTCAATAGCTGGCCCAAATGGGTGATATTCGGAGCCCAAACCGGGAACTGCAAGGATAAGGTCGTTCCGAAAAAGGAGTGGATTGAAAATGCTGTAGCCCAATGCAGGCTTATGGGCGTGCCGGTATTTATGAAAGAGAGCTTGCGGCAGCTCATGGGCGCCGATTTCGTTCAGGAATACCCCTGGCAAGCATACCGAAATCGAAAGGAGGCGAAGAGGGATGCCTGATCGAGAAAAAGTGATGTATTCGCTGGAAAGGTGTTCAAGCAGCGTACCAGACGCATGCAGAGACTGCGAGTACGATAAATGGCCTGCAAGGATATGCGTTCAGCACCTTACAAAAGACGCGCTGGAAGTGATCAAGAGCGCAGCGAAGGGCGGGCGGATATTATCCGCTCCTACGGTGCCGGTGGCGCGAATGATGACCTTTAACGAAGCAATGAATAACGCATCGAATTTTCGCGATAGGCCGGATTCGGTCAGACCTGTTTTTGTACAGTTCAGGGCCGAAGAATATCGGGATGAAAGCCTGACGCCGCCCTGGCGCGGAGGCGTGAACCAGCGGGCCCTGCTGAAAGATTCGACCCGTTATTACAGAGATTTTGTTTTCTGGACGGAACGCCCATTAGCGTCACAGATGGAGGACGTGGTATGGGCAGACTGATCGTGGGCCTTGTGCTGGCCCTGTGCGCCCTGGCGGCGTTTGGCGCTGGCTTTGTGGCCGGTATGCTGCACATGCGGAAAAATTACCGGGAGGAGCTAAGGCACGCCCGGCGGCTGACGCGGGCGGCCATCAGGCACGAAGGATTTGAAGGCTGAAAAAATCAATTTGGAGGTGAACGGGCATGCGGAACGCCATGGAGAACAAGCGAGCCAAATGCCCGTTTTTCATCGGCTGCGGGGACAATTTCATTGTTTGTGAAAGCGTGTTCCCACGGGACACAGGGGCGACGTGCCGCACCAATTACAAGCGCGGCAAAGAAATGAAGAAGCAAATGGAAATGTACTGCTGCGAAAACTGGGAGAGGTGCGAGCTGGCCCGGAGCATTGCTCATTGGAGATATGCGGATGATGACGACGGATAAGCCGCGGAAGAAATACTGGCTGCAGCTGCGGGACGAGGGCCGCCGGGCGCGGATGGTGGAATACGTGGGCACCGAAACGCGGGAAGACGGGGAAAAGGTGATCCTGCTGGAGGCATGGACGCGGCAGGGGCAAAGGCTGTACGCCCTGGAGAAAAGCACGTTTCTGATTGCGTGGCGGGCCTGGAACCGGCCGCCGCAGCTGGAATGGATCAGAAAGCCATGGAAAAACCAATGATGCCATTTGCCGCGATAGCAGCGCGGCATAGACGCGGGGGCTCCCAGCCGCAGGAGAAACCGTGTATAGTAGTAGTAGTAGAACCCCAAAGTTACGAATGCAACAGGCCATTGGAAAAGCCATGCGGCACAGAGCCGACCGCCCACGCGAACCGACAAGCCTGTCGATGAAGGGCAGGCCCCCACCGGACGCGGCGGGCGGGGCGCGGAAAGGAGGATGGAACATGCGGGTGATCGTTGATGCGTTTGATCTGATCGCATACGGGATGATCGCTATACTGCTGATCGGCGCTTTTGTGATTGGAATGAAGATGGACAGGAAGAAAAGAAAATAAATGGAAGCGCTTAAAACAGCGAGATTGTGCAGACGGCGAAAGCCGTCTTTCGTCGTCTATGGGGAGAATTGAGTTTCTACTATATAAATGGGAAACAGGCAAAGAAAAATTGGGCGGGATGCCCTGACCGGGCTTGTATCGGGTATTCACAAATCACGGTTCTTGTTCAGAGTTGAGAGTTGAGATTGGGAACGCGGAGAGGGAACCGGAGCGGTAGCAGTACATGCTCTGGGGGGTCCGGGGGGCGCGGGCGCAGAGCGGCCCCCCGGCCAGGGGGACACGAACGAGACAGGAGGAGCAGACCATGCGGACATACATACCGGAGGCGGAGGAGTACGCGCTCGATCAGCCCATGCACCGGAGCAGCAAGGGCGTTTTATTGCAGCGAACCAAAACCGTGGTAGCTGGGGATCACCTGGACGCGGACATATACCCGGTTCTCGATTGGCAGTACAGCCGGGAGGCGGGCAAGCGGGGAAAGACGACGGAGCAGATGCAACGTGCAAATTTTGCACGTGCCTTTCGGACGTTCACACAGATCGGGAACCTTAATTTCGGGGAGGGGGATATTTTCGGGACGTTCACGAGCGCCGAGGGATGCAGCCTGGAGGAGTTTGCAAAAATCAAGCGCCGGTTTTTCGATAGACTGAGGACGAAGTACAGAAAGGCGGGCGTGCCGCTGGAATACATGGGGATCGTGGAGAGTACAAGGCAGGGGCAGCAGCACCATATACACATGATTCTGCGGGGCGGGGCCCTGACGCGGGACGAGGTAGAAAAGATATGGCGGGAAGGGGTGGCCAACACGCGGGCGGTGCAGGTAAAATTCGAGGACAAGGGCGTGGAGGGCCTGTGCCGGTATATGACGCAGCACAAAGAGGGCCAGGAGAAGCTGATGAAGCGCAAGTGGTTCGCGAGCAAGGGCCTGAAAAAGCCAAGGGCGACCTACAACGACCGGAAATTCAGCCGAAGGGCCAGCCAGAAGATTGCGGACGCGGTGAGGGAGGACGCCAAGCGGGAATTTGAAAAGCGCTATCCGGGATGGCGGCTGGTGGATTATACGGTACACTATTCGGATTTTCTGCCGGGGGTGTACGTGCACGCCCATATGAGGAGAGACACGGCAAGGGCGGGCGGATAATATCCGCCCCTACAAGGGGTGGTTTTGTTTGCGTGCCATGATGGGACTGGGGCGGTGCCAAACCCGCGCAGATGCGCGCGGGCGTTTATTGTAGGCAATTTTGGGGAGAGGCGCTCCGGGCGGGGGCTCTTTTTTTCTGGGCGGATTTGTTACCATATTAGCCGAAAGGAGCGGGAGACATGAGCGAGGACAGGCGCATGGAGGCGGAGCAGCGGTATATAGCCGGAAACGAAACGCTGGCGGAGCTGGCGAAAAGCACGGGCCTGCCCCTGTCCACCCTGAAAAAATGGTGCAAGACCGGGGACTGGGTGGGAAAGCGGGCGAAGCTGAAAAAGCGGGCCCTGCGGAGAGCCGCCACCCAGGCGGCAGGCAAAAAAGCGCGGGAGCTTGCGCGGCTGCTGGAGGCATCGGACGCCATGGAACGGGCGCTGCTGGCAAGCGCAAGAACCATCGCGGTCATGGCGGAGGAAAAGCCGGACGTGTTCGCCCTGACGGAATCGGAAACGGTGCTGAATTACAGCAAGAGCCTGGAAAAGCTGGCGAGCGCAAGAACCATGACCGGCGGGGCCATAAGCGCGGCAGAGGCGGAAAAGATCAAGCTGATGAAGAAAAAGCAGGCCATGGAGGAAAAGAAAGCCGCGCAGGCAGAGCAGGAAGCCGCAGGCGGTGTGCGCTTTGAGATCGGCCCGGACGAGGAGAGCGAGGCATACAGCCAGTGAAAATCATTACGATTCCGCACCCAAACCAGCGGCAAAGCCTGTTTATGAAAGCCAAAAACAAGTATGTGATTTTCGGCGGGGCGCGGGGCGGCGGGAAAAGCTGGGCTGTGAGGTTCAAGGCGGTGCTGATGTGTGCCAAATATGCGGGCATCCGCATCATGATTATGCGCCGGAGCTACCCTGAACTGCTGGAAAACCACATTAAGCCCCTGCGCTCGCTGCTGAACGGGGTGGCGGCGTACAATGGCACGGAACATGAGTTCCGATGGCCCAACGGCAGCATTATCAAATTCATGTACTGCGAAAACGACAAAGACCTGATGCGCATACAGGGGCACGAGTACGACGTGATCTGCATTGACGAGGCCACCCAGATGACGGAGGAGCAGGTGAAGGCCATCATGGCCTGCGTGCGCGGCACCAACGGCTTTCCCAAACGCATGTATATGACCTGCAACCCGGGCGGGCCGGGGCACCAGTACATTAAGCGCCTGAAAGAGGGCCGTTTCCTGGATTCGGAAAAGCCGGAGGATTACATATTCATTCAAAGCCTGGTGACGGACAACAAAGCCCTGATGAAAGAACAGCCGGACTACATCGAGCAATTGAAGGCGCTGCCGCCCAAACGCAGGGACGCATGGCTGTACGGCAACTGGGACGTGTTTGAGGGACAGGTGTTCGAGGAGTTCCGGGACGACCCGGAGCATTACCTGGACAAGAAAAACACCCACGTGATCGCGCCATTCGAGCCGCCCCCCGGCTGGAGGATATACCGGAGCTTTGACTGGGGATATGCCAAGCCCTTTTCCTGCGCCTGGTGGGCCGTCGATTATGACGGGGTGTTTTACCGGATTTTGGAGCTGTACGGCTGCCGGAAGGATCACGGGCAGGACATCCCCAACGAGGGCGTAAAGTGGGTGGATGATGAGATTTTCGGGGAAATCGCCCGGATGGAGCGGGAGCACCCCTGGCTGAAAGGCAAGAGAATCCGCGGGGTGGCAGACCCCAGCATTTGGGCCGGGGAAGAAACGGGAGCAAGCCGGTACAACACGGCGGAGAAATACGGGGTGTACTTCGATAAGGGAAACAACGACCGCATTCCCGGCTGGATGCAATGCCATTACCGGCTTTCCTTCGACCAAAACGGCTATCCCATGATGTATGTGTTCAATACCTGCCGGGCGTTTATCCGCACCATTCCGCTGCTGTGCTACGACGAGCACCGGATTGAGGACGTGGACAGCAAATTGGAGGATCACGTGGCGGACGAATGGCGGTATTTCTGCATGATGAACCCCATCAAGCCCAAGGCGAAAGCGCCGGAGAAAGTGATTTTAAACGACCCGCTGAACCAATACGCGAGGAGGAAAATATGAGCGAACTGCTGACACAGAACGGAATGACGCGGGAAGCACCCACCATGGAGGCCCTTATGCCCCGGAGCATGACGCGGGAGCGGCTGCAAAAAGCCAATGAGACCCTGAAAAAGTACAAGGCGGGCAAGGCCAAGCTGGAAGCGCGGCTGAAAGCGGATGAAAACTGGTGGCAGGGGCACGCCTGGGACTTTTCCAAAGAGCAGGAAATGACCAACGACGGCATGCGGCCCACCAAATGGCTGGTAAATGTGATCATGGGCAAGCATGCGGACATGATGGACGCATACCCGGAGCCGGTGATCCTGGCCCGGGAGGAAAGCGACGAAGCGCAGGCCAAGATTCTGACCAGCGTGCTGCCGGTGATCTTGGAGCAGAACCATTTCAAGGACGAATACCGCCTGCAGGCCTGGGAAAAGAACAAGCACGGAACGGCGGCCTACGCGGTGTACTGGGATGCCAGCAAGCTGAACGGCATGGGCGATATCGCCGTGGTGGGCGTGGATTTGATGAACCTGTTCTGGGAACCGGGGATCAGCGACATCCAGGAAAGCCGGAACGTGTTTTTCGTAAGCGCGGTGGACAAGGAAACGCTGAAAGAGCAATATCCCCAGCTGACAAACGCCAATCTGGAGCAGGATTTTTCCATGGGCGAATATGACACGGAAAGCAAAGCGCCCCGGACGGACAAGGCGCTGGTGGTGGATTGGTATTATCACACCAAGGCGGAGGGACAGAGCGTGCTGCAATACTGCAAGTATGTGGGCCTGCACGTGCTGTACGCCAGCGAGGACGACCCGAACGTGAAGGGCGGCTGGTATGAGGACGGGAAGTATCCCTTCGTGCTGGACAGGCTGTTTCCGCAGAAGGAGAGCCCGGCGGGCTGGGGCTATATCGACCTGGGCAAAGACGCGCAGGAGGACATTGACCAGATGGATCACGCCATTGTGATCAACGCGCGGGCGGGGGCCATTCCGCGATATTTCCGAAAGACCGATTCCCCCATCAATCAGGAGCAATTTCTTAATTTTTCAACCCCTGTGGTGGAGGTGGAAGGCGGCCTGAACGAAGCGGACATGGTGCCCATCCAGCACAAACAGCTGGACGGAATTTATGTGACGTACCTGAACAACAAGATCGAGGAGCTGAAGCAGACCTGCGGCAACCAGGACGTGACAAACGGCATATCCAGCGGTGTGACGGCGGCCAGCGGCATTGCGGCGCAGATGGAGGCGGCGGGGCGCACCAGCCGGGACGGGAACGACGGCACATACAGCGCCTATACCAAACTGCTGGAAATGGTGATCGAGCGCATAAGGCAGTTTTACGACATGCCGCGCACCTTCCGCATTGTGGGCGAGCGGTCGGCCAACGAATACGTGTCCTTTGATAATTCCGGCCTGATCATGCAGCAGAACGCGCCCATTGCGGGGCAGGAAATGGGCTGGAGGAAGCCGGTATTCGATATCGAGGTAAGCGCGCAGAAGGCCAACGCCTACACCAAGATGGCGCAGAACGAGCTGGCATTGCAGCTGCTGAAAGCGGGGGTGTTCAATCCCCAGATGATCGTTCAGAGCATGATGCTGCTGGACTGCATGGATTTTAAGGGCAAGGACGAAATCAAGCGCAAGCTGCAGGAGATGGGCGGCATGCAGCAGCAGCTGATCATGTGGCAGCAGATGGCGCTGAAGCTGGCCTCCAAATACGAGCCCCAAACCGCCGAGGAAATGGCGGCGGGCATTATGGGCCAGCCTGGCGCGGCCCAAGCGGAGGGCGCGCAGGCGGAAAGCAGAAAGCCGCCCGCCATGGGCGTGCCGGGCACGGACGATGCGGCGCACATGATCAAGGCCAGGGAATACGCGAGAGATGTTTCTCAGCCGAACACATAAGGGCGGGGGCTCTTATTTCAAGATTGCCTTTGATATAATCCAATTCAGGATCGCCCACTTGACGGGCAGACGGGATCGCCCACCGGACGGGCAGAGGTGGAGACCATGAGAAAACTCAATCTTCAGTTGTTTGCGGAAGGCGAAGGGCAGGCCATGCAAAGCGGCGGGGACGTCACCGGCGGCGAAGCGGGCGGCCAGGAGAGCCAGGCGCAGCAATTGACCCCATTCCAGCAAATGATCCAGGGCGAAGGAAAGGCAGAATTCGAGCATGCCGTGGGCCAGCGGGTGCAGGCGGCGATTCAGCAGCGATTCAAGAACAACGCGGACTACAAGCGCCAATTGAACAGCTACGCCCCCATCATGCAGGAACTATCCCGGCGGTACGGCGTGGACGCGGGCGACGCCCAGGGCATCTACGCCAAAATGACGGACGACCTTTCCCTGTACCAGAAGGAAGCCGACGAAACCGGCAACAGCCCCGAAACCGTGCGGGACATGCACAGGCTGCGGGCGGAGGTGGAAAGGGCCAGGGCGGCGGAAGCCCAGAGCGCGGAGGACGCGGCCCTGAACCGGCACATTGAGCAGGTGGCGAAGCAGGCGGACGAGCTGAAAAAGGTGTTTCCCACCTTTGATCTCATGACCGAAATGGCAAACCCAGCTTTCGTGCGCATGACTTCCCCCGGCGTGGGGCTTTCCGTGAAGGACGCATACTACGCCATTCACGGGGAGGAAATCGCCCAGGAGGCCATGCGGTACACCGCCCAGCAGGCGGGCCAGCGATTGGCCGCCAGCGTGCAGGCGGGGGCCAGCAGGCCCATGGAGAACGGGCAAAGGCGGCAGGGGCCGGTGAACATGCAGGTGGACATCGCCCACATGAGCAAAGCCGACCAGGAGAGGTACGCCCAGCGGATCAAGAATGGGGAAATCATCAATTTTGTGGACAAGTTCTA
>JAFXSH010000128.1 GCA_017525805.1 Clostridia bacterium | reverse complement strand
GTGCCTCTGTGTGAGCCAGGAATTCTCGGGCTTCGCGGAGGGCGATGCGGGCGGCGGGTTCGAGGGGGTAGCCGTAGACGCCGGTGGAGATGCAGGGGAAGGCGACGGAGCGGCAGGCGTGGTCGGCGGCGAGGGCGAGGGAGTTGCGGTAGCAGGCGGCGAGTTTTTCGGGTTCGCCGTGGGCGCCGCCGCGCCAGACGGGGCCGACGGTGTGGATGACCCAGCGGGCGGGAAGGCGGAAGCCGGGCGTGATGCGGGCTTCGCCGGTGGGACAGCGCACGCCGGGGCGGACTTCGGGAACCGCCAGGCACGCTTGGTAGAGGTCGGGGCCCGCGGCGCGGTGGATGGCGCCGTCCACGCCGCCGCCGCCCAGCATCCGCTCGTTCGCGGCGTTGACGATGGCATCGACGGGAAGGGTGGTGATGTCGGAGTGGATGATGCGGATCATGGGCTTGGAGAGGGGTGTTTTTGGACAGGATTTACAGGATTTACAGGATTTTTCTTGGGGGGATGGGGGGACAGGAAATCTTGTGAATCTTGTAAATCCTGTCGAAAGAATTCATTTGGTTTTCTTGTAGAGCCGGTATTTGCGTTTGAATTGGAGGGAGGGGGTGCCGAAGTTGAGGAGGAGGCCGTCGTCGATGCCGGTGGCGGCGAGGTAGTTGACGAGTTGGGCTTCGTGGCGGGGGTGGAGGTCGCTGACGGCCTTGAGTTCGAGGATGAGGCGGCGCTCGACGATGATGTCGGCCTGGTACTGCCCGACGCAGGCGCCGTCGTAACGGACGTCGAGGGGGACTTCTTTTTGGGCGGGGAGGTTTTGTTTGGCGAGTTCCAGGAGGAGGGCGTTCTGGTAGACTTCTTCGAGGAAGCCGGGGCCGAGGCGGGTGTGGACCGTCATGGCGGCGCCGATGACGGCATGGGTCAGTTCGTCGATGGTCACGGGATGGGGCTCCTTTTGGATTTGCGGCAAGTGTAGCGGGGAGGGGCGGGGTTGTAAAATTTTTTGGACAGGATTTGCAAGATTGACAGGATTGGGAAACCAGCGGCAAAGCCGCACCCATTTTCTCCCGATTGCCCACACTTCGGAATGATTGGAATCCGGACAGGCGCACCCATCGGCTCTCCAAAAGAATCCTGCCAATCTTGTGAATCCTGTCCAAAGCTCCGATTCAGGTGCGCCCCTTGAGAGCGAAGCCGCGCTGGCGCCAGTAGGCGAGGATGGTTTCGGGGCAGTAGGCGGCGAGGGTGGGAGCGTGGGGGGTGTCGAAGAGGGTGAAGCAATCCTGCGGGGCGAGTTTGGTCCAGTCGCATTTGTCGGCGAATTGGGGTTGGTGGGGCAAGATGTCCTGCAACCAGGCTTCGGGCGTGATTTCGTCCCAGCGCGTGAAGCGCGCGGCCGCTTCGGGGAGGTGGGCCAGCAACGGCACGCAACTGTCGATGTCCAGCGAATCCATGTCGATGCGATCCAGGAATTGCGGCTGGGCCTTGAACAGATGCACCCAAAGATCGCTGATGGGGCGTTTGCCTTCGGCGCGCATCTTGGACCAGTCGCATTTGTCGGCGAACTGGGGATGGTCGGCCAGCAGGAGTGCCCAGTCCGTGGGGGTCAGTTCCGGCCATGGGCAGTGGTCGGCAAACTCCGGATGGCGGAGCAACAACAAAGGCCAGTGATATGGCTTCAAGTGGGTCCATGGGCATCTTGCCGCGAATTGGGGTTGCTCCTTCAGGAGCCAGAACCAGGCGTCGCCATCCAAACGGTGCCAGGGGCAATGCGGGGCGAATTCGGGGTGGTCGGGGAGCAGTTTGCTCCAGTCGTCGGAGCTCAGGGCCTTCCAGGACAGGGGAATCCAGTCGCTGTGGGGATGGAGGGTGCGGTATGCGGTTTGCAAGGGGGACAGGGGGTGGGGTTTCATGGAATCTTCCTTTTGGAGGGACGGGTGGGAGTGCGGCTGGGGCGCGGAAAAATTTTTCCAATCATTGGAAAAGTGGCGAAATATTTTTCCAGTCATTGGAAAAATCGGGCGGAATTTTCCAACCATTGGCGTTGAAGGCCTCGAACTGGTAGGCGGGGTGGATGGGGTGGAGTTGGGGCGTCATGGGGGTGTCCTTTCGGTTGGTTGGTTGTCGTGGAGGGTTTCCGCCAGGCATGCAGCAGGAGGCGTGCCAACGGCGGGAATTTTTCGACAGGATTGCAGGATGGGCAGGATTTACGAAGGGATGGGGGAGGAAACGTGGGAGAAATCGGCAGGGATGTGGGCGGGGCGGGTGGGAAGTTTTTGGGCGGTGTGGTCAGTTTTTGGGCAGCCTGTGGCGGGAGGAGTTTTGGACAGGATTTACAGGATGGGCAGGATTGCTTGGAGGGAAAAGAACATGGATTCCAATCCTGTGAATCTTGTAAATCCTGTCGAAAACACCAGCGGGTTTTGCACAATCCGTTGGCTTGACGCCGCGGCGCAAGGTTCCCAATGACCGGGAAAATCCCAAGGCTTGCCGGGATTACGCCCAAGAATTGAGCGGCAGGTCAAATACTGGGCACATGGGGCTTGACGGCGCGGAATGGGCCGGGTAGAGGGAGGGGCATGGAAAAGAACGGACGGATATTGGTCGTGTCGGGG
>JAFXSH010000020.1 GCA_017525805.1 Clostridia bacterium | reverse complement strand
TCGTTCAGGTTAGCCTGAGCGCCGAACTTGGAAGCCAGCTTGTTGCGGACCACATCCAGATGCAGTTCGCCCTGACCGGAGAGGAGGGTTTCGGTGGTCTCGGTATTCTTTTCCACCTTGATGGAAGGATCTTCTTCCTGCAGGCGGGCCAGGCCGGAGAACACCTTGTCTTCTTCGCCCTGCTTGGCGGCGGAAATGGCCTTGGAGATGCAGGGGGCGGGGAAGTCGATGGGAGCGTACTTGATGGGGGAGGCGGCGTCGCACAGGGTGTCGCCGGAATTGGTGAACTGAAGCTTGGACAGTGCGCCCAGGTCGCCGGCGTTCAGCACGTTGACGCTGGTCTGCTTTTTGCCGCGCATCAGGAACAGGCCGCCGGCTTTTTCAGCCTTGTCCGCGGTGGAGTTATACAGCGCGGTGGCGGGGTTGATGGAACCAGACATGACGCGGAACAGGGAAAGCTTACCCACGAAGGGGTCGGCCACGGTCTTGTACACGAAAGCGGAGAAGGGCTCGCTGCTTTCGCAGGCACGCTCGATCTTGTCGCCGGTCTTGGGATTCTCGCCCTGGGCCTTGCTGCCCTTGGGGGAGTGGAGGTAAACGCTCATCACGTCCAGCATCTTGGCCACGCCCACGCCGGTGACGGCGGACACGGCCACCACGGGCACGATAGTGCCATTGGCCATACCGGCCCGGAAGCCAGACAGGATTTCTTCGTGGGTCAGCTCTTCGCCTTCCAGGTACTTCATCATCAGCTCGTCGTCGGCGCCGGCGGCGGCTTCGGTGATTTCTTCCATGGCGGTTTCAATGGCGGAGGCCATATCGCCGGGCACGGGCACTTCCTTGAGGCCCTTGCCGGTGCCTTCATAGGCCTTGTTTTCCAGAACGTTCACAACGCCCTTGAAATTCACGCCTTCGCCCATGGGCAGCAGCATGGGAACCACGGAGGAACCGAACTTATCGCGCAGCTGCTCCACGACCTTCATGTAGTTGGCGTTTTCAGCGTCCATGCGGTTGATGATGAACATGCGGCACACGTTGTTCTTCTTAGAATAATTCCAGGCTTTTTCCGCGCCCACGTCCAGGCCGCTCACAGCGCCCACAACGATACCGGCGGTTTCCACCACGCGGAGGGGGCCCATCATTTCACCGATAAAATCGAAATAGCCGGGCACGTCGATCACGTTGATCTTGGTGTTTTTCCATTCCACGGGAGCGACTGCCGCGCTGATGGAAATATGGCGTTTGATTTCTTCGGGATCATAGTCGGTGGTGGCCGCGCCGTCTTCCACCTTGCCCTGGCGGTCCACATGGCCCGCCGCGTAGAGCATGGCTTCGGTCAAGGTCGTTTTGCCGTTGCTGCCGTGGCCGATCAGGGTGATATTGCGGATGTTCTCGGTTTTGTAGTCTGCCATGTCGTCGGTTCCCCCTATAATTTCATTTGATTCTTTATCACGCATAAAGCATTCCGAATCACACACCTTATCTATTTTACCAGAAGATAAGGCAAAATACAAGCCGTTTGTACCAAAAGATTTTGGATGCAAACGGCCTGTTTTGCATTATTTTCGTCTTTTACAGGAACGGGCGGAGGGATTGGGCTAAATTGGCCTCCATGGCGATCAGTTTTTTGGCGCAGTCCTTGGATTTTTCATCCGCCGCTTCGTATTTGTTCAGGTACTTGCTCAGGGATTTCACGCCCATATCGCACCCGTCCGTCATGAGATCGGCGATGGTATGGTCGGCGGGGTCCATCATCAGCTCCGCCTGGGTTTTCATCCAGCTCATGGCCGAGGCAATGGCGGGTGGGTCCTTGCCCTGATCCTCAAACCGGTGCAGTTGCGCTGTGATTTCTTTGCCCAAGGTTTCATGCTCCTTCTTGGAATCGGCAAGCAGGCCTTTGAGCTTCTGATCCTTGACCCGATCCATCACGTCCGCAAAAGCGTCCACGCCCATTTTCGCGCCCGCGTCGCATTCCCGCAGCAGGCGCACGGTATCCTGTTCGATCATGGAATTAACCTCCTTTTTCGATCAAAAACAGGATGTCCCAACAAATGAGATACTATGCGGTCGCGCCGGAATCCTTACCGGTAATACCAGGCTTCTCTTTCCTTTTCCGTAGGCGCGGGACGGTCTTCCTCCCGGTCGGCGACCCGTTCCGTGATATAGTTCACCCACTGCTCCACGGTTTTCATTTCGTCGATCCGTTCATCCTCCAGCGAAATATGGAAGGACTTTTCACAGGCGATCACCGCCGCAGCCTTTTCCTGATACTTGAGATGGGAAACATTTGCGTCGGGAGCCATCAAATCGGATGGCATACCCATAATATCCCCCAAAATCTGGCTGACGGTCTGATAGATTTTACGCATAGGAAACCTCCCTTCGGATCAGCGGGCTGAAATCGGTTTCAGCAAACAGGGCGAGCCGGTGCAGGGCGCGGGTGCAGGCCACATACAGCAGGCGTTTATCCTCAGTCTTGCCGTAATGGGCGCCGTCACAGTCCATCACCAGCACCGCGTCAAACTCCAAGCCCTTGGACAGGCTCAGGGGAGCTAAGAAAACGTCCCCCAATTGTGCGTTCCGGCCCAAGATGGGAAGCTTTATCTTTTCTTTCAGCCGCGCCTGCCATATTTCAGCGTCCCGGCGGGTTTTGGTGATCAGGGCGATGGATTCATAACCCTTTTCCCGGCAGACGGCGATTTCATCCATAATCCGCTCGTTGGTCAGGCATTGGGGAACGCTCCCGGAGCGGTTCAGGCTGTTTATTTTTGTATCGGGCAGGAATTGCAGGCTGAATTCCAGGATTTCCTTCGTGCAGCGGAAGGATTTGGTCAATTCCAATAAGGCGCTGCTCTTCCGGTTCAGGATGGACGCGATATCCTGGTACAGAGAAAGGTCCGTTTTCCTGTCCAAAGCCTGGTATATATCGCCCACCACGGTGAATCGTGCCTTGGGAAACAGCAGGTTCAGCACGGCCCAGTCCGCCGGGCCGTAATCCTGGGCTTCGTCCACCACCACCTGCCGGATATCGCCGGAGGATTCGCCGAAATTCAGCTTCATATGCAGATACGCGATGGCCGCGGCGTCTTCCAGGGCCATGGAGGTATCGGGCGAATGTTTCCAGGAAAGACCGGCGGGGATATTCAGTCCTTGCCCCAGCGAACGAAGCAGCGCCGGATCGCTGAGCAGATTCGCGTACAGGCCCGGTATATCCAACCGGGTGACGCGGTGCATCTGCCGGGCCAGCACCCCGCTTTCCCAGATGGAATAGCCTCTGGCCCATTCCTCCCCATGCCCTAAATGAAACGCTTTCATGCGCAGGTCATTGAACCGGGCGGGCCGCAGGGCGTGCACACGTTCCCATAAGCGCGCTTCCAGCCGCCTAAGACGCACGGCTAAGGGGAAGGAGCCACCGTGCTCCATGGCCCATGCGCGCTGCTCCTGACGGGAAGAAATCATTTTTCCGGCGTAATCCAGGTCCGCGTAGGGCAGCAGGCCCGGCAGGGCCTCCGCGTACCGATCCAGCAGCGTCAAAAATTCTTTCGACGATTTGAAAAGAAAAACGGTATTCCGATCGTTTTGGCCGCACAGCGCTTCCCACCTGTCCGCCCTGGACTGAACGGACACGCCTAACTTTTCTTCCAGCAATTCTTCCAGAGTGGCGGTGCGGACGCTGCTTTCGCCCAACTCCGGCAGTACGCCGCTGATGTATTTTTCAAACACGGTATTGGGGGAGAGGATCAGGATATTGTGGGCTTTCAGGGGATTCTTTAAGCCCTCATACATCAAATAAGCCGCCCGGTGCATGGCGATGGAGGTTTTGCCGCTGCCCGCCGCGCCCTGCACCATCAAAAGATCGTGTTCTTCGTCCCGAATGGCCACGTCCTGGTCCTTCTGAATGGTTTCCACGATGGATTTCATTTGCGCGGAGGCGTTCTGAGCCAGCAGCCGCCGGAGGAAGGAATCCTGGATCACCGTGTCCGCGTCGAAAAAGCCCAGCAGCTTTCCTTCCTGGATTTCAAACTGCCGCTTGAGCAGCAATTCACAATCGATTTTGCCCATAGGGGCGGTGTACCAGGCCGGGCCCGTGCCGAACCGGTAAAACACGCTGGCCATGGGGGCGCGCCAATCATAGATCAGCAGGTTGTCCTTTTCATCGTCCCACAGGGAATGACGGCCAATGTATACCCGTTCCGCCGGTTCATCCTCGTCAAAACGCAGGTCGATCCGGGCGAAGTAAGGAGAAGCCGTCATTTTTTTCAAGGCCGCTATCAATTGGAGGGTGGATTCATGATCCTTTTCCTCGTCCGCAGCGTTCTGAAACTCCTGGCTTAAGTGCACCAAATCTTCGAACCGGTGGGCCGCCCACAGGTTGCGAAGCAGCGGTTCCTGCCGTTCGGTGAATTCGTCCCGCCGAATGTCGCTCAGCACCGCCATTTTTTCTTCACTGTCCCGCCGTGCGGCGGAAAGGCGGGTTTGCAGCAGGGACAGAATGGCGTGAAACCGCTCCAGTTCCTCCCTTTGCTGTTCCGGATGAATGGCCTGCTCCATAATCCTTTCTCCTTGTTCTGTCGGTCAAAAAACAGTGTTTCGCCGGGAACAGCGTACTATACCGGGCCGGGAAATTCAAGACTTGTTTTTCAGCGCCGGAAATGGTATAATCATTTACAGAAAACAGAGCCGGTCTTGCCCTGATGGGTATTGACCGGCTCTGCGCTTTTCACATTATTTCCTGCTCAAATATTCGTCGATGGCCGCGGCGGCGTTTTTGCCCGCGCCCATGGCCAAAATCACGGTGGCCGCGCCGGTCACGGCGTCGCCGCCCGCGTACACGCCCTCCCGGCTGGTGAGACCCGTGGTTTCGTCGGCGATGATGCCGCCCCACTTCTGGGTTTCCAAGCCCGCCGTGGTGGATTTGATCAGGGGATTGGGGCTGGTGCCCAGGGCCATGATGACGCAATCCAGGTCCAAATCAAACTCGCTGCCTTCCTTGGGCACGGGACGGCGGCGGCCCGAGGCGTCAGGTTCGCCCAATTCCATCTCCTGGCATTTCGCGCCGCGCACCCAGCCCTGTTCGTTCCCCAGGATCTCCAGGGGATTGGTGAGAAACTTGAACACGATGCCTTCTTCCATGGCGTGCTCCACTTCCTCCCGGCGGGCGGGCAGCTCCGCTTCCGTGCGGCGGTAGACCACGGTCACGTCCGCGCCCAAGCGCTTGGCGCAGCGGGCCGCGTCCATGGCCACGTTGCCGCCGCCCACCACGGCCACGTGCTTGCCGCGCTGGATGGGGGTATCGCTGCCGGGGGTGTAGGCTTTCATCAGGTTGATACGGGTCAAAAACTCGTTGGCGGAATAGACGCCCTTCAAATTCTCGCCGGGGATGTTCATAAACTTGGGCAGGCCCGCGCCGGAGCCAATGAACACGGCCTCGAAGCCGTATTCCCGCATGAGTTCGTCGATGGTGATGGTTTTGCCGATCACTACGTTGGTTTCGATTTGCACGCCCAAATCCTTCAAGGTGTCGATTTCTTTCTGTACAATGGCCTTGGGCAGACGGAATTCGGGAATGCCGTACACCAGCACGCCCCCCGCCAGATGCAGGGCTTCAAATACGGTGACTTCATAACCCTTTTTCGCCAGGTCCCCCGCGCAGGTCAGCCCGGAGGGGCCGGAGCCGATGACCGCCACTTTGTGACCATTGGAAGCGGGCTTTTCCGGCTTTTCAGTGCTGTGAGCGTTGTGCCAGTCGGCGGCGAAGCGCTCCAAACGGCCAATGCCCACCGGCTCGCCTTTGATGCCGCGGACGCATTTGCTTTCGCACTGGCTTTCCTGGGGACAGACGCGGCCGCACACGGCGGGCAGGGAAGAGGACTTGGCGATGATCTGATAGGCCGCTTCAAAATCGCCTTTCGCCATTTCCTGAATGAATTCGGGGATGTGGATGCGCACCGGGCACCCGCTGACGCAGGGATGATTCTTGCAGTTCAGGCAGCGCTTGGCCTCGTCAATAGCCGTTTCGGCGGTATAGCCCAAAGCCACTTCCTTGAAATTATGGTTCCGCTCGTCGGGAGCCTGGGAGGGCATAGGATTTTTCTGCATGGCCATATTGGGCATCTTATTTCGCCTCCTTGAACAGATTGCAGGCTTCTTCATAGGCGTGGCGCTCGAAGTCCTGATAAGTGCGGCCCCGGGCCATGGCCTCGTCAAAGTCGATCTCGTGGCCGTCAAATTCCGGGCCGTCCACGCAGGCGAACTTGGTCTTTCCGCCCACCGTCAGGCGGCAGCCGCCGCACATACCGGTGCCGTCGATCATGATGGGGTTCATGCTGGCGATGGTCTTGACGCCGTATTCCTTGGTGAGCCTGCACACGAATTTCATCATGATGAGGGGGCCGATGGTAATGACCTCGTCGTACTGTTCGCCCGATTCAATCAACTTTTTGAGGGCGTCGGTCACAAGTCCCTTTTCGCCCCAGGAGCCGTCGTCGCTGACGCGAACGAATTTGGTGCTGTGGGAAGCGAACTCGTCCTCCAGAATGACCAGGTCCTTATTGCGGAATCCCGCGATGGCGTGTACCTCCGCCCCCTGCTCAAACAGCTTTTTGGTCACGGGGTACGCAATGGCGCAGCCAACGCCCCCGCCCACCACGGCCACCTTTTTGAGGCCTTCGGTGTGGGTAGCCCGGCCCAAGGGACCCACGAAATCGTGGATATAATCGCCCTCGTTCAGATGATTCAGCTTTTCCGTGGTAGCGCCTACGATCTGGAAGATGATGGTGACGCTGCCGGTTTCCCGGTCAAAGTCCGCCACGGTCAGGGGGATGCGTTCCCCATTCTCATCCACCCGCAGGATAATAAACTGCCCCGGTTCCGCCTTGCGGGCTACCAGCGGCGCGTCCACCCGCATGAGGGTAACGGTGGGGTTCAGGATCTTCTTTTCAAGGATTTTGTTCACGATGCGCCCTCCTTTTCTGCTGGCCGGGCGGCAAAACGCCCGGCGCCCGGCGCCCGGCATGGCGCCACTCGCCCATTATAACAGATTTTTCAGAAAAAACATGGGGGAAACAAAAGAAAAGCAATTTTTCTTGACGGGATTTTTCATTCGCTGTATTATTAATGGTATAAAGACGATTTACAAAAGGAATGGATGGGGTTTTATGGAAGAAAATGAACGGGTAAACGAAGTCTCCGCCGCGCCGGAGGAGGATCCCACTCCCACGCCGGAAGTCCTCGCCGAACCGGCCCCCGAACAGAAAAGCGAGGGTAAAAAGCGTCCCCCGCGCCAGCAGACAGAAATCCTGAACATCAAAAAAAGAAAAAGGAAGGACGACAAAAACGCGCAAACGGGACGCCTCCCGCGCCGTGAAGTGGTGACACAGCAGGATATCCGCTACCGCGGCCCTCTTTCCTACCGGCATATGATGATCCTGGGCTGGCTGTGCATTTTTTTCGCGCAGGTGGGCCTGATACTGTCCACGGTGGGCAAGGCGGAGCCCAGCATCGCGGAAGCCGGAGCGGGGCTGATCACCTTCGGCAACTACGCCGGTTCGCTGTTCATGCCCTTTTTGCTGTTGGCGAACTTTTCCAGAATCCTGTCGTCCAAGCAGCAGTTTAAAAAACTGCTGCTGACTTACGGCGGGCTGGCCGTAGCCATGGGCCTGGCCCTGCCGTTGGTGTACGAGCATTACGTCAAGGGCCTGGCGGCCACCGCAGCGCAGTTTTCGCCCGAATTTGAAGGCCAGCTCCTGGCGCTTTTCCAGGAAAATGTGTTCAGGGACGGCTACCTGGCCTACAATTTGTTCATCGATCTGTTTTTGTGCACCCTGTTCATGTTCTTCCTCACGTATCATTTCAAGCGCCCCGTCCGGCGCGGATGGGTGATCAGCTTCCGGCTGCTTTCCATCCTGCCGGTAGCGTATGAATTGGCGTGCATTGTCCTGAAAACCCTGTGCAAAAACGGCAACATCACCCTGCCCATGTACGCTTCCTGCTTCCTGTCCACCAAGCCGCCCATGAGCTTCGCCGCCTTCGTGGCTCTGGCGCTGTTCATCAAACGGCGGGAGCGGATTTTCCTCAAAAACGGCAGAACCTACGAGGAATACGGCCATTTCCTGGAAACCAACGCCAACTCCCTGCACTTTTCCGTTCACGCCTGCGTCACCTTTATCGTCGCGGCGGTGGTCGATATCGTGATTTTTATCATCTTCTCCGTGCTGATGACGGCGGGGGATCTGGCTGCCGCCGGCGAGCAGGTGATTGAAAATGAAGAAATGGTCACCAGCATGACCACGCGCGTCATGTATGTGGCCCAGGCGGCGGGTTTCGGCGAATCGACGGTGCTTTTGTTCGTGGCGCCCTTCGTGCTGCTGTTCTCCTATACCCGGAAGCATGCGGACACGAAGATGGACCTGCTCATTCCCGTGATCGGCATTGCCGCCATCGCGGCACTGTATTTTGAAACATTTTTCCGGATCCTGTGCGAACTGCCCAATGTGATCCAGGCGTATATACAGTCCATTCCGGGCTTGGACCCCGCGGCACTGGGGATGACGGAAGAAGAACTGACGCAATTGCTGCTGATGATTCAGACCGTGCAGTAAAGGGGAGGGGAAGAAGCCTTGGAAATGAACAAAGGCGGAAAGCGCATGCATCTTCTGGACAGCCTGCTTTCCGGCGTCATCGTATTATACGCAACCTATCTAATGCAGAATAACGTGGGGAACAAGGCGCTGCTGAGCGTGCTGTTTTTTCTGCTGGCCGCTGAAAGCGCCCTGCGCCTTTCGGAAGGCAAGCGCACGAAAACGCACCGGTTCTGCGTGATGGCCCTGTACCTGGTGGGTGCGGGGCTGGTCCTGCTGCTGGAGCCGTTCCATACCTGCCTGCTTTCGGCGGCCGCCATTGAATTTTTGGTGCTGCTGTTCAACCGGGTGGCGGCCATGGCGAAAAAACCGAAGAAGCGCGTGATCGCGCTCAACGTGGTTTGTATCCTGCTCATCCTGGCCCTGGGCCTTGTCTTTTTCACCAGCGATTTTGTCATCAGCCAGACGGCGGAAATGAGCGAAGCCGAGCTTCAGGAGAACCCGGGCTATACGACCATTTCGGAAAGCATGGATCAATTGGAAGAACTGGAATCGTTCAACGGGCTGGTGGGGCTGGACATCCTTGTTTACGTGTTCCTCATGCTGCTTATCCTGATCCGGATGATCCTGCACGTGATCGGCATTTCCATTTCCCAGATGAAGCTGAACATCCTGGCGAATATCGTCCGGGAAACCTATGTGATGGAGATTCTGCTGGGCTTGCTGCTGATGATCATTGCCTGCTCCTCCGTTTTCACCACGCTGGAGCCCAACATGACCGAATACTGGGACGCCCTGTGGTACTCCTTTGCCCTGGTGACCACCATCGGCTTCGGCGATATCACCGCCACCACCCTGATCGGCCGCGCCCTTTCCGTGTTCCTTGGCATTTACGGCATCGTGGTGGTGGCCATCATCACCTCCGTCATCGTGAACTTTTACGGCGAAATGCGCCGCATAACCGGACAGAAAACAGAGGAGGAAAAAGAACGGCCGGATGAAGGAGAATAATCCCGCGATGAATCCTTGTGCTGAAAAGAACTGTTTGTTTGGTGACCGAAAAAAAGAATTGCTTTCCCGCTTTGCGTCGGTGGGAGCCTGCCCGGATTATCAGTCCGGCGGCCTGAATATTCACCGGAGACGCTGCGCATCAAAAGCGTTCAAGTACAATAAAAACAGAGAAAAATGATATTGACAAGAGCCATAGACCATATTACAATGATCATGGTTTTATTGACAGTAAAGTTTGTGAAAGCGGGTGGCATGCGCGCCTCTAATAGTAGTCTTTTAATCGGAGTTTTCAAAAGGGGTGCTCGGTGGATTCATCAAGCGAGGAAAAATGTTGAATAACAAAAAGACATAATTGAAAAGTAGATTTATATTTCTATAAAAATAATGAAAATGGATGCAATAAAGATGATGTATTATTCTATTTGTTCATTGGTCGTTGAGGCGGACACATTACCCCAAAGCTATCAGCCTTTTCTGATTTCCAATGAAACGCGCCCAAAAGATATTGATTTGTCAATCAAGCGTATTGCCAAGCCTTTATCTTCCGGTCATCGGCAAAAAATTGCCGAGCTGCCGTTCATAATCATTTGGAAGGAGTTCTTTTCCGGGGATCGTTTTCGCTGGATATACGAAGCCCGAAACGGGTTTGGCACGCTTTCAGTCGATGCGAATTATACCCATGCGGAACTTTATTGTTTGGATTTATTTAACAGATTTGCCGGGGAATTATCCCGACCTTTTATTCAATTGTTGATTGAATGTAAATTGATCAAGGCTGGCATAACCGTTTTGCATTCCGCCTGCGTCGAACTGAACGGCATTGCTTACGCCTTTACGGGGCCCTCCGGTATTGGAAAGTCTTCACGGGCCGGGAAGTGGTGTGAATTGTTTTCCGCCGAATGGATATCCGGCGACCGTCCTGCCATAGACGGGGATCGTGCCATTGTTTATGGCGTTCCGTGGGATGGGAAAGAAGCCATCCATCGAAATGTAAGCCGTCCATTAGGAGCAATCCTGAAGGTGAAGCGGTCATGCACAACTCAAATCAGGGAAATGGCGGAAGGGGAAAAATTTCAGCTTTTAAGCGAACAGTCTTTTTTTCCTTTGTGGGATATAGAACTGGCAGCAATTTCCCAGCACTCCTTGAAACGGATAATAAAACGTGTGCCTATTTATGAGCTCAGCAGCGACATTACCGATGAATCTATGCGTAAATCATATGAAATCATACTGGAAACTTTGAAAGGAAGGAAAGGAGAAACACCATGAAATTAGTGTCTGAATTTGAAATCGTCAATATCGCGGACGATTATATGCTCGTACCGGTCGGCAGCCAAATGGAGAAATTCAATGGCACGGTTGTTCTTAATGACGTTTCCGCTTTTTTGCTGGAACAGTTAAAAACCGACAGAACCAAGGAAGAACTTGTGCGTCTTCTGATGGAAACGTATGATGTGGATACTGCTGCCGCACAGGCCGATGTTGATATGGCCATAGAAAAAATGAAGAAGATCGGTATCATTTATGAATGACAAGATAGAGATCGATTATGCTTCTGTCAGGAATCTTCCGACCCTTCTTGCTTTGCTCCGCGAAAAGGAAGTACCAGAAAATGAGTACTGGTGCTATATGGAGGCATATCGTGGGGAAAAAGCTCGGGAAAAAGGGATTCCTTTGCGTGGCTTATTTGAACTGACGCCTCTTTGCAATCTTGATTGTAAGATGTGTTATGTCCATCTGAACGCGGATCAACTGAACGGCGGATCCGTGCTGTCTGTTACGCAGTGGGAAGAGATCATGGCCCAAGCGCACGCTATGGGCATGATGAACGCGACGCTGACCGGCGGAGAATGCCTGACCTACCCTGGATTTGACGAAATCTATATGTTCTTGCGCGGCTTGGGTATTCAGACGAGCATAAAAACCAATGGCATTTTGCTCAACAAAGAAAGGATCGGTTTTTTTCAGAAATACCCGCCGCGCAGTATAGATATTTCTCTTTATGGCAGCTCTAATGAAGCGTATCATCAGGTTACAGGATACGCGGCTTTTGATATTGTCTATGAGAATCTGCTTCATCTAAAAAATATTGATTTTCCGGTAAGAATTGCGATTACGCCTAGCAAATATACATATGATGATATCCCCAATATACTGGATATGGCAAAATCATTAGGTTTCTTTTATGTAATCAATGCAACACTCATTCCACCGCGGAAAGAAACGGGACGTGAACTATGCGATCTTGAGTGTGATGAGTATATAAAAATGTATAAGATGCTAAAAGGGGGGGATCCTTCCTGCATACATCCGCTCGATGATTCGAAACTGCCGGAATATGGTAAAAATGGAAATCCCAGCTTTGGCCTTTCTTGTGGAGCTGGAAGAAGCTCTTTTTCAGTGAATTGGAAAGGGTGTTTATCAGCCTGTGAAAACTTGAATTCTTTGAGAATCAGTCTGCTTGAAAAACCTTTTTCAGAAGCGTGGGAAAAAATACATAAAGAAGCACTTTCATACCCCCTACCAATGGAATGTAATGGGTGCGCTTATAACAAAGTTTGTATTAATTGCACTGCTTGTCGCAGTAATAGAGAGAGTCCAGGGCACTCTAATCCGGCTTTATGCGAACGGACGAGACGGTTTATCAAAGAAGGAATCTATGTTCTCTGATTAGTATCTTCGTATTGTATGTACGCATATTGCCATCGAAATTTTTGGCAAACTACAAATTAATGAAAAAAATTTGAATTTGCTGCCATCTCTCCGGGTAATTCGTATAAACAAGCGAAGAGACCAAAGGGTACTTCAAGGGCGGCCACCCATGGAAATGAATTTATGAGGTGAAGGAGGCTGAGTACGGACACAATTGATTTTTTTTGCAAATTAACTGAAACATCCGTTGACAAGAAAAAAGATGGGGGGTATAATAAAAATGTAAATTGCTGGCATGTCATTCCTTCTGGAGGGAATTGTTTTCCCAAAAGATTGGAATGTCAATGCGCAAGGAAAGGAGCCATGTTTATGAAAAAGGAGTATTCTATTCCGATTGTTGAGAAGATTACTATTGATTACAAGGTGCAGACTACGGATTCTTCAAGTTGCTATTCGTCAGTAATAAATCAACAGATACCTGGTGATCCCCGTGAATGTGCAGAAGGTACGGCAAGCACTTTTTGGTGGGCGCCTGGGTCCGTCTAAATGAAGTTTAGATTTCTAAACAGTTATTAAAGAATGGAGGAAAATGAAAATGGATAATAAGAATAGGATTGAGCTTAACCCTGAACAGCTTGAACAAGTCAATGGCGGAAGTTTGACATTTGTACCTGACAGTAACGGTAATTACACAATGAAATGTGGATTTTCCGGACAGGTTTTTACTGGTTTGCCGATGGGTCAGGCTATGCAAATTGTTAGGTATAGTGCAACTATTCCTGATACCGCAGAAGGCGAACAGCAGATCCTTTCTTGGGCTAGGAGCCAGGGCATCATTTGATTTGTCACCCGGATGCCATCGCTGTATGGCATGAATGTGTGAAATCCGTCAGAAAGAACTGACCAAACAATCGCTTACGAATAAGTGTCGGAGTAATTTATTCGGAAGCGATTGTTTTATGTTATTTGATTTTGCGTTTAAGGGGAGTTAGCCATCAATTCTAATACATTTGAAGCCATCCTGAATGACCGTGGTTACTTGGTATACACGGCAGTGGGGTTCAGCATGATGCCCCTGCTCCGTCAGCGGCGGGACATCATCGAAATCCGCAAAAAGGAGCCGGACCGCTGCAAAAAGCACGACGTGGTCCTGTATAAGCGCGGGGAAATGTATATCCTGCACCGGATCCTGAAGGTGCTGCCGGAAGGGTATCTGATCGCCGGGGATCACAATACCTTTGTGGAACGGGACGTGACCGACGGCATGATCTTGGGGGTCATGACCCGGGTGATCCGCAACGGCAAGGATATTTACATGGATAACCCCTGGTATCGGCTGTATGTGCATCTGTGGTGCGATTGCTGGCCCCTGCGTATGCTCATTCTCCGTAGCGTGAGAAAGATTTTCGGCATTTTATACGCGGTGAAGAGAAGGCTGTTTCCCCGAGAAGGGGCAGAAAGCCAAAAGCCCGAGATGGAGGACAGAGTATGAAAAAGCTGTCCAGCCGGGAGCGGACCCGGCGCGTGGCCCTGTGCGGCCTGCTGATTGCCATGATGCTGGTGCTGGGCTTTGTGGAAAGCCGCATCCCCATTAACGCGGGCATTCCGGGCATCAAGCTGGGCCTGTCCAACGGCGTGTTGATCTTCGCTGTGTACATGCTGGACCTGCCCACCGCCTGGATGCTGATGGTGCTGAAAGTGGCGTTGTCAGGGCTGCTGTTCGGCGGATTCAACACCATCATGTATGCCCTGTCCGGGGGCGTGCTGAGCATGGTGGCGATGTCGCTGCTCAGCCGCGTAAAGGGCATGCACCCCATCACCGTGAGTATGGCGGGCGGCGTGATGCACAACGTGGGCCAGGTGGCGCTGGCTATGATCATTTTGCAAACGCCCCAATTGCTGTATTATATGGCGGTGCTCATGCTGGTGGGCCTGGTCTGCGGCGCGCTGACCGGCATCGTGGCCAGCAGCGTGATGAAGCACCTCAAAACCATACGGTAGATTTCATAAAGAAATCCTCCTTTCATAGGGCTTAGCCTTTGGGCATAAGCTTGACGAAAGGGGGATATTTAAAATGGGGGAAATCATCTTTTGCGCGGCGGCGGCCATGGTGGGGGCAGGCTTCGCATCGGGCCGTGAAATCATGCGGTTTTTCAGCCAATATGGGGCTTTTTCCTGGGCGCTGGTGATCCTTGCCGCCATGGTGACGGCCCTGATGATCCGTCGCATCTTGTCCCGGGAATGTGAAGACACTTGGGTGGGCAGGGCCCTGCTTTCGCTGTTTTATGTTACGGTAGGCGGCGGAATGACGGCAGCGGCGGGGGAGCTGTGGGCGCTGACAGTGCCGCTGCGTTACGCCCGAACCATGGGTGGCGTGTTCACACTGACGGCGTGCCTTTGTCTGGCGGGCGGCTCCCTGCGGGGTATGGCGTGGCTGGGAAGGGTTCTGCTTCCCTTTCTTTTGGCGGTGTTGGTTTTGTGCCTGCGGGTACCCGGCGATTATCGGCAGAAAACAGTCTCAATTGGGGAAGGCGTATTGGCTGTCCTTAGCGTGGTGGGCTATTGCGGCCTGAACGGCATGACCGCAGCCGGAGTGCTTTGCGGACCATGGTCCCGAAAGGATCAAAACAGCATTTCCGTGGGCTGCGGTTTACTGACGGCGCTGCTGCTGGGCTTAGGTAACGCCGCGCTGCTGCCCCACGCCGGAACCCTTTCTGACACGGCTCTGCCCGCTGTTATTCTGCTGCGGACATATGGCAAAGCGGGCTATTATTTGGCAGCCGCTGTGATGTATTTGGCCGCTTCCACCACCCTGATTGCCGTGCTGCGGGGATTGCTGAAGCTGACAGCCCCCTTTCTGCCAAGAAAGAAAAAACCGCTGATCGGTCTTTTGGTGCTGGCCGTATCCCTGCTGGGCTTTCAGGATATCGTGGGGGCGGCGTATCCGGTTCTGGGCTGGGCGTATCTGATCTTGCTTTTAAAAGAATACAGAGTACGGAGTGCATAAAGCTGAACTCTGTACTCTGAACGCTGTTCTCTGTATATTACGCCTGCTCGAATACGATTTGTTCCCCGTCCATCGCCATGCGTACCTTGCCGCCCAAATGGATTTCCCCGGCGATGAGCTTTTCGCTCAAGGCGTCCTCGATGGTGCGCTGGATCACCCGGCGCAGGGGACGCGCCCCGAATTGGGGATCGAAGCCCGCCTGGGCCAGATGGGCCACCACATCCTGGCCGTAGGTCAGATCGATTTCCCGTTCCTTCAGGCGCTTTGCTACCTGGGAGAGCATGAGGGACGCGATCTGCTCGATATCCTTCTGCTCCAACTTGTGGAACACGATGATTTCGTCTACCCGGTTCAGGAACTCGGGACGGAACACGTTCTTGATATCGGTGAGCACCCGCTCCCGCATGCGCTCGTAGTCCATGGCGTCGGCCATGCCCGCCCCAAAGCCCATACTGCTGCGCTGGGCGCTCTGCGCGCCCGCGTTGCTGGTCATGACGATGACGCAGTTTTTGAAGCTGACCGCCCGGCCCATGTTATCAGTAAGGCGGCCATCCTCCAAAATTTGCAGCAGCATGTTGAACACATCGGGGTGCGCCTTTTCGATTTCGTCAAACAGCACCACGGAATAGGGCTTGCGGCGCACCGCTTCGGTGAGCTGGCCGCCTTCGTCGTAACCCACGTAGCCTGGCGGGGAACCTACCATGCGGCTCACCGTGTGTTTTTCCATGTATTCGCTCATATCCAGGCGGATCAGGGCGTTTTCGTCCCCAAACATGGCTTCGCCAAGGGCGCGGCACAATTCCGTTTTGCCCACGCCCGTGGGGCCTAAGAAAATGAAGCTGCCGATGGGGCGCTTGGGGTCCTTGAGGCCCGCCCGGGCGCGGCGGATGGCCCGGCTGACGGCGGACACCGCTTCTTCCTGACCCACCACCCGATTGTGCAGCAGTTCTTCCAGGTGAAGCAGGCGGGCGGATTCTTCCTCCGTCATTTTCTTCACGGGAATGCCCGTCCATCCGGCCACGACCTGGGCGATTTCTTCCTCGCCCACGGTGTCCTTGGCGGCGGATTTCTGCTTTTCCCATTCCGCCCGCTTTTCTTCGATTTCTGCCCGGAGAGCGTGCTCCTGGTCCCGCAGGGCGGCGGCTTTTTCGTAATCCTGCTTGTCGATGGCTTCCCGCTTTTCCCGCTGTACGCTTTCCAGCTTCTTTTCCTGGGCTTTCACGTCCGGCGGGGCGGTGAAGGACTGGATGCGCACACGGCTGGCGGCCTCGTCCATCAGGTCGATGGCCTTGTCGGGCTGGAAGCGGTCGGCGATGTAGCGGTTGCTTAGCTTCACGGCTGCTTCCAGGGCTTCGTCCGTGATGCGTACCTTATGATGGGCTTCGTACCGGTCCCTCAGGCCCTTCATGATTGCGATGGTTTCCTCTTCGCTGGGCTCGTTCACAGTCACGGGCTGGAAACGCCGGGCCAGGGCGGCATCTTTTTCGATGTGCTTGCGGTATTCATCCAGCGTGGTAGCCCCAATGCACTGGATCTCGCCCCGAGCCAGGGTGGGCTTTAAGATGTTGGCGGCGTCCATACTGCCCTCCGCCGCGCCGGCGCCGATGATGTTCTGTAATTCGTCGATGAACAGGATCACGTCGCCCCGTTTTTTCACTTCATCCAGGGTGTTTTTGAGCCGTTCCTCAAATTCGCCCCGGAATTTGGTTCCCGCCACCATGGCCCCCATATCCAGGGAAACGATCTTTTTATCCGTCAGGGTTTCGGGTACGCTGCCTTGCGTGATGCGCTGGGCAAGGCCCTCCGCCACGGCGGATTTGCCCACGCCCGGCTCGCCGATGAGCACGGGATTGTTTTTCGTGCGGCGGGATAAAATCTGTACGATCCGCTCGATTTCGTTCTGCCTGCCGATCACGGGGTCCAGTTCGCCTTTTTCGGCGGCTTCGGTCAAGTCGCGGCCGAATTTTTTCAGGTTTGAATCCCCGCCGGAGGAAGCGCCCCCGACGCGGATACCCGCCTGGCCCAGGCCGTCCAGTACGCTTTTCTTCAATTTTTCGATGTCGCAGCCCATGCCGGTGAGCACCCGCATGGCCACGCTTTCGTCATCGCTGAGCAGGGCCAGCCATAAATGCCCCGCCGTTACGTAAGGGTGGCCCAGCTGGTGGGATTCCCGAACGCTGGTTTCCAGCAGCTTTTTTACCCGGGGCGTCAGTTCCAGCTGGGTGGGTGTATGGTCGCCCGTGCCGGTGATCTGTTTGATATTTTCGATCACCGTTTCGGGGATCACGTTATCCGGCAGGGCGGGGGCGTCGCTCCTTGCTTCCCGGAGCAGGCCCACGAGAAAATGCTCGCTGCCCACCTGGGTATGGCCCAGCTCCACGGCGGTTTTCTGGGCCGCGCTGATCACCCGCTGGGCTTTTTCGTTGAATCTTCCAAAAATCGGCATTTATACTGTTCCTCCGTTGATTGCTTCTCGAATGATGACGCTGCGCCGTGCGTCCGCTTCCTTATCGCTGATTGCTTCTCCAGCGGAGCGCTGCACGTGGGCAGGCTGGGCCCGTGTCAACAGATCATCGCACAGGGCAAGGGAAACGGGCAGTTTGTTCAGCGCCGCGCCCATGCGCAGATTGTTCCAGTGCGCCATAAATTCCTTGATGGGCATCCTGCGCGCGTTGCACAAAAGCCCCCAGGAACGGAACAGGGAATCCTCAAAGGCGGTCATGTCCTTATCCATGGCTTTTTGGCGGAAAACCCTTTCCATTTCCGCGATCTGCCGAGCGGTGACGGATACGGCGTCCATGATTTCTTTTTCCGTGCGGCCCAGCGTCACTTGGTTGCTTAATTGATACAGATTGCCCTGGGCTTCGCTGCCCTCGCCGTAAATGCCCCGGATGGTGAGGCCAAGCTTGGCGGCCAACTGGTTTACCTTGCCCATCTGCTTGAGCAGGGTGAGCATGGGCAGGTGCAGCATCACGGAGGCCCGCAGGCCCGTGCCCGTGTTGGTGGGGCATGCGGTGAGATACCCCCATTGAGCGTCGAAAGCGAAGGAAAGCTGGGATTGCAGCACATCGTCGATGGCGAAAGCGTTTTCCGCCGATTCCGTCAGATTCTCTCCCGCGCTGATGCCCTGGATGCGCAGGTGATCTTCCTCGTTCATCATGATGGAGACTTTTTCGTCTCCGCGGATCAATACGGCGCCGGTGTCGCTGTGTTCCATCAGGTCCGGGCTGATCATATGCGCTTCCACCAGCGCCTTTTTTTCATTTTCTTCCATGCCCCGCAGGGAAAGAAAGGTATAAGGCTGGGGCAGCGCGCGCAAAGCGTCCAAGGTGCGCCGCACGCACTGTTCGCTTTGCTCCGCCGTCATGCGGCACAGGAAGGGAAGATCTTCATAATTCCGGGCCAGGCGCACCCGGGAGGAAACAACGATATCGCTCATGCATTTCCCTCCCTGGCGGGGGTCATGGCCCGCAGTTCGTCCCGCAGACGGGCGGCCTCCTCAAAGTTTTCCTCGGCCACGGCGGCTTCCATCCGGGCGCGCAGGTCTTCCATCAGGGTTTGGCGGGCTTGCTCCTCTTCGCTCACGGGGGGACGCCGTCCCGCGTGCTGGGTGCGGCCCTGCACCCGGGTGATCAGGGGTGTAAGCTCCTTTCGGAAGGCCTGATAGCATTCCGCGCAGCCAAGCATGCCCGTTTTTTGAAATTCCGCATAGGTTTCCCCGCACCGGGGGCATACCACGTCCGGCGTCTGGTTTTTGGCTGTCATGGAAGAAAGCACGGCGGCAAGCACCGCCTGCAAATTTCCGGCTTGGTATTTTTTCAGGCATTGACGGCAAAGATGCCGGGTGGTGGATTCGCCGTTGATCACGGTGGTCACCATCACTTCCGCCTGGTTATTTCCGCATTCCTCGCAGAGCATAGATTCTTCCTTCAATAAACCAAAAGCATGCCCGCCGGGCGCTTTCATAGTATGCGCTTCGGTTCAGGCCTGTACATCGGCAAAATCAACCGTTTTCAGGCGGCTTTCTTTGCTGCATCACGGTGAGCAGCATGCATTTGAAAATTTTGGCCCGCTGCATATCTTTCACCGCTTCCGGTACGGGGCCGGACAGCGCCTGGGGCGACAAAGCCGCGGCCATCAACTGGGCCTCTTCCTTGGTTACTACTTTTCTTTCCGCCAGCTGGGCGCACAGAACCTGGGCGGATTGCGCGTCCAAGCTGTCGCCCACCCGTTCCCGAAGCAGATAATTCAGATGATCGCCGCTGGTCTGTCGCACGCGGACAATGCGGATATACCCGCCGCCGCCCCGCTGGGAAGAGGTGACATAGCCGTGATCCGGCGTGAACCGCGTGGACAGCACATAATTGATTTGGGAAGGCGCGCAGTGAAAATACTCCGCCAGTTCGTTCCTTTTCAGCTCCACTTCGGGCTGATCCTCCTGGAGCATGGCTTTAATGAAGCTTTCAATGGTATCGCTTAATCGCATAATCATCCCTCCAAAGAAATTGTCTTTCTTTGACCATCGTATTGTACCACATTCCGGCACGATATGCAAGGGAAAATAATGGATAAATTTCATTGAAATGTCTTCGGAGTCTATCCCCCAATGAATCGCGTTACTTGCGCGGAGGATCGGGACTGTGATACAATAAATCATCGGGAAAGAGAAGGAGGGAAACGCTTTTGAAGAGATGGATCGCCTGGGCGCTGGCGCTGATGATCTTATGCTGTTCCTGTCCAGCGTTTGCGGAAGTGGGCAGCTTCGTGGTGTCGGATGACGAGGAAGAAGCGGCTCCCGATCTCAGCAGGCAGGCCCGGGCGCTGATGCGGCTGATGACCGATGATGAAAAGATCGGGCAATTGTTTTTCGTCTCTCTGGAAGATTTAACGGGAGAGGAAAGGTCTGTCTCGCTGATCGACGGAACAGCGCTTTCCCGTATGCCCGTGGGCGGCGTGATGATCTTTGGGCAGAATATCGTATCCGAAGAACAGCTTCGGACCCTGACCGGGAAGCTAAAGCAAAGCGCGGGGCTGGTTCCCCTGTTCATCGGCGTGGACGAGGAAGGGGGCAATGTGTCCCGGGTGGCCAATAAACTGGGTTATCCGTTGGCCCTGTCGCCGGAAGAAATCGGAAAAACGGGAGACGAGGCCCTGGCGAGAAGCGCCGGGGAACAGATCGCCGCGTACCTGACCCCCCTGGGGATCAACATGACCTTCGCTCCCTCCGCCGATACCTTCACCGATCTTGCCAACGCGGGGGTGCAGGCATACGGAAGCGATCCGTATTTGGTGTCCCGCATGGCAGCGGCCATGGCAGAGGGCCTGAAAAGCGGCGGCGTCGCGCCCTGTTACACCCATTTTCCCGGCCACGGGGAAAAGACGGGCACCACTTTGAGCGCGCTGTCTGTCCGCCGCACGCTGGAAGAAATGCGGGCGCTGGAATTCATTCCCTTCCGGGACGCCGCCGAAGCGGGGGCGGGCATGATTCTCGTATCCCATGCCGCGATCCGGGCTGTCGGCGACGATTTTCCCGCTTCCACCTCCTCCCAGGTCATCAAAGGCATCCTGCGGGGAGAATTGGGCTTTGAAGGGGCGGCAGTGACCGACTCCCTGCGGATGAGCGCCGTAACGAGCAAATATAAAAAGGGGCAGGAATCCGTGGCGGCGCTGAAAGCGGGCGCGGATATCCTGCTGCTGCCCCCGGATGTAAACGCCGCCTTTCAGGCCGTGAAGCAGGCGCTGCGCACCGGGGAAATCACCATGGCGCGGGTGGAGGAAAGCGTGGAACGCATTCTAAAAGTGAAAATCGCGATGGGCTGGTTCAATTGAGAGCCTGCGAAAAGTCTTCGGCGCTGCTTTCCCGTTCGTTTTCCAGGGAGAGCAGCGTTATTTCTTCGCTTACGGCGGAAAATACCTTGCCGTCCAAGCGGATTTTTGCCTGTACGGAGTACGTACCGGCAGGGGCGGGGCTGCCGTCCGTCTGCCGTCCGTCCCAGTAAAAGGTGGAACCGGCGGGGGAGAGCTGCTGGGGCCGGGAGGGCGTTTCATAAGCCAGGCGGCGCACGGTACGGCCATCCTCGTTCAGGATGTTCACCGTCAAGCCGCAGGGTACGTCGTGCCTGACCAGGATGGGCAGCTCCTCCCAAGCGTCCGGACAGAACGCCGGGGCAGTGTAAACGCTGACGGCGGTTTCCCCGGACGCGGGCTGCACGCAAAGCAGGCGCGCGCCCTGAAAAACAGGCACGCCATCCTCCAGCGTGATCAACTGCACAATGGCGTAGCCCGAGGCGTCAGATGCCGTTTCCAGGGAAAGAACGCGGGTTTTCCTGCCGGGCAGCACGGTGCCGTCCGCCTGTTCCCCGTCCAGAAAATGCTGGGCCTGATCAAACTGCCAAGCGCCGTCCCGGTGGTAAATGATCTGATAATACAGCTCCGCCTGCTTTTGAACGGTAAAGGAGAAGGAAACCTCCGCGTCTCCTGCGGTCAGCAGGGTTTCATCAAAGGAAAGGCCGGTAACTGCTTTTGTGACGCGTCGCGGCGCCGCGGGGTCGTAGGAGAATAAAACAAAGTTTCCGTCGTTTTGAGGATAAGCCTGGGTGGTGGAGGCGGCGTAATTATCCATGAGATACGCATACGCTTCCCACAGCGTGATATCGCCGTCGTCATTCTGGTCCGCCGCGTAATCCCCCTGCATACCCAATCCGCTGGACAGCACGGAGGCAAAATAACTGGCTCCCGCCGCCTCCGCGCTGGAACCGGTATGGAAATACCAGCTGGCTTCGCTGCCTCCGGCGCTGCACAGCACCTTAAATGCCGGACCGGAAAGAAACGTCTTATCCCCACCGGCGGCCAGCCCCTTGCCGATGACCGCGCCGGAATTGCAGGCGTCCAAAATGACCATTTTGACGCCTGGAAGCTGGGCAAGGACGCGCTCCAGCTCCGGAGCGGTGAGCAGCGCTTCTTCCTGGCCGTCGCTTAAAATCAGGCCGGATTCCGCCGTGCCGCCCGTTTCGCTGTATACGCCGTGGGTGCTGATATAAAGCAGGGAAATGTCCTGATCCCTGGCGCTGCGGAAGGTGCTCAGCACGGCTTCCTCGAAAGCGTCCACGGAAGCGATGGCGCTGGAATAGGAACGGATCAGGGCGTAACGCCGCTGGTCGTTGATCAGGGTATCCGAAAGGAGCCGGATATTGTGTTCCGCGGCGGGCCACGTGTCTTCCTGCGTCAAAAAATGATCGCAGCCGATCAGCAGGGCGCGCAGTTTCGGCGGTTCCTCCTCAGGGGAAGAGCCGTATTCCGCGCTGCGAGCGGGGGAACAGCATAAAACCAGCAAAAGCGCCGTCAGCCAAAGAACGCTTTTGTTCAAGCCCATTCCCCCTTTCTTCAAGATGCCAGCCGTGCTCATTCTTCGCGGTCCGGCTGGACGGACAATCAGCCTGCCGTTGATTTCTTCATCATTATATCACAGGAAACGACATAAAACCATACGCCGGAAAAAGTTGACGGAATGAAAAAGCCACGGAGAAAAGCATCCTCCGCGGCGTGGTCATCTTTATTCCTGTTATTCCTGAATCAGGCTCTTGGCCGTATCCCAGGCGGTTTTCAGCTGCGGATCGGTCATATCGCCCAAGAGGAAGTTTTCGTTCATCAATTCCTCCGGCATTTCGCAGATGATGTCCGGAGTGATGCCCACCTTGTGCACTTCCGTCCCGGAGGGCAGATAATACTGCGCGTAAGTCATTTGGAAGCCATTTTTATCGTCATTCAGGGGTATCACCGCCTGAATGATGCCTTTGCCGTAGGTCTGGGTGCCTACCAGGGTGGTCCGGCCCCGATCGTGCAGGCCGCCGGACAGAATCTCCGAGGAAGATGCGGAATTGCCGTTCACCAGTATCACCAGGGGAATATCGTCCATCCCGGCAGTCATGGTCAGCTTTTCCCTTGAGCCGTAGCGGTCCTCGCTGTATACCAGGATGCCGTCCTCCAGGAAAAGATCGCCGATGGACTGCGCGGCGTCCACCCAGCCGCCGCCGTTATCGCGCAGATCCACTACCAGGGCTTTCGCGCCCTGGGCGTTCAGCGCTTGAAGAGCAGCGGCAAACTCTTTCTGACACTCACCGGCGAAATCATACAGGGCGATATAGCCTACCTGATCCTCCAGCATGGTGTAATCCACATAATTCACCTGGATTTCGGCCCGGGTGATATTGAACGTCAGATATTCCTTTCCACGCAGCACTTCGATTTCAACGCTTTCTTCCACTGTGCCGCGCATGATATTCACGGCGTTCTGCATGGAATACACGTCCACCTCGAGGTCTTCCACCCGTACCAGTCGGTCGCCCTTCCGGACACCGGCCCTTTCCGCAGGCGTATCCTTGAACACGCGGGTGATGGTAACGGAATAATCAGTGAGATTGCCCAGCATCTGAATGCCGATACCGCCGTATTTACCCTCGTCGTCCTCCCACATTTGGGCCCATTCCGCTTCGTTATAATAGAAGGTATAGGGGTCCTCCAAGCCGTACATCAGGCCCCGTGTGGCGTTTTCGATCAGCGCGTCCACATCCGGCTCCTGATAATACCATTCCTCAATATACTGCAAAATGAGGTCCATTTCGGCATAGCGGCTCAGACGGTCGTATTCCTCCTTGCTGATGGTGACGGTCTGTTCTTTCTTTCCGAAGTTGCTTATTGCGCCGGAGGCCTGGCCGGAAAGGAATACGAAACAGGACAGGACTGCAATCAGAGCGAACAGCACAATGACTTTTTTCTTCATAAGTTCTCCTTACCAGCGCGATCAGCGCCCTTTTTTCACTTTCGATTTATTATTTCCGCATTTCCGCATCTCAAGCAGCATTTTGAACGTTACGGCGTCCTCAAATTTCCGAAGGTCCAATCCTACCTGCCGCTGCACCTTGTCCAGGCGGTAAACCAGGGTGTTGCGGTGAATATACAGCTGCCGAGCGGTATCGGACAGGTTCAAGTCTTTCTTAAAGAACATTTCGATGGTGTAAAGCATTTCCTCCCCGAACAGCCGCGCCGTGGCACGGTTGAAAAGCAGGCTGTGGTAATGCTCCGCCATTTCGGGTGAAAGATCGGACAGGAAACGTTCCAGCATCATGGAGCGGTACACGTGGATGGTGCGCTCGGAGGCGTAGGCGCGGCCGATTTCGATGGCGCGCCGGGCCTGCCGGTAGGATGCGTGCAGTTCGCTGATGGATTTGGCGATTTCGCCGATGCCCACCGTAACGGGCAGGGCGATTTCGCCCATGAGCGTTTCCTGCACCGCGCAGGCGAACTGGCGCAATTCATCCTCATCTTCCACGCCGGTCACATCTTTGATGAAAGCGGCGGTGTGCTTATCCATCGCTACCAGCACGTCGCTGCCGCTTCGGGGCAGGAATTCTTCCAGGATCTCGCAGGCGCTGCGCTGCTGCACCTGCACCATATGCATCAGCAGCACGCACCGGGGCGTGACCGGGGGTATGCCGTGCTCGTCCACCACGGCGTCCAATTCCGCCAGGGAAAGCTCATTCTGCAAAATGCGCTGATAGGCGTTATTCAGATCGTTTCCCGCTTCATTGGCGGCGATCACCGCGCCGATCATGGCGTCGCAGAGCACAAAGGCGTCCCGCGCGGCGTCGGCGTCGGTAATGGTCGTCATCAGCACCCAACTGGGCATGGAAGCACAGGCCTGATACAGCCGCCCATCCTGAGCGATGGGAATGCCGGGCTGATTCAGCGGCGGCAGGGAAAAACGGATATCCTCGTTGGGAATCAAACAGTTTCCGTCCGTATCCAGCAACGATATGGGCGTCCGCAGACGGTTCAGCACCTGCTGCAACTGCGCGATCAGGCGGTTATCCATACCCTCGAGCCTCCCCCTTGAAAATAATACGCCGCGCTTTGAATGAATATCTTGATTGATTATAGCACAGTTTTTTGTGTTTGTATATCTTTATTCAAGGGACGCTTCGTTTTTTTCAGGGGACTGTTCGCGGAATATGATATCGTCGCGCAGCCTGTACAGGGTCGCGCCCCGCGTTTTTTTGCAGAAAGCGTCGGCCCACCAGCCGATATCCTTTACCGCGTCGAACTGCACTTTGCCGTAGCGGATGCCGTTCCTCTTTTCCCCGGCCATGTTGCTGTCCATCCAATGGACGGTGCTGCTTTCCGGGTCGTAATCCGCGATCATGATGGCGCTGTGCGCGCCGGTTCCATAGTAATATTGCGCGGACATCTGGAAATAATCGCCCCGGCGTACCTGCCGCATAAATTCCAGCGCTAATTCCATGTTTTCCTGTTTGGAAAGGGAGGCATCATACAGGAATTGGGCGGCCACATAAAAGGGATTTCCTTCTTCCGCCGCCACGTCCTCCCAGCAGTAACCGTAGGAGTAGGGCTTGCATTCCTCTTTGGGCAGATTGTTGGGGATTTTCAGCGGCACGTCGGGGTATTCGGCCATACGGAAACCGCCGCAGTTTTCCCGGAAAACGTACACGGTAAAGTTTTTGCAGATATAAATGTCTCCGGAATAGTGGGCCCGCTGAAGCTTCCCGTTGGCTTTCACATAAAGCTCGCGGCCTGTTTCAATGATGCTGTCGATGAATGCGTCCTGAGCGTTTCTTTCGGCGGACACATCTTCCGCCAGGGCGGGCAGGCACAGCAGGCAGCAGAGCAAAGATACAAGACAGAGCGAGGCGCGTTTTTTCATCATGGATCAGTCATCCCTTTCAGCCGCGCAGCCGCCGGGGTTTATAGGGCGGGAGAGGCGGCTTTATACCGCTTCATTTTATTGCAGAAAGCAGCGGTTTGTCAATTCCCGAAAGATGTACAGGATGTAAATTGTTTTTTTCCTTCACAGGGGCCAAGGGCTGTGGTATAATCTGTAAGAGAGAGATACCGCGAGGAACAGGAGAGAAGAGCGATGAAAGCATACGGCACTTATTTTCAAAACGACGCCGAACGCCCTTTGGTATATGGGGAAGTGGAATTGATCAACCCGCCACGGCGGCGGCTGCGGGGCGAACCGCTGAAAGAAGGGATTCTGGTTCATCCCGTGATCGTGGGCTTCTGCGGCACGGATTATGAACTGATGAAAATGGGAAGCAGGGGAGAACTAACCCCCAAATTCCCCGCCGGACAAAAGCGGCTCATCAACGGCCACGAGGGCGTGGTGTGGGCGCCGGAGCAGAACCGCTTCGCCATCGTGCTCATCCGGGGCGGCGACAGCATCGATCCCACCCGTTACACCGAGGATGAAACCTATTTTGAATACGGCTGCGATCAGGCGGACGGCCTGTTCTGCGACAGCATGTACGTGAATCCGGATATGCTGCTGAAAATCCCGGACGGATACGTGCAGGACGGAAAGCTGGCCCTTTCCTTCGCCAAGAAGATGGTGTTTCCCGATCCCTTCGCCTGCATGCTGTTCCAGCTGGAGCGCATGGAGGATTTGGGCAGCGCCCACTGGTTCCGCCAGACAGCCCGCCGCCGGGGCTGCGATCTGGATACTGCCCGGAAATTTGCGGCGGACGAAATCTTTGAGCGCACGGTGATTTTTGGCCTGGGCACCACCGGCATGTTCATTGGGGACGTGATCCGACAGGCCCACCCCGACGCAAACATCTATTTCATGGGCCGCAGCCCGGAGGACAGCCACAAGGTACGCTTCGCCGTGGAAACGGCAAAGGCCCAATACGTGCGCAACACCTACACCGATCCCGCCGACTGCGCAAAAGCCATCTGTGCGGCCATGGGGGGCAGGGCCACCTGCTTCATCGGGGTCAGCGGCACCAACGTGGAACATGAAATCGCGTTCAAGCACAAAGTTTTGGGCTGCAACGGCATTTATAATTCCTTCTCCTTAGGCCCAAAGATCACCTTCGACACCATGCCCTTTGGCTTTGAAAATCACCTGATCTTCGGCTCCATCAATTTCCGGCAGGATCACATGGAAAAGGCCATCGAGATGCTGTCCCGCAGCCGGTATGATGAGATCGTGAGCCTGATCGGTCGGGACGAGTTCGCCGCCGACCCCATGGACGCTTACGAAAACAAGATTTACTGCAAGTCCGCGCCCATGAAAACGGCTGTGATCTGGAATAAGGACTATATTGATATAGGAAGGTGACCGAATGATCGACGCGCACGTGCATTTGTGGGAAAAGCAGCGGGGCAGGGTGAACGACCTGCCGGTGTACGATCTTGGAGGCGGAAAAAGCATGTTCGGGGCGGAGGTGCGCCAAATGCTGCCGCCGTATATGACCGACGGGGTGAACAGCGCCGAACGGCTGCTGGCCAACATGGATTTTGTCCAGGTGGCCGGGGCGGTGGTGACCCAGGAATACATCGACGGCAACCAGGACGAATATCTCCGGCGCGTCCGAGAAGAGAATCCCCTCCGCTTCCGGGTCACCGTGCTGTATGAGGAAAAGGACCTGCCGAACGCGGCGGGTGCGGACGGGATCAAGTTCTGCGGAGGCCGCATGGCCGATCCTGATTTGACAAAATGCGAAGCCGTATTCGCAAAGGCGGCAGAAGAAGATTTATTCATTGCCATCGATATGGCGGACGGGGATACCCAATGCGCATCCCTGCGGGAAATGGCGGAGCAATTCCCCAGGCTCCGCATCGCCATCGGCCATTTCGGCATGGCTACCCGTCCCAAATGGCAGGAACAGATACGCTTGGCCCGCCTGCCCAACGTGTACGTGGAAAGCGGCGGTATCACCTGGCTGTTCAACAGCGAGTATTATCCCTATCCCTCTGCGGTGCGGGCCATTTTGGAAGCCCGAGACATCTGCGGCATGGAAAAGCTCATGTGGGGTTCCGATTATCCCCGCACCATGACCGCCATCACCTACCGCATGAGCTGGGATTTCATCGATAAATCGCCCCTGCTGACGGAGGAAGAAAAGCGGCTGTTCCTGCACAAAAACGCTGAAAGATTCTATCATTTTCACGATTTGCCTGAAATGCCCTATATTCACCATATGGCCGAGTAAAAGGAGAGAAAAACCATGATTGAAATGGATTGCACCTGTGAGCAGAAGCATCACAGTATCCCCACAGAAATCATTGAAGTATCAGACCACGCAATGGAAAAAGTGGCAGACATTTTGAAGGATTACCGCCGGATTTTCCTGGTGGCGGATGAAAACACCTATGAGGTGGCGGGCAGGCGGGTGGAAGAACTGCTGAAAGCCGCCGGTATCCTATCCCATAGCCTGGTGCTGCCCGCCCCCGCCCTGCCCAACGCCGAAAACGTGGGCAAGGTGCTGATGGAGGCGGGCAGGGATCGGGAAGTGTACGACATCAACGCCTGGAGCCTGAACCCGGATTACATCTTGGCCGTGGGCTCCGGGTCGCTCAACGATACCTGCCGCATGGTCAGCTACCGCTTAGGCATTCCCTACGGCGTGGTAGGCACCGCGCCGTCCATGGACGGCTACGCTTCGGTGGTGGCCCCGCTGCTCAACGGGCGCAAAAAGATCGTGTACAACTGCTCCATCGCCCGGCACATCATCATTGATTTAAGCGTCAACGAACAGGCCCCGTATCCCCTGCTGCTGGCGGGCGTGGGGGACATTTTGGGCAAGTACGTGGCGATCCTCGACTGGGAAATCAGCCGGGACCGGAACGGGGAATACTACTGTGAAAAGATCGCGGACATGGTGCTGCAAGCGACTGCCCAGTGCGTGGAAGCGTCCAAGAATCTGGAAAGCCGCGCCCCCGCCGCCATTCGCGCTGCCAGCGAGGGGCTGATCCTGTCCGGGGAGTGCATCGCGTTCTGCGGCTCCTCCCGCCCCGCCTCCGGCACGGAGCACATGATCGCCCAGACCTGGGAGGTCATGGACGTGGAGGAAGGCAAAGTGCCCAACCTGCACGGCATCGAGGTGGGGGAGGGCACCTTCACCGCCGTGGAAATGTTCCGCAGGCTGTACAGGGAAACGGACGACGCCCATCTGAAAGCGCTGATCGAAAAGTACCTGCCCGCTTTTGACCGGCTGGAGGCCCTGCAAAAGACCATCAAGCTGCCTTTCACCGTGACGGACAAGGCCCGCTTTGTGGAGGGCGTGCTCCGGGGCCGCACTTTCCGGGACCGGTATACCGTGCTGCAATACCTGTACGACTTAGGCAAGCTGGAGGATTACGCGGAATCGGCGTATGAGGCCGTGATGCAGAAGCACTTCTTTGGCACCTTCAAGGAGCGCTTCCCGGACTGGAGGGCATAGCATGAAAATCGCCGTATTCTATGAAAATATTTACGACGGCATTCAAGCTGCCGGACAGGATATGGAAGCCGTGCTGGCTCGCTTAAAAGACGTGGGCATGGATATGCTCTACATTTCTGCGGATTCCTGGAAACGGGACCGGCAGGAATTAAAGCGCTGGATGAACAAACTGGACCTGAAAATGGAGGGAATGCACGCTTTCTGCGATTTTCCGCAAAATCCCGATACAGAGGCGTATAAGGAACTGATCGACCTGGCAAAGGAAAGCGGAGCGAACAATTTCCTCATCGTGCCCGGCTTTCTCTCCACCGGGAACAGCGTCAGGGATTTGGACAGCATGGTGCGGGGCGTTTGCAAAGCGGTGGAATACGGAAAAACCGTGGGCATGCCGGTGCTTATGGAGGATTTTGACGGCCTCACCGCGCCGTATAACTGCATGGCGGGCCTCAAGTATTTCCTGGACGCCGTGCCCGGACTGGACTGCGCCTTTGATACCGGCAATTTCGTCATGTTTCATGAGGATGAATTGGCGGCTTTGGACCTGTTTTCCGGTCAGATACAAACCGTTCATCTAAAAGACCGCGCAGAAAACAAGCTGCATGAAAAGGATACCCCGCTTTTGTGTGCCGATGGGAAGCAGGTATTCGTCTGTGCTCCCGGCAGCGGCGGTATTCGCATCGGCGAAATTCTGAAACGGCTTAAAGCCCGGGGCTACGGCGGCAATGTGATCGTGGAAATGTACTGCTGCGACCCAAGAGCGGTGCTTGATGGCATCCAATGGTCCCTCCGCTGGTTGCGAAGCCTTGAAATCTGAAATATTGAGGCGCTTTGGCAATCGCGCCGCTCCAGACAAGCATTCCTGGATTTTTCTGGACAATCGCCGGCGCTTTGTGATAAAATATCCCTGAAAGATGATCCGGATACTGAAAGCCTGCCCCGCTATCGCTTTCTGACTGGATAACCGAAAAAACGTTCGGTATTGCTGCCATCTTTTTGCCGCTTTCGTATATAAGAACGGAAGCATATATTTGCTCCTGTTCCCGCTTTGGGGCGAGGACGGGAGGAGAAAGGAGGAGCATGTTTTGGAGAAAAAAATCAGCATGCTGTTTGATTTTCAAAAATTTGAAAAAAATGCTGATTTGCAGGCGGTGATCGACGCGGTGCACGCGCGGTATGCCGCGCGGAAACTGAGCGATGAAGAAGCTGAATGTGTAGCGGCAGCGGGGACGCCGGACGCGGCTTTGAAACGAAAGCATCTCAAAGACGAATAGCAATGAGTGCTCCTGAATTGGAACAGATATACGCTGCGTACAGCGGCAAAGTGATGGGCTACATCATGGCTCGGGTGCAGCACCGGGCGGATGCCGAGGACCTGTGCGCGGACGTGTTTGAAAAGGTGTTCCGGCGGATCAATGAATATGATCAGGAGAAAGCGTCCCTGAGTACATGGATTTTCACCATTACCCGGAATACCTTGATCGATCACTTTCGGAAATCAAAGCCCACGGAAGAACTGGACGAAAACCTTTCGGATGATACCGCTGTGGACGCTTCTATGCTGGAGCGGGAAACGCTGGGGGAACTGGCCGCCGCGCTCAACCAGATGCCTCAGGAATTGCGGGATATCGTTGTGCTGCTGTACTACGACCGAAAACCCATGACGGAAATCGCGAAACTGATGCATCTAAGCTACGGCGCGGTGAAGCTGCGGCACCAGAAAGCCCTGACGCTGCTGAAAAGATTGCTCGGCGCGTGAAGCCGCTTTGGCCCGTCTTCGTTCCTCCGCGATGGAAGGAACGGCTTTATGCTATGATCACAGTCCGCATTGCGGCGCAAAAAAACGCCCGGCGCGTTTGCCGGACGTTTTTACGTGTTCAAAGGCTTTGCAGCGCCATCAGGCCCATGCAGAGCAGGAAAGTACCGATGAACATGGCGGCCATGGAGAGATAATATCTGCCGCCCTGATTGAATCCATAGAAATCCTCCCAGGCTTTGTCCTTCGGGGCGATGATGATTCTGTACAGATACAGGCTTCCGTACAGCACCACCGGCAGCAAACCTAACAGCGCTTCTGAAAAGCTCATGCCGCGCTTTTCAAACACAGTGAAGGAAACCAACGCCAGCAGCGGAGTGATCAGATGCATGAACAGGTCGGGCCCGGACAGCATCTTTTTATAGCCTGCCATCGGTCCCAGATAGAAAAGCACGGTCAGCATCGTGACGCAGACCGCCGCCGTACCGGCGTATTTCAGCAGCCAAACCCAGCGCGGGCTTGGGAAAATACAAAGAAGCAGTGCCGAAACGGCGCAAAATACGTTGCTTTGCACCGTAAAGAACCGGAAAGCCTTGATCCCTCTCTCGGCGTTCCATTTTCCGTCCTTACGGAAGAAAAGCACCGTGAGCACAAAGGTAATGAAAAAAATCAGGCCGTTGAGCAGCATGGACATGATAACGCTTCCTCGCTTTTCTGTTTCCGCAGGCCCCTTTTGCGGGTTTGTGCCTATTATAACCGAAATCGGACGGAGTTTCAATCTTTTTCATTTTTCTCTGAAAATAGAAGGGTTGACACGGCGTTCGCCGGAATGCTAAAATGAGTTTCCAAATGAAAACGGTGGCCCGAGGGCCGCGGGGGAAAGGAAATCCATGAAACTGATCGATCCAAGCCTGAAACGCTTTAAAGGAAATACTCACACCCATACCACCGACAGCGATGGCCGCGTTTCTCCGGAGGAATGCATGCGCCAATACAAGGCGGCGGGCTATGATTTTCTCGCGCTGACGGATCACTGGCATGTGAGCGAGGGACAGTTTTTCCAGGGCATGCTGGTGATTCCCGGCGTGGAGTATGATTTTAATTTTCCCGCGCAGGTGCTTCACCTGGTGTGCCTGTTCCCTGACGCCAGGCTGGCCCCGCCCGTAGTGCGCAGGGAAACTCCGTATGATGCCGCCATTGAGATGGTCAACAAGGCGGGCGGCGCGGTGATCGCCGCCCATCCGGCCTGGTCGCTGAATACGTCGGAATTCCTGTGCTCCCTGGATGGGGTCGCCATGGCCGAAGTGTACAATACGGTATCCGGCGAACCTTTCAACGGGCCCCGGGCCAACAGTGAAGGCATTCTGGACGTGGCCGCGGCCAATGGGAAGCTGTTCAATCTGGTGGCGGCGGACGACGCCCATTTTTACCAGGGCGATCAGTGCGTTTCCTATATCATGGTGCAGGCGGAGGAACTGACCGCCGCCTCCATCCTGAAAGCCATGCAGGAGGGCCGCTTCTATGCTTCCCAGGGGCCGGTATTCCAAAGGATCGAGCGAATAGGCGAAGAAATCATCGTGGAAACGTCGCCGGTTTCCCGCATCACGGTGTGCTCGGAAAGATACTGGATCGGCGGCCGGTGCATGCAGGGGGAGGGGCTGACGGAAAGGATTTACAAGCCTCACCCGCAGGAAAAGTATGTGCGTTTCCAGATTACCGACGAAAATGGGAAAAAAGCCTGGAGCAACCCCATTTTGCTCTAAAACGCGCTGCGGATTGTCCGCGCGTTACCAGGCACCGGAGGGGTGAATGGTAACGAATTTTTAGGTTTTTTTCATTATTTGGTCATAGAATACTTGTATTTTTTCTCACCGTGTGTTAGAATACAACCTGTGTCTACAGCAAGGAGGGAAATTTCAATGAGCGCTATTGAAGTCATTCTGAACATTTTGATGGTTATTTCCGCACTGGTCATGATCGTCACCGTGCTGATGCAGTCCAGCGACAGCGACGGCATGGGCGCCTTGACCGGCGGCAGTGAAACCTTCTTTGGGAAGAATAAGAATAATACTTTGGAAGGAAAGCTGAACAACGCTACCAAGATTTCTTCCATCGTATTTGTTCTGCTGGCCATCTTGATGCTGATTTTGGCGTAACGCATCGGCATTTGCTGGGATGGCGTTCGGGGCTGGCAACGATTTGTCAGCCCTTTGTTTGCGTAAAAACGAAGTGACGGAGCGAACCTGTGATTATTCTTTCGATACAAAACCTGCATAAAGCATTCGGCGGCAACGTGGTATTAAAAGACGTGAACCTGACGCTCCAGGACCATCAGCGGATGGGTCTGGTGGGCGTGAACGGATGCGGCAAAACCACGCTGCTGAAAATTTTGGCGGGCCAGGAGCATGAGGACGGGGGCAGCATTTCCCTCATGAAGGGCATCCGCGTGGGCTATATGGAGCAGCAGTACGCCGTGCAGGGGGACAGCACCGTGTTTGAGGAACTCAAGCGGATGTTTGACCCCGTTTTTGCCATGGAAGAAAAGCTGCGCGCCCTGGAAGAACAGATGGCCCACGCCGGTGAAATCGAGCTGAAACGCTTAGGGGAAACCTATACCCGTTTGAGCGACGCCTTTGAAAAGGCGGACGGCTACGCCTGGAAATCCTCCATTCAGGGCGTCCTTGCAGGTTTGGGCTTCCAGAAAGAGCAGTACGATCAGCCCGCCCGGCTTTTGTCCGGCGGGGAACTGACCCGCCTGTGCCTGGCCAAGCTGCTTTTGCAGAAGCCCGATTTATTGCTTCTGGACGAACCTACCAACCATTTGGATTTGCAGGCCCTGGACTGGCTGGAGCATTATCTTTCCGATTACCGGGGCACTTTGCTGGTGGTGAGCCACGACCGGTATTTCCTGGATCACGTGTGCACCCATATTTCAGAATTGCTTTTGGGCACGCTGGAGCAGTACGAGGGCAATTATTCCGCGTACATGGGCCAGCGGGCCGAGCGGTTTGAAATCCGCATGCGCGCCTGGGAACAGCAGCAGAAAATGATCGCCCGGGAGGAAGCCATCATCGCCCGGTATAAATCCTTCAACCGGGAAAAGTCCATCCGGGCGGCGGAAAGCCGGGAAAAGCGGCTGGAAAAGGTGGAACGGCTGGAGCGCCCCCAGGACGAGCATCAGGTGCGTTTCCGCTTCCAGGCCAGGCGGCGCACGGGGGACGACGTGCTCTTTATCAAGGATTACAGCAAATCTTTCGGAAACCGCACATTGTTTGAGCATGTGGACCTGCATCTGCGCTCCGGCGACCGGGTGGCGCTGCTGGGCCCCAACGGCATCGGGAAATCCACCCTGCTCAAGTGCCTGGTTGGCGAGGAAGCCCCGGACGGCGGCGTGGTCCGCTGGGGGGCCAATGTGGATACCGGCTATTACGACCAGAAGCAGGAGAGCCTGCACCCCAATAAAACGGTGCTGGACGAAGTGTGGGACGCTTTCCCGCGCATGGAGCAGAGCGACGTGCGGGGCGCCTTGGGCCTGTTCCTGTTTACAGGGGAGGACGTGTTCATGCCCATCCATACCCTGTCCGGCGGGGAAAAGGGCCGGGTGGCCCTGACCAAACTCATGCTGCGGAAGGACAATTTCCTGCTCCTGGACGAACCTACCAACCACCTGGACATGGACAGCCGCGAGGTGCTGGAGGACGCGCTGGAAAACTTCGAGGGCACCATTCTGGCCGTGTCCCACGACCGTTATTTCATCAACCGCTTCGCCTCCAAGGTAGCGGTGCTTTCCGAAAACGGCATCAAAGAATATTTGGGGAACTACGACGATTATCAGGCCAAGCTTCAATGGGAATTGGCCCAGCAGGGGCAGGACCCGCGCTTTGCGGACATGACCCGCACCGAGGCGGATAAGGAAAAGAAAAAACTGCGCCTGGCCAAGGAACAGTTAAAAACGCTCAAGGAAGCGGTGCGCAAGGCCGAACAGACCATTACCGACACGGAAGCGGCCATTTCCGCCCAGGAAGCGCGGATGGCGCTGCCGGAAGTATACGCCGTGCCGGAAAAAGCCGCCGCCGCCGCCAAAGAATACCAGCGCTTGAAGGACGTGCTGGCCGGGGCCTACCAGGCATGGGAGGAAGCGGAAGAGGCGCTGGCGGAAGCGGGGGAGAATTAAGAAATGAAGCTGGAATACGATGGGATTATGCTGCGGAACGCGGAGGAACGGGACTGCGCGCGGCTTGCCGCCTGGTGGAACGACGGGGCGGTGATGGCCCACGCGGGATTCCCAATGGGCCTTGGCATCACGCCGGAAAAGATCGCCGCGCAAATCGCCGCGGACAGCGACGATACCCGACGCCGCATGATCCTTCAATATCAGGATAAACCCATCGGGGAAACGAGCTTCCGCATCCTGAAAAACGGTTCGGCTGAAATCGGCATCAAAATCTGCGACGCCGCTTATCAGGAACGTGGCATTGGGCGAAAAGCACTGAGCATGCTGATTGGGGAACTGTTCAGACGGGGATGCGGGAAAATCATATTGGATACCAATCTGAACAATACCCGCGCCCAGCACGTGTATGAACTGCTGGGCTTTCAAAAAACGGGGGTGCGAATGGACGCTTGGACGGATCAGGCGGGCCGCCTCCAAAGCGCTGTGGATTATGAACTGACGCGGGAGCATTTTGTGGATTATACGAAGGGGGAAACGTCATGCGGATCATCGAACGGCTGAAAGCCATGAGCGATCCAGCCTATGCGGAATTTCAGCGGAAACTGATCCCCACCGTCGCGCCGGAAACCGTCATCGGCGTCCGCACGCCCGATTTGCGGAAGCTCGCTAAAGAACTGATCCAAAATAGAGAGGCGGAAGCATTTTTGAAAGCGCTGCCGCATACGTATTTTGACGAAAATCAGCTTCATGCTTTCATTCTTTCGGAAGATAAGGATTTTCAGCGCTGCTTAGACCGCGTTTCCGTTTTTCTGCAATATGTGGACAATTGGGCCACCTGCGACCAGATGTCGCCCAAGGTGTTTAAAAAACACGTACCGGAATTGCTGCCCGCGATCGATCAGTGGCTTCATGTCGGGCAGGTGTATACCGTTCGTTTTGCCATCGGCATGCTCATGGAACATTTTCTGGACGCGAACTTTGACCCGCGCTATTTGGAATGGGTGTCGGAGGTGCGTTCCGGGGAATACTACGTGAATATGATGGTCGCCTGGTATTTTGCCACGGCCCTGGCCAAGCAGTATGACGCCGCCCTGCCGTATATCCGGGATCATCGGCTGACGCCCTGGACGCACAACAAGGCCATTCAAAAGGCGGCGGAAAGCTTCCGGGTCCCGCCGGAACGGAAAGCGGAGCTGAAAGCCTATAAAGTAAAGGAAACGAAAAAGCAGGCGCCGCCTTGTTTGCTGGATTGAAAAACGGGTAAAATCAGAATATGGTACGTTTTGAATGAAAGGCGGTCTGCGCATGCGCCACAGACGATCATCGAATCAAGCGCTTCGGGCGGCATACCCGGCGGAATCGGAAAAACCTATGCTGTATCGCACGGGGCGGGAGGAAACAGGATACCCCGAATGGGTGGCCCAAAGCGAGGCGGCGGCCTCGGCCGGAAAAAGCGGATGGGCCGCGGGCGGTAAGCCCGGCTGGCGTCGGCATCGGACCGAATGGACGATTTTAGCGCTGGTGTGCGCCGCTCTGCTTTTCCTGATGTGCGCCTATACTGTTTCCCTGTATCAGGCTTACCGGCCTTTTCAGCAGAAGAAAGCCATTGTGGAACAGAATACCATTGCCCAGGGAGTGCTGGTGGATGGGCTGCACGTGGGGGGCATGAGCCGGACGGAAGCTTCAAACGCCCTGCAAAAGCAGGAAACCGCCACCGGCGGCGGCCTGTGGCTGACGGTGCAGGTGGACGGGCAGACCTGGATCATTACGCCCAACGAGCTGCCCTTGGAGAGAAACACCCAGGCCGTGCTGGAAACGGCCTACGCTGTGGGACGGCAGGGCTCGCCTGAAACCATCGCTTCCACTGTCACGCCCTTTGAATACCGGTATCAGCATCTGTATCATACGGTCACATCCCCGGTAAAGCTGTATACCACCGTCACTTACAGCGCGGAAAAGCTGTGGGAGCTGGTGCGGATCATTGAAAATCGCGTAAATCAGGACGCGGTGGACGCCCAGGTGGCCACCTTCGATTTTGCTTCCCGTTCCTTTACCTTCACCGAGGACCGCCAGGGGGCCAAGATGGACGCCGATGCCCTGTATCGGAAAATTGCCGATGCTTTGGACCAACAGCAGTATACAGCCACCGTTTCCATGCATTCCGAACCCATCATGCCCCGCGTGACCCGGGCGGAACTCATGAGTACCTTTTCGCGCGTATCCACCTATACCACCACGACGACGTCCGACGCCAACCGGAACAACAATATCAATTTGGCCTGCCAGGCCGTTACCGGCACGGCAGTGATGCCGGGGGAGACCTTTTCCTTCAATCAGGCTACGGGGCAGCGCACCTTGGAAAAGGGCTATCTGCCCGCCGCCGCCATTGCCGGAGGTACTACGGTGGACGAGGTGGGCGGCGGTGTGTGCCAGGTGTCCAGCACCCTGTTCAACGCGGCTGTCATGGCCGATCTGACCATCCTTTCCCGTTCCCCTCATACCTGGCCCAGCAATTACGTGGAAAAGGGCCGGGACGCTACGGTGAACTGGCCCAACCTGGATTTTTCCTTCCGCAACGATAAGGAAACGCCCGTTTTCATCGTGGCGTATTACCAGCAGCGCCAGTGCACCGTGGAAATCTACGGCGCTTCCTTGGGCGCGGGGCTATCTATTGATCTTTCCACCCAACTGACCGCCCAGATCGACCCGCCGGGAGAACCTTTGTACGAAAACAATCCCGCGCTGCCCGTGGGTACGGTGCAGGAAAAGAAAAAGGCCCGCACCGGCTACGTGGTGGAGACCTATAAGGTGTATAAGCAAAACGGCGTGGAGACGCGCCGGGAATGGCTGTGCACCTCCAATTATCCCATGATCCAGCAGGTGATCGAGTATAACTGATACAGGAAAGGATGCAAAAACCGATGTTAAAAGGCGATATCCGCAAACAGGCCATCCTGGACACGGCGGAAACCCTGTTTTTTGAAAAAGGCTATGTGAAAGCCACCATTCAGGATTTTTTGGACGCGCTGGATTGCAGCAAGGGCAGCTTTTACCACCATTTTGAATCCAAGCTGCAGGTGCTGATGGAGCTGTGCCGCGAGAAAACGGCAAAAAGCTTTGAAACTTACCGGGAAAAGCGGTACGAAACGCCCCTGGAGCAATTGAACGCGCTTGTGTATTACGCCATGCCTTTCCGGGAAGGGGAAGAACAGACCGTCGCGCTGCTGCTGCCCCTGGTGGACCTGACGGATGGGAAGCTGGTCATGGACGCCATGCTGGACGCCCAGAAGGAGCAGTTTTTCCCAGAGCTTTGCTCCCTTTTGAATACCCTGCGGGAGCAGAAGACCGTCTATTTCACCCAGGAGCTGCTGCCGGAAATCCTGTGGGACAGCTATACCGCCGTTTACCGCCGTTTGATGCGGGAGGCCGAGGCGATCCGCCAGGGCGGCGGCACAGGCACGGCGGTGCGGCTCATCGAAACGGAGCGGTTTTTGTGGGAACGGCTGCTGGACGCGCCCTTTAGTTCCATCGAACTGATCCGGGCAGACGAAGCGCTGCGCACCATCTCCCACGCCGTTTTTCGCGTCAAGCAGATGGACGCGGGGGCAGCGGTGAAATGAGTTTTTTGATTGTGGTCTTATGATTGACAATAATTGTATACAAATTTTATGGTTGCGTTTTTTGTGGGAATGTGCTAAACTTAGATCAGAAGTTGTCAACAATATGTCAAAATGATCTTTTTGTATCGAAAACGATCGATGATGGCACATTTCTGACTGTTGCTCCATTAGCAGCGGATGCTGCTTGAAATATACGGCTCTGCCGTATCAAAATGAAGGAGGATATCCTATGAAGAAACTGGTCGCTCTCATTCTGTGCGCGATGATGCTGCTCACCAGCGTCAGCGCTCTGGCCGACATCGTGATCTGCCAGAACAAGGTGGAAATCACCAACGCCCTGCAGGACTTTGCCGCGCTGTACAAGGAAAAGACCGGCGTTGATGTCAAAGTCATCACCGGCGGCGGCTCTTCCGACTACAATACCGTGCTGAAGGCCGAAATGCAGTCCGGCCGCGAACCCGACATCTGGGTCATTGAAGGCCCCTCCGGCTACGAGCTCTGGAAGGACAAGATCGCGGATCAGACCGGCGCGGAATGGACCCAGTACACCGCCGCCGCCTACATGGACGGCGACAAGGTAGTCGGCTTCCCCGTGGCTGTGGAAGGCTATGGCCTGGCTTACAACAAGTCCATCTTGGACAAGGCCGGCATCGACCCCGCCACCCTGACCAACTTCGACGCCCTCAAGGCCGCCTTTGAAAAGCTGGATTCCATGAAGGATGAACTGGGCCTGGACATGGTGGTTTCCATGGTGGCCGGCACTACCACCGGCATGACCTGGGTAACCGGCCTGCATAACTTCAATGTGTACCTGACCGTGGGCAACGAGCGCAACGACACCACCTATATCGACCAAGTGCTGGAAGGCAAAGTGGACGAAGAACGCTTCCATCAGTATTGCCAGTACGTGGCCCTGCTGTTCCAGTACAGCACCCAGGAAATGCTGCTCAACGGCACCCAGGACAGCCAGCTGGCCGCTTTCGCCAACGGCAAAGCCGCCTTCTATCATCAGGGCAACTGGATGGATCCTTCTCTGGTGGTGCTGAATCCCGACTTTGAAATCGCCTACGCGCCTCATGCTTTCCTGCATGAAGACACCGACGGCATCCTGGTCAATCCTCCCTCCTGGTACGTTGTCAATGAAAACGGCAGCAAGGACGAGGCGCTGGCCTTCCTGAACTTCCTGGCCACCTCCGAAGAAGGCGCCGACTACATGGTGAACAAGGCCGCCATGGTGCCCGCTTTCACCAACGTGACCATCGCTCCCACCACTCCCCTGTCCAAATCTGTCATGGAATGGAACGCCGCTGGCAAGACCTATGACTGGCAGCAGTACAAACTGCCCGACGGCTTCGGCATGGGCACTCTGGGCCAGATCTACGAACTGTTCGCCGCTCAGGCCATCGACGTGGACACCTTTGAAATCATGATGAAGGACGCCATCGCTGGCATCGCCAAGTAAACTTTCCTGAACGTATCAGCATACCAACTGATCAGGGGGGCTGCGCCCGGAGAACCTTTTTCTTGGACGCGGCCCCCTTTCCTATCACTCCTAACTGAAAAAGGGGGAATAAGCCATGACCAGCAAACAAAAGCGCAAGCTGACGGAATTCCTGTTTCTGGTGCCGACGCTGCTTGCGTTTCTGATGGTCATCATCATCCCATTCATCTACGGTATCTTCTATTCCTTCACCGACTGGCAGGGCACCGGCTCCTTCACCAAAATGGTGGGCTTAGATAACTATAAGACCATCTTCAATGAGCCCGCGTTCCTGCATTCCTTCCTGGTGACGCTGAAATTCACCATCATCAACATCATTACCGTCAACGTGGTGGCTTTCATCATTTCCCTGCTGGTGACCAGCGAAATTCGGGGCCGCAATGTGTACCGCGCGGGCTTCTTCGTGCCCAACCTGATCGGCGGTATCGTGCTGGGCCTGATCTGGCAGTTCATTTTCAGCAACATCCTGCCCTCCGTGGGCCAGGCTATCGGCTGGGATTTGATATCCAAGTCCCTGATCTCCAATAAGGACACCGTCATGTTCACCATGGTCACCGTGAACACCTGGCAGTATGCCGGTTACATCATGCTGATCTATGTGGCGGCCATCCAGAGCATTTCCAAGTCCGTCATGGAAGCGGCGGAAGTGGACGGAGCCAAGTACTGGACGCGGATCACCAGGATCCAAATCCCCCTCATGGCCAACGCCTTCACCATTTCCCTGTTTCTGACCCTGACCAACAGCTTCAAGATGTATGACGTGAACGTGGCCCTGACCAACGGCGGCCCCGTGGGCATCTTCATGAACAAGCCCGTCAACAGCTCCGAGCTTTTGGCCCTGAATATCTATCAGACCGCATTCAAGTACAACAACATGGCCCAAGGCCAGGCCAAGGCCGTGCTGTTCTTTATCGTGCTGACCATCTTCTCCATTATCCAGGTCTCCTACAACAAGAGCAAGGAGGTTGAGGCGTAATGGCTAAGAAGCAACCCGAACAGATCGAGCGCATGGCCGGTTCCATTCCCCATCCGGGACGGCGCATTGCCCTGGAAATCCTTACGCTGCTCCTCTTTATCCTGTTCATGCTGCCTTTCGTCATTGTGATCATGAACTCCATGCGCACCAATGCCGAAATCATCAACAAGCCTGTGGGCCTGCCGGAGAACCCGGGCAACCTGTTCCAGAACATTTCCGACGTGTGGAACAACCCCACCTTCAACTTTCTCTCCGCCTGCCGCGACAGTCTGATCATCACCGTGCTGTCCCTGGCCGCTATCTCCATCTTCTCGGCCATGGCCGCCTGGGTGCTGGTGCGCAATAAGACCCGGTGGAGCAATATCCTGTTCCTGACCTACGTGGCCGCCATGGTCATCCCCTTCCAGGTGGTTATGTTCCCGCTGCTCACCTGGTTCAAAACGCTGGGTGATTTCATCGGCATCCCCATGCTGCGTTCCTATCAGGGCATCATCTTTGCCTACTTGGGCTTCGGCGAAGCCATGAGCATCTTCATCTTCCACGGCTTCATCAAGGGCGTGCCCCTGGAGCTGGAAGAAGCGGCGGACATCGACGGCTGCTCCCGCGCGGGCACCTTCTTCCGCATCGTGTTCCCCCTGCTGCAGCCCGTGTTCGTTACCGTCCTGGTGCTGAACGGCCTGTGGATCTGGAACGACTATCTGCTGCCTCTGCTGGTGCTGGGCGCTTCCGGCGATATCCGCACCATCCCCCTGGCCGTGCAGGGCTTCAACGGTTCCTTCGTGAAGCAGTGGAACCTGATCATGGTTTCCACCCTGCTGGCCATGCTGCCCATCATCATCCTGTATATCTTCGCCCAGAAGTATATCGTCAAGGGCATGGTGGAAGGCTCAATCAAATAAACCTGTTTCTTTGCAGGGGCATGCGATATGCCCCTGCATTTTCCATCTTTTGTAAGGAGAACTTATGAGCGAAGAAAGAAAAGCATGGTGGAAGGAAGCTGTGGTGTATCAAATCTATCCGCGTTCCTTCGCCGATTCCAACGGCGACGGCATCGGTGATCTGAACGGCATCACGGCACACCTGGATTACTTGAAGGAATTGGGCGTGGACGTGATCTGGGTAAGCCCGATCTACGCCTCGCCCAATCATGATAACGGCTACGATATTTCGGATTACCGTGCCATCATGAAGGAATTCGGCACCATGGACGATTTTGACCGGATGCTGTCGGAAATCCACGCCCGGGGCATGAAGCTGGTCATGGACTTAGTAGCCAACCATTCCTCCAACGAGCATCAGTGGTTCGTGGAAAGCCGGAAGGGGAAGGATAACCCGTACCGGGATTACTATATCTGGCGCGACGGCGTCAACGGCGGGCCGCCCAACAACTGGGGCAGCTGCTTTTCCGGCTCCGCCTGGGAATACGACGAAGCCAGCGGGCAGTATTATCTGCACCTGTTCACCAAGGAGCAGCCCGACCTGAACTGGGCCAACCCCAAGGTGCGCCAGAGCATCTTTGACATGATGCGCTGGTGGTGCGACAAGGGCATTGATGGCTTCCGCATGGACGTGATCGGCATGATCGGAAAAGAAAACTTCAACGACGGGCCGGTGGCCCCCGGCGCGCTGTACGGCGATTTTTCGCCCTCCTGCATGCACACCGAGGCGACCCACCGGTATCTGAGGGAAATGCGCCAGGAGGTGCTGAACTATTACGACCTGCTCACTGTGGGCGAAACCAGCGGCACCACGGAAAACGCCCTGCGGTATGAAAACGAGGATCAGAGCGAGCTGAACATGGTGTTCGCTTTCGAGCACAACGACGGTCTGAACGACGGCACCGAATTAGCCAAATGGAGCGATCACGGCGCGCCGCTGAACGATGTGCGCTCCACCCTGAACCGCTGGCAGCTGGCTCTGCAGGGCAAAGCCTGGAACACGGTGTACTTGGGCAACCACGATCAGCCGCGCCAGGTGAGCCGCTACGGCAACGACAGCGAGCTTTTCCGCGCCAGGAGCGCCAAAATGCTGGCGACACTCATTCACACCCTGCGCGGCACGCCCTACGTCTACCAGGGAGAAGAGCTGGGCATGACCAACATTTATTTCACCAGCATCGACCAGTATCAGGATGTTGAAAACCACAACGCATGGAAGCAATGGGTGGAGAGCGGCCGCGTGGACGCCCAGGATATGCTGCGCTATTTCGCCCGCATCTCCCGCGATAACGCCCGCACCCCCATGCAGTGGAACACCCAGCCCAACGCCGGGTTCACCACCGGCACGCCCTGGCTGCCCGTCAATAAGAACTATCTGCTGATCAACGCCGAGGACCAGATGAAGGACCCGGATTCCGTTTACCGCTACTACCAGAAGCTGATCGCCTTGCGGCACGCCCATCCCGTGATCGTGTACGGCAGATTCGTTCCGCTTCTGGAGAACGATCCCTGCGTTTGGGCTTATCAGCGCGTGTATGAGGGCAAAACCCTCACCGTTGCCCTCAACTGGACTGACCGCAAGGCCCCCTGCACCCTCATGGATGAAACGGCGGGCCAGGAATTGATCTCTAATTACCCGACCCACCAAAAGGGTTTGCTCCAGCCCTACGAAGCGATCGTGAAACTGTCGTGACAGGCTGCTTCTGAACAGAAAGAATACGCTCATACGCTTCGGATCGGTCATAGCATCTGGCGCGTATGAGCTTTTCGTTTGCCAGTTTTTTTCACGATAATAAACGGCGATATTCTTTCGGAATTTGTGCTTGTCAAGGGCGGCATTTTCGATTATAATATTCAATTGGTATGAAAAGCCTGCATTTTTGCGTATGATACGCACGAAAGGAAGGGGCCGACATGAGTAAAGTACATATCTTTGACCATCCGCTGATCCAGCATAAGCTGAGCATTATGCGTGAAAAGAATACCGGATGCAAGGAATTCCGCGAACTGCTGGACGAAATCTCCATGCTGATGGTGTATGAAGTGACCCGCGATCTGCCCACGGCGGAAATCGAAATCGAAACGCCCATCTGCGCCATGAAGACCAAGATGCTGGCAGGCAAGCCTATCGGTATCATTCCCATCCTGCGCGCCGGTCTTGGCATGGTGAATGGCATGCTGAACCTGTTCCCCAACGCCAAGGTGGGCCATATCGGCCTCTACCGCGACCCGGAGACCTTAGAACCCGTGGAATACTACTGCAAGCTGCCCGACGACGCCGAGCACCGTCAGTTGATCGTGCTTGACCCCATGCTGGCCACCGGCGGCAGCGCTTCCGCTGCCATTTCCTTCATTAAGCAGCGGGGATGCAACAACATCCGTCTGGTGAACCTGATCGCCGCCCCGGAAGGCATCGCGCGTGTGCAGAAGGATCATCCCGACGTGGATATCTACGTGGCGGCCTGTGACGAGAAGCTCAACGACCACGGCTACATCGTGCCTGGCCTGGGCGACGCTGGCGACCGGCTGTTCGGCACCAAGTAAAACGAGGAAAGCAAAATCATGAAGGTTCAGCCCGCCGTGCAGGCGGAAACCAAAAAAATGGCGCTGGGCGTTGGCGTGCTCACGATACTGATGATTGCCGTGTTTCTGATCATCAGGCAATTTGATTATACCGTGCTGCTGGGCGCGGGCTTGGGCTTTGCCGCAGCCGTTGGCAACTTTTTCCTCATGGCGCTCACCGTGCAGAAGGTAACGGGCAGCATGCCCGTTCTGCCCAAAAAGGAAGAGGAAACCGAGGGGACAGAGGAAGAAGAAAAGGAACAGCCTTTAAGCGACGAGGCCAAGCAGGCCGGGAAGCAAATGCAGCTTTCCTTCCTGCTGCGGATGCTCATGCTTGGCGGCGTGGCCGCGCTGGCGGTGACAGCACCCATCTTCCATCCTTGGGCCGCTTTGCTGCCCATGCTGTTTCCCCGCATCGTGATCGCCCTGCGAAGCCTATTTGAAAACAAACAGAAGGAGGCATAAAATCCCTGTGGAAAACAAAAAAAATTCCCGGTTGGTGGATGCCCTTCTGCTGCTTCTGATCATCTTGCCGCTGGTGTTGGCGATGGCGATTAAAATCTGCACCACGCCGGACGCTCCCCTGGAGGACGGCGTGGTCATCTCCGGCGCGCAGGTGTACTTTACCATCCCCATGCCCCTGCAGGAATGGCCCATCACCGCCGCGCAGGTCAATTCCTGGGCCATCATCCTGTCCATTTTGGGCGTGTGCCTGTACCTGACCCACGGGATCAAGGTGATTCCCGATTCCAAGCGGCAGCTTGCGGCGGAATGGATCGTGGACACGGTCAATAAGTTGGTCAGCGGCAACATGGGCGAAAAGTTCATGGGCTTTGCGCCCTTTGTGGCCGGTATCCTGGCATTGTCCGCCCTGAGCAGTCTAAGCAGCCTGCTGGGCCTTTTCGCCCCCACGTCGGACCTGAATATCGTGCTGGGCTGGGCCATCCTGGTGTTCATCCTGATCACCCATTACAAGCTCAAGGGAGGGCTGTGGAATTACATCAAGGGCTTTTTCAGCCCCATTCCCATCTTCGCCCCCCTGAATATCATCGGCGAGGTGGCCACGCCCATTTCCATGTCCTTCCGTCATTACGGCAACGTCATGAGCGGCATGGTCATTTCCACCCTGATCGCTTACGCCCTGCGCAGCCTTTCCAATATGCTGCTGGGCTGGCTGCCGGGTATCTTAGGTAAGATTCCCTTCCTGCAAGTCGGCCTTCCCGCCGTTCTTTCCCTGTACTTTGATATTTTCTCCGGGTGCATGCAGGCGTTCATCTTCGCCATGTTGACCATGATGTTCGTGGCAACGGCAGTGCCGGAAGAAGGATAAACAGGAACGAGCAAGAATCTTTAAGGAAAGAAAAGCGAAATACCCCTTTATGTCTTTCTTGGAAGGGGATAAATCGCCGATGACCGCCTGTGGCGGGAACCTCATCGGCGAAGAAAAATTCGTCTCCGGTGCAAAGCGGTTCATCCGCATATCACAACATTTGAGGAGGTTATCCCATGCTTGAAATCGCCATTGGTATCATTCTCGGTTGCTGCGCCATCGGCGCGGGTATCGCCCTGATCGCCGGTATCGGTCCTGGTATCGGTGAAGGCCAGGCCGTAGCCAAAGCCTGTGAAGCCGTAGGCCGCCAGCCTGAAAGCCGTTCTGCCGTTACCTCCACCCTGATCCTGGGCTGCGCCCTGGCTGAAACCACCGGTCTGTACGGTCTGATCATCGGCATCCTGCTGATTTTCGTGGCCCCCGGTTCCTTCGTGGGCATCCTCAAGAGCGCCATCGAATGGAGCAAGACCATCCTGTAACAGCAGGCGTTCTTCCTGATACAAACCCTTGATTAGAAAGGCTGAGAAGATGCAGTCATTGGATATTATTTCGGTCAATCTGTGGAATACGCTGCTTTCCCTGGCTAATCTGGTCATCATTTTCCTGATCATCAAAAAATTCCTGTTCAAGCCCGTCCAGAAGGTGATGACCGAACGGCAGAACCAGGTGGACAAAATTTATTCCGACGCCGATGAAAGCCTGAATTCTGCCAAGGAAATGAAGCAGGAATACGAGCAGCGCCTCGCTTCCGCGCGCCAGGAGGCGGATTCCCTGATCAAAACCGCCACCCAGAACGCCCAGCGCAAAAGCGACCAGATCGTGGCGGAAGCCAACAGTCAGGCCAGCCACGTGAAGCAAAAGGCGGAAGCGGAAATCGCCCAGCAGAAAAAGCAGATGTTAAAGGATGTTAGGAGCGAAATCTCCGAACTGGCCGTGGACATCGCTTCCAAGGTGGTCGAGCGCGAGATCAGCCAAAAGGATTACGATGGCTTTGTGGACCAATTCATTCAGAATGTTGGTGAGCAGCCGTGACGGAATTTGGCAGAGAATACGGCGAGGGGCTGTACACCCTGTGCGCCGAGGAAAAGCTGGACCGAGCGGTGCTGGAAGAGGTGCAGGCCATCCAGAAAGCCTTCCAGGAAAATGAAGCGTTTCTTCACCTGCTGGGCAATATGACCATGAGCAAGGAGGAGCGCGTCAGGATCGTGGATGAAACCTTCCAAGGCAAAATCCATGAATACACCCTGAATTTCCTCAAGATCCTGGTGGAGCGGGGGGCTATTCACGCCTTTTCGGAGTGCGCCGCAGCCTATCAGGAATGCTATTTCCGTGAACATCAGGTGGCCGTGGCGGAAGTGACCACCGCCAATGCTTTGAATGAAGCACAGCGCACCCGCCTGATTGAAAAGCTGAAAAAGCTCACCGGGAAGGAAATCGTCGTCAAGGAAAAGATCGACCCGTCGGTATTGGGCGGGGTGTTGCTGCAAATGGATGGAAAGCGGTATGACAATACTGTTCGCCACCGGCTGGCAGCCATCAAACAGACCATTACGGAGGAATGAGCAAAACGCTGATGCTCCGGTATGGATGTATGGATTGAAAGCGGTGATACGATGCAATTGAAGCCCGAAGAAATTTCAAAGCTGATCAAAGAACAGATCAAGCATTATAACAATAAAATTTCCCAGAGCGATACCGGCACCATCATCATGATCGGCGACGGTATCGCACGTGCCACCGGCCTGGACCAGTGCATGGCCAACGAGCTGGTAAAGTTCCCCAACGGGGAATACGGCATGGCCCTGAACTTGGAAGAAAACTCCGTGGCCATCGTTATGCTGGGCACGGACGAGGGCATCCGCGAGGGCGATACCGTGGAGCGCACCGGCCAGGTGGTTTCCGTGCCCGTGGGCGAAGCCATGATCGGCCGCGTGGTGAATGCCCTGGGCCAGCCCATCGACGGCAAGGGCCCTATGGACACCCATGAAATGCGGCCCATCGAGCGCAACGCCCCCGGCATCATCCAGCGCAAAAAGGTTTCCGTTCCTTTGCAGACCGGTATCAAGGCCATCGACAGCATGATCCCCATTGGCCGGGGCCAGCGCGAATTGATCATCGGCGACCGCCAGACCGGTAAAACCGTCATTGCCACGGACACCATCATCAACCAGAAGGGCAAGAACGTGATTTGCATCTATGTGGCCATTGGCCAGAAGATGTCCACGGTGGCCCAGTTGGTGGATACGCTGGCAGCGGCGGGCGCGCTGGAATACACCACGGTGGTCAGCGCTTCCGCCAGCGAATTGGCGCCCCTCCAGTACATCGCCCCCTATTCCGGCTGCGCCATGGCGGAATACTTTATGGATCAGGGCAAGGACGTGCTGATCATTTACGACGATCTGAGCAAGCACGCCGTGGCCTACCGCGCCCTGTCCCTGCTGATCCGCCGCCCGCCGGGACGCGAAGCCTACCCCGGCGACGTGTTCTATCTGCACAGCCGGTTGCTTGAGCGCTCCGCCCGGGTGGACGTGAAATACGGCGGCGGCTCCATTACCGCCCTGCCCATCATTGAAACCCAGGCGGGCGACGTGTCCGCCTACATTCCCACCAACGTGATTTCCATCACAGACGGCCAGATTTTCCTGGAAACCGAGCTGTTCCACAGCGGCATCATGCCCGCTATCGACCCCGGCATTTCCGTCAGCCGCGTGGGCGGCGACGCCCAGATCAAGGCCATGAAGAAGGTGGCTGGCAGCTTAAAGCTGCTGTACAGCCAGTACCGCGAGCTGCAGTCCTTCGCCCAGTTCGGCTCTGACCTGGACGCCGATACCAAGGCCCGTCTGGCCCAGGGCGCGCGCATCGTGGAAGTGCTCAAGCAGAGCCGCAACCGGCCCGTGGCCGTGGAAAATCAGGTGTGCGTTTTCTACGCCGTCACCCACGATTTCTTAAAAGACGTGGAAGTGAAGGACGTAGCCGAATATGAAGAGAACCTCTATCAGCGCATGGCGGCCCAGCACAGGGACGTACTGGACGCCATCCGGGAAACCGGTCTGCTTTCTTCCGAAACGGAAAGCAAGCTGAAAGCAGCGCTGGAAGGCTTTACGAAAGATTTCCTGAAAACCAAACAGTAAGGAGGGGTTTGCATGGCTGGATCGTCCATGAAGGCCATCAAGCTGCGCATCAAAAGCGTGGAAAGCACCATGCAGATCACCAAGGCCATGCAGCTGGTGGCTACCTCCAAGCTTCGCCGCGCCAAGGAGCGCATGGAAAACAGCAAGCCTTTTGCTTCCGTCTCCCGTGAAACGCTGATGGAAGCCGTCAGCCAGTGCGACCCGCAGATCACGCCGTTCATGGAAAAACGGGAAGTGAAAAACCGGTGCTATGTGGTCATTGCCGGGGAGCGCGGTTTGGCCGGGGGCTACAACGCCAACGTGTTCAAGGCCGTGGCCGCCCACACGGGGGATACGCCCTACTGCGTGCTGCCCATAGGCAAAAAGACCATCGACAAATTCCAGCATCTGCACGTGAAGCTGCTGGACGAAAGCCTGTTCCATGTGGAGGGCTTGGGCGTGAGCACCTGCTTTAGGCTGGCGAACCAACTGATCGAGGGCTACAAAAACGGAGACTTTGATGAACTGGTGCTGGTGTATACCACCTTCCAGTCCATGATGAGCCAGGAAGTGCGCGTTGAGCAGCTGTTGCCCATCGTGAAGCCGGAAGACGAAACGGCGAGGAATGTGGTCACCATTTACGAGCCCAGCCCGGCGGAATTGCTGGAACAGGTGATGCCCGATTATTTGGGCGGACGGCTGTACAGCGCCGCCTGCGATTCCTACGCAAGCGAAATTTCCGCCCGTCGCAACGCCATGGATTCCGCCACCAAGAACGCCGGGGAAATGATCAGCGATCTAAGGCTGAAATTCAACCGGGCGCGGCAGGGCGCCATCACCCAGGAGATCACCGAGATCGTGGCTGGCGCGGAACACTAACCTTCCGAAAGGAGAAACCCCATCGTGAGCGAAAAAAACATCGGCAAGGTCGTTCAGGTCATCGGCCCCGTGCTGGATATCCGGTTCGAGGATGGGAAGCTGCCTGAATTGCTCAACGCCATTGAGATTCAGAACGGCGGAAAGACAATCACCGCCGAAGTGGCCCAGCATATCGGCGACAACGTGGCCCGCTGCATTTCCATGAACGCCACCGACGGCATGGTGCGCGGCCTGGACGCGCTGGATACCGGCAGTCCCATCACGGTGCCGGTGGGAAACGAATGCTTGGGCCGTATTTTCAATTTGCTGGGCCAGGCCATCGACGAGCAGCCCGACCCCGTCACGGCGGAACGCTGGCCCATTCACCGCCCCGCACCTTCTTATGAAGAGCAGGAATCCTCCGCCGAGATCCTGGAAACGGGCATCAAGGTGGTGGACCTGATCGCGCCCTATGCCAAGGGCGGCAAGATCGGCCTGTTTGGCGGCGCGGGCGTGGGCAAGACCGTGCTGATCATGGAATTGATCAACAACGTAGCCAAGCAGCACGGCGGCTTGTCCGTCTTCGCGGGCGTGGGCGAGCGCACCCGCGAGGGCAACGACCTGTACAACGAAATGAAGGAAAGCGGCGTTATCAACAAGACCGCCCTGGTGTACGGCCAGATGAACGAGCCGCCGGGAGCCCGTATGCGCGTGGGCCTTTCCGGCCTTACCATGGCCGAATACTTCCGCGACCGGGAAAACCAGGACGTGCTGCTGTTCATCGATAACATCTTCCGTTTCACCCAGGCCGGTTCCGAAGTGTCCGCCTTGCTGGGCCGTATGCCCAGCGCCGTGGGCTACCAGCCCACCCTGGCAACCGAAATGGGCGCTTTGCAGGAGCGCATTACCTCCACCAAGAAGGGCTCCATCACCTCCGTGCAGGCGGTGTACGTGCCCGCCGACGACCTGACCGACCCGGCCCCTGCCACCACCTTCGCCCATCTGGACGCTACCACGGTATTGAGCCGCGCCATTTCCTCTCTGGGCATTTACCCGGCTGTCGATCCCCTGGATTCCACCAGCCGCATTTTGAGCCCTGAAATCGTGGGCTATGAGCATTACGAAGTGGCCCGCAGCGTGCAGAGCATTTTGCAGCGCTACAAGGAATTGCAGGACATCATCGCCATCATGGGCATGGACGAATTGAGCGATGAAGACAAGCTGATCGTGGCCCGCGCCCGCAAGGTGCAGCGTTTCCTCAGCCAGCCCTTCTCCGTGGCCGAGCAGTTCACCGGCATGGAGGGCAAGTATGTGCCTCTCAAAGAAACCATCCGCGGCTTCAAGGAAATTATCGAAGGCAAACACGACGATCTGCCCGAGAGCGCTTTCCTGTTCGTGGGCACCATCGACGAAGCGGTAGCCAAAGCCAAAAAGGGTGAGTGACCATGGCCACATATCATCTGCAAATCGTCACCCCGGACCGGATGGTGTATGACGGGGAGGCGGAAAAAATCATCCTGCGCACCGTCAACGGCGACGTCTGCATCCTGCCCCATCATATCGATTACGCCGTTCCCCTGGCCATCGGCGAAGCGAAGATCACCGACGCCCAGGGAAACACCCGGCTTGCCGCCTGCAATAACGGCATGCTCAGCGTACATGGCAGCGAAGTGCGCGTGGTGGCCGTCACCTTCGAGTGGGCCGACGATATCGACCTGGAGCGCGCCCGCCGGGCGGAAGAAAGCGCCAAGGAAATGCTGGAAAAGCTTCAGCGTGAGGACGTGGATTACAACGTGGCCGAAGCCCGATTGAAACGCGCCCTGACACGCATCCAGGTAAAAGGGTAAACAAACAAAACGGAGAGCCGCTTATGCGAGCTTCTCCGTTTTAGTATTATTCTCGGGATAAAATAAAAAGAGGCTTTCTCGGAAAGGGGTACGGGGGAAACCGCTCTTTCAGCATGAAAGAGCGGTTCCCCCCGAAAATGCTATTCGTTATCCGTTATACCCTCTGGGATTCTGCTTCTGCCAGTTCCAGGCGTCGCGGCACATGGCGTTCAGGTCGCGCTTGGCCTGCCAATGCAGCAGCTCCTTGGCGCGGGTGGCGTCGGCATAGCACACGGCGATGTCACCGGGACGGCGGGGGGTGATTTCGTAAGGGATTTTCAGGCCGTTGGCCTGCTCGAAGGTGTGCACGATGTCCAGCACGCTGTAAGGGGTGCCGGTGCCTAAGTTGAAGATTTCCACGCCGCTGCGCTTCACGGCATATTCCAGGGCGGCTAAATGGCCTTCCGCCAGGTCCATCACGTGGATATAATCGCGCTCGCCGGTGCCGTCCCGGGTGGGATAATCGTCGCCGAACACCCTAAGATGATCCAGCTTCCCGGAGGCCACTTGGCAAATAAAGGGCATCAGATTGTTGGGAATGCCGGCGGGGTCTTCGCCGATGCGGCCGCTTTCATGCGCGCCGATGGGGTTAAAGTAGCGCAGCAGGATAAAGGAGCGGGTGGGATCGGCGGCGGCCACGTCCGTCAGGATGCGTTCGCTGATCCACTTGGTCCAGCCGTAGGGGTTGGTGCAGCCGGTGGGGAAATCCTCCCGCAGGGGCATTTCCTGATTGGTGCCGTATACGGTGGCGGAGGAAGAGAACACCAGCACGTTGCAATTGTATTTGGGCATCACTTTGCACAGCATCATGGTGGCGTCCAAGTTGTTCTGGTAATACTTTAAAGGCTTCGCCACCGATTCGCCCACCGCCTTGAGACCGGCGAAATGGATCACCGCGTCGATGGGGTACTGCTCGAAAACGCGGGTCACGGTTTTTTCATCGGTACAGTCGCCCACGATCAGGGGCGCCTGCTTTCCGGTCAGTTCCTGCACCCTGCGCAGGGATTCGGGGCTGGAATTGTCTAAATTGTCCAGCACCACCACGTCATGCCCAGCCTGCAGCAGACAAAGGGCCGTATGGGAACCGATATAACCGGCGCCGCCGGTCAGCAATACACGCATTGATTCTTCCTCCTCATTATCTGTTCATATCTCATGATAAGGTCAAAGGAGCGTCTGTGTCAAGATCAATTGTAAATTTTTATCAAACGCGCTTATTCGGTAATCCAACCGCGGTACAGGGCAATTTCATAAACGCCCTGCGCCATGCCCTCGGCCAGCCACTGCTGATAAACCGGCTGGGATAGCAGATAATCCTCCCGGGGAGTGGACATAAAGCCCATTTCGATCAGGAAACAAGTCATTTGCGCCCAATTGTTGCCTACAAACTGATCCGACAGCGTAACCGTGCCGTATTTATCCTCCAAGGCGTAACCCACCCGGTTTTTCATGTCGTCGATGAGCATTTCGCCCATGGCCCGGTAGGTGGGAGGGTCGGCCACGGCCTTGGCGTAATCGGAATGGAGGGGGGCATAAACGGAAAAGCCCAGTTTGGTGGACACCTGCCGTGTATCGGCGTGAAGCCGCAGCATGATATCGGCCCCGGCGTCGGCGGCAATCTGGCAGCGTTCCTGATTGGTGTGAAACACATCTTGGCTTTCGCGGGTCATGACCACCGTCGCGCCCTGGCGAAGCAGTTCATCCCGCAGCAGCATGCCGATTTCCAGCACCACGATGGATTCCTTGCGCTGGGTTTCCACGCCCTGCGCCATGCCGGCGGTACCGGATGTGGAACCCTGGAGGCCGGGACCCAAGGGCTCGGTCACCATCCGCCCGTTCTCCTGATGGCCTGGATCGATGCACACGGTCACGCCGGAAAGACGGCCTTCCTGACGTTCCGCGGCGGCTGGCGCTTCATAGCCTTTTCGGGCCTGAGCCTCCGTCAGCACCGTTTGTTTTCCCGACAGCACCTGCACCGTGATCAATGTACGGGCATAGGTCAGGGGCATTTCGATTTCACCGGCATATCGTCCGTTTTCCTGGGGATATACGGGAAACACGGCGGTTTCCTGTTTGCTGCGGACTTTCAGCAGCAGGTAATCCGTGCCGGCGCAGGAAAAGGAATAGCGCAGGCCCGCCGCTGTTTCTTCCAATTGCAGGTCCGTTACTTTGCCCGAGGCTTTCCCGGACGCTTTTTTGTATTGGGAAGCGGCGTGAAGATTTATGCTGCCGGCAGCCAGCTGCCTTTTTCCATCCAGCGTAGTAATGGTAAGGTTTACCTTGCCGCCCGCCTGTGAATGACGCAGGGAGATTTCTCCTTCAAAATGACCGTCCGGCGCGTAGATCACCATTTTTCCGCTTTCCTGCGGCGCAGTGAAGGATAAAAGCAGAAAATCCTGATCCGGCAGATCTACGGAATAGGATACTTCGCATTCACCGGATGTCAGATTGATCCCTGTGGCCGCAAAAGCACAGGAACAGGGAAGCAGCAACAGGAGAAGAAGCGGCAGCAGCTTTCCTAAGCGCATGGTGCATCGATCCTTTCGGGTTTCTTCCATTGGCACATTTATTTTATCATGGTTCGGCAGGATTGGCAATTGTAGAAAAGGAATTATTATGCTACAATGCGGATGTACCGTTCAAGGAAGGGAGAAGGACATGAACCTGAAAAGGAAAAAAAGGCCTCATCAGATCAGTCTGTTCGGCAGGCTGCTGGCCCGGCTCCCGTCGTCCTGCGTACTGCTTTATCCGATTTATCTGGCGGCGCGGCTGGATACGGTGGAAGAAACCTATGTTTCCAGCCAGTGGCCGCGGGAATTTGACGGGCTGAAAATCGCCTATGCTTCTGATATTCATTATGGTACGCTGCTGAAGGAGGACCGCGTCAGGAAGCTGGCGGAACGGATCAACGCCCTGGAAGCGGATATCGTGCTGCTTGGCGGCGATTACGGCCTGCATTCCGACGGGGCTGTGGAATTTTTTCAGCTAAAGCCCGGCTTTAAGGCCCGGATCGCCGTATTAGGCGCTTACGGCAATCACGACCGAACGCTGCCGGATGACAACGTGGGCAGGATCGCTCAAGCGATGCGGCGGGACGGTGTGATCCCCATACTCAACGACGCGTATCTGATCAAGCGGAACGGGAAGCAAATTGCCTTTGCCAGTACGGACGATTTTTTTAATGGTGTTCCGAATTTAAAAAGGGTGGCGAGGCTGTGCCGGAAAGCGGATTTTACCGTGTTTTTCCCCCATAATCCGGATATTCTGCCCAAGACACAGAAAATGCCTGGCGGTCTGTTTTATCAATTGGCGATCTGCGGGCATACCCATGGGGGACAAGTTTCGGTTTGCGGCCACGCCATCAAATCATCCAGTATTTACGGAGACAGGTTCCTGTCCGGCTGGAAGCATGAACAGGGGGCTGATATTCTGATCAGCAACGGCGTGGGCACCTCCGGGCTCCCGGTACGGTTAGGGGCAAGGCCGCAGATTCATTTGCTGACGATGAAAACAAAGGATTAAAAAGGCCTCCGGCAGGGAAAAGGGCCCGGTCGGAGGTTCGCAAATGATAAAATCAGTGCGGGGAAAGCCTTTCAGCTGGCGGCGGAGGGTCATACCGCGTCCCGCATATCCTCCTTTACAACGTATCCATCGATCGCGTCCAGGAACCGAGGAATGTCGCGTTCCTCCATGCTGCCGGTGTCCAGGAACATGTGATCCCGAGCGGAATACATCATGGCCAGGATGCCCAGCGTGGATTTGGGATCGATGTGGAATTTCTCGGAACGAAGGAAAATATCGTTCCCAAATTCCTTGCAGATGCTGCTTAGCTTCTCCGCAGCTTTCATCGAATCGACGTGAATATGGATGTTCATGGAGCCTCCTTTCGCAAAACAATTTGTTTTGCTGGGAACCGGAAACGTTTCCGGTCGATTTGCAGGTCTCTCCAACCCTGCGTCAGTAGTATAGCACGCAAGGAAAGATCATACAAGACGGCAGAGCCGCCACACTTTTTTTGCGAGTTTTGTGAGGGATGTACAGATTGGAATTGAAAACTACAATGTATGATATGGATTTGGAAATTACATGATCAAAAAAGACATGCCAAGGCCAATTGGCAGTACAGCTTGGAAATTCTTCCATACCATCCCTTGCTTCTGCTGATAGAACATGGTACAATATATAGGTATTCTTTGGATTTTAGAAAGAGGAGGCACGGATGAGAAGCATTGACCTGGTGATCAAGATAGGCTCCATGGCGCTGATCCGCCGGGAGGATAACGATATCGACTATAATATTTTCGCCCGTTTGGGCAGCGAGCTTCGTCCGGGCATGCTGCTGGTGTCCTCCGGCGCGACGGAAATCGGGCGGCTGGATTACCTGAAACGGACGGGAAAGCAGCTGGAAGGCGACCCGGAGCAGAATAAAACCGATTATTCCGCCCAGGGCCAGGCCATCCTGATGGAGAACTACCGCCGCTTCATTCGGCCTGAATTTGGCGTTCGGCAGGTATTGGTGGAGCACAATCATTTCAACGACGCCCAGAAGCGTCAGCACCTGTATGGCTTGCTGACTCGGGCGGCGGCGCAGAACGCCGTGCCCATCATCAATTACAACGACTGCGTGAGCGACGAGGAAAACCGCAAAATGGAGTTAATGAGTCTCCAGGCCCGGTATCCCGACGCTCAAGTGGTGGAATGTGTGGATAACGACGAAACGGCGGCGGTGATCGCGGAACTGGTGCACACCAAAGAATTGGTCCTGCTTACTTCCACGGAAGGGATTTACGCCGATCCCAACGATCCCAATACGCTGGTGAGCGAAATCACCGCAACCGACGCGGATACCCTGGCCCAAAAGGTCCAGAAATGGCAGCGCCACTGCGTGGGCGCGTCCCGGGCAGGCGCCAACGGCGCGGGGGCCAAGCTGGAATACGCCCTGCGCTGTGCCCGCACGGGTGTGATCGTATACATCGCCCACGCGCGTTACCCCATCGCCAAAATACTGTCCGGGCAGGTCCGCCGCACCCGGATCGCAATTGAATGAAATATCTAAAAGACTGGAGGAACAAACGATGATCGATCCCCGCTACGATACCCAACTGCTGATTGAAGGCCATGATCTGGATGAAGACGTGATCCGCGATTACTTTCTGGAGAACCTGCCCGGCGACTGCCTGCTGGTGGTGGGCGACGATGAACTGATCAAAATTCATTTCCACACCAACGAACCCTGGGAAGTGCTGAAATACTGCTCCACCTTAGGCGAAATCCATGATATCGTGGTGGAGGACATGGACCGGCAGGCGAGAGGACTGCAGGGCTGATCCATTCCAATAAAAATCGTCCCACAGCACAAAACTGCGGGACGATTTTTTATTGCCATCAATAAAGCGGGAACTTTGCCGTCAGCTGCTCCACACCGGCCTTTACGGCGGGCACGGCGCTTTCGCCCTGATAGAGGATGAGGGAAATCCACTCGGCGATCTGCACCATTTCCGGCTCCTTGAAGCCCCGGGTGGTCACGGCGGGCGTGCCGATCCGCACGCCGCTGGTTTCGGCGGGCTTGCGCTGGTCGCGGGGCACCATGTTCTTATTGACAGTGATGTTCGCCATGCCCAGCCAGGTTTCCAGTTCCTTGCCGGTGACGGGGGTATCGCACAGATCGAGCAGCAGCAAATGGTTGTCCGTTCCGCCGGACACCATGCGCACGCCGCGCTCCCGCAAAGCGTTTTCCAGCGCTTTGGCGTTCTTCACGATCTGGCGCTGGTATTCTTTAAATTCAGGCTTGAGAGCTTCGCCGAAGCACACGGCCTTGGCCGCGATCACGTGCTCCAAGGGGCCGCCCTGGATACCGGGGAAAATGGCCTTGTCGATGGCTTTCTGGTACTGTTCTTTACAAAGGATCAAGCCGCCCCGGGGTCCGCGCAGGGTTTTGTGGGTGGTGGTGGTGACCACGTCGGCATAGGGGATGGGGGAAGGATGGCAGCCGGCGGCCACCAAGCCCGCGATGTGCGCCATGTCAACCATCAGAAGCGCGCCCACATCGTCGGCGATTTTTTTGAACTGGGCAAAGTCCAGGGTGCGGGCATAAGCGGAGGCGCCCGCCACGATCAACCGGGGCTTGCAGGCCCGGGCGATGCGCAGCACTTCGTTATAATTGATGCATTCGGTTTCGGGATCGATGCCGTATGCTTCAAAACGGAAATACTTGCCGGAAATATTCACTGGGCTGCCGTGGGTGAGATGGCCGCCGTTGTTCAGGCTCATGCCCAGTACGGAATCACCGGGCTGCAAAAGGCCGAAGTAAACCGCCATATTGGCCTGGGAACCGCTGTGGGGCTGCACGTTGGCGTGATCCGCGCCGTAAAGCTCTTTGGCCCGTTCAATGGCGATCCGCTCTACCTCGTCCACGCAGCCGCAGCCGCCGTAGTACCGGTGTCCGGGATACCCTTCGGCGTATTTATTGGTCAGAGGGCTGCCCATCGCCGCCATGACGGCGGGGCTGACAAAGTTTTCCGAAGCGATCAGTTCAATGTGCGCTTCCTGGCGGGCACATTCGGCGGCGATGGCCTTGGATACTTCAGCATCCTGATTCAGACACGGGGGCAGGTTCCACATTTTGTCATCCTCCAGTATAAAAATACCGCGTATGACGGACAGGCTTTGCCGCAGCACACGTCTAAGATGCTTACTGCTGCTTCCTCTCGGACCTGACAGGGTTCACACCGCGACATCGCACGGGACCCGCCAGCCATACACGGCCTGACTATTATATATCAGGCGCGGGGAAAAAACAAGCCTTAATTCCCATTCCTTTCCGCTTTTTCCTGTTCGTTTTCTGTATTTTACAAAACGCACCATTCTTTTGCCCTGGCATAGGATGGGGGTGAAGGCCGCTTCAACGCGGCTGGATGCCAAGCGCGCCGCCGGTGTTCCGGCGCGCAAAGTAAGGAGGCGTATCAGGCATGAGCTTCTATTCCTACAAAAACGCCAATCCCGGATGCTGCCCCGGAACGATTTCCGGCAACGCCCTGGAGGGCCTGGATGAAAAGGTATGTATCCAGGTGCAGCGGGTGTACGACAGCTGTTTGCAGCAGCAGCAGCTGACCAACGTGAACGTGACCGTCACCAGCTATGCCCAGGTGGTCACCACCGGGTGCTGCTGCAACGCGGAAACGGAGGAAGTACCGCCCACCACCGCGCCGGTGCCGCCCATCACCTTTGAATCCTGCCGTTCCAGCGCCATGGATGTGGACATCAGCAATCTGAGCGTGGAACGGCTGTGCGACCGGCCCTGCTTCGCCCGGGTACGCGGGGCTGTGCAGATTCCCATCGATATCCTGTTCACCGACAGCCGCTGCGTGGAATACATTGGCAAGGCTGTGGTCACCGTCAATCGGGACGTGCTGCTTGCGGTGCCCGATGATTCCATTGTGCCTTTCAACTTGGAGGGTATGGCCAGCGCCGTTTGCGTGGCGGGCAGCTACCAGGGCAACAACGTGTTCCGCCTCACGGTGTGCGTCACCATCGTGCTGAAAGTGCTGGCCAAGGTGGAGATTCTGGTGCCCAGCTATGGCTTCTGCCAGATCCCGCCCTGCGAGGAATTCGCGGATTCCGTTTGCGATGAATTTTTCTCTTTGCCTTTGTTCCCACCCACGACCCTGTGCGACGAGGACAATTTCCAGGGCACGACGAACTGCGGCTGCAATTGCGGCAGCAGCACCAACTGCGGCAACTGCGGGAACCGCACCAGCGGCTGCGGCTGCGGAAACCGCTGATACAGACAGAAAAACAACGCGCGGGGGGGAGAGGCGGAGCCTTTCTCCCTCTGCGCGTTTTCATACCTTGAATGGCAATGATTACTGTATTTTTTTCTTTGCGGATTTCATGGTAAGGGTCTATGGGAAACCATTCTTATATCCGGGTAATGGGTGATAGGGAACCATTTCCTTCTCACAGCCCCAACTTCAAGATTTGAAGCAGTATAAGATTCAATCCTCCATGGCTTGGCGGATTTCCTCCGTCATCTCGCCGCCGTATTCGTCGATTTGAAACACTTCGCCATACCGCGTGCCAGCGGGAAAACGCTGCGGAAAACGAGCCACAGCCCGAGCGGACCATTTCCGCAGGCGATCTTCCAGATGCGCCGCGGCTTCTTCTTTGGTTTTGCTGTTCAGCACGTCCGTCCAGTTGCCGTCATAAGGCAGCCATTCAAAAAACTGGGATTCATGCTGGAGCATCCCCCGTATTTTCCGTTCAATGCAGGAATCGCAGACCACCGCGATATCCGCCCGGAAAGGCGCGGGCGTGGTAAACCCATCCTCTGAAAAAAGAATGACGGGGGCTTTGCGCATGGCCGGGGCATCCGGGCAGAACAGAGGCACGCCTACCAGATAGCTGCAATCACATACCAGCTGCCCGCAGGCGCGATGATCCGGGTGATAATCGCAGCCGCGGTGGGTAATGATGACATCCGGCTGTATCCTGCGGATATAGCGCATCAGCTTTTCCCGCGTGGTGATATCAGCCGTCAGATATCCGTCATCCATATCCAGGGTGTCATACGGTACGTCGAACACGGCGGCAGCGTTTTCCATTTCCCGCAGCCTGCGCTTGCGCAGTTCTTCCTTTTCCATGGCCATATGGCCCGCGTTCCCGTTGGTGACAGAAAGGAATACCGCCTGATGGCCTTTCTCCGTCACTTTCATTGCCAGACCGCCAGCCAACTGATCCATATCATCGGGATGAGCTCCAATCATTAAAAACGTGAGCATTTGGCAAAACCTCTTTTTACGCGCCGTCTGCGCGGCGGCGTTTCATTTTGTTTGGGGGATCAGACGGAATGGGCGAGAAGCTCGTGGACGAGGGCTTTGGGCCCCGCAAGGTTTTCACGCGCGTAAACGGTCAGCGGCTGGCCGCTGAGGGCGCGGGTGATACCGCCCGCTTCCTCCACCAGCAGCAGACCGGCGGCCATGTCCCACAGGTGGATACCCTGCTCAAAGGTCAGGTCGATGCGTCCGCAGGCGGTATAGCACAGCAGCAGCGACGCGCAGTTGAACACCCGCAGGCTGCCCAGCAGGGGGGCAAGCCGATCAAACCTTTGCACAGTCTGCCGCCGCATTTCCATGTCCGAGGCGGGAAAACCGAAGGAAAGGATGGCATCCGACAGCGTTTCCGCGCCGGAAACGTGGATCGGCTGGCCGTTCAGCGCCGCGCCATGGCCCCGCAGCGCGGAAAATAGTTCGTCCCGATTCGGGTCGTACACGGCCCCGGCCACGATTTGGCCGCGCCGGATCAAAGCCACGGAAACGGCGTACTGCGGGATGCCGCGAATGAAGTTAGTGGTGCCGTCCAGCGCGTCCACCGCCCACAGGTATTCCCCGGCTTCTGATAGAAGCTGATCTTCCGAACGAGCACCGGAGGAAACCTCTTCTTCGCCGAAAAAGCCGTGATCAGGGAACGCGGACAGGATGACGCCCCGGATGATCTCCTCGCTGCGGCGGTCCACTTCCGTTACAAAATCAAAGCCATGCTTTCGGCTGACTGTGTGGGGCCGCTTCGTTTCCTCCCGGATCATGCGGCCGGCGGACAGGGCCGCTTCTTTGGCGGTTTCAAGGAAAGCTTGTTCGTTCATGCGTCCGTCTCCTCTTTGGGAATCAGCCGCAGCGATTCCTCCACCATGCTCCAGCGCACCTCGTCGTCGTGCTTGAAAACGCCGTTGGTATGGTAGCTGTAATCCGCCACGAAAATGGAAACGCCTTCACAGTTCAGCTCGTATTGGAAGGTCTGGCCCATATAGGTGGCGGTTTCGACCCGCGCGGAGAAGGGGCCGTTCCTGTCCAGCAGCACGTTTTCGGGCCGCACCATCAGCACAGGCGGACGGCTGCCCAGGGACGCGCTGGGCTTTGCCCGGACAGTCTGACCGAACACCTGGACGGTTTCGTTTCCGTGCCATCCGGTGACGGGCAGGAAATTGGCTTTCCCCATGAAGTCGGCCACGAAGCAGTTGTCCGGGGAGGTATAGATGCCGGTGGCAGTGCCCACCTGCTCGATAACGCCGCCGCGCATGACCACGACTTTATCGGAAATGGCCATGGCCTCGCTTTGGTCGTGGGTGACGTAAATGCTGGTGATGCCCACCCGCTGCTGAATCTTGCGCAGCTCATCCCGCATGTACTCCCGCAGCTTGGCGTCTAAGTTGCTCAGCGGCTCGTCGAACAGGAGCACGCTGGGCTCGGTGACCACCGCGCGGGCCAGGGCCACGCGCTGCTGCTGGCCGCCGGAAAGCTGGTTGGGCATGCGCTGCTCAAAAGACTCGATCTGCATCAGCTCCAGCACCTGCTTGACGCGCTCTTTAATCTCTTTCTCCGGGCGATGCTTGATCCGCAGGCCGTAAGCCACGTTCTCAAACACGTTCAGATGGGGGAAAAGGGCGTAGCTCTGGAACATCATGCCCACATTGCGCTTGTTGGGCGGCAGGGTGGACACGTTCTTTCCGCCGATCAGCACCTGGCCGGAGGTGGGAATTTCAAAGCCGGAAACCATGCGGAGGATGGTCGTTTTTCCGCAGCCGGAGGGGCCGAGCAGGGTGACCATTTCCCCGGGCTCCGCCGTCAGGGACACGTGGTTGACCGCCGTAAAATCGCCCTGGGTTCCGTAGGCGGGGAAAACCTTGACCAAATCTTTCAGCTCAACGCTGACAGCCTGTTTTTCACTCATGTTCTTCTTTTCCTCCTTGGGCCTTCGCCGTTGACCGCCACTTCCAGGATCAGCATCGCGATCACCACAATGATCATCAGCACCACACAGTACGCGGACGCCACGCCTAAGCGGCTTCCTTCGATTTCGGACATGATGGACACCGTCAGCAGGTTCCAGTTGACGCTGACCAGGAAAATGACCGCGCTGACGGAGGTCATGGAACGCACAAAAGCGTTCAGCAGCCCGGAGAAAAGCGCGGACCGCATGAGCGGCAGCGAAATGCGCGTAAAGGTGGTCAGGTTATTGGCGCCCAGCACGGCGCTGGCTTCCTCGATGCTGACGTCCACGGCACGCAGACTGTTGCTGCCGGCCTCCACGCCCACGGAAAGCGTGCGGAATACCAGGGCCGCCACAATAATGACAGCGGTGCCCGTCAAAAGGATGGGCGGCGTATTGAACGACAGGATATAGCCGATGCCCAGCGCGATGCCGGGGACGGCGAAGGGGATCATGGAGGCGACCTCCATCAGCTTCTTGGCGAAAAAGCGCTTGCGCACCAAAAGGAAACTGATCACCAGGCCCAAAATGGCCGTAATGGGCGTTGCGATCAGCGCCAGAAGCAGCGTATCCTGCATGGCGCTCATGCCCCGCTTGAACACGAACTCATAGTTCTTGAAGGACAGGCTCATGTCCACGCCCCAGGTCTTCACCAGCGAAATCCACACCACCGTGCCGTAGAGCATGATCACGATCACGGTAATCAAAAGGCAGAAGATGAAAAGCGGCACCACGATATGGCGGTCGCGGATCTTCTGGATATTGCCCACCGGCTTTCCGGTAATGGTCACGAAGGACTTGCGGGCCACCCAGTATTTCTGGATGAAGAAAGCCAGCATGGCGGGCAGCAGGATGCTCAGGGCCATGAACGCGCCGGTTTTCAGATCATACAGGCCGGTAATCTGCATATACGCGTCCACGGACAGCACCGAAAAGTTGCCTGCCAGCACCTGCGGGTTGCCGAAATCGCTGATGGACTTGGCGAATACGATCAGCAGCGCGCTGAAAATGCCGGGCACGCTCAGCGGCAGGGTGACAGAGGTGAACACCTTCATGCGGCTCGCGCCGAGGGAACGCGAGGCGTCCTCCACCGAACCGTCGATGCTCTCCAGCACGCCCTTTAAGTTCAGGTATGCCAGAGGGAACAGCGCCAGGGTCTGCACGATCACCAGGCTGCCAAAGCCGTACACGTTGTTGTTGCGGATGTGCAAAAGCGTCTTGGTGATCACGCCGCTTCGCCCGAACAAAAGGATCATGGCCAGGGAAATCACAAAGGGCGGCGAAAGGATGGGCATCATGGCCATAAAATGGAAAAACCGCTTGCCCTTCATTTCGGTTCGGGTGACAGCGTAGGCAAACACATAGCCGATCACAGTGGCAATTCCCGCCACCGTAAGGCCCAGCATCAAAGAGTTCCCCAGCGAAGTGAAGAAATTCGTGGAGTTCATGATATGCTGGACGTTGCTCAGGTCCAGCCGCCCCTCGGCATTGGTGACGGTGGCCCACAGCAGCCGAAGAACCGGCCAGATGCAGAAAATCACCAGGATGATCAGGATGGCGATGATGCAGGCAAGCAGACCAGGCTGTCTAAGCAGCATGGCAAACTCTTTTCTCCGCTGCTGTCGCATCCCTTTGACAGCCGGGTTGGACAAGGAGACCGCCCCCTTCAAATCAGGATCGGGAAGGAGGGGACGGAGCCCAGTGGGAGCCCCGTCCTCAATAAACGCCGTATATTACTTGATAACGTTGTCACGTGTGCGGACTTCGCGCTCAAAGCGCTCTACCAGCTCCACCTTGTGATCGCCGGACCAGATGAAGTCATAGTCGATCAGATTCAGCTGATCCATGGGGATCATGGCAGGGTTCAGTTCCACGGTCTTGCTGATGGGATAGCGGTAGAACTGCTCGGTGGCCATGGTCTGGCAGGTATCGGACAGCATCCAGTCGATGAAAGCATGGGCCGCTTCCACTTCATTGGCGGGGCCGCCCTTGACCATGGAAACGCAGGTCACTTCGTAGCCGGTGCCTTCGCTGGGATAGGTGATTACCAGGGGATAGCCTTCCAGGATGGTCGCCTGGGCATCCAGGTCGTAGCCGATGGCCACGCCGATTTCACCGAGGCCCGCCATGCGGTAAGGCGCGGCGCCCGCTTTGGTGTACTGGGCGATGTTGGCGTCCAGCTGCTTCATGTACTCAAAGCCCTCTTCCACGCCGAAGGTTTGCAGCATGCCGGAGAAAGCGGTGTAGGCCGCGCCGGAGGTGCCGGGGTGCGCCATGCACACGTCGCCCTTGAGCTCGGGATTCAGCAATTCAGCCCAGCTGGTGGGAGCGGGAATGCCCTTTTCCTCCAAATAGTCGATGTTGCTGGCGAAAGCGGTAACGATCATGGAGACGGGGGTCCAGACTTCGTTGGGGTCCTTCCAGCGGTCGTCCACAACGTCCAGCATGGGGGAGACGTAGTGATCCAGCAGGCCCTTGTTCATGGCGCTGGTATGGGTGTCCACGGAGCCGCCCATAAAGATCGAGGCCTGGGGATTCTGGGCTTCCGCTTCCAGACGGGTGACGATTTCGCCCGCGCCGAGGCGGACGTAGTTGACCTTGATGCCGGTATCCTTGGTGAACTGTTCAAACATCTGCAGGGCTTCGTTCTCTACATAGCAGGTGTAGACGGAGATGGACTTGACCTGTTCGGCGGACGCGAATACGGTCATGGAGCCCAGCAGGCACAGGGTGAGCAGCAGAGCAAGTGTGCGTTTCATGGGAAATCCTCCTTTTGATTTTGTTGGTCTTTGGGCCGCGCGGTGCTCCTCCTGAGCACCAGATGGGTATCGAACAGAACGGATTTGGGGCAGCTTTCCTCCTTTCTCAGCATGTTCAATAACAGCCCGGCGGCTTTCCGCCCGAGCTCATACCGATCAAAAGTAACGGTGGTCATTTCAAACCATGAAAGGGAAGCGATATCCAGATCGCCGGTGCCGCAGACGGATAAATCATCCGGCACTTGAACGCCCCGGGCGCGGGCATATTCCATCACGCCTAAGCCGATGGGATCGCTGGAGGCGAAGATAGCGGTGGTATCGGGATATTCCCGCATCAGCCTTTCAGCGGCTGCCCTGCCGTATGCGATGCCGTCCATGATGCGGTTGGCGGGCAGCTCGGGGATCAGCATCGTTTTCGGCGTCAGCCCGCGGCTGTTCATGGCATCCACATAACCGCGCAGGCGCTCCCGCCCGATATCCGTGTTGAGCACGATGTGGAAGATATTGCGATGGCCGAGACCGGCAAGATGATCCACCATCTGCTTCGCGCCTTCGTAGTGGTCGGCGTCCACATAGGGGATGCCGCTGTCCTCGGGCGGACGGCGGCGCAGGGCCACGATGGGGATGCGCGTTTTTTTCAGCAGCGCCAGCAGCTCGTCCGACCATTCCTCCGGGGTGATGATCAGCCCGTCGAAGCGCATTTCACGCGCGTATTGGACGAAATCCATCATGCGCTTGGGGCTGCGGCTGATATTGCCGTACACCAGCGCGTATCCGTTTTCCTGCAAGCATCGCTCCACGCCGTAGGCGTTGTCGGAAAAATAGGAATCCTGAATATCGGGAATGGTCAGCCCCACGGTGCGCGTTGACAGCCTCGACACGTTTCTCGCGGCGGAGCTGGGCACATAGTCCAGATCGTGGATGGCCTTTTCAATCTTCCGGCGCGTTTCCTCGTTCAGATCGGGATGATTGTTCAGATAGCGTGAAACGGTGGATACCGATACACCCAAATGGTTGGCCACGTCGCGTATGGTGGGCATCCCTTCCGCCTCCTCCGTCCGAATTCCGGCATCGCTACCGGTACCGGTTCCAGTAATATGAGCGTAGCACAGCATGTCTGATTTGTCAATAGAATGAGCAAAAAATACACGTGAAAATTGCCTCAAAAAAAATAAACGTGAAAAGTTACCCCAAAGGATGGAAAAACGGGCCAAAATGTGATATGTTATAAAAGATCTATTCGCACAAAACGAAAAAGTGTGGGGAAATAAGAATATGTATTACTCAGTAATCGGCCTGCTATCGGCTTTGATTCTTCTGATTGAAAATAGCGATATACTGTTAAATAGGAAGAACGGCTTTGAAAAGCCCGCCTGGAAGGTGTACAGAAGATTTCTGTTCGCCGTGCTGGCGTATTACGTTACGGACATTTTATGGGGCGTTCTGGAAAGTCAAAAGCTGTCGGGCTTGCTGTTCGCCGATACGACCGTGTATTTTGTCGCTATGGCGGCGGGCGTGCTGCTTTGGACCCAATTCACGGTGGTCTATTTGGGCGAGGAGACCGACTTTGGAAAATTTCTGATTTATTCCGGGCAAATTCTCGGCGCGGCCATCACCCTCCTTTCCCTCTTGAACGTTTTAACGCCGATCCTCTTTACGGTGGACGAAAACGGCGTGTACAGCGCCCTTCCTTTCCGGTATGTGATCCTTTCCGCGCAGGTTCTGCTGCTGCTTATGATCTCCGGTTATTCCTTTTCCAAGCTCCGTGTCCATGAACAGAACGGGAAATACCGCGCATTGGGCCTGTTTGGCCTGATCATGGCTTTGTTCCTCTTCATTCAGCTCTTTCTTCCGTATCTTCCTCTCTACGCCACCGCGTATCTGCTGGGAACCACGTTGCTGCATACTTTTGTGCTCAACGAGGAAAAGGAGGAGTACAAGAAGGGCGTGGAGGAAGCCCAAGAGGTCCGGGAACTGCGGGATACCATCGTTTCCCTGCTGGACAATATGCCCGCCATGACCTTTACGAAGGACGCGGAGACCGGCGTGTACCTCGCCTGCAACCAGGCCTTGGCGGATTACGCCCATAAGGAGCGCCCGGCGGACGTGGTTGGCCTCACCGACGCCCAGCTGTTCGACCCCGAAACGGCGAAGCATTTCATGGAGGAGGACCGGATCGCCCTCTCCATGGACCAGCCCTACATCTTTTATGAAGAGGCGAACGACGCCCTGGGCAACCTGTGCCAGCTGCAGACCACCAAGCAGAAATACCACGACGCCGACGGGCGGCTCTGCGTATTGGGCATGAGCCAGGATGTGTCGGAAACCGTGCGCATCCACCGGGAGAACGCCGCCAGCAAGGAAGCCTACGAAAAGGCGCGCAGCACCGGCATCATGTATAACCACATGGCGCAGTCCATGGCCCGGGGTTACCTGGTCATGTACCGCGTCAACTTGGACACCGAGGAATACGTCAAATACCGCAATGACGAAGAGGGCAGCGCTCTGGAAGAAGAGGAGCGCGGCTGGCACTTCTTTGAGGGCTGCCGCCTGCGGGCGGAGCAAACCGTGCACCCCGATGACCGGGCGGAGGTGATCCGGGCGCTGAAACGCAAGAATCTGGTGGCGGCGCTGGAGCAGAACAAGACCTTTGCCCTCACTTTCCGCAATATGGCGGGAGGCGAGCCAAGGGACGTGACCTTGCGTGTTTCCCGTATGGAGGACGACGAGCGTTACATCATTTTGGGCATCACGGACGTGGACGAGGCGATGAAGCACCGCCGGGAATCGCTGCGGGCCAAAGAGGAACACATCGCCTACGCCCGCCTCAGCGCCCTGACCGGCAATTATCTGTGCATCTACGTTGTGGACCCGAAGACGGGCAGTTATCACGAGTTCAGCTCCACCCAGGACTACGCTTCCTTTGCCCAGGCCAAGGCAGGCAAGGAGTTCTTCAACACCGTCCGGGAAGCGGCCCGCCTGTTCATTCATCCGGAGGATTTGAACTGCTTCCTCTCGGCGTTCACTGAACAGAACGTCATGTCGGAAATCGAGCGCCGCGGCATCTTCACGGTGAGCTATCGGCTGATCATGGACAGCCAGCCCCTCTATGTGCAGCTCAAAGCGGCCATGGTGGAGGAAGAAGAGGGCACCCGCATGATCGTCGGCGTCAACGACATCGACGCCCAGGTCCGCCAGGAAGAGGAATACGTCACCAATATGGCCAAGGCGCGGCTGAACGCCAACATCGACGCCCTGACGGGCATCAAGAACCGCAACGCTTTCCTGGAGGCGGAAGAACGGCTGAACAAGCAGCTCGACGAAAATCGCAAACTGGAATTCGCCGTGATCCTCCTGGACGTGAACGATCTGAAAATAGTCAACGATACGCAGGGGCACAATGCCGGGGACCAGCTCCTCCGGACCGCCTGCAAGATCATCTGCGACACCTTCAAGCACAGCCCCGTGTTCCGTATCGGCGGAGACGAGTTTGCCGTGATCTCCCAGGGCAGCGACTACGCCAATATCGAGGAGCTGGTGGGGCAGATGAACGCGCGTAACGAACAGGCGATGCAGAACAACGGCGTGGTGATCGCCTGCGGCATGGCAAAACGCGAAGGCGGCGAGAAAGTGGCCCCCGTGTTTGAGCGCGCGGACCAAAAGATGTACGAAAATAAGGGCGAGCTGAAAGCAAAGCGAAAGATCGGCTGACGTAAGGCATACAGGAGGGGAATACTGTGAGTATGGAACAGAAGACCCCCAGCGTCTCTCCCGAGACGAAATCGGGCGGCGGTCCCGGCGGACTGCGGGCCGGTTTCACGCCCCTGGGGATATGGGCGTTCTCCATCGGCACCAGTATCGGCTGGGGCTCGTTTATCGTGACCTGCAACACCTATTTGCAGAAATCCGGTATTTTGGGGACGATTTTCGGCCTTCTGCTGGGCATGGCGGTCATTTTTGTGATCACATGGAATCTTTCGTACATGATCCGCTCCTCGCCGGACGCGGGCGGCATTTATACCTTTGAAAAGCGCAACGGCGGCAGGGACATAGGCTTTCTCGCCGCCTGGTTTGTGCTGCTGACCTATCTGGCTATTTTGTGGGCCAACATGACCTCGGTGCCGCTGTTCGCCCGCTTTTTCCTGGGCAGCACCTTTCAGGTGGGCTTTCATTACAGCATCTTCGGTTATGAGGTGTGGTTCGGCGAGACGCTGGTGTCCATCTGCGCCATACTGCTGGTAGGCCTGCTGTGCGCCCGCAGCTCCCGCTGGCCCAACCGCGTCATGGTCGGCGCGGCTCTGGTGTTCACCGCCGGGTTCACGCTCTGCGCTGTGAGCGCGCTGCTGCGCCACGAAAGCGGCTTTACATACGATCCGCTCTATGCCGAAAACTCCAACACGCTGGGGCAGATCGTGCGCATCGCGGTCATCTCTCCCTGGGCCTTCATCGGCTTTGAAAATGTTTCCCATTTTTCCGAGGAATACACCTTCCCTGTGAAGCGCGTTCGGGGGATCCTGATCTGGTCCGTGGTGGTCACCACGCTGCTCTATCTCTTTGTGTCCCTTCTCTCGATCTCCGCTTATCCCCCGGAGTACGAAAGCTGGCTGGACTACATCCGGGATATGGGAAATTTAGAGGGGATCAAGGCCGTGCCCGCGTTTTACGCCGCCGGCCACTACCTCGGGCAGGCGGGCGTTACGGTGCTGATGCTGGCGCTCTTCGCCGTGATCCTGACCAGCCTTATAGGCAATTTGCTGGCAGTCAGCCGTCTTCTGTACGCGGCGGGCCGGGACGGCGACGCGCCGAAAGGATTTAAAAAGCTGACCGATCGCGGCATCCCGACCAACGCGATTCGCGCGGTCGTGGCGGTCTCCGCCCTGCTCCCTTTCCTGGGACGCACGGCCATCGGCTGGATCGTGGACGTGACGACCTTAGGCGCCACCATCATTTACGCGATGATCTCCCATGCGGTTTGCAGGCAAGCCCGGGAAAATGGGCTGCGCCGGGAACAAGTGACCGGCGCGGCGGGGCTTGTCCTCATGGGCATTTTTATGCTGCTCCTCCTGATTCCCGGCCTTCTGCCGTTCCATGCCATGGAGACGGTATCCTACGCCCTGTTCATCGCCTGGGCGGTGCTGGGACTGTGCTATTATCGCATCCTGCTTCGCAGCAAGCAGGGCAAAGAATACGGCCAAAGCACGATCGTTTGGATCATTCTGCTGGTGCTGGTGCTGTTTGCCTCTATGATGTGGGTTTCCAGGGCGACGGAGACTGCCGCCAACGAGGCGGTGGACCGGATCTTTGAATACCACCAGAGCCACCCGGATCATGACAACAGCAGCAGCGCGGAAGAGAGAAGCGCCTATCTCCACGAGCAGGCGAAGAACATCAGCGGCACCAACAAGCTGTATTCCGGCGTCTCCTTAGGGCTGTTCTTCCTCTTTATCAGCCTGTTCCTGAACAACTACCGGGATACGCAAAAGCTGGAAAAGCGCTTGACTGAAGCGGAAAAGGAAGCCGAATCCGCCCGGAAAATTGCGGAATTGAAGGAATCCATCAGCTCCCTGCTGGATAATATGCCCGGCTTGACCTTCACCAAGGACGCCCAAACCGGCGTGTATCTCGCCTGCAACCAGGCATTTGCCGATTACGCACACAAGGAGAATCCGGCTGGCGTGGCGGGCCTTACCGACGCGCAGATTTTTGACGCCGAGACGGCGAAGCATTTCGTGGCGGACGACAAGCTGGCCCTGTCCATGGACAAGCCCTATGTGTTCTTTGAGGATGTGCCGGACGCCGCCGGGAAACAGATGCAGCTCCAGACGACAAAACTGAAATTCGTTGATTCCACGGGCAGGCTGTGCCTGCTGGGCATGTGTCAGGATATGTCGGACATGGTGCGCATCCAGCATGAAAACGCCATGACGAAGGAAGCCTATGAAAATGCCCTCACCGCCGGCGTCATGTACACCCACATCGCCCAGACGCTGGCCCGGGATTACACAGATATGTTCTACGTCAATCTGGACACGGAGGAGTTCATCGAGTACAGCCGGGGCAATAAGAGCAGCGCGCTTTCCGAGATGCGGCGCGGCTGGCATTTCTTCAGCGATTGCATTGAGGAGATGGAGGAGAAAGTGTATCCCGACGACCGGGAGGCATTCCTCAGATCCATGGATCGCCGGACGCTGATGAAAGCCCTGGATCGGAAGGATACCTTTATCATGACGTACCGCCAGAAAGACGGCAAGGGATCTATCTACGTCAGCATGAAGGTGTCCCGGATGGAGGACGACGAGCATTTTATTATCGTAGGCATTGCGAACGTCGATGCCGAGATGCGCGACACCATGGCAAAAAGCGAGGCACTGGCCACGGCGCTGACCGCGGCGGAGGAGGCGAGCAAAGCAAAAACCTCCTTCCTCTCCAGCATGAGCCATGAGATCCGCACGCCCATGAACGCCATCATCGGGCTTGACACCCTGGCGCTGAAAGATGAAGCGCTCAGCGCGCAAACGAGGGATTACCTCGAAAAGATTGGCGGGAGCGCCAAGCACCTGCTCAGCCTGGTCAACGATATTCTCGATATGAGCCGCATTGAATCAGGCCGCATGGTGCTTCATAAGGAGGCTTTCCCCTTCAGCGCCATGCTGGAGCAAATCAACTCCATGGTCATGACCCAGTGCAGGGACAAGGGGCTGACTTACGAGTGCCGCGTTCTGAACCAGGTGGACGCCTCCTACATCGGCGATGATATGAAGCTGAAAGAGGTGCTCATCAACATCCTGTCCAACGCCATCAAATTCACGGAAGCGCCCGGCAGCGTCACCATGACGGTGGAAAAGACGATCGCGTATGAGAATCAATCCACGCTTCGCTTCTGTATCAAGGATACCGGTATCGGCATGGATCAGGCTTTCCTCCCCAAAATCTTCGACGCCTTTACCCAGGAGGACGCGAGCAGCAAAACCAAATACGGCAGCTCAGGGCTTGGCATGGCCATCACCAAACGGATCGTGGAAATGATGAACGGTTCCATCGGCGTGGAATCCGAAAAAGGCGTGGGGACAGAATTTACCGTGACGGTGACGCTGCGGAACTGCGATCAGGCGGAAGAAAACCAGGCCGAGGCCATCGATCTCAATGCCCTGCGCGTTCTGGTAGTGGACGACGATAAGATCGCGGCGGATCACGCCAGAACGGTACTGGACGAAGTGGGCATTCTGGCCGATACCTGCAACAGCGGCGAGGAAGCCCTGCGCATGATGGAGGTGCAGCACCTCAAGCACAAGCCGTACAATCTGGTGCTTATGGACTGGAATATGCCGGGCATGAACGGTCTGGAGACCTCCGCCGAGATCCGGAAGCTCTATGAAGGCGAGTCCACCGTGGTCGTGCTCACAGGGTACAACTGGGATGATATCCACGAGGAGGCGCAGCGCGTGGGCGTGGACAACTTCCTTCCCAAGCCGCTGTTCGCCGCCAATGTCATTGCGGAATTTGAGCGGATCGCACGAAAGAACCACATGGATCTGTTCAAGGAGAAGAAGCGGGCGGAGCTGGCAGGCTGCCATGTGCTGCTTGCCGAGGATATGGAACTCAACGCCGAAATCATCATCGATATCCTCCAGATGGAGGGCATCGAAACCGACTACGCGGAAAACGGCAGAGCCGTGGTAGACATGTTCGCCAACAGTCCGGTGGGCGCTTACGACGCCATCCTGATGGATGTGCGCATGCCGGAGATGGACGGCCTGGAGGCGTCCGCGGCGATTCGGGCGCTGGATCGGGAGGACGCGAAACGGATCCCGATCATCGCGCTGACCGCCAACGCGTTTGATGAGGACGTGCAGCGGTCGCTCCAGGTGGGGATGAACGCCCATCTCACAAAGCCTTGTGAGCCGAACAATCTGTATCAGGTTTTGGGCGAACTGATTTACGAGGCGAGAAGCGCCAAATGATGGATTGCTATCCAATTATCTGAAAGAGAAAGAAAAAAAGAAAGACAAACTGATATGCTCCCTTCCTGGCGGCAAGCTTTCCTTTTTCGCTTGTCCACCTGGAAGGGAGCATATCATTTGTGAGACAGCCCGCTTTTTTCAAATAAAGAAGGACTTCTTTCCGGTCTTTTCATACCGACGATTGCGGATCCACAGCAGGATATCCACCGCGACCATGACGGTATTGATGATGTAGAAAATGAAGGCAAGATTGTAATTTTGCGTTACGATCTTGCCGCAGATACCGCAGATATATCCTAAAAGGATAAAGCAGCTAAAGAAGATGCTTTTGCCCCCGGTAGACCAGCTTTTGTACATGCGCGCAATAGACAGGGGCCAGGAAATACCGAAGCAAAGGATCATAATGGTTTCCAGAATGGTGGCAGTATTCATTTTTTCACCTCGTTCTTTCTTTTTCGCGGCATTTGTCCAGCAATCCGCGATCAGACAGGATTTTGACCAGCGCGTCGCCGATCCGGTCCGGCGTGAGGGCCACTTCCACCCCGGCGGCGCGCAGCGCTTCGATTTTTCCCGATGCGGTGCCCCTGCCGCCGGAGATAATGGCCCCGGCGTGGCCCATGCGCTTGCCCGCCGGAGCGGACTGCCCGCCGATAAAGGCGGCCACGGGCTTGGTCATTGTATTCTTGATGAAGCCGGCGGCTTCCTCCTCGCCGCTGCCGCCGATTTCGCCGTTCATGACCACAGCGTAGGTATCATCGTCCGCTTCAAAGGCCCGCAGCGCGTCCAGGAATCCGGTTCCCCGGATGGGATCACCGCCGATGCCGATCACGGTAGACTGGCCGATTCCACGGTCCGAAAGCTGCTTGACGGCCTCATAGGTCAGGGTGCCGGAGCGGGAAATGACCCCCACGTGGCCCTTGCGGTGGATATAGCCGGGCATGATGCCGATCTTGCATGCCCCCGGTGTGATAATGCCCGGACAGTTGGGCCCGATGAGCCGGGTATGGGTCCCAGCCAGATAGTGCTTCACCCGTGCCATATCCAGGATGGGAATGCCCTCCGTGATGCACACCACCAATTCGATCCCGGCGTCCGCAGCCTCCAAGATGGCATCCGCCGCAAAGCGGGGAGGCACATAGATCACCGAGGCGTTGGCACAGGTTTCGGCTTTGGCTTCCGCCACCGTCTGAAATACCGGCACGCCCAGCAGCGTTTGGCCGCCCTTGCCGGGGGTGACGCCGCCCACGATTTTTGTTCCGTAAGCGAGCATCTGCTCCGTGTGAAACGCGCCCTGTTTCCCGGTGATGCCCTGTACGATCACCTTTGTATTCGCGCCGACCCAAATGCTCACGTCCCGTCACCCCCTGTCCGCGCCGCTGCTTCCACTGCCTTGCGCGCGCCGTCGGCCATGTTTTCCGCAGCGATGATCTTGAGGCCGGAAGATGCCAAAATCTGCTTGCCCAGCTCCACGTTCGTGCCTTCCAGCCGCACGATCAGCGGGATGGAAATGCCCATTTCCCGGGCGGCGGCTACCACGCCCTCCGCAATCACGTCGCACTTCATGATGCCGCCGAAGATATTGACGAAGATTGCCCGGACGTTTTCATCCGAAAGCAGCAGCTCAAACGCCGCCTGAACCTTTTCTTTCGAGGCGCTGCCGCCCACATCCAGAAAATTGGCCGGTTCGCCGCCGAAATGCTTGATGATGTCCATGGTGGCCATGGCCAGGCCCGCACCGTTGACGAGACAGCCGATGCTGCCGCTGAGGCTCACAAAGTTCAAATCATACTGGGAAGCCCGGTATTCCCGTGGGTCCTCCTCGTCGATATCCCGCAGTTCTTTCAGGTCAGGGTGACGGAACAGGGCATTTTCGTCAAAGGTCACCTTCGCGTCGAGGCACAGCAAATGCCCTTCGTCCGTCAGCACCAGGGGGTTGATCTCCACCAGCGAGCAATCCTTTTCCTGATAGAGCCGCGTCATGGCTTCCAGCAGGGCAATGAGCTCTTTTTCATTTTCGCCGGTCAATCCCAAAACACCCGCTACCCGCAGACCCTCATAGCGCTTAAAACCTTCCACGGGGGAGACAGGGACGCGGGCGATCCGCTCGGGGTGGGTCCGGGCCGTCTCTTCGATCTCGGTGCCCCCGTCCGCTGACGCGATGATCACCAAAGAAGCGTTTTCATGGTCGCCGGTCACGCTGAGGTAAAATTCTTTTTTCACTTCCACGGCAGGCGTGATCAGCAGCTTGCGCACCAGCTTGCCTTCGGGTCCCGTTTGATTCGTTACCAGCCGCATGCCGAGCATTTTCCCGGCGATGGCCCGCGCCTCGTCGGCGTTTTCCGCCAGTTTAACGCCGCCCGCTTTGCCGCGCCCCCCCGAATGAACCTGGGCTTTCAGCACGCAGCGGCCAAACTTTTCCGCCGCAGCGGCGGCCTGCTCCGCGGTTTCGGCCACTTCGCCGGTCGGCACAGGTGCGCCGTAAGCGCGCAGCAGGTCCTTGGCCTGATACTCATGAATTTTCATTGCTTCGCACCTTTTTTCTTTTCAGGACGGACCGCCGGGGCATTCTCCTTCCCAGAAACGGCAGACGCCAGCTTGACGCCCTCGGAAAGCGCCCGCAGATTGATTTCCTCCGTGCCCAGCGGCACATGGAGCAGGGCGGCTTTCTTTAGCGTTTCCTCGTCTGTAATGCCAAGCAGCGCGTTGATGCACCCCACGGCCAATACGTTGGCAGTCTGGGCGCGGCCCACCGTCTCTTTGGCTGTGCGCAGGATGGGAAGGGAAAGCACCCGGTGGCCGTTCAGATTATCCGGCACCGTGAGGCTTTCGTCAACGAGCACCAGACAGTCTTCCGGAAGCGAAACCGTGTATTTATCCAGCGATTTCTGGGTCAGCGCCATCAGGAAACTGGGCTGCTGGACCTTGGTAAAGCCAATGGGCTCGTCAGAGATGAGCGTTTCCGCTTTACAGGCTCCGCCCCGCGCTTCCGGGCCGTAGGATTGGCTCTGCGCGGTGTATTTACCGGACTGGACAGCCGCCTCGGCTAAGATGACCGAAGCGAGGATCACGCCCTGGCCGCCGCTGCCCGCGAGGCGAAGTTCCATTTTACTCATTTGCTTCACGCTCCCTTGCCAGCTTCTGGATCAGCATGTCGTATTTGTAGGTAAATTCCGGGTACTGGGCATGATGCAATAGGCCGATGACCAGCTTGTCCTTCAATTGTTCGGGGTCCATCTTGGCCGCCTGCTCCACTGTGACCGCGTGATCCTTCTGCCACTGCATCATCGCTACGGCGTCGCCTTTTTTGTTCTTGCGCCCGTAGTAGGTGGGGCAGATGCTGGCCACGTCGATGATGGAAAAACCTTTGTTGCGGATGCCGTCCTGGATCAAAGCGATGGTCTGCTGCACGTGGTACGCGCTGCCCCGTGCGGCATAGGAAGCGCCCGCCCCGTAGGCCAGGCCGGCGATGTCGAAGGAGCGGTCCAAATTGCCGTAAGGAGCGGTGGTGCCATAGGCGTTGGTGGGCGTGGTGGGGCTGTACTGTCCGCCCGTCATGCCGTAGGTGCTGTTGTTCATCACTACCACCGTAAGCCCGATGTTCCTCCGGGCCGCGTGGATCAGATGATTGCCGCCGATGGCGGAAATATCGCCGTCCCCGGCGATCACGATCACTTCCAGCTCGGGATTGGCCAGCTTGATGCCTGTGGCGAAAGCGATGGCTCGACCATGGGTGGTGTGGATGGTGTTGAAGTCCATGTATCCGGCCGCCCGGGAGGAGCAGCCGATGCCCGACACGATCACGGTCTGGTTGCGGCTTAGGCCCAGGTTCTCGATGGCCTGCGCCACATCCCGCATGATGATGCCGTTGCCGCAGCCGGGGCACCAAATTTGGGGCAGATGCTCGGGACGCATGTACTTATAGATCAGGTTGGACATCTGTTTTGTCCGGGAAGCCGCGTTTACGTCGCCTGTATTGACTTTCATTTACGCTTCCTCCACTTTCTGCAGGATCTCCTGCGGTGTGATCACGGTGCCGTTCCACTTTCCAACGAAAGCGACCGGGCAGGCGCCGCGTACCAGCCGTTCCACTTCCAGAACGATCTGGCCATAGTTATGTTCAGCCACCACGATCTTTTTCAGCTTTCCAATCGCCGCGGTGAGCTCCCTCTCCGGGAAAGGCCAGATGGTGACGGGACGGAAGATGCCGCAGCGGATGCCTTTTTCCCGCGCCAGTTCCATGGCGGTCTGCGCCGCGCGCATGGTGCCGCCGTAGCAAACGATGGCCACGTCGGCGTCGTCCATGTTGACCTGTTCATACCGAACGATATCCTTGTAGTTATCCGAAACCTTATGCATCAGCCTGTACATCAGCTTCTCCGCTTCTTCGGTGGAATTTGTGGGGAAGCCCGATTCGTCATGGATCAGGCCCGTGATGTTGTAGCGCTGGCCGCAGCCGAAGGGTGCCATATTGGGAACCATCTGTCCCTTCTTTTCATTCATATGGTACGGTTTGCGTTTTGGATCGGGAAACTGTACCGTAGGCCGGTTGACGATGGTGATATCCTCCGCGTCTTTCATCTGCATGCCTTCCCGCAGATGCCCGATGATCTCATCCATGAGGAAAATCACCGGCGTCCTGTATCTTTCGGACAGGTTGAAGGCGCGGATCGTCTGGTAATACGCTTCCGTGACCGAGGAAGGGCTGATCACGATGATCGGGTGATCTCCGTGGGTCCCCCAGCGGGCCATCATCACGTCGCCCTGGGACGGGGAAGTGGGCATGCCCGTAGAAGGGCCCATGCGCTGCACATCCACCACCACGATGGGGATTTCCGCCAGGCAGGCATAGCCTAAATTCTCCTGTTTGAGGGAAAAGCCGGGGCCGCTGGTGGCGGTCATGGATTTAACGCCTGCCACGGACCCGCCAATGGCGCACGCAATGGAGGCGATTTCATCCTCCATCTGGATAAATTTCCCGCCCACCTGGGGCAGACGGTAAGCCGAAAGCTCGGCGATCTCGGTGGAAGGGGTGATGGGGTAACCCGCGAACAGCCGCATCCCGGCGGCAATAGCGCCTTCCACACAAGCTTCGTTTCCCTGCATCAATACGACTTGATCCACTGGTTTCCATCTCCTTCCGGCTCATCTTCATTGATATAAATCGCGTAATCCGGGCAGCGGAGTTCGCATTGTCCGCACAGCACGCACTCCGCGCCTTCAACGCGCCGCGCCTTATCATTCACGATTTCCAGCGCTCCTTTCGGGCAGAAAGCCGCGCAGATTCCGCATCCCTTGCACCAGTTCGGGTTCAGGATCAGCTCCTTTTTGACCGTCATAACCTGCCTCCTATATCCAGTTTTCCTGATATCGCGTTTTCCTGCTATCTATTATACTCCATCCGAATCACAGTTTAAAACAGTTTTTATATCGTACTATTCACAAGAATTATTTTGTGATATAATGCCAATAAAGAAAGCCGGCGGGAGTGACACAAATGAATTTTCAGAACATGGAATACTTCCTGATGGCGGCGGAAACGGGGAATATCACCCGGGCGGCCGAACGATTGCATATCAGTCAGCAGGCGTTGAGCGACTGCATCTCACGTTTGGAATCGGAACTGGGCTGCCGGCTGTTTGAACGCCGTCAGGGATTGGAGCTCACTTACAGCGGACGCCAGTACCGCGCGGCGGTGGAACGGATGCTGGACCTGCAAAAGCAGACGGTCGTTTTGCTGAACGACATCAACGACAACAGCCGCGGTGAATTGCGCATCGGAATATCTTACACCCGCGGCCAGGCGATTCTGCCCATGGTGCTGCCGGAATTCGTGCATCAGTTCCCCCTGGTGGAGCTTTCCGTACAGGAGGACAGCACCCAGATGCTGGAAAGCCTGCTGGAACGCGGAGAAATCGATGTGATGATCGGCTTTGCCCCGTTCCGGATCGATCGGGCGGAATCTTTCCCGCTCATGAGAGACCGTCTTCACCTGATCATACCGAAAAGCCTGCTGCGGGATCGATGGGAAACAGAAGAACAGATCAAGGCCCACCTGTCCGTTTTCCGCGCGGACCACGATATCGCTTTATTCCGCGATTTCCCCTTTGTCATGCTCAAGGAGGGGGACCGGATCCGCACCATCATGGATCAGGTATTTAAACAAGCGCATATCAAACCGCTGATCAAATTTGAAACCAATAATACGCAGACTGCCATGGCCCTCGCCGCCGAAGGCATCGGGATCGCCGTATGCCCGGAGCTGTATCTCAATAGCAATTATGTGGCTTCCGGCACGGCGGGGTCCTATATCCGACGGTTGGTGGAGGTGTGCCCCCTGTTTGATGATGCTCTTTCGGACACCATCGCCATCGGATATAACAAGGACCGCTATTGCGGCAAGATTGCCGAAAGCTTTATCCGCTTGTGCCTGGAAAAATTGCGTGGGACGGAATCCTTCGCCCCGTATCAGGAAACATGAAAAAACAATCCAAATACATTTTGGGGTATTGACATTTGCAGGAAGGGACGGTATGATGATTGCGAAAACCGGCGATGGAGAAGAGTAACTTTCCAAAACCACGGCAAAGGGAGCCGCTGAGAGTGGGACGGCGGCGCGCGGAGGGAAAGCGAATGGACTCCGGAGGGCGCTCCGAAAGGAAACGAGTAGGCAGCGACGGGAACGCACCCGTTATCCTGTGCGTCGCATATCATGGGTATGCGAGTGAGATTGCTTCCTTCCCGGGAAGCGAAGCTGAGTGGCACCGCGGATATTCCGCCTCAGCGCGCAATGCATGGCGCGCTGGGGCGTTTTTTATACCCGTGACGGATCGCTTAGGATAAGGGAAACAAAAAACACATTTTGAAAGGAAGGCTTGAACATGAAAAAGATGATCGCGTTGGCTCTGTCCCTGATGATGGTATTGTCCCTGTGCACGGGTGCGCTGGCTGATGAAGAAACTGCCTTCAAAATCGGTATCTGCAACTTTGTGGACGACGCTTCCCTGAACCAGATCATCGCCAATATCCGTGAGCAGCTGAAAGCCATTGAAGCGGAAAAGGGCGTGACCTTTGAGATTCAGGAGGACAACTGCAATTTGGACGGCAGCGTGATGCAGCAGATCATTGCTGATTTCATCGCCGACGGCGTGGACCTGATGGTGGGCGTCGCTACCCCGGTTGCCATGACCATGCAGGGCATGACTGAGGACACCGGCATTCCCGTGGTGTTCGCCGCCGTGTCCGATCCCGTTGGCGCGGGCCTGGTGGAAAGCTTAGAAGCCCCCGGCGCCAACATCACCGGCACTTCCGACTATCTGGACACCAACTCCGTGTTCAACCTGATTTTCGCCGCCAATCCCGAAGCCAGCAAGATTGCCCTGCTGTATAACCCCAGCGAGGACGCCTCCACCGCCCCCATCGCCGCCGCCAAGGAAATCCTGACCGCCAAGGGCGTGTCCTTCAAGGAGTATTCCGGCAGCAACATTTCCGAAGTCATCCTGGCCGCTGACGCCATCGTGGCCGACGGCATGGACGCCGTGTTCACCCCCACGGACAACACCATCATGGCCGCTGAACTGGCGATTTACGAAACCCTGGCCGAAGCGGGTATTCCCCACTACACCGGCGCGGACTCCTTCGCCCTGAACGGCGCGTTCTTAGGCTACGGTGTGGACTACGCCAACTTAGGCAAGGAAACCGCCAACATGATCGCAGCCATCCTGCTGGAGGGCGCGGACACCGCCACCCTGCCTGTCATGACCTTTGATAACGGTACCGCCACCGTGAATGTGGAAACCTGCGCCGCCATCGGCTTTGACTATGACGCCATCGCCGCCGCTTTCGCCCCCTTCTGCACCAACGTGCAGCCCATCACCACGGCGGAGAGCTTTGACGACTTAGCGCAGTAATATTCTGGTCAATGCAAAAAACATGTGGAGGAAACCGCTCTTTGACATCCAAAGAGCGGTTTCCTCCACAAAATCATGAAAATACGGAGTAACACCATGACGCCTGACAAATGGTTTTCCTTAGGCCAGACGGCCCTGGAGCTGGGCCTCATTAACGCCCTGACGGTGCTGGCCCTGTTTCTTTCCTATTCTATGCTGAACGTGTGCGACCTTTCCACCGACGGGTGCTTTACCTTGGGCGCGGCGGTTGGCGCGCTGGTGGCCATCGCGGGCTATCCCTGGCTGTCCCTGCCCGCTGCCATGCTGGCGGGGAGTTTGTCCGGATTTGTGACGGCCACCCTGCAAATGCGCATGGGCGTTCAAAGCCTGCTGGCTGGGATCGTGGTGAACACGGGGTTATACTCCGTCAACATGGCGTTTACGGGCAATAAAGCCACCCTGCCCATGAACAAAACCACCACCGTTTTTTCTCTGGCGAAGAACCTGCTGAAGGGCACGCCCCTGGCGGGGCAAAGCACCCTATTCGTCATGCTCATCGTGGTGGCCCTGGTGGTGCTGTTCCTGTGCTTCTTCCTGCGGACGAAACTGGGCCTGGCCATCCGCGCCACGGGCAGCAACGCGGACATGGTGCGCTCCTCCTCCATCAACCCCGCTTTCACTACCACCGTGGGTCTGTGCGTGTCCAACGCTTTCACCGCCCTGTCGGGGTGCCTGATGGCCCAGCAGCAGAAGAACTATGAGGTGAACATGGGCAGCGGCATGGTGACGGTGGCTCTGGCCTCCCTTCTGATTGGCGGCGTGTTTTTCGGCAAGCATCGGAGCGTGCCCCTCCGGGCCGTGGGCGCGGTATTGGGCGCGTTCCTGTTCCGGCTGGTATACGCCCTGGCCCTGCGGCTGGATATGCCCGCGTTCATGCTGAAAGCCGTTTCTTCCATCATCGTCGTCATCGCCATTTCCGGGCCGTACCTGCGCAAGCAGTTCCCCGTGATGCTGAAAACGATGCGGATGCGGAACCGAATCCCCGATGCGTCGGAAGGAGGGAAAGGCTGATGCTGAGGCTGAACAACATCTCCAAAACCTTCAATCCCGGCACCGTCAACGAAAAACACGCGCTGACTGATTTAACCCTTCACATCCACGAAGGGGATTTCGTGTCCATCATCGGGGCCAACGGCGCGGGAAAATCTACCCTGTTCAATGCCATCTGCGGCAGCTTTTTTCCGGATGCGGGAGAAATATACCTGGACGGACGCAACGTGACCATGGAGCCGGAGCATATGCGGGCCCGGCGGATCGGCCGACTGTTCCAGGACCCCAAGCTGGGCACGGCGCCGGATATGAGCATCGAAGAAAACTTAGCCCTGGCGGCGGGCAACGGCGGCTGGCTGTCCCGGGTATCGGCGGCGGATAAGCAGCGCTTCCGGGAGCGGCTGTCCCTCTTGGGCATGGGCCTGGAAGACCGAATGAAGCAGCCGGTGGGTCTGCTGTCCGGGGGACAAAGGCAGGCGCTGACCCTGCTCATGGCGACGTACCATGTGCCCATACTCCTGCTTTTGGATGAGCACACCGCCGCCTTGGACCCCGGTACGGCGGAAAAGGTGCTGGCCCTGACCCGGAGCATCGTGGAGGACAACCACATCACCTGCCTCATGATCACCCACAATATGCAGTCTGCCCTGGATTTAGGCAACCGCACGCTGATGATGGATCGGGGAAAAGTGATTTACGACGTTACCGGCGAGGAACGCTCCCGCCTGACCATCCGGGACCTCACTGACAAATTCCGCCAGGCCAGCGGCAAAGCGCTGGACAACGACCGGATGCTGCTGGGCGTTTGAATGGTGAAAACCCTCCGTTTTCCAGGATGAAAGCGGAGGGTTTTTAAAGTTATACGCTGTAATCTAAGTCATATTGCTTTTGATGTTCACAGAAGGGGTTCATCGTTCTTTCCTTCTCTCAGGACGACCACGGCGTCCGGGTCATATTTGCGCGCCATGGTGTGCGCGGCCTTGCGGTTGGCCACGGTGTCAAAGATGATGGAAAAATCATAATCCGGCGGGTACAACTGCGCGGCGGGCACCAGCAGTTTCAGGCGGTTGTGGCGCACCGTCATTTTTTGCCCCTGGAGCTGGATGATCACATTTCCTTCATCGTCGGCGGGCCGGAAGACGATGGCGTTCTTTTTGCTGGGAAGCAGCATCACGCTGTCGCCCATGGTGAAACGCTCAAAGGCGGCTTCCGCTTTTGTTTGCTGGCGCTGCAAGCGGCTGCCGGGAATGGGCATCATGGGATTCCTCTTCTTTTCCGGGACAGCGCCGGTTCCGTGGTCCACTACCTGCCTCGCCCGGGAAAGCAGTCCTTCGTCCATGCCCAAGCGTCGGGCGATTTCGATGGCGCAGCTTTCGCCGCTCATGCCGATCTCCAGCTGGTACAGCGGCATCAGAGACATCCAATCAAAGGCCATTCGAGCGGAAATCACGTGGTTCGTCTGCTCCGCCCACTGTTTGATCTGCGGGTCATGGGTGGTCACCAGAAAAAAGCAGCCGCGCCTGAGCAATTCTTCCAAAACCGCCGCCGCCAGGCCGGAACCCTCCGCCGGGTCCGTGCCGCTGCCCAGCTCGTCCAACAGCACCAGGCTGTCCCGGCTGCATTTGCGCAGGATGCGGATCACGTTGGTCATATGACCGGAAAAAGTGGAAAGATTCTGGCTGATGCTCTGGCTGTCACCGATATCACAGAGTACCTCATCCATCATGCCGATCACGGTGCCCGCCTGGCAGGGAATATGCAATCCGCTCTGGGCCATCAGGGTCAGCAGCCCCACGGTTTTCAGGCACACGGTTTTTCCGCCGGTATTCGGCCCGGTCACGGCGATGCCGGAATCGGGAAGGGAGAATGAAAGGCTTAAGGGAACGCAGGACGCGCGGTCCAGCAGCGGGTGCCGGGCTTCCGCCAAGCGGATCATTCTTTCACCGGTGATTTCAACCGGGCCCGCGTCCATTTCCACGCTCAGCTTGGCGCGGGCAAACAGCGCGTCCAGGTCCGTCATGGTGCGGATCGCTTCGCGCAGCGACGTTTCTTCGGAGGCGATCAGGTCGGTGAGCGTCCAGAGAATGCGGCGTTCCTCCGCGTCAATATCGACGGAAAGCCCTTCCAGGGTCTGCCGGATCGCCTGCACAGCGTTCGGCTCCATGAACACAGTGTTTCCCTTGGCAGAGGAGTCCACCGGATGTCCAGGGAAAGCGCTCTGATACCGTTTCAGCACGGGCATCACGTAGATGCCGCCCCGCTGGGTGATATAGCCGTCTGCCAATTCCCGCTTATGGCGGATGAGCACCTGGTTCAGCCTTTCCCGTATCTCCTGTTCGGCCCTCTCCCGCTGGCGGCGCAGGTTCCGCAGCGTGGGCGAAGCGTCGTCCAAGATCGTGTCCTCGCGGATGGACCGTTCGATCTCGTCTTCCAGCGCGGACAGATCGGGCAACTGCGTATGCCAGGAGGCAATACCGGCGTTAAACACCCGCGCGCCTTGCAGATAGCGGCGCATGCGCCGCGCCGTTACGCAGAAGCGCGCAATTTGGCTTAACTGGGATGGAAGCAGCATGCCGCCCTGGAGCGCCTGGGCCAGATGCGCTTCCGCCGCGTCTGTGTCAGCAAGCGGGGGAAGGCCCGCGCCTTCCAGCACGCATTTTGCGGCGGTGGTTTCCTCCATGCGGGCCCGGCAGAGGCCCTCGTTCAGAATGGGCGCGGTTTCCGAAAGGCGCTTTTTTGCCTTATCGGAAACGGCATGGGTTTGCAGTTTTTCAATGATTTTGTCAAATTCAAGCGTGATCATATCCTGTGTCATGTTTGCCGATCCCTCTTATTCTCATAATGGGACATGAATAAGGGTGCCGGGGATTGCGGGGGAGAGGAACGGGCAAACAAAAAGTGCCCGGCATCCTTCAGCACCGCGCCATGGCATCAGCAAACAAGCGGTCATGTCACCGCGTTTTTTGATCAGCCATGATCCCCGTTACTGAACCGATTCCAAACACTACCTCCACAGGATTGCCCGCTCAGGGCGGGATCTCTGTACTTGGTATTATAGCGATGGGAAAAAAGCTTGTCAAGCAAGAAAAAGTAAAAGAGGTTCATTCTTTGGCCTGCGCAGGCATAATAAGCGTTTCAACATAGCCTTTCAGTTCATCAAAACCGCCGTGGGCGTATCTGCTGATATCCTCGCCTGCCTTGTTGATCAGGCAGTCCGTGAGCAGGAATACTTTCATCCCCAGCGCTTCGGCAACCATATCTTCACCCACATCATTACCGACCATCAGGCAGTCCTCGCCTTTTACCCCTGCCCATCGGAGCACTTCCCTGTAATAATCCAGGTTGGGTTTGCACCAGCCGATATTATCATAGGTCGTGAAGAACTCAAAATCCTCCGGTTCAAGCCCCGTCCATCGAATGCGCGTTTCCGTCGCGATCCTTGGGAAAAGCGGATTCGTAGCCAAGGCGACACGGAGCCCCTGATCGCGTATCCAGCGCACTGTCTCCGCCGCCTTTGGCTGATAGCCGCAGAATTGCTTCGCGCCCTGAAATTCATTGGCATAGAATTCTTCAAACATCGGTTTGTCTTTCAGCGCTTGATCCCCATAGGATACCGCGAAATCCTTCCAGAAAGCCTCCTCATTAGTGCAGTGCCCATCATTGCGGACCATGGCGGCTATCCCGCGCCAGATGGCTTTAATCAACGGCTGATGCTCATAACCATAGGGCGCGGCTTTCTTTGCCAGCAGCTTGAAATAACCGGTCGTAAATTCGTCCATATCCATGGGGAGCAGCGTCCCGTCCAGATCGAACAGCACCATTTTGATCGACATTTTACGCATCCTCTCAATAATAAAATTGCGGGAGTTTTACTCCCGCTTGGTCTGGGCCAGCTCTACCATCTGCTGGGCCATGACTTTGAGCTGATCTTTCAATTTATGGATACAGTCCATTTCCCCGCAGAAACCGCCCACGATGTCCTCCGCGAAGGTGCGGCAGGTGGGGGAGCCGCAGGAACCGCAGTCGTAGCCGGGCAGGTCCTCCACCAGCTGATTGATGCGCTCCATTTTCTGCATGGCTACGATCAGGTTATCGTCCAGCTTCATAGCGGGGTTTGGCTCGATGGGATGGTCAAAATACAGGGGATATTTGGTCATCAGGGAAGCGGGCACGTTTTCCACAGGATGCTGCTGCGTGCATTCCTGGGCAAGCTTCCGCACCGCGTTTTTCGCCACATAGTTGTTTTCAAAGTTCAGGGGGCCGCCCACGCAGCCGCCCATACAGGCGTTGCCCTCGAAGAAAACCAGGTCGCTGAGCTTGTTGTTTTCGATTTCCTCCAGCACCCGGATCACGTTTTGAATGCCGTCCACCGACAGGGAATTGTCCGGGCATACCGCGCTGGCCTCGCCGCTGCTCACGGCCCAGCGCACGCCGTAATAGGTGGCGGTGGGCTTGGTGGGGTTGGCTAAGATGCGGTCGATATGGGGCAGCAGCTGGCCGTAGATTTCCATCATGGAAATGGCCCCGTCGCAAGCGGATTTTTCCTGCCCTAAGGGGGAACGGATGGCGGTCATTTTGGCGGGGCAGGGGGTGATGAAAAACACGCCCACGTCCTCCGGCGGGCAATCGTGTTTGCGACAGAATTCCTGCCGGGCGATCATGGCCGCCACCTCCATGGGTTGGCGGATATCCACCACATTGGGAATCAGATCGGGAAAGCGCACCTGGATCAAACGCACCACGGCGGGGCAGGCGGAGGAGATAAGGGGCTTGGGCAAGCCCGGCTCCCGCAGCTTTTCGTGAATGGCGCGGCTGACGATGTCCGCGCCCCGTGCCACCTCGAACACTTCCTCAAACCCGATGGCTTTCAAGGCGTCCAGCACGGGGGAGATGCTTTTCAGCCCCTTGAACTGGCCGTACAGGGAGGGCGCGGGAATGGCCACCGCGTGGGGGAAGCCGTGGATGGCGCTCAGATCGTCCGTAATAGCGATCTTGGCGTGGTATTCGCAGATGCGGATGCATTCGCCGCAGTCGATGCAGCGTTCGTCGATGATGTGCGCCCGGCCGCCGCGCACGCGGATGGCCTCGGTGGGGCAATGCTTTAAGCAGTTGGTGCAGCCCTTGCAGCGGGTTTTATCCAATCGAACGGAATGATACCGATTATGTTGTTCCATGTCAAAAGCCTTTCTCAGGCCAGGTTAAAGCGCATACTGATGCGCGTACCCTTGCCCATTTCGCTTTGAATATCAAAATCGTCGGCGTTGCGCTTCATGTTGGGCAAGCCCATGCCCGCGCCGAAGCCTAAGGAGCGGGCTTCCTCGCTGGCGGTGGAGAAGCCCTCCCGCATGGCCATGGCAATATCGGGGATGCCGGGGCCCACGTCCTCGGATACCAAGAGCACCCCGTCGGTGCCCACATCCAGCATCAGCTTGCCGCCCAAGGAATGAATCACCAAATTCAGTTCCACTTCATAGCTGGCTACGGCCACCTTGCGCATCACCGTACTGCTGACGCCAAGCTGCTTTAAGCGGCGCTTGATATCCGCCGAAGCCTCCCCGGCGCGGGTGTAATCGCCTTTTTCTACGGGGTATTCCTCGTGAATAAAGCTGCTCATGCGTCCTCTCCTTCCGGCCATTCGATGGGAACGCCGCGCAGCCCCGCTTCATACAGCAGGCCGCAGGTGGTGAAAGCCGTTTCCTTGGTGGTCATGACGATCAGCCCCTGTTCATCCGCCGTTTCCAAAATATCGTCGGTAGGGATCTTGCCCCGGGCGAACACCAGGCATTTTAAATCCAGCATATCCGCCGTGCGCATCACGTGGGGATTGGTCAAGCCCGTGATCAGCACCGTTTTTTCATTCACAAAAGCCAGCACGTCGCTCATCAGGTCGGAGCAGCAGGCCGTGCGGGCGGGATTATCCAGCTTTTCTTCATGGCAGAGTACCTTGGCGTGCAGTACCTTTACCATATCACGAAACGTCATATCCATTCCCCCGTATCGAAAAAATCATGAAAACAATATACCTTGTTTCATTACATATGTCAACCATTTGGGCAAAATTTCGTCAAAACACACATTCTCAATCATGCCTTGCAAAGGCGGATAAGCCGTGGTATAATGGAAATGGAAAAAAAGGGCAATACTAAAACGCCGCATCGGGGCAAACCGAAAGGGAGAATAAAATGAACATTCACAAATCAGCCGAAGATTACCTGGAAATGATTTTGATGCTGCGGGAGCAAAAGGGCTTCGCCCGTTCCATCGATATCGCCGCCGCCTTAGGGGTAACCAAGCCTTCGGTCAGCTTCGCCATGAAAAAGCTGCGGGAAAACGGCTATATCCTCATGGACGAAGCCAGTTATATCACCTTAACGGAAGCGGGGCTGAAAATCGCCCAGCGGATCTATGACCGGCACAAAGCGCTGACCGCATTTCTGCTGCAAATCGGCGTGGAGGAGAAAACCGCCCGGGAGGACGCCTGCAAGATCGAGCACGATATTTCCGACGATACCTTCCACGCGATCCTCCGGCAGATCGGCCAGGAATAAACGCACTGTTTCCGCCGCGATAAAACAAGCCCGCCTTTTCCACAGGGGAAAAGCGGGTATTTTTCACGGCGTCAGTCAGCCCAGGTCACATTCCAGATGTAGCGCCAAACGAGGAAGCGATATTTCGCATACAGTTCTTTTTTGACATACAGCGATTTTAAAAGCCGGTACAGCCGCGCCTTGATGCGGCAGGAATGCCATACGCGGAACAGGGTGCGGATGGAAGTGCTGCCGGAGTTTTTGATGTAGTGATACACCGGCTTATCCAGCAGCGCCACGCCGTGCGTGACCGCGTGATCGTACTGGATATTGAAAGCGAAATCCTCCCCCCAGGAGAAGAAAGGATCAAACCGCAGTTTCAATTTTCGGATCACACTGGCACGGTATAGTTTATTCCACAGGACGCTGAAATAAAAGGAACCGGGACGCTTGACCAGCTCGCCTAAAAATTCCCGCTCGGTGAGCGGGCGGCTGCCCTTGAGCAGGCCCCGGTCAGTCTCGGCTGATCCCATGCGGAAAAAGTAATGAGCGATCACCAAGTCGCATTTTCCCAATGCGCCGATCATGTCGCGGCAGGCATCGGGGGACAAAAGATCGTCGCTGTCCGCAAACATGACAAATTCCCCGCGCATGACCTCCATGGCGGCGTTTCGGGCAATGGAAGGCCCGCCGTTTTCCTGAGCGATCACCCGCACGCGGGAATCGCTTTTCTCGATTTCCCGGCAAATGCGCAGGCTTTGATCCTTGCTGCCGTCGTCCACCAGGATCAATTCGATCCGCGGATAGGATTGAGAAAGAACGCTCGCAGCGGATTCCGCCAGCGTTTTTTCAGCGTTATATACAGGCATGATCACGCTGATCAAGCCCGGCTGCAGGTCTGAAGCGCCCATAGAAAATCTCCTTGATACGGTACTCTAACGAGGGTATTTGCAGGGAGTGGGGGAAAAGAAGAACAGCGCCACCGCCCCAGGGCCTACGTGAGCGCCTGTGCCCGGCTCATAGCAGCGGATCAGCATATCCTTGACGCCGCGCTTTTTCTTAAGCAGCGCCGCCAGATAATCCGCGTCTTCTTCACAATCCCCGTGGGCGATCGCGACGATTTCTCCGTCGTCAGCGGCAGCGTGCCGGTCATACAGGTCAGCCAGGGCCTGGAGGGACTTTTTCCGTCCGATCACCTTGCCGCAGCCGACGATTTTGCCTTCAGAATCGCCCATCAACAGGGGCTTGATATTGGCAAGGGAACCGATGCGGGCCGTAAGATTGGAAATGCGGCCGCCTTTGTGCAGGAACATCAGATCGTCCACCGTAAAAAACTGGCACATCCGGCGCTTGTTTTCTTCCGTCCACTTGACGGCGGCGTCCAAGTTGACCCTGGCCCTGCGCATCACGGAGGCTTTCAGGGCGAAAATTCCCTCGCCAAATGACGCGGCCAGCGTATCCACCACGCGGATGACGCGGCCGGGGTATTCCTTCATCAATTCGGCGGCGGCTTCCTTGGCGGCGGCACAAGTTCCGCTGATGCCGCTGGACATGGCAACGTACAGGATATCCTGCCCGACTTTTATGATCGGTTCAAACGCCTGGCGGAATTGGCTGATATTGATCATGGAGGTTTTAATGGGCCCGGTTTTGCGCAGCGCGTCATAAAAGGAATGACCGTCGAAGGCGGCGGTATCGTCATAACAGGGCATGACGGTTTCTTTGGTCACGCACGTGAGGGGAATGACCCCAATGTCGGAGGCATGCGCCAAATCGGGAGTAATATTGGAGGAAGAGTCGGTAAAAATCGCATAATTATCCATTTGCCTGAATGTCCTTTCTGAATCCGGAATCATACACGAATGACATGATACAGAGGTGGCGCACTTTCGCGTCATGTGTTATAATGCAAACAGGAACGAAAGCGCACGGCACACGGGAATTGAGGAGGAGACGCCAGTGGAAGCACAGAAAACGCTTGTCCGGGAAAAAATGCGGGAATGGGAACGAGTGCTGGAGGATTTCCATCTGCCGGGATGGGACGATTTTCCCGTGCTGCCGCTGTACATGGACCAGGTGATTTACCTGATGAACCAGTATCTTTCGCCGCTGCCCCAGGAGGATGAACAGAAACCTCTGACGCCCGCCATGATCAATAATTATGTAAAGTTAGGCATTGTTCCTCGGCCCGTGAAAAAACGTTATGGCCGAACGCATCTGGCTTATCTGATCATGGTGTGCATACTCAAGCGGACGGTCAGCACCGCTGAAATCAAAAAACTGGTTCCCGCAAGCTTAGGCGAGGATGAAATCAAAGCGGTATACCAAGCTTTTTCTTCCGTTTTTCACAGCGGCAAGCAAACGTTCCGGGAAAATGTACGGCAGGAAGCCGCGCCTATTTGGAAAACAGACGGCCCTTCCGTAACGGAGCTTGTTTTCAGGGCGTCAGTTCTTTCGTCGCTGTGGAAGGACCTGGCGGAACAGATGCTTTGCCTTTATCCGGAAGCGGATGAAAGGGATCGGTAACCGTCCATAAAGAAAACGTGCAGATGGGGCTGCCTGTGATCAGGCAGCCCCATCGATGATTCAGGAGCCGAAGGGGAAAGCGCCTTGCAGCAGCGTTCGCAGGGTGGCAGGCCCCGCTACGCCGTCAATCTGCAAGCCGTTGTAACGCTGGAAGGATTTAACCGCGTTTTCCGTCCCCTCGCCGAAGTAGCCGTCAACCACGCCGGTGAAATAGCCCTGATTCTTGAGCGCCTGCTGCATTTGCTGCACCGGCGTGCCATACATGCCGCGGCGCAAAGTGGCGTACTGATTGTTCGGCGCGGGCGTGACCAGGATGTAAATATTATCGGGAATGGGCGTCGGGGTCACGCGCGGAGTGGCGGTGGGCCGGGGCGTGGCCGTCGCAGCGGCGGCGGAAGCCGACTTAGCGGAGGAGGAAAACAGCTTGTTCAAGGTGCCGCCGCCGGCGACGCCGTCCGCTGTTATGTTATGGGCGCGCTGGAAGGCTTTCACGGCTTCCGTGGTGCCGGAGCCGAAATCGCCGTCCACAGTGCCCTTATAGTAACCAAGGGATTTCAGCTTCTGCTGCAGCAGCCGCACGGCCGCTTTTTCGCTGCTTCCCTCCCGCAGGGTGATGCCGATAATGCCGGCGGCGGAGGAAGTTTTGGTCGCGGAAGAAGAATACAGGGCTTTCAGCGTTTCAGGACCGGCAACCCCGTCCGCGTAGCTGGTGTTCCGGCGCTGGAAAGCCAGGACGCCCGCTTCGGTGGCGTTATCAAAATTGGAATTGGCCTTGCCCAGCAGATAACCCAGGGCGATCAGCCTCTCCTGCATTTGCTTTACCTGCTTGCCGCTGTTGCCGTTGCGCAGGTAAGTGTTCGAGCTGTAAGAGGGGGTGGCTGTGGGCTTGGGCGTAGCCGTGGCGGAAGGCTTTGCCGTAGCCTTGGCGGTGGCCAGCTTTGCCATGGTGGCAGGACCGACCTTGCCGTCCACGGTCAGGCCGTACTGCTTCTGGAAAGCCTTGACCGCCTTTTCCGTGGCTTCGCCGAAATCGCCGTCCACAGTGCCTTTATAGAAACCCAGATCCTTGAGCTTCTTTTGCACGTTGCGCACTTCCTGCCCCTGGGAACCCAGTTTCAGGGAAGTGACGGGCGTCGCCGTGGGCACAGTGGTGGGAGCGGGGGTTACCAAGGCTTTGGCCGAAGGATCAGGCGTGACCATAGGCGCGACGGTCGTAAGCCAATTATTCCCCGAAGCGGTAGGCAGCCCAGCAACCGCGCCCTGATTATTGGCGGTAGGGTTGCTTTGCACAGGGGTATCGGTGGGCAAGTCCGTAGGCGCGGCGGTAGGCTGCGGCGTGTCCGGCTGGTACACGGGGAAATTCAACGCATCGCCGTTTTGATTTCCCGTGGCGATATTATTGGGCTCCACATAACAGCCGCCCAGCAAAAGCGACAGTACGATCAGCAGAGCGACAAACGCGGCCTTGGCAGATTTCATGGTAGATCCTTCCTTCCAAAGATTGATGCAGTGGCAAAAGCCTTTCAAAAATAACAGACGTAAAACCGGGCGGATTTGTTCCATTCTTTTGGAAAATAATGCTCTTGGCTGAAAGCGTTCAGCGTAGAATCACATCGTCACCGGCGTAATGCCACGTCCGAAAGCCCATCGCGGAAGCTGTCTGCGTATTGGGCAGCGAATCGTCGATGAACAGCGTTTCTTCTGGAATCACCCCAAATCGTTCGATCAGTAGGGCAAAAATGGCGGGGTCCGGTTTGCATACCTTTTCGCGGGACGAAACCACTATCCCGTTCAGTTGCGCGAGGTGGGGGAAAGCGCCGCATGTGGAGGTAAAGGCCGGTTCGCCATAATTGGTCAGGGCAAAAAGCCGCTTGCCCATGCTTTTCAGCGTGGGGATCATTTGATACAGGGGAAGAGGACGCATGGTTTTATAGAAATCATAAAAGGCACGCAGTACCATATCTTTCCCGCCTGGCACTCCGGCAGCGTCCGCCATGCTTTGGGCGATGGCTTCGTTGGTTTCAGCGCCTAAGTCGAACGCCGCCCATCGCCAATCGGACCCAAACATGGCGCGGAACAGGGCTTGACGGTGCTCCTCCGGCAAAAGGGAACCAACCTTTTCCGGTTCAAAGGTAAGCAGCACCCTGCCCACGTCAAACACGATGGTGTCCGCTTTCAGCAGCCTTGCATCCATTGATCAATCCTCCACCTATATAGCATACCATAAATCGCCGCCGAATACAATCACTTTCCTGCCGACAGTTTCCGCCAAAACACGAAAAATTTTCGCGCTTGCCGCCCTTTGCGGCAGGTTTCGGGCAGGAACAGCCGCAAGCATTCCTGGTTTTTATGTAGAATTTCCCTTTTCTCTTTTACTGTTTTTCCGCGAAGTGTTGGAACCGGCGTTTTGTTGTGGTATAATCCTCCTGACGCACAGCAATCCTGCGCGTTACTTTCGCTGTGATTCAGGAGGATACACGCATGGACAGACCTCTTACCGTTGCCGTGGCGGGATGCGGTTCCCGCGGGCAGGATATGTATACCAAAGTTTTGGTAAAAATGCCTGAAAAGGCAAAGATCGTAGCCGCCGCCGATATCAACCCGGAAAAGCTCAGGGGGATGCGCGGGCTCACCGGCATTCCTGAAAGCGCCTGCTATGCTTCCGCCGAAGAAATGCTTGAAAAACCAAAGCTGGCTGATATCATGCTCATCTGCACGCCGGACCGCTGCCACTACGCCCAGGCCAAAGCGGCGCTGCTCAAGGATTATGATTTGCTGCTGGAGAAGCCCATATCCCCAATCGCGGAGGAATGCGCGGAGCTTCGTGACCTGGCTCTTTCCCGGGGACGGCTGGTGGCTGTTTGCCATGTGCTCAGATATACGGCTTTCTATCAGAAGATCAAACAGATGCTGGACAGCGGGGTCATTGGCGATGTGGTCAATATCCAGGCGCTGGAGCAGGTTTGCTACTGGCACCAGGCCCACAGCTTCGTGCGCGGCAATTGGCGCAATAAGGAATTATCCTCCTGCATGCTGCTGCAAAAATGCTGCCATGATATGGATATCCTGCTGTGGCTGACGGGGAAGCATTGCAGGCGGGTGTCCTCCTTCGGCAGCCTCAGCCTGTTCCGGGAGGATAAAGCTCCTGCTGGAAGCGCCCTGCGCTGCGTGGATTGCGCGGTGGGGGAAACGTGCCCTTATAACGCCGTGAGATTCTACCTGGACGAATACCGCAGGACCGGCAACGACTGGCCCCAGAACGTTGTGGCCTTTGATCCTACCGAGGAAAAGCTGCTGGAAGCGCTGCGCACCGGGCTCTATGGACGCTGTGTGTACCGCTGCGACAATAACGTAGTGGATCATCAGGTGGTCAATTTGGAATTGGAGGATGGGGCCACCGTCAATTTTACCATGACGGCTTTTACCGCCCACGGAGGCCGTGTGATCCGGGCGGGCGGCACCATGGGCGAAATCTACGGCGACACCAAAGAGAATATTATCAAGGTGATGCGGTACGGTCAGCCCGATGAGATCATCGACGTGCGCACCCTGACGGACGATTTTTCCGGCCATGCCGGGGGAGACGCCCGTCTGCTCAAAGAATTTGTGGACCTTGTGCGCGGCGAAACGGAAGTCAGCGGTACGCTCACTTCCATTGACCGATCGGTGGAAAGCCACCTGGTGGCCCTTGCGGCGGAGGAATCCCGGCTGAATGGCGGCAGAGTGATCGAACTGTGAATGAAGAGTTGCAATTGAATTGTTTTTGCTGTATAATACACCGGTAACGCTTCACGGCGTTATTTGGTTGCATCTGCCAGGCGCGGAAGGAGGATCGGCAGGCCATGCTGTGGCTGATCATCGGTTTAGCGGCGGCCCTGTGCCTGTACCTGTTTCTGATCGCGCCGGGCGTCCATGCCCGGAAGCGCGGGGCTGCCATTCCCCGCGTGCCCTATGCACACCGGGGCCTGCATGACGCGGATGTGCCGGAAAATTCCCTGGCCGCGTTCCGCCGGGCGGCGGAAAAAGGCTACGGTATCGAATTGGACGTGCATTTGACCAGAGACGGTCAATTGGCCGTGATCCACGACGCCAGCCTGAAACGCATGTGCGGGGTGGAAGAAAATATTTTCCAAATGACGGCACGGGAAATACGCGCCCATCGGCTTGCCGGAACGCAGGAAGCCATCCCCTTTCTGGAGGAAGTGCTTACCGCCGTCGGCGAACACCGCCCGCCCCTGATCGTGGAACTGAAAAGCGACGGGGACACATGGCGGACGCTTCCGAAGCGGGTGCTGGAAGTGATGCGGGATTATCAGGGATTTTGGTGCATTGAATCCTTTGATCCTCGGATGATACGGGAGATTAAAAAACGCGCGCCCCAGATCGTGCGGGGCCAATTAGCCTACGATCCCCGAAAAATTGGGGAAAAGCACCGTCAAATCCGTTACTTCTTGGGCGCGCATCTTCTGATGGATTTTTTATCCCGCCCCGATTATATCGCCTACCGCCACGACACGGATCGAAATTTTTCCTTCCGCGTCGTTCGCCGCCTGTATCATCCAGTGCTGACGGCGTGGACGGTGCAGTCCCCGGAAGTATTCAAAAAGCTGCGCCTTTCTTATGACGTACAGATTTTTGAAAGCTTTGAACCATAAATAGAATCGCAAAAAGAAAAGGAGAAGCCACCATGAGCGAACAGGAAAACGCCAATAAAACCGTCGTATCCGCAGAAGGTCTGCGCCAAATGGAGGAAAAGCTCAAATACATGACCACCGTCCGCCGCGCGGAAGTGGCCGAGCATCTGAACATTGCCCGGGGTTTCGGCGATTTGAGTGAAAACGCGGAATACGACGAGGCCAAAGACGAGCAGGCCAAGCTGGAAGCGGACATCGTGGAACTGGAAGCCGCGCTGCGCAACGTGGTCGTGATCGACGGGGAAATTTCCACGGATGCTGTGAACGTGGGCACCACTGTGCGGGTGCTGTATTTAGACGAGGGCGACGAGGAAGAGTTCACCATCGTCGGCGCCCGGGAAAGCGATCCCATGAACAACAAGATTTCCAATGAATCCCCCGTGGGTGTAGCTCTGCTGGGCCATAAGAGCGGCGAAACCGTGAGCGTGGAAGCGCCGGACGGAGCGTATGAGCTGAAAATCCTGGAAATCAAAATTTAAATGTATTTTCACCAATGAAATGAGGTTTGAGCATGGCGCAGGAACAAAATATTCCCGTTTATTCTGAACAGGAACAAATTCGCCGGGACAAGCTGGACGCGCTGCGGGCCGCGGGCCAGGACCCCTATTTGCTGACCAAGGTACCCGTGGACACCAAGAGCAGCCAGATTAAAGCGGACTTTGACGCTTACGAAGGCAAGGATGTGACCCTGGCCGGGCGGATGATGACCCGCCGGATCATGGGCAAAGCCTCCTTCGCTCATATGCTGGATACCGATGGGGAAATCCAGTTCTATATCCGCAAGGACGACGTGGGCGAGGAGACCTACGCCGCTTTCAAGGATATGGACATCGGCGACGTGGTGTGCGTCCGGGGCAAGGTGTTCAAGACCAAAACGGGGGAAATTTCCATCCATACCGAGGAAATCACCCTGCTGGCCAAGTGCCTGAAGCCCCTGCCGGAAAAATTCCACGGCCTGACGGATATGGACCTGCGCTACCGTCAGCGGTATTTGGATATGATCGTCAATCCCGAGGTGCGGGATACTTTCCGCAAGCGCAGCCAGATCATTACCGCCATGCGCGCGTTCCTGGAAAGCCGGGGCTTTATGGAAGTGGAAACCCCCGTGCTGCATACCCAGGCGGGCGGCGCGGCGGCCCGGCCCTTCATTACCCACCACAACACCCTGGATATCGATATGTACCTGCGCATTGCCCTGGAACTGCATTTGAAGCGGCTGATCGTGGGCGGCTTTGACCGGGTGTACGAAATCGGGCGCGTGTTCCGCAATGAGGGCATGGACACCAAGCATAACCCCGAATTTACCATGATGGAGCTGTACCAGGCCTTTACCGATTTCCACGGTATGATGGATATTACGGAAGACATGTTCCGCTACATCGCCCGCGCCGTCAACGGCACCGCTCAGGTGCAGTACGGCGACGTGCTGATCGACCTGGAAAAACCCTTCGCCCGGCTGAGCATGATGGAAGCGGTGAAAAAGTATTCCGGCGTGGATTTTGACGAAATCCACACCTTGGAGGAAGCCCGGGCTGTGGCGGACGAGCGGAAGATCCACTATGAAAAGCGCCACCAGAAGGGCGATATCCTGAACCTGTTCTTCGACGAGTACGTGGAAGAAAACCTGGTGCAGCCCACCTTCATTTACGGCCATCCGGTTGAAATTTCTCCCTTGGCCAAGAAGATGCCCGACAATCCCGCCTATACCGAGCGCTTCGAGGTGTTCATCTTAGGCCGGGAGCATGGCAACGCTTTCTCCGAGCTGAACGACCCCATCGATCAGCGCCAGCGCTTCGAGGCCCAGGCGGCCCTGAAAGCCATGGGCGACGAGGAAGCCCATGGCGTGGACGAGGATTTCCTCAACGCTCTGGAAATCGGCATGCCGCCCACAGGCGGTCTTGGCGTAGGCGTGGACCGGCTGGTGATGCTGCTTACCGCTACCCCCTCCATCCGGGACGTGCTTTTGTTCCCCACCATGAAGCCGGTAGAATAAAGCTGAAAATGAATTTTGAAGCGTCCGTTTGGCGCGTTCAAGATAAGGGGCTGACGCGGGAAAACCGCGTCAGCCCCTTGCCGTACACCGGAAAATGAAATGTGGAATATATCAGCCGATCAATCAGGCCCGAACGCCGGGCGCTGCCGCCGCCGTAATGGATCAGCGCCCGGCTGCCGCTAAAGCGCTTTACCAGGCTGCCCGCCTGGGATTCCGTATCCTTGCCGAAAACGAGGCAAGCGGGGGATTAAAACATGAAATTGTTTATTGTATCCATCCTTTCTTAATCTACAGCTTACGCCGTTGACAAGCAAATCAATCCATGATATGATCAGGATGATCTTTAAAGTTTACTCTAAGTCAAGAGTGTTTGGGAGGACAATTTTATGTATACCATTCAGGATGTAAGCAAAAAAACGGGATTATCGGCCCATACGCTGCGGTACTATGAGAAAGAGGGCCTGATCACCGGCGTGGAGCGCAGCCAGGGAGGATTCCGGCAGTATACGGACGAGGATTTGGAAGCGCTGGGCCTGATCTGCTGCCTGAAAAACACCGGCATGTCCCTGCAGGATATCGCTCAATTCGTAGAATTAACCCATCAGGGCGAATGCACGCTGAAAGAGCGCGTGGAGCTTCTTCGGGAGCATCGGGAACATGTGATTCAGCGGATGGCGGAAATGCAGCGGTATCTGGATAAGGTGACCTGGAAGCTGAATTATTTCACCCAAAAGCTGAATGCCTATGAGGAACGGAAAGCGGAAGAGGAAAGGGCCGAGCGGCAGATTCATTCATAACGCGGATCATTTCTCCCAGATCACGGTCGGATCGATATGGGCAAGATCGCGAGAATCCGTTCTGTACATCATGGCTTGCAATTGCTTTGCCATAGTCACGAGCACATCCCGCACGCCCTCGGGTCCTTTCTCTTTGAGCGGGGCCATGAGGGGCCTGCCCACGGTGACCGCGTCCGCGCCCAAGGCCAGCGCTTTGAAAGCGTCGTAACCGCTTTCCATGCCGCCGTCGGCAATCAGCAGGAGACGATTTCCCACCGCCTGGCGGATTTTGGGCAATAGCCGCACCGGCGGCACGGCGTACCGCATCAGCCCGTTGTGGTGGCTGAGGATGATCCCGGCGCAGCCCAAATCAGCGCAGCGCTGGGCATCCCGAACGCTCAGCGCGCCTTTGATAAAGAAGGGAAGCTTCGTAAACTGAATGAAGGAGCGCAGTTCGTCCAGCGTAGGCAGGGCCATTTGCAGGCTGTAGATACTGTCCGGCTCCGCGCTGTCGGCGTGAATGGCGTGCTCCACGTCCATGCCCACCGCCATGGCCCCGTTTTCTTCGGCGAAACGAAGGCGGCTGTAGATTTCCTCACGGTCAGCGTAAGGTTTAATGATCTTCATCACCTTCGCGCCGGTAGCGAGCACGTCCCCAAAGGCAGCGTTATCTCCCATACCGATGGAAACCGCGGCTCCGGCGGCTTTCGCGCCCTGGGCCATGCCCACCAGATCGATATGGCTTAAGGCCGCCGTCATGATAGGCGTATCAAAGACTTCTCCCAAGAATTCAAACCGCGTGCTGGGGGCAGCGGCCCCCACAATGCGGCTTTCCACCAGAAGGGAGTCCAGGTATTCCCTGGCGATGCGAATGGAATCTCCGGGCAGTTCTGCCATGCTGTTCCCTCCTTAGATCGGTATGCCGGCTTTTTCAGCCGCTTGTGCCACAACCTGATACGCTTTCTGATATTCCTCAAACGTGGACATGTGCTCCAGCAGCACCGGAGCGTCCTTGGGCAGATATTTGTCGATGATCCACAGGATCATGCCGAAATCCAGCGCGCCTTCACCGGGGGAGCATTCCTCCAGCACGGTGGTCAGGCGCGTTAAATCCATTCGGGAATCTTTGAGATGCGTGCTTTTGATATAGGGCGCCAGTTTGGCAAAACTTGATTCGATAAAACCGTCCGCGTCCAAAAATCTGCGCGGACAATTGATCATATTCACAAAATCCATATGTGCCGCGAACTGATCCCGGTTCACGTCCCGGATCAGTTTCAGATATACCTCAGGGCTGTCCGGGATCATCCAGGGCATGGGCTCGATACAGTAATACGCGGTTTTCGGATTCACATCGTCGATGATTTCCCGGATCGACGAAACGATCCGTTCATAGGTTTCCTCGGTGAAATTGCTTTTGTCCGCCGCGTCCCACCCCGCCGGGCTGGCCGTGCCTACGATGTTCACGCAGCAGGGAACCGACAGCCGGTCCGCCAGCATAAGCTGGCGTTTGGCATATTCTAAGTTCTTTTGGCCGTTTACCGGGTCAAAGGGGCTCCGCCACACACCGACTTCCGCGATCTGCACATCGTGTTTTAACGCGATTTCACAGTACTTGTCGATTTCCTCCTGGGATGATTCGCAGGTAAAAGGGGCTGTGATGGCCCGAAAACGGGACGCGATCAGCGCGTTTTCCCATTTTGCCGGTTCATTGCAGCAAACTGTACCGCCTAAACGCATGCTGTTTCCTCCTTGCTCTGTTTTTTAAGCGATACCGCCGGTGGCGGCGCTTTGGATACGGTTCATGCGGGCGTAGCTGCCGCCAAGGGCCACCAGCTCCGCGTGGGTGCCCTCCTCGGTGACGCGCCCTTCTTCGATCACCAGGATCTTGTCGGCGTTGCGGATGGTGGCCAGCCGGTGCGCGATGGCGCGGATGGTGCGCGTGCCCGCGATCCCGGCGTTGGCTTTCTGAATCTGCTGCTCCGTGTCCACGTCCACCGAGGC
>JAFXSH010000127.1 GCA_017525805.1 Clostridia bacterium | reverse complement strand
ACATGGCGGACAGGGAACCTACCGCCGCGGTCATCATACTGGCGGAGCCTACGCCGGCAGCCATAGCCAGGGCATAAGGATGGAACGGCAGGTATGCCGCCGCCAGGCTGGCCATCAGACCGAAGAAGATGGTACCGATAACCGTGCCGCAGATGTAAACGCCCATAACGCCGCGGCCTTCCGGGCCGTCCAGACCGAACCGTTCGCCGATAAGGGCTACGTTAGGTTCACGGGCTACGGAGTGGGCAGCGCCGATGGCTTCCCGCTTCAGCCCTACAAACACGGCCAGGGGCACACCGATGATAATCGTGCCCAGGTTACCGAATTCCTGCAGGATCAGTGCAGGAGAAGCCGCCAGGATCTTCGGCAGGCTGGGACCTACCAGGGTACCGTACCGGGCCATCAGCAGCATCAGGGTAACGCCTAACAGCGAGCTGGCTGTTTTGACATTCTTTTCAGAGGAGATTTTCGTAAACCGGGGCGCTGTCGCTACGCCCATCAGCAACGCATACATCATGGGCAGCAGCACGATTTTGCCGACGCCCACCGTGATGGAAATGTTGCCGATTTTTTCCGCCACAACGATCAGGATGAGAACGATGAGATGGAGACGGAAATCTTTCATTTCACTCACTTCCTTAACAATAATTTTTTATAATCGCAGAGAAACCAAAAAGATAAATTATGATAACACAATGAATTTTGCTTCTCTGAAATTATTTAGAAAAACTTATTTAGAAAAATAAGAATCGCATTTGGCAATGTATTCTTCTTTGGTCAGCAGCGGTTTGTTATCTGCCAGGATCTTTTTCGCACAGGCCGCGTCATCGTACAACAGGTCCACGATCATGCGGGCAAAGGCTTTGGCCGGTGTGATCACCGCCGCGTCAAAATCCGTCACGGTAAAGTCTTTGGTATGGAGCGCTCCGTCCGTACCGCCGATGAAAGGATGGATGGCCGGCATGAGATGGGACACGTCCCCCATGTCAGTTGACGCGCTGAAATGACCGGAGTCCACGATCTCCGTTTCCGGAGAGAACTCTTTCACGTTTGCCACGAACAGGTCGTTCATCTCTTTGCAGCAGTGCAGGGGCAGCATACCCGGCAGAGTTTCCACAATAGTTTGGGCCCCTACGGCGTCGCCGCCGGCTTTCAGGGCCGCGTCCACCCGTTTGTGGGTGTTGTCGATGGCTTCCATGGTAGCGGCACGCACATACAGTTCCATGCGCACGTCCGCAGGCACGTTGTTCACCAGGTCGCCGCCTTTGGTGATGATGGGATGTACCCGGATGATGTCCTGCTCACGGAAGGTCTCCCGCAGTGCGTTGATGCCCATGAGGCCCAGGCAGGCCGCGTTCAGTGCATTGATGCCTTCGTGGGGGGCGTTGGCCGCGTGAGCGGACTTGCCGATATACTGCACGGTCTTACCTACAAACCCGTTGCTGGAACTGCCGATGGCCACCGCCTTCTGGGGCATGTTGGCCTGGGAGTGCATCATCATGGCCATGTCGATGTCGTCGAAGTGCCCTTCGTAAATGAGCTGGCCCTTACCACAGATATAATGCAGTTTCCCCTGCTCCCGCAGGCTCTTCCGGTAGGTGATTTCCACATATTCTTCTGCCGGAACGGAGAAGAACACGGCGTCACCTGCCAGTTCCTTCATGACACCGGATTTGATGATACCGGTGCAGGCCGCCAGCATGACAGAAGTCTGGAGGAAATGGCCGCAGGTGTGGGCCGCTCCGGTAAGAGGATCCGCTTTGGGACTGTCCGGGGTGCCGATGGCATCCAGTTCCGCCAGTACCGCCACGGAAGGTCCGGGCTTACCGCCTTTGACCCGGCTTTTGACACCGGTGAGGGCCAGACCGGTCTGAGGATCCAGACCTAAGGAACGCATATAGTCTTCTACTTTTTTT
>JAFXSH010000126.1 GCA_017525805.1 Clostridia bacterium | reverse complement strand
TTGCAACGTCTTTGTTGCTGAGTTAACTGCTTGTTACAACTGCTTACGCAGCCGTGCCACCGCTTCTTCCGTAGCTTCCCGGCTGGCAAAGGCGGTCAGGCGGAACCAGCCTTCCCCCCGGCTGCCAAAGCCGGAACCCGGCGTACCTACGATGCCCAGCTTCTCCAGAAGAAAATCGAAAAACTCCCAGGACTTCATCTGCCGGGGGCACTGCAGCCAGATATAAGGCGAATTCGTGCCGCCGTAATATAAAATGCCTTTTTCTTCCAGCGCCTGGCCGATCAGCCGGGCGTTTTCTTTATAATAGGCCAGGTTGGCCCGACACTGTTTCTGCCCTTCCGGCGTAAAGACCGCTTCCGCAGCCCGCTGTACCACATAGGGAACCCCATTGAACTTGGTGGTCTGCCGCCGCAGCCACATCTTATTCAACGACAGTTCCTTACCGCTTTTGGTCTTGCGTTTCAACGCCAGGGGCACTACCGTATAGCCGCAACGGGTACCGGTAAATCCCGCCGTTTTGGAAAGGGAGCAAAGCTCAATAGCGCATTCCTTCGCTCCTTCGATCTGGAAAATACTGCGAGGCAGCTCCCCGTCTTCGATAAACGCTTCGTAGGCTGCATCGTACAGAATCACCGCGCCGTTTTGCCGGGCATACGCCACCCACTCTTTGAGCTGCGCTTTGGAATAGGCAGCCCCGGTAGGATTATTGGGGGAGCACAGATAAATGATATCCGCCTTAACGGCCGGATCCGGCATGGGCAGGAACCCGTTCTCCGGCGTTCCCTCCATGAACCGGATCTTTCGTCCCCTCATGCGATTGGTATCCAGGTAGACCGGATAGACCGGATCCGGAACCAGGATCACGTTGGCATCGTCAAAAATATCCGTAATATTGCCACAGTCGCTTTTCGCACCGTCGCTGATAAAGACCTCGGAAGCTTCCAGCGTAACGCCGAAGCCTGCGTAATACTTCACCAGCGCTTCCTGCAGAAAGCCGTAGCCCTGCTCCGGTCCGTAACCCCGGAAGGTTTCCTTCACGCCCATTTCCGCTGCCGCTTTCTGCATCGCTTCCACTACGACCGGCGCCAGGGGCAGCGTCACATCGCCGATCCCCAGACGAATGATCTTCTGTTCCAGATGGGCGGCAGAATACGCCGCCACTTTATGCGCCACCTGCGAAAACAGATAACTGTCCTGCAAGGCGGTAAAATTCTCATTGACCCATGCCATGATGTAAAAGGCTCCTTTGCAAATAAAAAAGCAACAAAGAGAAACGGATAAAACTATCCGCAACCTCTTTGTTGCTTATGGAGTTATTATAATACCCCGTAACCGTTTTGTAAAGAAGAAATTTGGAAATTTACTCAGGCAGTACGGCTTCTTCCGGCTTATTCGTCAGCCCCAGCTTCTTCAGCATTTCCATGTCGCTGGCAATCGTCGCAGCGCCGGCCGTGGTCAGCATATTGCCGGTGATGGAAGCGGACGCCCCCCGGCCGATGACCGTCTCCCCGGACTTCGGCAGAATGCCGCGCCCCGCCCCCAGGCGGATGTTTGCCGTGGGGTTGATGAAACGGAAGATAGCGACCGTACGGGCCACATCTTCCGCGGAAATCTGCGGGGTATCCTGCAGCGGCGTGCCCTTGATCGGCATCAGGGCGTTCAGCGGAATGGACTCAATTCCCAGTTCGGCCAGCGTCAGCGCCATATCGATACGGTCGTCCCAGGTTTCCCCCAGGCCGATGATACCGCCGGAGCAAACGCACATGCCTTCTTTTTGGGCAATCTTTATGGTTCGGATCTTATCCTCAAAGGTGTGGGTGGTACAGATATTCGGGAAGTTGCGGCGGGAGGTTTCGATATTATGATGATAGCTGGTAACGCCCGCTTCCTTCAGGCGGCGGAACTGTTCCGCGTCAATAAACCCCATGGAAGCGCAAAGTTCGATTTTCAGCTTTGCGTGCATCTCTTTATAGGCTTCAATGGCTTTATCGAAATCTTTGCCTTTTAACGCCCGGCCCGCCGTGACGATAGCAAAGCGGTTCACACCCGCGTCCTGGTTTGCTTTTGCAGCCGCAAAAATCTTGTCTTTCGGCAAAAAGCCGTATTCGTCAATGCCGGTATGGTTGCAGGCGGCCTGGGCGCAGTATTTGCAGTCTTCACTGCAGCGTCCGCTCCGCCCGTTGATGATGGAGCAGAAATCCACCAGGTTCCCGCAGAAATGCTTCTGCAGTTTGCCGGCACAATCCAGCATTTCTTCCAGATCTGCCGTTAACAGCAGTTCCTTGTCCAGATTTTCACGGGTGATCCGGTACCCTTC
>JAFXSH010000125.1 GCA_017525805.1 Clostridia bacterium | reverse complement strand
TGGGTGAGCATGACGCCCTTGGGGAAGCCGGTGGTGCCGGAGGTGTACTGCATGTTGCATACGTCGTCCGGCTGCACCTGGGCGGTGCGCTGGAGCAGAGCTTCCTTGGGGGTCTTGCGGGCATAGGTCAGGAATTCTTCCCATACGAGGCAGCCCCGCATGGAGAAGCCCACGGTGATGATATTGCGCAGGAAGGGCAGGCGCTTGATGTGCAGCGGCTGGCCGGGCACGGAATCGGTCAGCTCGGGGCACAGTTCTTTGATGATGCCCGCGTAGTCGCTGTCCCGCCAGCCCTCCACCAGCACTAAGGTGTGAGTGTCGCTCTGGCGCAGCAGGTATTCCGCCTCGTGAATTTTATAGGCGGTGTTCACCGTCACCAGCACCGCGCCAATTTTGGTGGCGGCCCAGAAGGTCAAATACCACTGGGGCACGTTGGTGGCCCACACGGCCACCTTGGCCCCCCGGCGCACGCCCATGGCCATGAGGGCCCGAGCGCACTCGTCCACGTCGTCCCGGAACTGGGAATAGGTGCGGGTATAATCCAGGGTGGTATAGCGGAAAGCGTACTGATCCGGGAATTCTTCAACGACTCTATCCAACACCTTGGGGAAAGTTTCTTCGATCAGCACGTCCTTTTTCCAGATGTATTTGCCGGTGTGCCGGTTGTTGTCGTACAGCTTGTGGCGCAGGCGGCGAGGATCCTTGCCGATGGACCGGGCCAAGGCCGCGTAATGGGACAGCACCACGTCGGCGTCGCCCAAAGCGCCTTCGCCGGGCTTCCAGTCAAAGGAGAAAAAGCCCTCGAAGCTGATGGAGCGCAGGGCGGCAAACACGTCCTTTAAGGGCAGGTTCCCTTCGCCCAACAGCTTCTCTTGCATTGTGCCGTTTTCGATGATGCCATCGCACAGATATACGTGACGGATATACGCCCCCAAGTCGGTGACGATTTGCTCCGGGGATTTCTTCGTGGCGGCGGAGGGCACGTCCCAGACGGCCAGCAGATAATCGGAAGCAAAGCTGTCCAGCAGGTTTTTTAAAACGCCCGTATCAGCATACATGCCGGTGGAGGGGATCAGCAGAGGCACTCCCGCCCGTTCGGCGATGGGCAGCAGGGGGGCCAGCATGTCCGCGGCGTCCTCCGGGGCCGCCTTGAGGGGCAGCACCACATGGGGAGCCCGCAGGTCGTGGGCCAGGGCGATCAGGGCTTTGGCCTCGTCCTCTGTCCAGCCCTCACCGGCGGTAATGGCGGCGAAGGATAAGGACTGCTCGCTCAGCTCCCGTACCGTTTCGTGCAGCCGGGCGGGGGAGAAGGGCGCGCCGGTGCGGTCAAATAATTCTAAACTTCCGGCGGAAAGCTCGATCCCGTCATAGCGCATTTCCTTGGCAAGGTTCACGCATTCATCCAGGGAAAACGGCCAGCCGCGTGTGGAAAAGCTCAGCTTCATACGGTTTTCTCCTCATACACGATTTTGTTCAGCGCGTTCAGGTACGCCCGGATGGCCGCGCCGATGATGTCGGAGGAAATGCCCTTGCCCGCGTATACCTTGCCGCCGTGGCGCAGCTTCACCAAAGCGTCGCCCATGGCCTCCCGGTTTTGGGTGACGGCGGCGATCTGGAAATCGTCCATTTCAAAATGGCGGCCAATGATCTGCTCGATGGCCCGGAAAGCGGCGTCGATGGGACCGTCCCCGGCGCAGAGGCCTGTGAGTGCTTCGCCGCGCTTATCCAGGGTCACGTGGGCGGAGGGGGTAATGGTGTTGCCGCTGTTGACCAGATAATTCTTCAGCCGGTAGGTGGGAGGCACCTGCCGCGCGGCAGCCAGCACGATGGCTTCCAGTTCCGCCCGGCTCAGCGCCCGGCCCCGGCTTTCCCGTTCCACAGCTTCCTGGGCGTGGCCCATATCGTCCTCGTCCAGGTCATAGCCCAAATCACGGATGGCTTTCTGCAAGGTTTCAGCGCTGGCTTCGGCGGAAAGGCCGTTGCCTTTGGGAGCGGCGGCGGTGGGAATCACCCGGCCCGGCGTGGCGGTGAGCAGCGCTTCCAGTTCGCCCGCGGTGCGGTCCACCCGGGTGATATCCAGGGTGCTTTCCAGCTTGAGATCAGCGCCCCGCGCCCGCAGCAGCCGGGCCATCCCGGCGGCGGACAGGGAGGTCACGTCATTATAAGCGGTTTTGATTTCGTCTGCCCCCGCCTGCAGGGCGGCCACGGCGCAGGAAATGGCCATGCCCAAATCGTTGCCGCAGCGCACGGCGATCACCATGTCCGGCCCCGCCGCTTCCCGGGCGGCTTTCACCAGGGCGGCGATTTCCTCCGGCAGGGAAAGACCGGCGGCGTCCTCCAAGGTGACGCGGCCCGCACCGGCGTTCAGCGCCGCTTTGATGGCGTCCATGGCATAGGGCAGTTCGGCCCTTGTGATGTCGCCGCAGACGAATTCCACATCGTCGCATAATTTCTTAGCGGCGGCCACCAGTTCGGCGATCCTTTCCAGCGCCTTGGGGGGCTTCAAATGGCAGATATATTCCAGCTGGGCGGCGGTGAGGGGCATGGTCACGATCAGTCGGGGATGGGCGGCGTTTTTCACCGCGTCCCAGGCACGGGCCACGCTGTCCTGGGTCAATCCGGTCTGGCAGGCCAGGGCCCCGCGCTTCACCGTGCCGCACAGGGACCGCATCAAAAGCATATCCGCTTCCTGATCGGTAAGCTTTGGCATTTCCACGGCGTTCAGGCCTAAATGATCCAGCTTCCGGGCGGCCTCCAATTTCTGCCGGAACCCGGCGGACCGGGCGGCGGAGGTCAAAAGCGTTTGATCCGAAATGGCGATGGAGCGCATATGGTGTTTCCTCCTTGTAAAATGAAAGATGAAAAAATCCCCAAAGCGCGTTTGCGCTTCAGGGACGATAAAGCAATCTTTACCGCGGTACCACCCTTGTTGCCGCTTAAAATCGGCCTGCTCGTGGGGCTCAATCATGTAAGCCCTGCGCCATGATAACGGGGCGATCCGGAACGCCTTACTGTTTTTTTCAGGCGTTCAGCTCGGGAGTGAGACCGCGCTTTCCCCGCGTCATTGGCTTGCACCGTCCGCCAACTCTCTGCATCCGCCGCAGGAAAGGCTTAACTCTGTCAAAGCGATTAAGACCATTTTATCCGGTTTGCGTTTTTTGTCAATACCGGGGAGCAAAAAAACGAATGTTTTTTTCTTGCCTGTAAAAAACGGTCGGTATTATTCCACGGCAATGAGATAGTAGTACAGGGGCTGGCCGCCGGCGTGCACTTCCACGTCGCAATCCGGGCACAGTTCGCCGATTTCCTCGGCCAGGGCCTGGGCGTCTTCTTCCTTTGTGTCCTGGCCGTAGTAAACGGTGATCAGGCCGTCATCCTCGGTGACGATGGCTTTCACCAATTCAATCGCCACATCGTGCACGTTGTCGGCCTTGTAGGCCACCTTGCCGTTGTGCAGACCGATGATATCGCCCTCGTTGATGTGCATGTCTTCAAAATCGCTGTCCCGCACGGCGTAGGTGATGGTGCCGGTACGCACCCGCTGGGCCGCTTCCTCCATACGGGCGGCGTTTTCCTCGGCGGAAAGGTCGGGCTGGAACGCCACCGCCGCCGCGATGCCCATGGCCACGTTCTTGGTGGGGATCACGATCACGTTTTTATCGGAAATCTGCGCCGCCTGATTGGCCGCTAAGATCACGTTGCCGTTGTTGGGGAACACGAAGATGGTCTCGGCGTTCACCGAATCGATGGCCTTTTGCAAATCTTCGATGGAGGGGTTCATGGTCTGCCCGCCCTCTACAATGGCGTCCACCTGCAAGTCCTTGAGGATGCTGGAAAAGCCCTCGCCTAAGGAAACGCTCACCATGCCGTAGGGCTTGGGCGGTTCGGAAGCGTGGGCCGCGGCTTCGGCTTCTTCTTTGGCCCGCCGCAATTGCAGCAGGTTCACGATCTCCACCTGATCCAATTCGCCCAGCTCCGCGCCGTATTGCAGCACGCGGCCGGGGTCGGCGGTATGCACATGGGCCTTGTAGCCGGTTTCTTCCTTTTCCAGCAGCACCGTATCGCCGATGCGGTTCAGGCGGCGGCGGAAATGGTCGATTTCGCTTTCCGGCACGGTGTCCGGCACGCGGATCAGGTGCAGGGCCACGTGATAGGCGAACTTGATTTCCTCTAAGGCGTCGTGATCGTCCACAAATTCCGAGGCTTTCGCGGCGTCTTCCTGGGTGGCAATGGAATCAATGCTTTCGCCCCGCAGCACGGCGGCGTAGCCGGTGTAAATCAAAAGCAATCCGTAGCCGCCCGCGTCCACCACGCCTGCCTGCTTGAGCACGGGCAGCATTTCCGGCGTGCGCTTCAAAATGGCGTCGCCACTTTGCAGGATCACGGTAAACAGCGCGTCGAAATCGTTAGGAGCCAATTGAGCCTGGCGCACCGCGTCTTCGGCGATGGTGCGCGCAACGGTGAGGATGGTGCCCTCCTTGGGCTTCATCACCGCTTTATAGGCGGTTTCCGCGCCCTTTTGCAGGGCGGCGGCAAATTCCACAGGCGTGATTTTCTCCACGCCCTTCAGCGCTTTGGCAAAGCCGCGGTAAAGCTGGCTGGTGATCACGCCGCTGTTGCCGCGGGCGCCCCGCAGCGCTCCCTTGCTCAGGGCTTCCGCCGCTTCCCCCGCGCTGGCAAATTCCTTGCTGTTGATTTCCCGGGTAGCGCTGCTCATGGTCAGGGACATATTGGTGCCCGTATCGCCGTCCGGCACGGGGAACACGTTCAGCGCGTCCACCGCTTCCCGGTTTTTTTCCAGTAAAGCCGCCCCTGCCAGGACCATTTCCCGCAGCAGCAGCCCGTCGATCGACTGTACCTGTATCAAAAGGATTTCCCTCCGTTCAAACGTGGACAATATCAGATGCGGATGCCTTCCACGGAAATGTTGACGGAGCGAACCTTGACCCCCGTCATGCTTTCGAGCTTATAGCGTACCACCTCAACGATGGTTTTGCAAACCTCGGCCACAGAAATGCCGTATTCCACCACAATGAACAGATCGACGTCCAATTGATCGTCCACCATGCGCAGCTGCACGCCCTTGCTCAGGTTTTCGCGGCCCAGCCATTCCACCAGGCCGTCCTTGGCGCGCTTGGAGGACATGGCCACGATGCCGTAGCACTCCAGCGCCGCATAACCAACGACCTTGAGCATCACGTCTTCCGCGATATAGATGGTGCCCATGTCATTTTTGATTTTGCAATCCATGATTGTGAACCTCCTTGAAGCCGGTTCTGATTCAGAGGGACGCTATGAATCAATCTATAGTATACTGTATTTTGGCCGAGGATGCAAGCGCGATTTTCAATCAAAAAACCCCGCCGGAGGGCGGGGCCAGGGGAAACAGAATCATCAGGCGGGGGTAAAGGCGTCCTTGCCCAGGCCGCAGATGGGGCACACCCAATCCTCGGGGATATCTTCCCATTTGGTGCCGGGAGCGATGCCGCCTTCGGGATCGCCCACTTCGGGATCATAGATGTAACCGCAGGGGCACTCGTACTTTTCCATATTATTTCCTCCTTGCGCGGAGGGCCGTACCCTCCATATTCTGGCAGCATTATAGCCGATTTTTGCAAAAGACGCAAGAGGAAAATTAGTCCTCGGGATACCAAACGGACGTTACGGCGGCGCCTCCGGCGTCTTCCGCCGCGTGCTCACGCAGGAAAAACGCCTGCATATCGGGGTTTTCGTTTTTGAGGGCCAGGATGGTTTCCCGGCTCAGGGCCTGGCCGTCGCCCTGGCAGGCGTAGCACCGGTACAGGCATTGGGGACAGATACAGCAATTGTCCCGTTCCGAATGGATCATATAGCTTTCGATATCCTCGCATCGCGGACAGCCGCAGCGCATGCGATCACCGTCCTTTCCTTTCGTTCGGTTCATTGTAGCACAGACGCGGGGAAAACTCAACGGCCAGTCAGCGCACTTACTTCCTCCAGCGTGGGCGGATATAGGGGCAGGGGGAAGCGGGAAATAGCGATGGCAGAGCAGGCGGAGGCGAAACGGACGGTTTCCTCGTCCGTCATGCCGTGGAGCACGGCGTAGACGCACCCGGCCTTGAAGGTATCTCCCGCGCCCAAGGTGCTTTTCACTTCCACCTGGAAGGGGCGCATGCGGCGGATGGGCCCGCCTTGTCTTCCGTACAGCATATCTTTGCCGCCCTGGGTAAGGATGACAAGGCCCTCCGCCGTTTCCTGCAATTGCTCCATAATGGCTTCCGGCGGCATGCCGGGATAATGCTGGGCGGTGCATTCTTTGGATACCACATTCACGGCGGCGCGGCGGTGCAGGGGGGAATCGTGGGGACAGTCGATGGTCACATAGGGGATGCCGTGACGGACGCAGATGTCCGCCGCCAGCAGGGATTCGTCCCGGAAAAAGGGATCGATAGCCGCCGCTTTGCAGCCGGCGATATCCGCTTCCCTGGGCACGCTCCACCAACGGCTGCCATTGGAAAAGAGCGCCTGGAACCGGCCCATGGGGGAGCGCACCAGCCCAGCGATCACCACATAGTCCATCACACCCGGATCGTCCGGCCACATGCGCAGGGGAGATAAATCCACTCGCTTTTGGGCATAAAAGCTTTGCAACATGGGGGCCACTGACGTGCCGATCCAGGTGCCGTCCATGCGGACGGACACGCCCAAGGCGTCCAGCACGGTGGCTGCCGTTCCGGTTTCGCCGCCCGGCAGGAAATACTGTTCTCCGATCTCAGCGTATTCGTCCGGCTGGAGAAACCCATCTTTCAACAAAAACGAATGGGTGCCCAGCACCTGACCAAATAAATAGACATCTGCATCTCTTTTCATGGTATGTCTCCTCATTGTTTAAGAACAAATGTTATTTAACATTTGCTATTATAAACGCTTTCCGGTGCGCTGTCAAGTGATACAGATTGACTTCCAGAATATAGAAATAAGAAAAATCATCCTATTCATGCTTGACAACGCATTCCAGCTGCGCTATAATGTGCCCTGTAATGGACGCGCGCCATTAGCTCAGTTGGTAGAGCACCTGACTCTTAATCAGGGTGTCCCGGGTTCGAGTCCCTGATGGCGCATTCTTTGCCCGAAATCCAAGCGGTTTCGGGTATTTTTTGTGCGCAAAAATACAGTTTTTTGCAAAAAAGGCTGCCTGACTTTCAAGGCAGGCAGCCCAAATTGAAAAATGACCGCTTCGCGCTAATTATGTGGGAAACTCGAAGATCACGGATTCAAAGGGCCTAAGGCTGTAGGTGAGGCGGTGATAATAGCCGTCGCACTCTTTCCAGTCGGCAGTCAGGGGCGGGATGCCGCCGATCTCGGCGGGATTGCCCTGGCCGGGCAGGCTGTCGTAGGCGCTGAAAACGCGCTTGTACAGGCCGGCGAAGGTGGCGGGGTCGCGGCTGTCGCTGTGCAGAGCGGGATACATCTTGTACTGGCCCAGCAGATTGCGCACGCCCTCCGCTTCGCCGGGGTGCGCACCCAACTTGCGGTAGACCTCATAATCGGTGCCCTGGTGGAACAGGAAGCTGTCGAACCCGGTGAATACCTTTCTCGTTCCGCTGTCCATGCGCTTGTCCTTCCCTTCGTTTGCTTAGGGTTTCCGGGGGAGGATGATGGAGGCGGATCGGGCTTCAAGGGAAACCTGGAACTGACCGTCGCTGACGTGGCCGATCTGTTCATCGGTTTCCAGGAAACCTTGGCCGGTCGTGTGGAAAACGCGGTGTATGGCGATCCCATCCGGTATGCCCACGTCCCGCAAGGGAAGGGTGAGCAACTGGGCGTGATCCAGGTTGTTGCAGGCCACAATGACGGTAGCCTCTTCGTCGAACCGGGCGTAGGCGATATAGCCGTGGCCCCCGCAGAGGGGCTTGACACTGCCGTTTTTCAGTACGGGCAGTTTACCGCGAAGCCGGGTCAGAGCCTGGTGCAGCTTGATCAGATTTTGGTTTTCGTGGTTCCAGGGATAGGTGCGGCGATTGTCCGGATCCGTCCAGCCTACCTGCCCGGCCTCGTCCCCGTAATAAATCGTCGGCGCGCCCGGCCAGGTCATTTGAATGACCACAGCCTCCTGGAACACCGGGATCTGTATGCCTTCCGACGCCGCGCCGCTGCCCGCCGACTGTAGGCGGCCCACCCGGCCGTTGGTGCGGGTGAGGAAACGGCTGTGATCGTGATTGCTCAGTTCGTTCATGGCGCATTGCAGGCTGGGGGTGGGCAGGCGGCACATATTCTCCCGCATGATGTCAAAGAAAGCATGACCATTTTGATACAGGTCGTCCCGGCGGAAATCCGAGTGCTTTTCCATGCCGGTGAGG
>JAFXSH010000019.1 GCA_017525805.1 Clostridia bacterium | reverse complement strand
GTCTTCCTCTCGACAGCCAGATCATTTCTGAAAAATCAATGAAAAAAATATCTCAATCTCGGAAAATAAGTGAATATTACGCATTAACAGAAGTGGCTCAATCCCTTATTTCTCAACGGGTTGAGCCACTTTTGCTGTCAAGGTGGGAATTATACCACGCGGGCTTCCCCTTTTTCAATCTCCAAAACGCAAAAAAACGCCCTGTTTTCTGTTTCAAAAAATTATCTCAGAATCATGAGACGATTTGAGATGATTTTGAGACGATTTCCGCTTAGGAGACTGTATTGGAGTCTAAGAATGTTTTGCGAACCATCTGGAGTCTTCCATGCTCATATTCATTGAAGGATTCCTGTAGCGCGCAAAGAATATTGCTCCGGGGCCCCAGACCCCGCGGCAGGGGATGATCCCCTGCACCCTCTCTCGCGGAATAATCTTGACTCAAAGTCCAGGGGCCGAAGAAGCCCCCTGCCTCGTTTCAATACTCTTTCTCAGCCCCTTGGGATAATGATTCTTGAGCTGTCCCTCGGACGCCTTGCCCCAGCCCAGGTTCAGGCCGTCCAAGGTGGGGGTGTAAAAGCCCCGCAGTTTTTCGTCCACGGGGAGTACCAGACCAGCCTGGTAAGCGCGGGCTTGATCTTCTGTGACGGGGATGGTGCGCAGGGAGGGGCAGGCCAGGGCCAGGGCGTGGTCGGGCAGGAAGATTTTCCCTTTTACTTCGCCGATTCGCAGGCCTAACCGCAGCACTCGCACGCCTTTCAGGGGCGGCAGTTCATCCGGTACAGCGGATGTTTTCCCCGCGAAAACCGCGTTGGGATGCACGGCTTCGGCAATATGTTCCTGTAGAAATGCTTGCGTCAGGGTCATTTCGTTTTTACTGGGGGCGGGCAGGTCGAAAACGGCTTGCTTTTTTTGCGCGTCCCCGTCTTTTTGAAGCAAGGCGGCGAAGTGGCCCTCCCCCTTTGCGAGGTGGGGCCAGACCCGCAGCATGCCGTCGCATGCTGGCAGCCCCGGCAGGGAAAAGGGGACCAGATGAAAATCGGGATGCTCCTTTAAAAACGCCTCAATGACCCCTTCGTTTTCCGTGGCGTTGAAGGTGCAGGTGCTGTACGCCAGCCTCCCGCCGGGCCGCAGCATCATGGCGGCGTGATGCAGGATACGCGCCTGCCGCCCGGCACAACCCGCGGGAGACGAGGGTGTCCATTCTTCCCGGGTTTCGGGATGGCGGCGGAACATGCCCTCCCCGGAGCAGGGGGCGTCCACTAAGATTTTATCGAAAAACGCCGGCCACCGGGGGCTCAAATCCTCCGGCAGGGCACACACGGCCACGGCATTTTTCACGCCCATTCTTTCCAGGTTCCGGGAAAGCACCTGGGCCCGGCCCGGCACCGGTTCATTGCATACCAGCACCCCGTCCCCCGCCATCATGGCGGCCAATTGGGTGCTTTTGCCGCCGGGGGCGGCGCATAAATCCAGCACCCTGTCTCCGGGGAGGGGACGCAGGGCTGCCGCCGCGGTCATGGCGCTGGGCTCCTGAATGTAATACGCTCCCGCCTCATGGGCCGGTGTGGCCCCGGCGTCGGAATCCAAAGGCAGATAATAAGCGTCCTCCCCCCAGGGCACTTTTTCCCCGGCGACCGGGAGCGGCGGGGCGCCCTTCCGCGTGCGGACGCCCCGCAGGGGCGGTTCGTTCAGGGCACGCAAAAAATCGGGCAGCTCATCGCCCAGCAGGGGGCGAAGCTGCTCGATCCAGCCTTGGGGAAAGCCATGTTCATTCATAAGACTCATTTTGTTTTCTCGTCCATTATCATTCATGCATTTTTAGAGAAACCAAGCAACTTGCTTGATGGGGGGTGTCGGGGGGACTCCCCCGACTGTAATCCGCAGGCGGCGGCGTGTACGTCGCCGAGGAGCAAATGAAATTTGCTTCCTCTATCAATTTCTGGCCGTAAAATGAGCGTTTTCGCTTGCGAAAACGCCATTTTACAAGGAATTGATGCCCCGAATGAAAGTGGAATTCTGATTCCGCTTTCATTCGCACCATTCAGCATTAGCTGAATGGTGGTTTATCCATTCGTGCGGTTTCCGCCGTTGTCCGGCCGCTGCCAGGAGGAATACAGGTCGTCCCCGCCTGTGTTCTGCCGGGGATATACCGGTTCGTGGAAAGCCTGCTGCCGGTCCACGGCGGGAGGCAGGCCGTCCAGGATTTCATCATCCTGCGCATCGCCGTTGATCAGCCGGTCGCGCCATTCCTGGCGGCGGCGCTCATATTTTTCACTGCGGCGGCGACGGCGCGCCACAGGCATCTCGGCGGTAAAGGACCCGGTCACCTGCCGGGCGGCAGCGTACAGAGGCGGCGCTTCATACGCTTGGGGCGGGGTGAACTGGCGGGCCCGGGGTTCTCTTTCCCTGGAAGCGGAAAACACAGGCTCCGGCTCCGGAACTGGCGCTTCTTCCGCCGGCGGCTGGGGCTGACTCCAGGCTTCCTCGCTCCAGGCTTCCTCGCTCCAGGCTTCTTCCTCCCGCGGCGCGGCTTCCTGCTCCGGGGGCAGCTGGATGCCCACGCTGCTCTGATAGCCCTGCTCAAACTGTGTGTTTTCCCGCTTGAAGAATCGGGATACGCGCCGGAAAAAACCGCGCCACAGCAGATAGGGCCGCCAGCGGATCAGCCAGATGAGATAATCCATCACCGTGCAGCCTAAGATCAGCCCGAAGACTACCACCAGCCAATGATCCCCCAGCCAGGTCAAAAAGCCGCTGAACTGGCCGGACAGGGCGGCGTTCCATACCTCCTGGATCAGGCCCCTGGCCCAGCCGAACAGCACGGAAAACAGCGAATTGGCGAAGGTATTCATGGATTCCGCTCCGCGTCCTGACCGCTGCCGGACGCCATATCCATAAATTCCTCCGGCACGATGGTCACGATCACCTGCACGGTGTTGTTGCTGATATAGTCCACGTTGCCAGGGGTGTTCAGATACAGCAGCTGGGTCACCGTGCGGCTCTGCCCGCTGATATCCACCTGCTCATAGGCGTAAAGGGCCGCGTCCTCCGCCAAATACGGGGCGAGGGCCACCTGGCTGCCGCCCAAAGTGACGGTCTGGGGCATGACGCGGATGCTGCTGACGGCGTAGCCGTCCGCCGGTTCACCGGTAACGAGGGCGTCCGTATCCACCTTGACCCGCGCCAGATAATATACATCCTGCCGCACGGTAATGCGCTGGATGGCCGTGCTCTGGCCGTGGGGTGTCACCGTCAGGGCGCTGCCGTCCAGCAGATTGCCTTCCGCGTCCTCAAAATAGAAGGGCAGGTTCACGGCGTTGGGGCTGCGTTCAGGGGACAGGCTGCTCTGATCGTAATCCACCACGCACCGGGCGGCCTTTTCCACCACGGAGGCGGGGCCGCTGATATCCACCGAATCAGCGCTGCGGCTCAGGGCGCCGCCGTAATAGTTTTCCGGCATTTCCCCGGTCAGGCGCACTTCCACGGGCACCTGGCTCTGGGTGCTGTATTCCTCCACAGTGACGGTCACTTGGGAATCGTATACCTCAAGCACCGTGCCGTATTGGGCAGCGTTGGAGGCGCTGGCGGTGATTTCCAGGGTCTGTTCGCCCGTGGTCTGGATCTGACTAAGGTCCAGCCGGGCCGTATAGTTGGCGGCGGAGGCGGCGGTATAATTCTTTTGGGGCACGCTCACGCGCAGCTTCACCGTGCTCACCTCGTCCAGCCCGTCCACCGCCACCATGCCGTTGGAGCGCAGAACCGCGCTGTTGGCCACCGTCACGCGCACGCCCTCGATCACCTTTTCCCGGGGCAGGGAGGTATCCTGGGTGATCAGGATGCCCCACAGGCAGATGGCCAGCGCCAAGCTGACGATTTTCCATCCCCAGTTATGGGTCACGGCGTGCAGCAGGCGCTTAAAGCCTTTTTCTTTTCCGGCGTTTTCCTGTTCCGCGGGAACGCGGGCCGCGTCGCTGTTATTCGTCATGGGCCGTGCCTCCTTTCGCCGCGCGCTCCCGATGGGTCCAGCGCCAGAGACGGGAATGGTCCTCATGGTACATTTCGCTTAAGATCTTGCGCAGGGAATCGGCGTCCAAATGGCGGGTGAGCTTGCCGCCCCTGGCCATGCTGATGATGCCCGTTTCCTCGCTGACGATCAGCACCAGGGCGTCGGTGTTTTCGCTCACGCCCAAGCCCGCCCGGTGCCGGGTGCCCAAATCACGGCTGATGGAGCTGTTATCGCTCAGCGTCAGTACGCAGGCGGCGGATACGATGCGCGTGCCGCGGATGATCACCGCGCCGTCATGGAGGGGGGTGTTGGGCTCGAAAATATTTTCCAGCAGGGGGGCGGAAATCAGCGAATCGATGGCGGTGCCGCTGGATTCGGTAATGTCTTTTAAGCCCGTGCGCTGCTCGAACACGATCAGCGCGCCTACCCGGCGGCGGGACAGGCGCAGCAGGCACTGGGTGATCTCGTCCACCACCCGCTCGCTTTCATCCCGCTGGGTGGACCGGTCCAGCTTGGCGGTGCGGCCGATTTGTTCCAGCGCCTTGCGCAGCTCCGGCTGGAACAGGACCATCAGAACGATCACGCCGTTGTTCAAAATGCTGCGCAGCACCCAGTTCAGGGCTGCCAGCCCCATCAATTCGCTGGCATAACTGGCCACGATAATCACGGCCAGGCCCTTGAGCACCTGGCTGGCGCGGGTCTGCCGCGTGATTTTTACCAACTGATAGATCAAATAAGCGATGATTGCGATATCTATATAATCGATCCATGTGGGACGATGGATGATGTTCCATAAAAAGGTCTGAAACTGCTCCCATAAGCCCGCCAACCCGCATCGCCCTCCCTTTCGCGCGTCTGCTGCATTTTCATTATACTACATGTACGCGCCGGTTGAAAATCCCTTTTGCGTATTTTTTTCAAAATGTTTACGTTTATTTGACGATTATCTTTCGCCTGCGCAACAGACGGCAAAGGCGTCCGCCCATTGGATAACGAATCATCCCGGCGTTTTCTTGCATTTTTCCAGAATTGATGGTAAACTTTTTCTGAACGGGGAAAGGATGAGGGAAAATGGATCACACGGGACACCGGGAGAGGCTGCGCCGCCGGTTTAACCAGGAAGGACTGAACGGCTTTGCGCCCCACGAAGTGCTGGAGCTGCTTTTGACTTACGCGATCCCCCGGATCGATACCAACGGCCTGGCCCACGCGCTGATCAACCGGTTCGGCTCTTTCGGCGCGGTGCTGGAAGCGTCGAAAGAGGACCTTATGCAGGTGGAGGGCATCGGGAACCGCGCCGCCGCGCTGATCACCATGATGGTGCCCGTGCTGCGGCTGTACCAGCAGGAAAAGCTGAAGCCCCGCCTGTGCCTAAGCAATTACGGTGATTTGGCCGCCTACTGCCGCACCCTGTTTTTGGGCGCGGGGGTGGAGCAGTTTTACGTGCTGTGCTTGGACGCCAAGCTGAACCTGCTGTCGGCGGTGCTTTTGTCCCAGGGCACGCCCTCGGAGGTGAGTGTGCAGCCCCGGATGGTGGTGCAGGAATTGATCCGGCGTAACGCCATGGGCGCGGTGATCTGCCACAACCATCCCAGCGGTTTTCCAGCGCCATCCCATGAGGACGTGCGCATCACCCTGGAAATCCAGCATATCCTGGAAAGCATGGGCATGCGCCTGTATGACCACATCGTGATCAGCGGGAACAAGGATTACAGCTTCAACGCCCATTATCTGCTGGACGGTGAAACCGGCGGCGCGGCATTCCTTCCCGTGCGGGAGCCGGACACCCTGGCGGCGGACCGCCCCCAGCGTGTGCTGCCTGTTCAGGACAAAGAGAAAAATGGAGAATGCAATGGCTGATAGAAAGCGTACCCTCGGAAGGAGTTTGATACGATTGGCGCTGCTGCTTATCCTGGCCGGAGCGCTGCTGTCCGGTCTGGCGCTGGGCGCGCTGTGCTTAGCGGAGGTGAACCCGCCCAAGGTGCGTCAGGACAGCGACGCCGTGATCGTGCTGGGCTGCCAGGTGTATTCCGATGGGCAGCTGAGCCCCCAGCTCAAGCTGCGCCTCCAGGCCGCCCTGGATACCTACCGGGACGATCCCCGCCTGATCGTTACCACCGGCGGCCAGGGCGAAGGCGAGCCCGCCCCGGAAGGGCAGGTCATGCGGGACTGGCTCATCAGCCAGGGCTTGCCGGAAGAAGACGTGATCGCCGAATGTGAATCGGTCAACACCCGCCAAAATCTGCTGTATGCCAAGGCCCTGCTGCCCGAGGGCATAACGCGGGTCACCGTCGTCACCAGCGATTTCCACCTGCCCCGCGCCCTGGCCCTGGCCCACGACCTGGGCCTGGACGCCGACGGCATCGGCAGCCCCTGCCGCCCCGAGATCGGATTTTGGGTGAAAAACCATGGCCGGGAGGTGCTGGCGTGGGGGAAGTACCTCGTGGAAAAGGTGATCGATCCACAGTGAGCACACCCGTTAAGTGTGGAGAGTGGAGTTATATAGTGCAATGTCTGCTTGCCGAATTTGCAAAGTGGCAGCGGAAAACGATATAAAACTCCACACTGATAACGATTGTTAGCACTCTATTTTATTGAGTGCTAATTTTCTGTTGCATTTTGGATGGAAGCGTGTTATAATGGCGGCGGACGCGCGGGGAGGGCGGTTTTTGCCGTCCAAAGCGCGCCGGAAAAGCAATAAAACGGAGGCTGAATATATTATGGAAAACAAGGGCAATATTTCCATTCACGCGCAAAACATCATGCCGGTGATCAAGCGCTGGCTGTATTCCGATAAGGACATTTTCATCCGCGAAATGGTCAGCAACGGCTGCGACGCCATCACCAAGTATAAGATGCTGAAAGGCGAAACGGACGAGGACCTGCGCGTCACCGTCACCGTGGACAAGGAAGCGGGCGAGCTGCGCTTCACCGACAACGGCATCGGCATGACTGCCGAGGAAGTGGAAAAGTACATCAACCAGGTGGCCTTCTCCAGCGCCGAGGAATTCTTGAAGAACTACACCGGAGACGACAAGGGCGGCATCATCGGCCATTTCGGCTTGGGCTTCTATTCCGCTTTTATGGCTGCTGACAAAGTGACCATCGATACCTTGTCTTATCAGGATGGCGCGGCTCCCGTGCTGTGGGAGAGCGAGGACGGCATGTCCTTCTCCATGCGGGACGGCGGGCGCGCCGAGCGCGGCACCACCATCATCCTGCATATCATGGAGGACGAAAAGGAATTCCTGGACGGCTACCGGGTGCGCCAGGTGCTGGACCGCTACTGCGGCTACATGAACACGCCCATCTACCTGCAAGACCTGAGCAAGGATGAAACCAAGAAGGACGCGGACGAGCCCACCGGCACAGAGGAAGAAGAAAAGGCCAAGGAAGAGAAGCCCATCAACGACACCCATCCCCTGTGGCTGAAAAACCCCAAGGACTGCACCGAGGCGGAATACAAGGAAACCTATCAGAAGCTGTTCCATACCTTTGAGGACCCGCTATTCTGGGTGCACCTGAACGTGGACTATCCCTTCAACCTCAAGGGCATCCTGTACTTCCCCCGCATCAAGCGGGATTTCGGCGGCCAGGAGGGAGAAATCAAGCTGTTCAACCGTCAGGTGTTCGTGGCGGACAACATCAAGGAAGTCATTCCCGAATTTTTGATGCTGCTCAAGGGCGTGATCGACTGCCCCGACCTGCCCCTGAACGTGTCCCGTTCCTTCCTGCAGAACGACGGCTATGTGAAGAAGCTGTCCGCCCACATCACCAAGAAGGTGGCGGACAAGCTGAACGGCCTCTTCAACACCGAGCGCAAGCAGTACGAAACCTACTGGGACGACATTCATCCCTTCGTAAAATACGGCTGCGTGCGGGATCAGAAGTTCTATGACATGGTGAAGGGCAGTCTGCTCTTGAAGACCACCAAGGGCGAATATCTGACCCTGGACGAATACAAATCCCGCAACGAGGGCAAAGCTGAAAAGAAGGTGTACTACACCACCGAAGCCAACCGTCAGGCGGCCGCCGTGGCCCTGTACACCGAAAAGGGCATCGATGTGGCGGTCATGGACACCCTGATCGACATGAACTTCATGAGCTTCATGGAATTTGGCGGCGGCAACGATGGATTGCAGTTCGTGCGGGTGGACGCCGACGTTTCCGGTCTCACCGAGGAAAGCGAAGAGGGCAAGGACATCGACCAGGCCGCCATGGAAAAGCTGTTCCGGGACGCCTTGGGCGATCAGGAATTGACCGTCAAGATCGAAGCCCTCTCCGACCACACCCTGCCCGTGGTGCTCACCGAGGAAGAACAGGTGCGCCGCTACAAGGAAATGAGCGCCATGTACGGCCAGGATTTCGGTTTCCCCAGCAAGTATACCCTGGTGCTCAACCGCCTGTGCCCCACCATCCGCGCCCTGGCCGCCATGGAAGAGGGCGACGTAAGCACCCTGCTCTGCAAGCAGCTCTTCGACCTGGCCCGCCTGTCCTCCCGGCCCTTGGAAGCGGAAGACCTGAAATCCTTCATCGCCCGCAGCAACGAACTGGTGGCGCAGCTTGCGGAGAAAGCATAAGGGAACGTTGGGGGCTCTCCGCCCCCAAACCCCTGACCAAAGGCCGTCGGCCTCTGGACTCTCCTAAGCGAAGTTACTGCGTTGGAAAAACAAACGGCATTCGCTTGCCGCGCTGGGGTTTACGAAAGTTTGATGGCTTCTGGCCCTTAGAAAGCCGGAAAAATCCCAGGGGGAAAGCAAGCTTTCCCCACGGGATTATTTCCCGGCTTTCCCCGGATGCAAAGCATCCGGGGTGGCCGCTTTCAGCGGCCGGGCCAGAAGCACAGAGCCGCCAAGCCAGACTGTTCTTTTCAAGCAGCAGCGGGAACTTGCTTTCTTTCCGCGTCAAGCAACATCCGCAGGAGAGGGTGCAGGGGATCATCCCCTGCCGTGGGGTCTGGGGCCGCGGAGGCCCCAGAATGCCTGTTGACAAATCCCGTATCTTTGCTACAATAAAGCTCCATCGACTATTTTGAAGGGAAGAAACAGCAATGAGCGAAGAATGCACCCACGACTGTTCCTCCTGCGGGGCCAATTGCCCCAGCCGGGACAAGCAAAGTCTGATTGAAAAGCCCCACGCGGGCACGAACATCAAAAAGGTCATTGCCGTAATGAGCGGCAAAGGCGGCGTAGGCAAATCCATGGTAACGGCGCTGCTGGCCGTGCTGGCCCAGCGGGCGGGCTGCAAGACCGCCATTTTGGACGCCGACATCACCGGCCCCTCCATCCCCAAGGCTTTCGGCATCAAAGACCCGGCCATGGGCAGCGAGGAAGGCATCCTGCCGGCGGTAAGCCGCACGGGCATCAAGCTGATGAGCGTGAACCTGCTGCTGGAGGAAGAAACCGCTCCCGTGGTATGGCGCGGCCCCATCATCGCGGGCACTGTGAAGCAGTTCTGGACCGACGTGCTCTGGGGCGACATCGACGTGATGTTCATCGATATGCCGCCGGGAACCGGCGACGTGCCGCTGACCATATTCCAGTCCGTGCCGGTGGACGGCGCGGTGGTGGTGACCACGCCCCAGGCGCTGGTGGGCATGATCGTGGAAAAGGCCATGAACATGGCGGGCATGATGAACATTCCCGTCAAGGGCCTGGTGGAGAATATGAGTTACGTTCTGTGCCCCGACTGCGGCAAGCATGTGGACGTGTTTGGCGAAAGCCACGCGGACGAAATCGCGGAGCGGTTCGGAACCCAAGTGCTGGGCAAGCTGCCCATCAACCAGAAGCTGGCCGCCGCCTGCGACGCCGGGCTCATTGAGCTGTTTGAGGGCGATTGGCTGGATGAAGCCATTGCCAAAATCCTTGCGTAAACACGCGCTTTTGCGCCGTCCCGTCAGGGGCGGCGTTTTTTATGAAGGGCTGTAACAGAATGGCGGCATAATCAGTTTTTAATGGTTTTCTAATGTGCCGCACAGTTGAAATAGCCTCATGATTGTGGTATACTGAACGCACCCAAAAGCGGCTGGATGCCGCTTTCAGCGGAGAAAATGTATGATTCAGCGGAAACGGCTTGCGCTTCTTCCCTGATTTTGCTAAGATTTCTTCGCACCAAACGGAAGGGGGAGAGCATTATGCAGAAGAAGAACAACAATTCCAAGGCATACGTGATCGCGTTCCTGGCTATGGGCGCGGTGGTGGTGCTGTATTCTCTGATATTCAAGCTGTATCGCTGGCAGCATTATCTGATTGCCGCGGGCATCGCCCTGCTGATCGGGCGCATCGTGTTCATTATGGCTCAGGGGCTGGATACCTCCAAGGAAGCTCCCGTGCAGCAGCCTATTCCCAAGACTGGGGACGCCGCTGTGGATACCCTGGTGGATAAGGGCCAGGAAATGCTGATGAATATCCGTCATGAAAACGACCTGATTCCCGACGCGGAGCTGACCAATCAGATGAACCAATTGGAGGACGTGGCCAACCGCATCTTCCATACCGTGGCCGAAAAGCCCGAAAAAGCGCCGCAGATCCGCCGCTTTATGGACTACTACATGCCCACCACCCTGAAAATGCTGCAAGGCTACCGCAAGATGGACGAGCGCCAGGTAGCAGGCAAGGAGGCCCAGGCCACCCGGGCCCAGATCAGGGAAGCCATGGACACCGTGCTCAAGGCTTTCGACAAGCAATTGAACGCCCTGTATCAGGATGATATGCTGGATCTGTCCACCGATATCGACGTGATGGAAACCATGCTGCGGCAGGACGGACTGATCGATTCCGGTATGAAGCAGCAGGAAACCGCGCAGGCACAGCAGCGGATGTAAAGAATTACTGAAAGGAGCATCTCCCATGACTGAAAACAACTTCGCCGAAGCCCAGCAGCACAGCGCCCCCGTCCTGACCCTGCATCCCGAGCAGGAGGCCCGGCAGGCCGTGGAAAAGGCCGTGGATATGCTGGAGGACTTAAAGAACGCGCCCCCGGCCCCCGACGCCAAGGAAGCGGTGGCGGCCCTGGATTCCTCCCTGACCGACGAGGAAAAGATCCAGGTGGCGGCGTTCTCCAAAACCATCGACCTGACCAACCCGGATCATGTGATGCTCTACGGCGCGGACGCCCAGAAAAAGATTTCCGGCTTTGCCGACACCGTGCTGGGCAACGTGAAAACCGGCGATACCGGCGAAGTGGGCGATATCCTGACCAAGCTGATCACCGAGCTCAAGGGCTTCAACGCCGCCGGGGAAAAGCCCAAGGGCCTCAAGGGCCTGTTCTTCGGGGCGAAGCAGCAGATCGCCTCCATCCAGGCCAAGTATGAAGACGTTGCCAAGAACGTGGAAGGCATCGCGGGCTCCCTGGAGGACCATCAGGTGCAATTGCTCAAGGACGTGGCCATGTTCAACAAGCTCTACGATATGAACCTGCAATATTTCCATGAGCTGACCATGTACATCGTGGCGGGCGAGCAGCGCCTGCAGGAGGTGCGGGATACGGACCTCAAGCGCCTCCAGGATATCGCCGCTGCCAGCGGCGACGCCATGGACGCCCAGAAGGCCAACGACCTGGCCGCCCAGTGCGACCGGTTTGAAAAGAAGCTGCATGACCTGAAGCTGACCCGCCAGATCTCCATGCAGATGGCGCCGCAGATACGCCTGCTGCAAAACAACAATTCCCTGCTGGTGGAGCGCATCCAGTCCACGCTGGTAAACACCCTGCCTCTGTGGAAGAACCAGATGGTGCTGGCCCTGGGCCTGCACCACAGCCAGCAGGCCATGCAGGCCCAGAAAGCCGTGACCGACATGACCAACGAGCTGCTGAAAAAGAACGCCGAAACCTTGAAAATGGGCACCATCGAAACGGCCAAGGAATCCGAGCGGGGCATCATCGATCTGGAAACCCTGGTGCAGACCAACCAGAGCCTGATCGACACCATCAACGAGGTCAGCCGCATTCAGGCGGAAGGCCGCCAGAAACGCGCCGAGGCCGAAAAGACCCTGGCCCATATGGAAAAGGAACTGAAAGAAAAGCTTTTGACCATGTAACCTATGTGAAAAGGGGGCCGATGAACCAATGAAACTGAAAACGGGCTGGGCCATTGCGATCATGGTGATCCTGATCGTGGGCAGCGTGATATACGGCGCTTACCGCGGCTGGACCGACGAGCGTGCGCTGGTAAACGAGACTTGCGCGGGCCTGGAAAGCATGCTGCAGACCCGCGTGGAATCGGCCTACAACGTGCTGGCCGTGGCGAAACGGTATGAAGGCCAGATGGACAGCCAAACCGGCGAATATTATCAGAACGTAAAAAAAGAACTGGCGGCGCTGGAAAGCGCGTCCGTCCCGCTGTCTGAAAAAGCGGCGGCCAACGACGCGCTGACCGTGGACGCAAACGCGCTGCTGGACAAGCTGGCCCTGATGGACAGCGTGAAAAACGACAGCCGTGACAGTATGTACGTGACCAGCTATCTGCCCCAGATGCTGGCGCAAAGCGAGCAGAAAACCGCCGGGGCCGCCTACAACCAGGCGGCGGCGGACTTCAACAGCCGCATGAATAAAACCTTTTCCGGCTGGCTGGCCCGCACGCTGCTCGGCATTAAGCCCGCCGTGGAATTCCAGGCGCAATAAGGAAGGAGGAGGAACATGAACAGCCTGACGATGAAAGCGGGCGCGCTGATTTTAGCGCTTGCCCTGTGCTTCTCCGCCGTTTCCCTGGCTTACGCTGAAACGGAATATCCTCCCCGTCCTTCCGGAACGGTGTCCGACCTGGCCGGGGTGCTGGGCGAAAAGACCTTAGAAGATATAGAAACCCTGAACCAGCGGCTGAACGACGCTGCGGGGGGCCGTATTTTCGTGCTCACCCGCCATTTCTTAGGCGGCGCCAAGGCCCAGGAATATGCCGACAAAGTGTTTGAGGTGTGGGGCTTGGGAGACTGCGACGCGCTGCTGCTGTTGGTCATCGGCGAAGAATCCTATGCCCTGTCCTTGGGCACTGCCGCGAAACAAGCGGTGCCCGCCGATACCCAGACCAGCCTGCTGGCCAGCCACTTCCGCGGCGTTTACTTGAACCGCCAATATGACGAAGCCCTGGCCGATTTGGCCGTTGCCTTGGGGCAGACCCTGGCGAAAGCTTTCGGGGACACGCTGGACACCGCCGGTCTTTTCGGCGCGGCGGCCATCCAGTCCACCCCCCAGCCTCAAACCGTGGACGATTACTGGTACGGCATGTTCGCCCGGGACGATTACGACGCCCGGCAGAACGACGACGACACCTACTGGGAGGATTGGCAGAATCAGTGGCGCTATGAGGAATCCTCCATCAACTGGCGCAGCGTGATCATTTGGGCCCTGGTGATCTACTTCCTGTTCTTCCGCAGGAAAAGAAGAAGGGGTCGTTGATAATATGCGCCTATGCATGATTTCCCTGGATGCCGTGGCGAACCCGGACGCGGACAGGCTTTTGAGCCTGCCCGCGCTTTCTGCTCTTGCTGATCAGGGCGTTTTCTGCGGCAACGTAAAAACTGTATATCCCACCCTAACCTATCCCATCCATACCAGCCTTCTCACCGGCTGCTATCCCGAAACCCACGGCATCGGCCATAACCAGCCCTTCCAGCCGGACAAAGCGCCCGAAATGCGGGCCTGGTACTGGAGCATCGGGGATATCAAGGTAAAAACCCTGCACCAGGCCGCCAAAGAAAAGGGAATGGATATCGCCTCCATCCTGTGGCCCGTGACAGGAAAGAATCCCTACGTCCGCCGCTGTTTCCCGGAGGTGCTGCCCCTGCCGGGAGAAAGCGCCGTGCTGAAAATGATTCAATACGCTTCTCCCGTGTGGATTCTGCGGATGGAAGCGCTGTATGGCAAGACCCGGAAAAGCATCAAGCAGCCCGACTTGGACGATTACGCCGCCCTGCTGTGTGAAAAGCTGTACGAAAGCCGCCGCCCGCCGGACGTGCTCACCGTGCATCTGGTGGACTGCGACGCTATGCGCCACAAATATGGCGTCGACAGCCCGGAAGCCCGCGATGCCATGAAGCGGCTGGACGCGCGGGTGGGCCGGATCATAGAGGCAATAAAAAAGGCCGGGCTTATGGAGGAAACCCTCTTCTGTGTCGTCAGCGACCATGGCCAGCAGGACGCGCCCAAGGGCATTTTGCTGGACGCGAAGCTGAAAGCCGCCTGCGGGGCCCGGGCCCAAAGCTTGGGCATGGGGGCGTACATCTTCGGCCCGGACCTGGACAAAGCCCGCCGGATATTGGAAGAAAAGGGCGAAGAATGGGGCGTCGGGCGGATTTTTGGGAAAGAGGAGCTGCGCGCCCTGCGCGCGCCCAAGGACGTGCATTTGGCCGTGGACGCCCTGCCGGGGCATTGCTTCATTGACAAGCAGGAAGAAACCTATGGGGAGCACGGCTTTTCGCTCAACTGCCCCCAGGCCCGCACGCTGCTGTGGCTGAAAGGCCCCGGCGTCAAGCGGAATTTCCGCCTCAGGGAAGCCAACCTGGTGGATATCGCGCCCACCTTGGCCAAAGCGCTGGGCCTGTCCCTGCCCCAGGCGGAGGGGAAAGCGCTGGATGAGGTTTTAGTTAGGGGTTAAGGGTGAGGAGTTAGGAGTTTATATAGTCTGCCGCCGCGCATAAACAGCGGACATGATAAAACTTCTCACTCTTCATTCCTCACTGAATGAAAGGAGGTCGCCATGGAAAACGAGGAGACCAGCCGCGTGGAAAAAGCGGCCGCCGTTACCTATTTTCATCATTCCGGGTTCACGGTGGAGGTGCTGGACACCCTGCTGGTATTCGATTATTGGCGGGGCGAGCATGGTGAACTGTCGGAAAAGGCCCAGCTCCGGGAGCAGGACCTAAAGGACTACAAACGGGTGCTGGTATTCGTATCCCACGATCACGAGGATCATTTCGACGAGATCATCTATTCCTGGGATTACCAGCAGCTGCCCATCACCTACATCATTTCGGACGACCTGCCAGCGGGCAAGCGCGGCAAGCGGGTAAAGCCCGGCGACACGCTGAACGTGGGCGACGTAAACATCCGTGTGTTTTCTTCCACGGACAAGGGCGTATCCTTTTACGTATCGCTGTACGGCCTGAACGTGTTCCACGCCGGGGATCTGAACCTGTGGCACTGGCGGGAGGAAAGCACCCTGCGGGAAATCGCCCAGGCGGAAAAAGACTTTTACGCCGCCATGGCCCCCATTGAGCGCCTGCCCATGGATATCGCCATGTTCCCCCTGGACCCCCGGATGGGCGGCCTGTATGAGGCGGGCGCCAATTATTTCGTCATGTCCGTCAAGCCCCGGGTTTTCCTGCCTATGCACTGGCAGGGCCGGGCGGAGGTGGCCCAGAGCTTTGCCCGCAAGGGGCGCACCAAATACACCGAGGTGCTGGCCCTGACCCGGCCCCGGGAGCGGGCGGAGCTTACTTTCTTAGGGGATCAGGAACTGCACATTCACGTTTCCGCCCCGCTGCCGGAAAATGATCGCCTGAGCGGCGGCGATGTGAAACTGGACGCCTTTGCCAATAACGATCCCTTTATCGATACCGACCTGCCTGTGCGCCTGTAAAGCGCACACAGCGAAGCCGGGCTTTCAGGCTGAAAATCGCCTGACGGCCCGGTTTTTTTGCGCCTGAAAAAAGGGCTGCCGTACTTTCGCACGGCAGCCCGGGATTCCTTAGCCTGAAATGAATCAGTTGCCAGCCATCCGCTTGTAATTGGCAAGACGGACCTTGGCGTCCTCTTCGTTCTGGGCAAAGAGCTTTTCGGCGGCGTCGGGGAACATCTTCAGCAGCGTCTGATAACGGGTTTCGCCGCGGATGAAGTCCTGATAGCTTTCGGTCGGGTCTTTGCTGTCGATGGTGAGAGGCTGATCCAGATCGGGATTGTAGCGGTACAGCGGCCAGTAACCGGCAGCCACAGCCTTCCTGATTTCAGCCTGGGCCTTGCTCATGTTGATACCATGGTTGATGCAGGGCGCGTAGGCGATGATCAGGGACGGGCCGTGATACTTCTCGGCTTCGATCATGGCCTTGATCAGCTGGGCGGGGTTGGCGCTCATGGCGACGGTGGCGACGTACACGTAGCCGTAGCTCATGGCCATCATGCCCAGATCCTTCTTCTTGGTGCGCTTACCGGCGGCGGCGAACTTCGCAACCGAGCCGGTGGGGGTGGACTTGGAGGCCTGTCCGCCGGTGTTGGAGTATACTTCGGTATCCAGCACGAGGATGTTCACATCCTGGTTCTGGGCCAGCACGTGATCCACGCCGCCGTAGCCGATGTCATAGGCCCAGCCGTCGCCGCCGAAGATCCAGATGGACTTCTTGGTGAGCAGATCGGCGTTGGCAACTACTTCGCGGGCCAGCTTGCAGGCGTCGCATTCGCAACCGGGTTCGATGTTTTCGTTGCAGGCGGCAACCAGCTTGTCGCCGGCGGCGCGGCTGCCTTCGGCGTCGTCCATGTTCTCCAGCCATTCCTTGCCGGCGTCCTTGATGGCCTGCTGCGTCCAGGAAACATCGATGAGCTTCTGGACGGTTTCGGCCAGCTTGGCGCGGCGCTGGGCGGTGGCTAAGTTCATGCCGAAGCCGAACTCGGCGTTGTCTTCAAACAGGCTGTTTGCCCAGGCGGGGCCCTGGCCCTTTTCGTTCACGGTGTAGGGGCAGGTGGGAGCGGAGCCGCCGTAGATGGAGGAGCAGCCGGTGGCGTTGGCGATCATCATGCGGTCGCCGAACAGCTGGGTAACGAGCTTCACATAGGGAGTCTCGCCGCAGCCCGCGCAGGCGCCGGAGAACTCAAACAGGGGCTGCAGGAACTGACTGCCCTTCACGGTGGCGGGATTGATCTGCACCTCGGGCTTAGGCAGCTTCATAGCGAATTCCCAGTTCTTCTCTTCCTTGCGCTGTTCGTCCAGGGGCTTCATTTCCAGGGCCTTGGTCTTGGCGGGGCACACTTCCACGCAGTTGCCGCAGCCGGTGCAGTCCAGGGGGCTGACCTGCATACGGTACTGATAGCCGGCCAGTTCCTTGCCGATGGTCTTGGGGGCCACGATAAAGCCTTCGGGCTTCTCGGTGCCTTCCTTCACCAGCACGGGACGGATGCAGGCGTGGGGGCAAACCAGCGAGCACTGGCCGCACTGGATGCAGTTTTCGGGGATCCAGGCGGGCACCTTCACGGCGATGCCGCGCTTTTCGTACTTGGTGGTGCCGGTTTCCACGAAGCCGCGGGGGTCGAACGCGCTGACGGGCAGCTGGTCGCCTTCCTGGGCCAGGATGGGCCGGATCAGGGTGTCGAAGTATTCGCTGGCTTCCACCTTCACAGGCACGGCGCCGGTGGTGGCGTTGGCCCATTCAGCGGGAACCTTGACTTCCTTCAGGCCGGAAATGGCGATGTCGATGGCGTCCCAGTTCTTCTGGACAACCGCGTCGCCCTTCTTGCCGTAGGTCTTCTTGGCATACGCCTTCATGTACTGGTCGGCATCTTCGTAGGGGATGATGTTGGCCAGCTTGAAGAACGCGGCCTGCATGATGGTGTTGATGCGTCCGCCCATGCCCACCTTCGCGGCCAGGTCAATGGCGTCGATGGTGTAGAACTTGGCGTGCTTCTTGGCCAGCAGCTGTTTCATGGCGGCGGGCAGATGCGCGTCCATGTCGTCGGGCTCCCACTGGGAGTTGAGCAGGAAGGTGCCGCCGTCCTTGAGGGAGGAAACCATGTCGTACATGGTCACATAGGCGGGATTGTGGCAGGCGATGAAGTCGGCCGCGTCGATCAGGTAGGTGCTGCGGATGGGCACGTCGCCAAAGCGCAGATGGCTGACCGTCAGACCGCCGGACTTCTTGGAGTCATAGGCGAAGTACGCCTGGGCGTACTTGTCGGTATGGTCGCCGATGATCTTGATGCTGTTCTTGTTGGCGCCAACGGTACCGTCGGAGCCCAGGCCGTAGAACTTGCAGCACACGGTGCCAGCGGGGGCGGCGATGAGCAGGTCGCCCAGCTCCAGGCTGGTGCCGGTCACGTCGTCGTTGATGCCCACAGTGAAGTGGTTCTTGGGCTGCGCCTTGGCCAGGTTGTCGTACACAGCCTTGACCATGGTGGGGTTGAATTCCTTGCTGCCCAGACCGTAGCGTCCGCCGACGACTTCGATGTCCTTGCGGCCGTTTTCGGCCAGCACGGCCACCACGTCTTCGAACAGGGGCTCGCCCAGGGAGCCGGGCTCCTTGGTGCGGTCCAGCACCGCGATCTTCTTGCAGGTGGCGGGAACGGCGTTAAGGAAGTGCTTGGCGGAGAAGGGACGGTAGAGGTGCACCTTCACCACGCCGATCTTGCGGCCCTGCTTGAGCAGCACGTCGATGGTTTCCTGGATGGCTTCGCAGCCGGAACCCATGGCGACGATGACTTCTTCCGCGTCGGGCGCGCCGTAGTAGTCAAACAGCTTGTAGGCGCGGCCGGTGACCTTGGCCACTTCGCCCATATAAGCTTCCACGATTTCGGGAATGGCGTTGTAGTAGCAGTTGGCGGCTTCGCGGTTCTGGAAGTAGATGTCGGGGTTCTGGGCGGTGCCGGCCTGATGGGGATGTTCGGGGTTCAGGGCGCGGGCGCGGAACTCGGCGATCTTGTCCCAGTCCACCAGCTTGGCGATCTCGTCCAATTCGCAGGCG
>JAFXSH010000124.1 GCA_017525805.1 Clostridia bacterium | reverse complement strand
GTGGGGTCGTTGCAGATGAAGGTCACGGTCTGGCCCGGTTTGATAATCTTGTCAATGGGCTCTGTGCCGATGGGATGGTAAATGGCATCCAGCACTCCTTTGGGAATGTCCTCCATCACCGGGGTCTCCGGCATCCGGATTTCTTTGATCACTTTACTTTCGTCCAGGGAAAAGCGTTTGGTGCCTCGTCCGTAGTGAAATGTATATTCTTTCATATCTGCCCTCCCTTACTGCTGAATCTTGTATTACTGTTCTGTATTGTACTGCGCTAAGCGGATCGGGTCTGCACTACCTGAACATACAGAGTGCAGATCCGAAATCTAACTTAACGTAAACAAACTTAACTCGTTTCAACTTCCGAAGTCCGAATCGGATCACACCGCCTGTTTGGCGGCCCGTTCCGCCTGGGCTTTCGCTTCCTGGGCGGCCATCATGTCCTTGGCCTTCATGAGGCGTACGGTGCTGGCCCGTTCGTTTTCGGCCAGTTTCATGGTGATGAACTTGATGTTGGTCTGCATCTCGGGGATCATGACGTATTCCAGGGCGTTTACCCGGCGGCGGGTCTTTTCGATTTCATCCGCCAGCAGGTTACAGGTTTTTTCCACTTCTGCCAGTTCCAGCAGTTTGGGCAGCAGCGCGGACAGTTCCACTACCGCGTTGTCCAGGGAGCTGGAGGTAAAGGTGAAGGCATAGGGAATTTCCGTAGCCTCTTCCCCGCCGGTAAACGTAATGGTGGGAACGTCAACGCTCATCACGTTTTTCATGCCCACTTCGTACACAGCCGCGCGGGCAGGATAGAGCAGGGCCTCGCTAATCCGCAGCGCGCCCATCTGGGCTTTCGCCATGGCGAAGCGGGTGGACACGCCCTGCAGGGCTTTCTCCACTTCCAGGCGCAGCGCATGGTTGCGGCGGATGTGCAGCATGAACTGGCGGACCATTTCATCCCGTTTATCCTTCAGCAGCTTGTGGCCGCGGACAGCGGTTACCAGGCGCTTTTTCAGCCTGGTAAGCTCCATTCGGGTCGGGTTAACTTGGGTTGCCATCGATTATTCCCCCTCGTTATCCTCTGTAGCAGCAGGAACATAGTATTTGTCCAGATATTCGTCGCGGATACGTTTCAGCTCGCTGCGGGGCAGGATGCCCAGCAGTTTCCAGCCCAGGTCCAGCGTCTCGATGATGCTGCGGTTGGTTTCGTAGCCCTGGGAAACGTATTCTTTTTCAAATGCGTCGGCAAACTTCGCATACAGCTTGTCTACCTTGGAAAGAGCGGCCTCGCCCAGGATGGTGGCCAGTTCCTTCGCCTGCTTGCCCTGCGCGTACGCGGCGAACAGCTGGTTCATGGTATCGGCATGGTCCTCGCGGGTCTTGCCTTTGCCTACGCCCTTATCTTTCAGACGGGACAGGGACGGCAGCACGTCGATAGGCGGTGTCAGGCCCTTGCGGTAGAGTTCGCGGGACAGGATGATCTGGCCTTCGGTGATGTAACCGGTCAGGTCAGGGATCGGGTGGGTCTTGTCATCTTCCGGCATGGACAGGATGGGGATCTGGGTGATGGAACCCTTCTTGCCCTTGATACGGCCGGCCCGTTCGTACATGGTCGCAAGGTCGGTGTACAGGTAGCCCGGGTAGCCGCGGCGGCCGGGCACTTCCTTACGGGCTGCGGATACCTCACGCAGGGCGTCGGCGTAGTTGGTGATATCGGTGATGATAACCAGTACGTGCATGCCCAGTTCGTAGGCGAGATATTCGGCAGCGGTGATGGCCATACGCGGGGTGGAGATACGTTCTACCGCCGGGTCGTTGGCCAGGTTGATGAACATAACGGCACGGGCCAGCGCGCCGGTACGGTTAAAG
>JAFXSH010000123.1 GCA_017525805.1 Clostridia bacterium | reverse complement strand
CTCCGGTTCTTCCGTGGGCTCCGGCGTGGGCGTCGCTTCTTCTTCCGGTTCCTCCGTGGGTTCCGGCGTCGGCGTCGGCTCTTCCTCCGGTTCTTCCGTGGGCTTCTCATCCGACTTTCCCCGGTTCTTTGTCGGTTCCTTGGTAGGTTCTTCCGTAGACTTTTTGCTCGGTTCTTCCGTAGCTTCCGGTGTCGGCGTCGCTTCTTCTTCCGGTTCCTCTGTGGTTTCCGGCGTCGGCGTGGCCTCTTCCTCCGGTTCTTCCGTGGGTTCCGGCGTCGGCGTGGCTTCTTCCTCCGGTTCTTCCGTGGGTTCCGGCGTGGGTGTCGGCTCTTCCTCCGGTTCTTCCGTGGGTTCCGGCGTCGGCGTCGGCTCTTCCTCCGGTTCCTCTGTGGGTTCCGGTGTCGGCGTCGTTTCTTCTGTCGGTTCCTCCGTGGGTTCCGGCGTGGGCGTCGGCTCTTCCTCCGGTTCCTCCGTGGGTTCCGGCGTGGGCGTCGGCTCTTCCTCCGGTTCCTCCGTGGATTCCGGTGTCGGCGTGGCCTCTTCCTCCGGTTCTTCCGTGGGTTCCGGTGTCGGCGTGGCCTCTTCCTCCGGTTCTTCCGTGGGTTCCGGTGTCGGCGTGGCCTCTTCCTCCGGTTCCTCCGTGGGTTCCGGCGTCAATGTCGGTTCTTCCGTGGGTTCTTCCGTAGGTTCGGGCGTTGGTTCCGGTGTGGGGTAGCAGGAAGCGTTATGGGTATGCTCCGGGAGGGTGCAAACGAGTTCTTCAGTGTAGCACGCATCCGTATGCTGATGGCCTTCGTCTGTGACGATCTCTTTTTCCGTCCAACTGTTTGCCGTGCTCTCGAACCGCGGCACCATAACACGCCCGCAGGTCACGTATTTGACTTCTTCCCCATTGACGTACTTCGTTTCAAAGCAGCTGGCATTATGGATGTGCTCTTTGGCGTATTTGCAGGTCAGTTCCCGGGAAACGGTATAGCATTCGTCTCCGTGGGTATGGCCTTCCTTTTCCTCCAGCCCGCAGATCACTTTGCCTTCTTCGTCATAGCATTCCTCGCTGTGGGTGTGGCCCGCTTCTTCGGGCAGATTGCAGGTCAGCGTTTTCGTTTCGGTATAGCAGGCGTCCGTGTGCTCATGAACCGGCGAATATTCCACGCCGCAGACATTTTTCCCGTTCTCGTCCTTGCAGTACTGATTGTGAATATGGTAATACTCGCCCGCGATGTAACCGCAGATCAGCTCGCCCTTATCATCGCGGCAGGTATCCTTGTGATAATGCTTCTGGAATACTTGGGTGAACGTTCTTTCGGTGATCACGGTGGGCGCGGCCTCGTCCTGGCCGCACGTTAAAACGGGCTGGTAGCATTCCGGCCCATGGGTATGCTCAATCAAGCCGCAAACGGGCTGCGGCCCTTCTCCCTCCGCCAGCGCGGAAAGCGGCGCTGACGACATAAGCATGACCACCGCCATCACCATGGCGCTCAGGCGGCGCAGCTTTTCACGGAATCCCTTCCCGTTTTCCATTTTTTTATTTTGATCATCATGATACATGCCACTTTTCCCCCTCAAAGAATGTGGATTCCTCATATCTGTCCTCTTTCACGCAGGCATCATGCCCGCATATGGGAAATAACAAATTGCAATCATTTTCAGCGCCGTCTTCTTCCGCTGGTGATGATCAGCACCCAGAAAACAAGCAGCAGCAGCACCGGCGCGGCAATGAACGGGGCCACAAAAATCGCTTCGATCCGCAGGGCGTCCGCCGTGATGCGCACGTTCAGGCGCGTTTTCTCATTCTCGATCCTGCGGCCGCGCACCAGCAGCCGGTGGGAATTGATGCCGTATGGGGTGCAGGTGACCAGGGTGACCAGGTCCATTCCTGGCACGAACTCGATCTTGCTGGAGTCGCCCGGCTCCACGATATTGATCTCATCCACCTCATAGGTCAGCGTCTGGTCCAGTATGGTCAGGTAGAACAAATCCCCCACCTCCATTACATCCAAATCGCTGAACAGGCGCGCGCTGGGCAGGCCGCGGTGGCCGCTGAGCACACAGTGGGAGGCGTATTCCACTTCGTCAAAATCTTCTTCGTTGCTGTGAACGCTGCCCGCCGGAAGCGAGCTGCCCTCGATATGGCCCACGGACGTTTGCAGCACGCTTTCGTTGGTGCCGTGGTACAGCGGAAGATTGATATCTGCTTTGGGAATGGAGATATAACCCATATTGCCGGTGCCGTCCACGTTCAGCTGCGCGTCGTACTCCTCCGCTTCCTCTTCGTCCATGGCCCAGTGATTGCCTTTCTTCGTAAGGCTCCGGTTATATTCCAGCGCGGCGTTCCAAATCTGCTCGTACTTTTCTTTATCCAGGTTGGCGACCTTCTCCGCGTAGCTGATGATTGCCCTGGACTGGTGGAAGGAGTTCCAGTATTCGCTGAAAGGGGGATAAATCAACAGCCCCATTCCGACCACCAGCACCAGCACCAGCAGGATTGTGGACACCCGCCGTCCCAGCGTCTTTTTCTTCATTCGGTCCCTCCCGCCGTTCCCTCGCAGGCGGCGGGAACGATCTGGCCGCCCGGAAGCTTTTCCTTATAGCAGCCAAAAATTGGGTGCATAAATGGGTACACAAAAAAGCATACTTTTCCGTATCTCATTTTATCACATGCTGCCAGAAAATTCAAGGTTTTTGGGATTTTGTGCGCAATTATTTCATAATTTTATGTGGAAATTCATTCCAATCCAAGTCTCTGCTTTCCATTCCGAAATAAAAAAATGCAGAAAAAAAGCAAGCCGTTCCAGCCCGATAGCGGGCGAAACGGCTGCGAAAGCCTTGGTTGAACGGGTCCTCGCGTGGGTCAGGCTTTTTTCATATCGGTCAGGAAAGCGGCATAGGCCCGGATGGCCTCGTACAGGTCGGCCTTGCTGATCACTTCCTCGGGGGCGTGCATGGAAAGCACCGCCACGCCGCTGTCGATCACTTCCATGCCGTACAGGGCGCAGATATAGGCGATGGTGCCGCCGCCGCCCACGTCCACTTTGCCCAGCTCGGCGGTCTGCCAGGAAATATCGTGATCGTCCATGATCTTCCGCAGACGGCCGATGTACTCGGCGTTGGCGTCGTTGCTGCCGCTCTTGCCCCGGGAGCCGGTGAACTTGTTGTAGCACACGCCCCGGCCCAGGAAAGCGGCGTTTTTCTTTTCAAAAGCGGCGGCGTACAGGGGATCAAAGCCCGCGCTCACGTCGCAGGACAGCATGCGGCTGTTTGCCAGGGCCCGGCGAAGGGCAAGGTCGCTTTCCTTGCCGGTGGTCAGGGCCAGCAGCTCCGCCACGGCGTTTTCAAAATACATGGCCCGCATGCCCGTTGCGCCCACGGAGCCGATTTCCTCCTTGTCCGCCAGCAGGCAGCAGCAGGTGGATTCCGGCACAGCGGGCAGTTGCAGCATGGCCGCCAGCTCGGCGTAAGCGCACACCCGGTCGTCGTGGCCGTAACCCAAGATCATGCTGCGGTCCAGGCCGAAATCCCGGGCCTTGCCCGCGGGCACGGCCTCGATCTCGGCGGAGAGCATGTCTTCCTCTTCCAGACCGTATTTATCTTTCAAAATTTTCAGCAGCGCGGCCTTCACAGGCTCCTTGTCCTCGCCCTTGAGAGGACGGCCCGCCAGGGTGATGTCCAGCCCCTCGCCGGTGATGAACTCGGACGCTTTCTTACCCATCTGCTCCTGGCTCAAATGGATCAGCAGGTCGGTAACGCCCACCACGGGGTCGCTTTCGTCCTCGCCGATGACGATATTCACCAGCGTGCCGTCCTTTTTCGCCACAGTCCCGTGGAGCGCCAGGGCCCGGGCCACCCACTGATACTTCTTGATGCCGCCGTAATAATGGGTGTCGGCGTAGGCGAAATCCCCGTCCTCATAGAAGGGGTTCTGCTTGACATCGATGCGGGGGGAATCGATATGGGCCCCCACGATGTTCATGCCCTCTGTAAGAGGCGCTTTGCCCATGTGGAACAGCATGACCGCCTTGCCCATCTGCACCTGATACAGCTTATCGCCGGGCTTTACCGCGCTGCCTTCGCGGATGGCTTCTTCCAAGCTCTTGTAGCCCGCCGTTTCCGCCATGCGCACGGCCTCCAAAGCGCATTCCCGCTCGGTCTTACCCGCGTCCAAATACTTTTTGTACGCCGCCGCCGCTTCTTCCACTTTCAAAAGCGCCGCGTCGTCATACTGATTCCAAGCGTTCCGCCTGTCCATGTGTGTATCTCCCTTCGGTGTTGTTTTCCCGATCATGGTAACACGTTCGGGAGAAAAACACAAGCGCTTTTATTCGGCACGCAGAACCGTCCCTCATGTTTATTTTGTATGCGCCCCCATCACGATCACGGTGCCAAGCGCGCCGCAGATCACGGCGGCGATCAGCATGCCGTCCACCCCGAAGGCGTCGATCATCCAGCCGCCGCCCAGCGACCCGATGATGGTAGCGGCGGAAAGCGACATGGTCATGTAGGCTTGCCCTTTGATCCGATCCTGTTCCTGCATCAGATCATTGACAAAGTAAACGGACGCCACGGTCATCAGCCCCCAGCCCAAGGGTTGGAAGAGCTGAACCAGATAAAACGCCGGCATATTCGGCGCTAATAGCGTGCCAAGGGCTTTCAGGGTGAAAAACACGCCGGAAATACGAAACCAAAATCCGCTGTCCTTCCAGCGCGTGAGCGCGGAGAAGAAAAACATGGCGAGCACTTCCAGCAGACCGGCCAAAGCCAGCGCCGTTCCCATGTGTTCGCTGGTACCGCCCCTGGGAACCACAATTTGGTACGTAAAATTATTGATGACCACATGGCTGATATAGATCAGAACGCATCCCACCAGCGTGACCGCGAACGCCGGATACCTGCGAAGAAAAGCAACGGCGCTCCCTTTGACCTTCCGCCGTTCCGTCTGAATGCTCTTTTGAAAGGGGAACAGCGCGACGGAAAGAAAAAAGCAAGCGGACGTGATGATGAGCGCCCAGGGCTCCACAACCGTCCCTTTCCACGCGATCAGACGGCCAATCGTTATGGACATCACCGCGTATCCGATGGAGCCAAAGGCCCTTGCAAAGCTGAAATTCAACTGTTTTCCCTGGTTGATCGTCTCGGTTGCCAGGGCGTTGGTGAACGGCAAAGCCATCTGAATGAGCAGGATGGCGCAGCCCAACAGCAGACCGTTGAGCAGACCGCCTTTCCCGTAAACCAGGGTCAAAAAAAGCCCAAAGGCCATCATGCCCCCGCCCGCGATCAGCAGGAAAGTTTTGATAGATGGGCTCCTTTCCTGGTCGGCGTATGCCGAAACGGCAGGCTGCAAAAGAACCGATAGGGCGCAGGCCGCGGCGCTGATCAGCCCGATTTCGGTATTCGACAGGCCGCGGTCCAGCAGATAGGGGCTGGCAAAGGCCAGCGCCGTCCCGTATACAAACCAAAAAAAGAACTGGACCGCGCCATAGGAAGCCGTCATTTTCGCTTTTTCCATGCTGGTCATCCTTCCATGTGAAAACATAAAGGACCTTTATTTGAGTATTCCCTCGTTTACATGCGTTTATATCCCGAATGCTTCAGCGTCATCCTTCAAAAGCCGATCGCCATCTGCACATAGTTCCGTCCCCTGTGTTTTTATAGCTGCCACCACCACCCGGTCGGCGGGGAGCCAGTCCACCGCGTCCAATTCACCCAGGCCCAGCCAGCGGGCGGATTCATGCTCCCGCAGGGTGAGGCTCCCGGATTTGAGAGCGCACCAATAGCAGCCCATGGACAAATGGAAGTCCGGGTAATCCCGTTCCACCTGGGTCAGCTTTTCGCCCACGGTGATTTCGGCGTTCAGTTCCTCCCGAATCTCCCGGGTCAGGGCCTGCTGCGGGGTTTCCCCCGGTTCGATCTTCCCGCCGGGAAATTCCCAGCCGTCCTTGGCGCTGCCGTATCCCCGCTGGGCAGCGAAGATGCGATTCCCGTCCCGAATGACGGCGGCGACCACCCGCACGGTTTTCATGGGCCGATCTCCCTCTTTCCCATATCTGTTTTCGTTTATTGCCGGATAAACCGCGTTTCCGTTTCGGGCGTTTCCGCACTGACGTACCGTTCCACGGTCATGTGCAGGTCGTACTTTTCCCGAAGCGCGGCAATGACCGCCATCATGGGGGAGGCGTGGTGTCTGTCGATAGCCTCCTGATTCTCCCAACTGTCGATCAGCAGGACGGTTTCCGGCTCGTCCAGGGATTGATAATACTCGTAACGGAGATTGCCTGCCTCGGCCCGGATCTTTTCAACTGTTCCGCTGGCGGTCATTTCTTCCGCAAATTTCCGGGCGCAGCCGTTCTTCCCTGTGTAACGCAGATTGACTGTGATCATTTTATCGATCCCCGCTTATCAAAACACGCTTTACCGAAACGCGGGGACCTGTCCTCCTTTCAAGAACAGGCCCACGCGAAAAGGTCTTTCCGGTTATGCCATGGGCAGGAGCAGAGCGCCGGACTTAGCCGCGTCCAGCACCTGCTTGGCCGCTTCGGCGGCTTCGGGGCTGGCGGTGACGATGAACTGGGCCAGGATGGAGAGCATCAGGCTGGCCAGCAGCAGAATGACCGCGCCGCCTAAGCGGGAGGAAATCTGCGCGAAGGGCATGAGTTCCATGCGGTTGGCGGCGGAAAGCACGGCCACGTCGCCGGTGCCGCCCATATTGCTCATGCACAGGCCGGCGGTGATGCCCGATTCAAAGGGATAAAAGCCCACCAGCTTGCCGATGAGGGCCGCGCCAACGAACGCGCCGATGCAGGTGGCAGCGCACAGGAGCAGGTAGGTGACAGAGAAGCTGGAAATCACGGTGGCGATATCCAGATAGCAGATGCCGATGCCCACCAGCAGCATGTTGGTCAGGTTCTTCATCACGAACTGGAACCACTGATAGCAAGCCACTTCGATGCGCTCCGGCACGATGTTGGTGATCTTGCAGATGGCCACAGTGATGATCATCCAGGCGTAGGCGTGGATGGTGATGCCGGTGCCCAGGGCATTCCACAGGCCTTGCAGGATGAAACCCCAGGCGAAGAACGCGCCGGAAGTGAGCAGGCCGATGCCTAAGTTCTTCACGTCGATATGATCGCGCTTCTGCTGCATTTCGGGGCTGATTTCCAGTTCCTTGGGATCCATGTGGCCGGCCTTCATGAGCTGACCGCTGCCGTTCAGCTTGCCCTTGATCACCTTCACCAGGATGCCCGCCAGCACGATGGACACGGCGTTGCCGATGGCCACGGCGGGGGTCATGATGGACAGGGCTTCCGCCGCGCTCATGGAAGAGCTGGCTTCAAAGATTTTGGACAGGGGGGTCGCGCCCGCGCCCATGCCGCCGCCCATGATGGGCAGGGCGATCAAAAGCAGCGCATTCATAACGGGATAGCCCATCAGCGCGGCTACGCCCATGCACAGGCCGAAGGCCAGGATCAGGCCGCCGAAGATGGCGGGGAAGTACCGGGCCGCGGCTTTCACCAGCAGCTTCCGGTTCATGCCGAGGATGGAGCCGGTGATCAGAGCAGCGATGTACCAATCCAGGAAAGCCCCGTCGCCCTTGAAGAACGCATTGATCTTATCCACCAGATTCAGGCTCTTTAATGGAGTGGTGAAGGTGCCGTCCGGGATCAGGTGGAAATAGACCAGCAGCGCGGAGCCGAAGATGCACACGATGGCGCCGCCGCCCAGGAAATCCTTGATGACGGGGGTATGGTCGCCGATCCAGCCGAGGATGGTACCCAGCACGATCATGAACAGGAAGCAGCCCGTCATGCCCGCGGGCAGCACGCCCAGATAGGTGGCGGCTAAACACACCACGGTGATGATCAGGAAAATCGGCCAAGGCAGATTGAAGAATTCAAGCGGTTTTTTCTGCTTGATGGTCTGATTCATGTTGCTCATGCTTGTTTCTCTCCCTCTATTGTCTGTCAGAAAACAGTAAAAAGATGGCTTTCTTGGAAGGGGGCTTGGGGGAAACCATTCTTTGGCCTCCAAAGAATGGTTTCCCCCAGAAAACTCCTTTCGTGGTTACAGCCTCGCTACGCCGCTGTCCCTCGCGGCCTTCGCCACGGCGGCCGCCACGGCGGGGCCGATGCGCTTATCAAAGGCCAGGGGCAGGATGTACTGGGCATTCAGCTCCTCTTCCGATACCAGGTCGGCCAGGGCGTGGGACGCGGCCTGCTTCATTTCCTCGTTGATGTCCCGGGCCCTTACGTCCAGCGCGCCGCGGAACAGGCCGGGGAAGCACATCACGTTGTTGATCTGGTTGGGATGGTCGCTGCGGCCGGTGCCGACCACAGCCGCGCCCGCTTCCAGCGCCTCGTCCGGCTCGATTTCGGGGGTGGGGTTCGCCATGGGGAACACGATGGCCCCGGGGGCCATGGATTGCACCATTTCCTTGCTCACAATGTGGGGCGCGCTGACGCCGATGAACACATCCGCGCCCTTCATGGCGTCGGCCAGCTTTCCGGAGAACTTTTCGGGATTGGTGATCTTGGCCATTTCCTCCTGGGCGGGGTTCATCTGCTCGCCCTCGCACAGCACGCCGAAGCGGTCCACCATCTTCAAATGCTTCACGCCTAAGTTCAGCAGGTGCTTGCCGATGGCGATGCCCGCGCTGCCCGCGCCGTTGATGACCACCTTGGCTTCGCCGATGTCCTTCTTCACCACCCGCAGGGCGTTGATCAGGGCCGCGCCCACCACCACGGCGGTGCCGTGCTGGTCGTCGTGGAACACGGGGATATCGCAGATTTCCTTTAAGCGGCGTTCGATCTCAAAGCACCGGGGAGCGGCGATGTCTTCCAGATTGATGCCGCCGAAGGAGCCGGAAATCAGGTACACCGTGCGCACGATCTCGTCCACGTCTTTGCTGCGGATACACAGCGGGAAAGCGTCCACGTCGCCGAAGGCCTTGAACAGAGCGCATTTGCCCTCCATCACAGGCATGCCGGCCTCGGGGCCGATGTCGCCCAGACCCAGCACGGCGGTGCCGTCGGTGATCACGGCCACCAGATTGTGGCGGCGGGTCAGGGTGAAGGATTTATCGTAATCCTTCTGGATCTCCAAACAGGGCTGCGCCACGCCGGGGGTGTAGGCCAGGGACAGATCCGTTTTATCCTTCACCGGCACACGGGAAACGACCTCGATTTTACCTTGCCATTCGCCATGCAGGCGCAGGGATTCTTCCATGTAATTCAATTCGGGGCACCTCCTCAAATATTGGTCACTTTACGTTCATTTTACATGGTTTCAGTGGAAAAATCAATACCAAATCGGATAAGCGCAAAAAAGAATTTGCCTTTCTTTTTGGTTTATGCTATGATGAAAACGCTGTACGATGGTAGGGCAAACGCCCGGAAGCTGACCCCGCGAGGAATACGGAAGCGGGGAGGTGATGTGCATGACGACCGTGGAGTTGTTCATGGCCCTGATTGCCGTTACCAGTCTGTGTCTAACGATTTATTTCGGAATGAAACGTTAAGCAGATAAAGAAAAGCCTCTGGGTAGTTACCGGCTACTCAGAGGCTTTCGTTGCTGGGTCTCACAACCAAGCGGGGTTGGTCATCTGACAACTCTATTGTACAGCAAGAGCGGCTGTGTGTCAAGCATAGCCGCTTTTTTTCTGCGAAATTACGTAACTACTCAGCCTCCTCTGGAGAACCAACGAAGAAACGGAACCAGAGGGGGATTGTCAAGGGGCACTCCCCTTGACTGAAATCCGCAGCGGCGGCGTGTACGCCGTGAGGACGAAAATTTTCGCAGGGAGTGTAGACGACTGAAGAAAATTTTCCTACCTTGCGGTTTTTCCGCCCGGGAGCACCGAAGGTGCGAGAGGAAAAACCGTTGGGGGGGCACGCGGGGGGGATGAAATCCCCGCCCGCGCGTTACTGCGAAGCCGAAGGCTGAGCAGTAACGAAATTACCGGATCAAAGTGATATTGCGGAACACGCTCACCAGGGTGTTGGCCACGGTGGACATGGTCTTGATGAAGATATCCAGGGCCACGCCCACAACGTCCTTGCGGGTATCGCCCACGGTGTCGCCGGTAACAGCGGCCTTATGGGCAGCGGAGCCCTTGCCGTGGCCTTCCAGCGCGCCGGATTCGATATACTTCTTGGCGTTGTCGAAAGCGCCGCCGCTGTTACCCATGAACAGGGCCCGGGGAATGGCCACGATGGTGGCGCCGATGAGCAGGCCGCCCACGAAGTCCACGCCGAAGAGGAAGCCGCCGATGACGGGGATCACCATCGCCAGGATGGAGGGCACCAGCATCTTTTTCAGGGCCTGCTTGGCGGCCAGCTCGATCATGCGGTTGTAGTCCGGGGTCTTTTCACCGGCCAGCACTTCGGGGGTCAATTGCTTATCGCCCTCGTCGGCCATGAGCTTGGCGGATTCGATGGTGTTATCGGTGAGCATGGCGGAGAAGTATTCCACCAGCGCGCCGCCGATGATAGCGCCCGCCACCACCACGAAGGAGGCGATGTTCAGGTTCATTTCGGAGGAATAGTTGCCCACGTAGCTGACGATCAGGGACACGGTGGCGAAGGCGGCGGAGCCGATGGCAAAGCCCTTGCCCACGGCGGCGGTGGTGTTGCCCACAGCGTCCAGCTTATCGGTGATCACGCGCACATTGGCGTCCAGGTGGCAGCTCTCGGCCAGGCCGCCCGCGTTGTCGGCGATGGGGCCGAAGGCGTCGATGGATACGGTGGCGCCCACGAAGGCCAGCATGCCCAGGGCGGCGGTGGCTACGCCGTAAATGCCGGCCAACTTGCCGGAAACGAACAGCGCCAGGCCGATCACCAGCACGGGCAGCAGCACGGAGCGGGAACCCACGGCGTCGCCCTTGGTGACTACGAAAGCTTCGCCCTCGGGAGCCATTTCGGCCAGGGTGCGGGTGGGTTTATAATCGGTGGAGGTGTAATATTCGGTGATGGAGCCGATGGCCACGCCGCTCAGGATGCCCAGCACCGTGCAGATCCAGGGGGAAGCCCAGCCGGCGGCCCAGCCGTATTCATCCTTGAGCACGGCGGCGTCCGTGCCCGCGAAGCAGATGATGGCGGCGATGAAGCCCAGCACCACGGTGAGCCCGGCGGAGATCCAGGTGGCCAGGTTCAGTTCCCGGGAGGGATTGTCGCTCATCTTTTTCCGGTCGGCGTAGAACAGGCCCAGCAGGCAGGAAAGCAGGCCCATGCCCGCCAGGACGACGGGGAAGGTGATGGTGCCGTTAAAGACCTTTTCCAGCACTTCCATGCTTTCAGTGAACTTGCTTTCATAGCTCTGGAACAGGATCACGGCGATCATCAGGGCGGCGGAAATGGTGGCCACGAAGGATTCCAGCAAGTCGGAGCAGTTGCCCGCGATGTCGTTCACGTTGTCGCCGATGAAGTCCGCGATCACGTTGGGCACGCGGGAGTCGTCCTCGGGCAGGTCGTTGCGCACTTTGGCCAGGATGTCGGCGGAAATGTCGGCGGCCTTGGTGTAGTTGCCGCCCGCCACGCGGTTGAACATGGCGACCAGGGAGCAGCCCAAGGAATAGGTAGAAATGCGCATGATGGTGGGATTCACGCCCGAAAGGGAGGTGATCAGGCCGCCGCCCGACACGTCATGCCGCACGCTGCCGAAGATGATCAGGATGCAGGTCAGGCCCAGCAGGCCCAGAGCCTGCACGGAAAGGCCGGAGATGCTGCCGCCGCACAGGGCCACCTTCACCGTTTCGCCGATGGAGAGGCTTTCCCGGGCTTTGTTGGCGGTGCGCACGTTGGCGTAGGTGGCAGAGCGCATGCCCACCACGCAGGCGCAGGAGCTCATGAGCGCGCCGAAGAGGAACGTGATGCCGCTGGTGGCTTCCACGAACAGGCTGAAGACCAGCGCCAGCAGGATCACCACAGCGATGATGGTCTTGTATTCGGTTTTCATGAAGGTGTTCGCGCCAGAACGGATGATCCCGGCCATTTCGGCCATTTCCTGGGTACCTTCAGGCATCTTGCGGATGCGCTGATAGTTGTACACCACGTAGGCGATGGCCGCCGCGATGACGAGAAGCACCAGAATGTACCATACCACAGACATATGAGGCCGCCTCCGATCAATAGAATAAATCGTTTGAGGGATGGAAAAACAACGAAGTTCCCCATCCCGTCCCATATTATATTATAGTTGCGCCGCCTGGGTTTCGTCAATAGCCGGAAACAAATTTTGGGGCCTGAATCCGGATTGAAAAAACGATGTGGAAATGCTATAATACTGAAGAAAGCGTTCTGCTTTTACCATGCTTGGATGATACGGGAGATACTGCCATGACAGAGAAAAAGAAGCAAAAAATCTGGAACGTTCCCAATGTGCTTACCATGCTGCGCATGGCGCTGATTCCGGTTTTCTGGTATTTTATGATGACCGATCAGCTCTATATCGCCCTGGCGGTGTTCGTAATCGCCAGCCTGACGGACATCGCCGACGGGTACATCGCCCGGAAATTCGATCTGATCACCGATTTCGGCAAGCTCATGGACCCTCTAGCCGACAAGCTGATGGTGATCAGCATGATGACCTCCCTGGCCATCAAGGGCATCGCCCCCTGGGCCGCGCTGGCCATTATCTTGGCAAAAGAAGCCACCATGGTCACCGGCGGGCTGATCCTGTATAAGCATCAGGTGGTGGTTTATTCCAAATGGATCGGCAAGATCGCCCAGGCCACGGTGGTATGCGCCTTGATTTCCTGCTTCTTCCATGAATGGCTGCTGAAAACCTTCGGCTTTCCCGTGCATACCCTGCTTTTGTGGCTGGGCGTGGCGCTGACGCTGTGCGCCTTGGGCTTTTACATGAAGCAGGCCATCGGCCTGTATCGGGAAGCTAAGGAAAAAGAGAAAAACGCGGTGCAATAACAGCGGCGTCTTTACCGCGCCGCTTCCGCCTGGAAAACCAATTCGCCGCAAAGGTTTTCCAGGCGTTTTTCTTTTTCGTGATCCTGGAACGCGTACCCTTGCGGCAGGATCAGCCTGCCCTTGGCTTCCTTGGGCACGGATACGCGGAGGATAACGCCGTTTTCCGTCCTTTCCCATCGGACGGTGATTGTACCGCGGGGCGCGTGATAATGCGCTTCCGCCCAATCAAGACCCTTTATGAATTGCGGCGAAATCTCATAGGTATCGGGGCCTTCAAAACATGGATTCGGTTTCAGGCCAGCAAATTCCTGAATGAACAGGCTGGATATATCGCCCATGAAATGATGGTTTTTGGAGCCCTCCGTGCCGACGGCCAAATCGGGGAAGCATTCCCAGAGGGAGGTGGCCCCGTGGGTCATCCAGTACCCGTAGCAGGAGCGGGAAGCAGAGGTGATCAGCCGATAGGCTAAGTCCGCTTCCCCGGCGTGGACGAGGGCGTGGTAAACGTACCGCAGGCCGATCATCCCACAGGCGTTCACATCCCCGTCCCGGTGAATGATTTCCACCAAACGATTCCGGGCGGTGGGCAGTTCTTCTTCGTCAAACAGGCCCACTTCAAGCGCTAACGCCTGGGAAGTCTGGCAATCCCCCGCCACCGTCATGGTTTCGGGGTCGATCAGGTGCTTTCGGAAGCTGCATCGCATTTCCTTAGCAAAAGCCTCCGCGTAATCGGCTTCCTTGGTCAGGCCGATTTGCGCGAACAGGAAAGCGGCTTTTTGGGAAATGTCATGGATCACGGCGCTGTCCGTCACCCACAGGGGGGACGCGATGCTTCCCCGCTCCTTTTGGAAGGGGTCCAGCCAGTCCCCGAGGCCCACGGCGATCAGGCCCCGTTCGTCGCGCCTGCCGGAGATATAAAACAAATACCGCAGGATCATGGCCGCGTTTTCGGCGATGATTTCTTTATTCCCCGTATAACGGTAGAGATAATAGGGCAGGTTCACGCACACGCTGTCCCACGCCGGGCCGTTGCCCCAGGCAAAGCCCCAGCCGCCCGTGGGCACGATGCCCGGCAGCGCGCCGTCCGCCCGCTGGGAAAGGCGGATGTTCAGCAGCCATTCCCGCAGGCTCTTTTCCGCCTTGAGGTTCAGCAGCATGTGCTCCGCCGACACGGAGGCGTCCCCCGTCCAGCCGTTCTTTTCCCGGTGGGGGCAGTCCGTGGGAAAATAGTAAAAGTTCGACAGGTCCGACCGCCGGGCGCATGCCTGCAATTGGTTGAGCATGGGGTCGGAGCAGAAGAAGCCCGCCCGCTCTTTCAGATCGGAATTCATGACCAGGAACGTAATTGCGTCCTCGGTGGCCTGTTCTTTGGTAAGACCCTCCACGATGGCGTAACGGAAGCCGTCGTATGTAAATACCGGCGTGAACGTTTCGTCCCCGCCCTTGCAGACATACACGTCGGTCTGTCCGTACTCGATATACTGCTTCGTCGTGTTTTTGCGCAGGAAGATCGTGGAATTGACGGATACATCCCCGTGCACCAAATCTTCCGCGTGGCGGACAATGATCCTTTGCCCCGGCGCGCTGTTTTTGATATGCAGCCGGGTCACGCCCGCGCCGTTCACGCCGAAATCGTACACATACGCCCGATAGGCCACAGCGTCCCGCAGCGGCGCGGCGTCGTTTTTCATGCTTTCATAGCAATAGGGCATTTCCCCGTGATACGTGACGCTGACCGGTTTTAATTCCTCCGTCACCGCGATGGGCTCCGCTTCGCACAGTTTCGCCATCCCCCGGGGTCTCTTTTCCGGCAGGGCGTGTTCCCAAAAGCGATCGTCAAAATCCGGCATGCTCCAATCCGGGATTTCCTTTCGCGCGTCGTACCGGCAGCCCATCCGCTCGTCGTCAAACAGAATGGGCGATGGATGGACGCGGAAGGATTCGTCCGCTTCCATTTCAAAAACCTTTTCCCCATTCTTTGCCTCCAGGCACAGGGCCGCCGTGGGCACGCCCCGGCAGGCTGCCTTGTCAAAATCCCACACGAAGCCGCCGAAAGCGTTGCGGAACCCATTGCCCAAGATGATCCCGAGGGCATTTTTCCCCTTTTTCAGCAGGCCGGAAAGATCGTAATGGTCGTAGAAGCACACGTCGTCCGGGTTGCTGATATAAGGGGCCAGGGGGCCCTTGGTGACGTTCTTCCCGTTGACGTACAGTTCATAAAACCCGAGGCCGCAAATGGTGATTTCCGCCTGCTTGGGCTCCATGTCCAGTACAAACGTTTTCCGCAGGTACGGCGCGGGAACGTGATGTTCAAAATCGCACATGTCCTGGGTGGCCTTGATAAAACGCTCGGAAAACTTCATCTTCTGTTACCCCTTTCGTTCATGACCGATTTGCCAGCCGCCGGGCGCCTTCCAGCGCCAGTACGCCAATCAGACTGAGCGCGGCCCAGGAAAGGAACACCGCCTCCCAGCCGAAACGATCCGACAGGAACCCGGCGAAAACCCCGGAAAAAGCGCTTCCCACGTAGATCATGGCATCTAAGATGCCCGCCGCCAGCGCCACCCGGTTCAGATGGCAGTACAGCATGGGCATCAGGGTGGTCAGCAGCGGATTCAGCCCATAGCACATAGCGGAAATCAGCACCAGGATCACGACGCAGCCCACAAAGCTCCCCCTTGCCACAGGCCCCAGCGCCACGCACAGCACGGTGCACACGGAAAACAGAATGCCCGAGGAAAGATACAGGTTGCTTCCCGTGCGCTGATACGCTTTTTGCCCCATGCGGATGCCCAGGAAATTGACGCAGGGGATGATCAGGATGATCCCCACCGCGCTGCCCAAATCAATGCCCTGGGTATCCATGAGCAGCTTGGCGGCCCAATAGGTGATGCTGTCGCGCACATACCCGTTGGCAAAGCAGCAGACCATCAGCAGCATAAGGTTCGTTCCCAGCAGCAATTGGCGCACCGGCGCCCGTTCCCCGGCCTGCTCCTTGGGCTGCGCCTGGAAGCTGACGTCCGCGCCCTTCAAGCCGAGAACGGAGGGCACCGCCACCGCCACCGTGACCAGGCCAGACACCAGGAACGCCACCCGCCAATTGAACAGGGTGGTGAGCAGGCCCGACAGCGCCCACGCCAGCAGGTAGCCGAAGATCAGGGTCAGGGACATAAAAAACGCGGCGTGGCCCCGCACCTCGTCCCGGAAATGAACGGCCAGGACGCGCATGATGGGCGTCCAGATCATGGACTGAAAAAGCCCGTTCACAAACCAAAGCGCCGCCAGCAGCGGAAAATAGGGGCAGCACGAAAACGCCAAATTGACCGCCGCCGAGCCCAACAGTCCGATCAACATGAGCCGCGGCGCGGGAAAGCGGTCCGCCAGCAGGCCGGATATGACCTGCCCGGCGGCATACGGAATGGCAAAGCACGTGGGCAGCAGCCCCGCCTGGGCGGCGCCGATGCCAAAGGCTGCGGCGATGGCGTCCAGGGAGGGCGAAAGATTGCACCGCGAGATATAAGCCGCCGTATACGCCGAAAAGCAGGCGATCAGCAAGCGAAGCTCGGTTTTCGTATAGCGCCGCATGGCCCTTCTGTTCCTTTCATGTTTTTCACATACCGGCGGGGCGTTGCCCCGCACCCTACCAGGGAGGTGAATCTCCGCAACCTCAAAGGTCGCAACTCCCCTTCATGGGGAGATTGCTTCCTTTCGGTTGATCTCACCTCGGACGATACTTCCGCCACAGGCGGTCGTCCGAGGTTCGTCCCTGGACCCCACTCCTGCGGAACAAGCTTGATACGGTGAACACGCAATTTCCCGCTGTTACATGGAGAGAACGGCCAAGCTTGACGCCGTTGTGCTTCTGGCCCGGCGGCTGAAAGCCGCCAACCCGGATGCGAAGCATCCGGGGAAAGCCGGGGAATAATCCCTTAGGGGAAAGCGAGCTTTCCCCCTGGGGATTTTCCCGGCTTTCTTGGGCCAGAAGCTCTCTATATTCCGTAGCCCCAGGCAACAGGCGGAAGTTTTCGGGTTCTCCCCAGCTTGTAATTTCGCCTACTGGGATGCAAGGGATGAAGTCCCTTGCCGCGGGGTCTGGGGCCGCGGAGGCCCCAGCGTGCCCTTCTGTCACATGGCGATACATGAATAAAAACGATTTCTTATAAAATATACCAGCATAATTCCCCAAAAAGCTGGAAAACCGGGAAACAATCTGATATAGTAAAAGAAAAAACGCGGGGGAGGAAAAGCGCCATGGATTGGCTGGAGGAAGCGACGAAACCTGTTTACGAAAAACTCACGGGGATGGGAAAAAATAAGCTGGCGGGCATGTACCGGAACTGTTTCCGCAGCACCTGGGACACCACGCTCCAGCGCGCGGACGGCACGGTGTTCCTGGTCACGGGGGACATTCCCGCCATGTGGCTGCGGGATTCCTCTGCCCAGGTGTACCATTACGTGCCCCACGCCGGGAAATACGAGGAAGTGCGAAAGGCGATTTTGGGCCTCATGGAGCGGCAGTTTCAGTATATTGTGCTGGACCCCTACGCCAACGCTTTCAACCGGGAGGCCAACGACCGCCGCAACCACCTGGACGATACCAGCTGGACGGAGGAGGCGCGGCCCTGGATCTGGGAACGCAAATACGAGGTGGATTCCCTGTGCTATCCCATCCGATTGGCCTATCATTTTTGGAAAAACACAGGGGACGGTTCCTGGTGCGATGAAACGTTTTTGCGGGCCGCAAAACAAATTCTTACCGTTTGGGAAACGGAGCAGCGGCATATGGAACAATCGCCCTACTATTTCCGCCGAAACTGCCGCCGCCCCACCGATACGCTTTCCCATGACGGCCAAGGCGCGCCGGTATCCTATACCGGCATGACCTGGAGCGGTTTCCGCCCCAGTGACGACGCGTGCACCTACGGCTACCTGATCCCGGCCAATTTCTTCGCCGCCCGGTCTTTGCAGCAGATGGAAGAAATCTTTGACGCGCTCCTGCCCGAAACGGCACTCGCCGCCCGCGCCCGGGCGCTGCGGGAGCAGATTCAGGCGGGCCTCAAGCAATACGCCGTTTTTGAGCAGCCGGGGTTCGGGCCAGTGTACGCCTACGAGGTGGACGGCTTGGGAAACGCCGTGTTCATGGACGACGCCAACGTGCCCAGCCTGCTCAGCCTGCCCTATTTGGGCTGCGTTCCGGCGGATGACCCTGTGTACCAGAACACCCGCCGCATGCTGCTCAGCCCGGCCAATCCTTATTATTACGCCGGGGCCCGCGCCCAGGGCATCGGCAGCCCCCACACGCCGCCGGACTATATCTGGCCCATTTCCCTGTGCATCCAGGGCCTGACATCGGAAAACGGGGAAGAGATCCGCGCCCTGGCGGATATGCTGGAAAACATGGACGCCGGTACCCTGCTCATGCACGAGGGCGTACACAAGGACGACCCGAAACAGTTCTCCCGCCCCTGGTTCGCCTGGGCCAACTCCATTTTCAGCGAGTTCGTGGAGAAAGCGGTAGATTTCCTCAGCATGTAACAATTGTTGCTAATTAACCGGCATTACACGGTTTTTGCGGTTTTCCCGGAAGGGGGTCTGGGGGAAACCGATCAATAGCCACGCGGGTTTAGCCGCGTGGCGCGGCACAAAACAAGTGACATAGAACGGAAGCGCGGGTAAGCGAAGCGCAGGCCGTGCGATGCAATTCAAAAGAGAGGTTTCCCCCAGATTGATTTATTTCTCCGGGAAGAAGGGCTGGGAGAACGCGGCCATGCCCCAGCTCAAGCACATCTCCACCCGGATATACTGTTCGTCGCCCTGATACTTATAGGCGGCGGTTTTTCCTTTGCCCATTTGCAGCTGGCGCAGCTGGCCGCCCTGGCCGATAAAGCGGAAGGTCTTTTCCGGCAGATCGAAAAGGGAATCGTGGTGGCATTCCGCCACGATCCAGTCGCCGTCCGTATACAGGCGCTCAAAAACCGCGCCGCTGGAAACGTACAGGCTGCCGTGGCGCAGGGCGTCCAGCACGCCTTCCTTGGTTTCTTCCTTCACCAGCGCCATGTTCCAGGCGTTGTGCATATCCCGAACGGAATGGAAATCGTCGTTGCCGGTGGCCCATACGCGCTTCCCGGCGGTCAGGGCGGCGTCCCACACGTCGGTGGCCAGATGGCCGGGGCCGGAATACAGGTCGCCGTTGATGATTTCGATGGCGGTGTACCGCTCTAATTTCGCGGTCATTTCGCTGGAGAAATAATCGGCGTAGCGCCAATGGGGATGGGCCAGGATGGCGATGCCGCCGTCCTTGATGATCTCGTCGATCACGCGCTGGTAATCCTCCAGGGTATAATCCATGTGGTTCTTCTGGATGATGTCCTCCTGGAAGGTCATGCGGCAGCCGATGCCCAGGATGTGATGGCCATAGGAATCCTCACGCCCTTCGATCAGGATGCATTTTTCGTCCGGGTCGGTGTTTTCGATGGGCCGGTACATTTCCTTTTTGCCGGTGGTGGTGTGGTCGGTAATGGCCAGGAAACGGTAATCCATCCAGGGGGACGCCTTGGTGTGGCAGACGCGGAAATAATTTTCCGCCGCTTCCTCCAGGGTGTGGCTGCCGTCCGATACGTCCGTATGGGTGTGAAAGTTGCCCCGCAGCCAAGTGCCATCCTCATAATAGGGAGAAATCCAACGCATGATAATGCCTCCTTTTATCGTTTCTGCTGTGTCGGCCCGTAATTGGCCGCGCCGGTGTAAGTGACGTCCTCGGGCCGGGGCAGCACCTTTTCTTTGCGCAGGTCCCGCTGGTACAGCCGCAGGTGTTCCCCGTGGGGGGTGATGTCCACCACGTCGGGGCCGCGCCAGAATACCGTGTACTCCTGCCCGGCGGCGATTTCCTTTTTCCTGACGGTGCGCAGGGAATGGCGCAGGGCGGCGGTGTCGCCGGGGGCCAGGGGCGGGGGGATGATCGAGCCGTTTTCCTCCCGGAAGGGAACGTGCTGGCCGTTGACCGTGCATTCGATCTTTTGTCCCATGAAGGGATAGCGGCGGAAAGCGGCCTGGCCGCCCTTTTTTAATGTCAGGCGGATTTCGCCTTTGTCCGGGTAATCGCTTTCCAGCTTCCATGCGCCGGTTTCCCGGTCCAGGGGGATATTGACCGCCGTGCAGCCGTTTTCTTCCGTGACGGCCCGGTCCCATACCAATTGAATGGCCATGGGCGCGGTGCCCGCGCAGCAGCCCGCGATGGAGCGGAACTTGGACAGGGAAATGCTGTTGGGCAGGGACCCGCCGGTGAAGCCGCCGATCATGCGCTTGTCCATATCGTGCCACGTGGTGCTTTCCGTATCGGGCCTGCTGTTATCCACCACCACATAGGAAGCGCTGGTGATCTGGTTTTCTACCAATTGATTGCGGGAGAACAGCAGGATGTCCTGCCAGTATTCCGAGAAACCGTGGCGCGTGAGCCGGTCCGCCATGACCAGCATATCCTTTATGCCGCAGGTTTCGCAGTGCTCCTCCCGCATGGGGTGCCACTGCGCGTATTCCGGCACCCAGCCAAAGGAGGAGGACAGGGAGCGCACGTAATCATAAATGCCCTTGGCCGCTTTCAGGTATTCGGGATCGCCGGTAGCGTCGGTCAGATCGGCCAGGCCGCTGGCGATCCAGACGGCGGAATGAACGTGGCCGAAGAAAGCGTATTGAAAATTGAAGTAACGGGAGGGCCCCAGCAGCTGATTTGCCAGGCCCGCCGCCAGGTCCAGGGCCGCTTCGTCCCCCCATTCGATGGCGCGGGTCATGAGCGCGGGGATCACCACCCCGTTGCGGATGGGCTGCTCTCCCCGGCCCGTGTGGCGGCTCAGGTCAAATCCGCCCTCCAGCAGATACACGTCGTTGGGAAATTCATAAATGGGCTTTTCCTCGGGGGAATCGCCGGACCAGAAGGTGCGCACCTTGCGCTGGATCACCAGGGACCGCATGCCGTGAATGAGGCCGGTGATCCTTTCTTCCATTTCCTTGTCGCCTGGTTTTTTCCGCAGGATGCGGTTCAGGGCGGGCAGGATGTAACCCATTTCATGGAAGGAAGCATGCATGGTGTGGGTCCAGGGGTAGGGATTGTGATACCGAAGGCCCATGGGACCCCAGCTGCTGCGCAGGAACGCTTCAAAACCGGAAAGCACCTCCTTGCCTTCCTCCGTTTCCAGCACCTGCATGGCGCTGTCCAGCCCCTCGTACCAGGAACCCACCAATTCCGCGTCGTCCACCCGGCAGTGGGCGGCCTCCGCCGGCTTCTGGTTGGGCAGGATCAGCCAATAGGGCAGATACCCGTTTTTTTCGTCCACCATGCTGGTGAGGTAATGATGGGCCAGTTCCGCCATGCGGCGGGGATCAAAACGCTGATATTTCGCCATGGAGCCTTACCGCCTTTCTCCGGGGAGAACGTTCTATTTCCTTCTTTTTTCAGCTATCATCATACAGTATTCCCCCGTTCCTGTAAAGGCGATATCAGGAAAATGGTGCGGAAATCATAAAAACGAACCCTGAAAAAATGTATAAATTGGTACGATTTTAGACAAAAAATCATAAAATTGGTGCAAACATCAGATGTTTTGCCTTGCGTTTTTCCGCCGCCTTTGGTATGCTGGCACTGTAAAAAACCGTAAATGAAAAATGGTCCTGGGGAAAGGAGGCGATGGCCGTGACGGCTTTGCAGGAAACGGCCCGATTGAAAAAACGGCGTTCCTTCCTGCGCCGGGTCAGGAAGCATAAGCTGCATTTGATCATGATCCTGCCGGTGATCTGCTGGTATCTGCTGTTCAAATACGGCCCTCTGTACGGCGTCACGCTGGCGTTCAAGGAATTTCAGCTGCTCAAAGGCATCACGGGCAGCCCGTGGATCGGTTTTCAGAACTTTGAACGGCTGTTCAACAGCTATAATTTCTGGAACGTATTCAGGAACACCATCACCATCGCCGCCCTGAAATTCGTGTTCGGCTTCCCTGCGCCCATTATCCTGGCCTTGATGCTCAACGAGCTGCGGGCCCAGAAATACAAGCGGGTGGTGCAGTCCCTAAGCTATCTGCCCCATTTCATTTCCTGGGTCATCCTGACGGGTATTTTCATGGTGATCCTGTCCCCCACCCGGGGCCCCATCAACACCCTGCTCAAATCCATGGGCATGGAAAGCATCTATTTCCTGGGCGATCCCAAGTACTTCCAGGGCACCCTGGTGGTGACCGGCATCTGGAAGGGCGTGGGCTGGGGTTCCATCGTGTACCTGGCCGCGCTGGGCGGCGTGAATGAGGAACTGTACGACGCGGCGCGGGTGGACGGCTGCGGCCGGTGGGCCCGCATCTGGCATGTGACCCTGCCCGGCATCACCCCGGTGGTAACGATCATGCTGATCCTGTCCATGGGCAGCCTGGTGGAAGACGACTTCGACCAGATCTTCAACCTGCTCAATGACGCCGTGCTGGGCGTTGGCGACGTGCTGGGCACGTTCATCTACCGCCAGGGCGTGAAGAACCTGGATTACGGCTACGCCACGGCAGTGGAACTGTTCCGCAACCTGATTTCCCTGGTGCTGGTGCTCAGCGCCAATTACTTCTCCAAGCGCATCAACGAATATGGTTTGTGGTAAGGGGGGAGACGAAATGAGCAGTATACCCGCGCCGCGCCCGAAGCACAAAAAGCACATTTATGAAAGCAAGGGCGAACCTTTTTTCCAGGCGTTCCTGATCATTTTCTTTGCCTTGCTCAGCATCACCTTCGTTTATCCCTACTGGCACGTGCTGGTCAATTCCTTTACCTCGCCCGATTACGCCTCCGCCGCGGGCTTCCGGCTGTGGCCCCGGGAATTTTCCACCGACGCCTACCGCCATATGCTCAGCGCCAATTTCCTTTGGAGCGGCTATAAAAACACCCTGATCGTGTGCGCCCTGGGCTGGGCCCTGTCCATCACCGGCGTGGTGCTGTCGGCCTATCCCCTGAGCAAAAAGGACCTGCCCCTGCGCGGCCTGTTCACCACCATCATCCTGATCACCATGTTCGTATCCGGCGGCATGATCCCCACCTATCTGCTGGTCAACAACACGCTGCATCTGCGCAACAGCTTTTTCGCCATTTTGCTGCCCCACTGCATCAGCACCTCCCACGTGATCATCGCCCGGAACTATTTCATGACCCTGCCCAGTGACTTGGAGGAAGCCGCCACCATCGACGGCGCCAACAGCTGGCAGGTACTGTGGCGGATCATGCTGCCGCTGAGCGTGCCCATCCTTGCCACCATCAGCCTGTGGGTGATCGTGAGCAACTGGAACGCCTATTTCAACTGCCTGCTGTATATCACCGATCCCAAGAAATTCGTGCTGCAAGTGGTGCTGCGCCGCATCATCCTGACGGATTCCAAGGAAATGACCGCCGCCAGCGAAGCCGTGACCAACACCACCGATACCGATATCGTCACCCTGCGCGCCGCCTCCATCATGCTGGCCACTATCCCCATCGTCTGCGTGTATCCCTTCATTCAGAAGTATTTCGTCAAGGGCGTGCTCATTGGCTCGCTCAAGGGGTAAAGCTTTTTAAAGCGTGGAGTGTGGAGTTATATAATGGTTTTCATCAATTTACGATGAAAGCAATGTATTTCACAAAAATAAAACTCCTCACTCCAAACGCTCTTCACCGTCCCTAATCAGAGCGCGGTCTCTGATAGAAAATAAAAGGAGGTATCCCCATGAAAAAAGGTATTGCCCTGTTCCTGGCTCTGATCCTTTGCCTCAGCTGCGCCGCGGGCGCGCTGGCCGACGTGGATCTGAGCAAATACGTGTCCGACCCCAGCGAAAAGATCACCATCGCCTGGCTGGCCGGCCATGACACCGACGCCATCGCCGAAGGCGACACCATTGTGGCCTGGCTGGAAGAAAAGTTCAACGTGGATCTGGACGTTTGGTTCCTGGAACGTGAAAACTACGACGAACTGCTCACCGCGCGTATCGCCGGCGGCGAAGTTCCCGATGTGTTCATGCTGCAGAACGCTCAGCAGTTCTCCAAGTGGATCAAGCAGGGCGTGGCCATGGAACTGCCCCTGGAAGTGATCCAGCAGTGCATGCCGGAAAGCTATGCCTGGCTGATCGAATATGATCCCGGCTGCTTCAGCAACGTATCCTTCAACGGCAAGAACTACGGCCTGCCCCGCGTCAACGGCGACGGTTACTTCAACTACGCGCCCTTCTGGCGTTCTGACTGGCTGGCCAAGTTCGGCTACACCGACGGCAAAGTGCCCATGACGTTGGAAGAATGCGAAGAAGTGTTCTACAAGTTCGCCAATGAAGACCCCGACGGCAACGGCGTGAAGGACACCTACGCCCTGAGCCTGACCGGTATGAACCCCATCTTCGGCGCTTTCGGCGCGCTGCCGGACCGCTGGGTGGACGACGGTGAAGGCAATCTGGTGTACGGCGGCGTCTATCCCGGCATGAAGGACGCCCTGACCCTGCTGGCCAAGTGGTACAAAGACGGCTTGATCGACCCCGAATTCATCACCGGTGAAAACCAGGGCGGTTACTGGGCCCTGTCCGTTCCCTTTGAAAATGGCCAGATCGGCTTCTCCTCCTCCGGCGCTTACTATCACCTGGCCCCCGACTTCGACGGCCCCAAGAACGAGGAAACCGGCGAGGGCGGCAACTTCCAGTATGGCCGCACCATGCGTACCTTCGCCGCCACCGTGGGCTATGACAAGATGGTCATCGGTTACAACCCCACCGGCCCGGACGGCAAGCAGGGCGGCGAAAGCTGGGGCCTGACCACCGACGAAGCCATCGTGTTCAGCTACAAGCTGGCCGATCAGCCCGCCAAGGTCGCCCGCATCCTGGAAATCATCAACACCATCGGCTCCGATTTCGATACCTGGCTGAAGATCTGGCTGTGGGATCTGGAAACCGACCAGTACGACTATGACGAACTGCTGGGCTACATCGCCAAGGAAGGCCATGAACGCGCTGACGAAGGCAGCCACACCAACATGTTCAACACCCTGCAGAACCCCTACTTCGCCATGGAAGTGAAGCCCGCCCAGTGGAACTGGGGCAAGAGCCTGCCGCAGTTCCGCACCGGCGGCTACTCCAACACCATGCTGCCCATCACCACCGCCTCCCAGCCCCAGTATTGGGAGAGCCTGGACACCCTGCGCAAGATGACCTACGTGCAGATCATCACCGGCGAAAAGCCCGTGGAAGCTTTCGACGACTTCGTGAAGCAGTGGAACGATATGGGCGGCGCCAAGATCACCGAAGAAGCCAACGAATGGTATCACTCCCGCTAATCAAACTGTAATCCTGTAATTTGTGGGGCCGCCTGCGCGACGGCCCCCTTCTGTATGCGCAGCCGGGAAACCGGCGGAAAGGAAGCACAGCCATGCGCCTGCCCGATCGCTTTCAAACCAAGCATCCCCTCCGTTTCCGAAAGGACGGCGGATACCGCATCCTGATGATGAGCGACGCCCACCTGAAACCCGATAAAGAGGAACGCACCCTCCGCGCCATGGAAACCCTGATCGACGGAACCAGGCCGGACCTGGTGCTGCTGAACGGCGACAACGTGTCCGCTTTTACCAGCCCCGAAATGTTTGAAAGGCTGCTGGCCCAGCTTGTTGAACCCATGGAAACGCGGCGCATCCCCTGGGCCCACGTGTTCGGCAATCACGACCAGACGCCGGAGGTGTCGAAAAAATACCAGGAAGCCGTTTATGAAAGCTATCCCTGGTGCGTGTCCAAGGCCGGGCCGGAAGAACTGACCGGGTGCGGCAACTATTTCCTGCCGGTCTTGGATGAAAACGACGAACCGGTTTTCGGCGTGTGGGGCATCGATTCCCAGCAGGATTTCAAAACCCAGACCGTGCCCCTCTCCTACCCCGGCGATCTGTACTGGGACGTGATGATGCCCAGCCCCATCGTGTCCTATTCGGACTATGATTTGATCCGCTTCGAGCAGGTGATGTGGTACTGGAACACCTCGGTGGAGCTGGAAAAGCTGTGCGGCCATAAAATCCCCTCCCTCATGATGTTCCATATCCCCCTCATCGAATTCCACGGGATGCTTTTGAACGCCCACCGCACCAAGCTCCGGGGCGAATACAACGAGCGCCTCAGCACCTCGGAAATCAATTCCGGCATCTTCGCCGCCGCTTTCCAGCGGGGCGACGTGAAAGCCATGTTCGCGGGCCACGACCATATCAACACCTTCGACGGCATTTACTGCGGCATCCGCATGGGCTTTGACGGCAGCATCGGCTACGAGGGCTACGGCTGCCGCGACAACGACCCCGGCCACGACCGGGAACGCCTGCGGGGCGGACGGATCTTTGATATTTCCAAGGACGATCCCTGGAATATCAAAACTGATATGGTGTTCGTGAAAGACATTCTTGCGCGCGCAAATCCGGATCTGTAAAAAAGGGAAAAAATGATCATTCGAGACTTTGAACCGAAACATACAGAGGAAGCAGCGGAAATTGCCCTTGACGTATATAATTATGAGAGAGCATTTACACAGGAGCTTCCGGAAGTATCAAGCATTCCAATACTGAAGCAATTATCCGGAAATGGCTTCGGCGTCGCAGCATTTGAAGGCGGAAAAATGGTCGGATTTCTTTGCAGTGT
>JAFXSH010000122.1 GCA_017525805.1 Clostridia bacterium | reverse complement strand
CGTCCACGGGCTTCGGGCCGGGGCCATCTGCGGCGTGGTGGCCAAGCGGACGGACAGCGAGTCCGTGGCGCCCCCCGGCGTATATAAAAAGGCGGAGCAACGGTTCCAGAAAGTGGCCAAGCGGGCCCTGGAAAAGCTCATTGCCGCGGATAAGGTGTAAGATTTGTTCGGAATCACAGAGAAAAGGGTTTTTCTGTGTCAGCGTATTAGTGTGAAAATGTGACTGCGGGTTACAGGAGGAATCGCTATGTTGGAAGTTGGAACCGTGGCGCCGGATTTTACCCTGCCGGACCAGGACGGGAATCAGGTTTCCTTAAAAAGCTTCAGGGGACAGAAAGTGGTTTTGTATTTTTACCCGAAGGATAATACCCCCGGCTGTACCAAGCAGGCCTGCAATTTCGGGGAGCTGTTCCCCCAGTTCCGGGAAAAGGGCGCGGTGGTGCTGGGCGTCAGCAAGGACAGCGTGGCGTCCCATAAGAAGTTTCAGGAGAAATACAACCTGCCCTTTACCCTGCTGTCGGATACGGAACTGAAGGTGCTCCAGGCCTATGATGTGTGGCAGGAGAAGAATATGTACGGGAAGAAGACCATGGGTGTGGTCCGTTCCACGTATTTAATCGATGAAAAGGGCGTCATCGTAAAGGCGTTCGGTAAGGTGAAGGCGGCGGAGAATCCGCAGCAGATGCTGGAGGTGCTGTGATGGCTCGTGTGATCATTACGCTGCTGGATTCCTTTGGGATCGGCTGGGCCCGTGACGCGGCGGCCTTTGGGGATAAGGGGTCCGATACGTTAGGACATATTGTGCAATGGATGGCGGAAAACCGGAAGAACCCGGACGGCTCGCCCCGGTATCTGGCGCTGCCGAACCTGGCGGTCATGGGGCTGGAAACGGCCCACTGGCTCAGCACCGGGGAAGACATGGCCCATACCATTTCCGATAAGCCGCTGGAAGACCTGTCCCTGAATGCCGGCCGGGTAAAGGCGGCCTATACCTGCGCGTCGGAGGTGAGCAAGGGGAAGGACACCCTCAGCGGCCACTGGGAGATCGCCGGTGTGCCGGTGGATTTTGACTGGGGCTATTTTCCCGACCGGCCCCACTGTTTCCCCCGGGAGCTGGTGGATGCTATTATAAAGGAAGGAAACCTGCCCGGGGTGCTGGGGGAAAAGCTGGCCAGCGGTACGGAGATCATCAAAGAGCTGGGCGAGGAGCATATGCGCACCGGCAAGCCCATCATCTATTCTTCGGCGGACAGCGTGCTGCAGATCGCCTGTCACGAGGAGAGCTTCGGCCTGGAACGGCTGTATGATCTCTGCAAGCTGAGCTTTGAACTGGTGAAGCCCTATAAGATCGCCCGGGTCATCGCCCGTCCCTTTGTGGGCACCAAGGCGGACGATTTTCAGCGGGTAGCGGCCCATCGGCACGATTACGCGGTGCCGGCCCACGAGGACACGCTGCTGGATAAGCTGGTGGCGGCGGGGGGCAACGTGTATGCGGTGGGGAAGATCGCCGATATTTTCGCCCACCGGGGCATTACGAAGCATTATCCCGCGGCGGGGCTGGACAAGATTTTTGACGCTACCCTGCAGGCGGTGAAGGATGCGCCGGACCGGACGCTGGTGTTTGCCAATTTTGTGGATTTTGATTCGTCCTTCGGCCATCGCCGGGACGCCCTGGGCTACGGGGAAGGGCTGGAGTATTACGACAGCCGCCTGCCGGAGCTGTGGGCGCTGCTGCAGCCGGACGATGTGCTGCTGGTGACGGCGGACCATGGCTGCGATCCTACCTGGAAGGGAACGGATCACACGAGGGAAAAGATCCCGGTGCTGTTTTACGGACAGAATGTGAAACCGCAGCAGCTTCCGCCTTTTAAGATTTTCAGCGATATCGGCCAGACTCTGGCGAACTATCTGGGCGTGGGCCCGTTGGGGCACGGGACCGCGGTGGATATCTGGAAATAGCAGATGCGTGGCAGAGCCAAAGGGCGCTAGGCTGCAGCAGGTGTTTTGTGAAGATGTCGCGGCTTGCGTGGATTTCGGTTTGCCCTTTCCGGTTCCATAAAAATGACACAATTGTTTTGTATACTAATCCCGGGTTGTAAAAGAGTCAATCCTGTTTCAGATATTATATATTGGAAGAAAGAATGGATTTCGGATTGGCAGGAGGGGATAGAAAATGAAGAAACTGTTTTTGCTGCTGGCGATGCTGGCAGTCTTGTGCAGCGGCGTCGCCGGGGATATTTCCCCGTTGGAAGGGGTGCCGGTGCTGGGTATGCCAAAAGCGGAGGCCTTTGAGACGAAGCCGGTGAATTTTGTGGTCATCGACCGGGCCCGTAGCGTGGGCAAGGCGGATATGCGGGGCTGGATCCAGATGGTGAAGATGGATTACCATGTGCCCTATTACCGGCTGATGGACGACAACACCAAGGCCAATGCCGCGGTGGATGAGATGTTCGCCAAAAACCCGAAGCCGGACAAGGAAGCCATGAAGGCGGCGGCGGAGCAGGCGGGCTGTGGCGCCCTGGTGGTGATGGTGGTGCATCGGATGGATTCCTACCTGGTAACCAGCCATTCGCCTTTTGATCATGACATGGAAACCTATGTAAGGACCTTTGCCTATGCGGATATGTATGCCTACAATTCCGACGGCAACAAGTTTATCCGGCGGTTCCTGCGGGAAACGGACCTGAAACCCCTGGGACTGGCGGAAGAACCCTCGGATACCATTAAATGGACCCTGGGTAATCTGTTAAATAAAATGGAAGGAAAACCGCAGATCTGATGACCGTTCTACAGGCTGCGCCCTCGGGGGAGGCAGCCTGTATCCCGTTGCCCGGGCCCCGGGCCGGCGTGGCGGAAGAACGGGAAGGGAACGCTGCGGTACGTGAATATCGTTATGCCAAAACCGGAAGATTTTGAAGTGATCAAGGCGCGGCGCCCGAACTGGGAGTTTCTGCAGAAGCTGCCCCGGGAGCTGCATGGTTTTACGTTTAAGGAAGGAGGGTCCCAGTTCCGGCATGAGTACATGCTGGCGGCCTATGAGAATGTACCGGCCCGGCGACGGCTGGAGCTGGTCTATACGGATGAGACCTTTGATTATGTGCCCGTCCGCCAGGTGGGGCTGCAGCGGTACCGGGATTTCCGTTACATCACACGGGACAAGGACCAGTTTGAGGAATGGATCAACCGGTATATAGACCGGCTGGTGGAGGAGACGACGCCTACCCATATTCCCCATTCCCATTTCGTGCTGGAGCACAAGGGAATCTTTGACTGGCATTTTCCGGACAAGCTGCCGGAACGGATCGGGCCTTTTGAGAAATTCATCATCCCCCAGTATCCGCTGCCGTTCCTCAACAACTGCACGATTATTCTGGACTATGCGGACTTTGCCACGGGCAGCGAGGTGGTGTTCCTGTATAACCAGGTGCGCAACATGTTCTATGCGGAAAATAAGATCCGGTATATCCCCAACACGATCCACGATTTTGACGCGAAAAAGCTGGTGGATCTGGAAGAGCTGCTGGACGAAAGGCTGGAACCGTATCTGCGGGAACTGGCAAGACAGTTGGGATATCCGGATGTCGCTCCATGAAATTGTGCCGCGTTTTTGTAAAAAAGCTTGACAGCGGCGAAGAAATAACCTATACTAATAATGCTTGATGAAAAAACGGCCCGGTGGTTCAGTTGGTTAGAATGCCGCCCTGTCACGGCGGAGGTCACGAGTTCGAGTCTCGTCCGGGTCGCCATTATGCCTCGGTAGCTCAGTTGGTAGAGCAAGGGACTGAAAATCCCTGTGTCCACAGTTCGATTCTGTGCTGAGGCACCATGTTGCGGAAATAGCTCAGTTGGTAGAGCACAACCTTGCCAAGGTTGGGGTCGCGAGTTCGAGTCTCGTTTTCCGCTCCAT
>JAFXSH010000121.1 GCA_017525805.1 Clostridia bacterium | reverse complement strand
GCCGCCCAAAATCATGAAAAACATCTGGAATGGTACCCCAAGGAATGCTTGAAGAGCCGTATGCGTTAATTGCGCAAGTACGGTTCCGTGAGGGGCGGCGGCAGCAATGCCAGCCGTCTACTCGACCTTTTTTGACTCATTCGAGAAGGGAGAATCCAATGAAAAAGCTGATACGTCCTGCCGTTATCCTCCTGATCCTCCTGGCCCTGCTCGGCGTCGCCCTCACGGTCGTCCGCGTCATCGGGACACGCTCCCTGCAAAGGCTCATCGACTACGCTTCCCAAACCGACGATCTGACGGTCTCCATGGGGGATTACCGGACAAACGCCAGACTGGAGATCGAGGACCCGGCGGCCATTGAGGCGATCTGCCAGGGGATCCGGGAGCTGGAATACAAGGGCGTATATCGGCGCAGCGAGCCGATCAGCCCCGCCCACCAGGCGTACTACATCATCCTCGTTTCCCGCCAGCGCGGGATGCAGACCATCGTGATCTCCGAACGCCCGGAACAGTGCCGCGTCCCAGCCAGCCCCTTCGACATTTCCATCAAAAACTGTGACCGCCTTTTCGCCACGGTGCAGGCCCTGTTTGAAGCCGAAGCATAACAAGCAGCCGAACCCTTATCGTAGAATTGGACAACAGGCTTGCGTGAATGGGAGAATGGGACAGAAGGGACAGTCATATGAAAAACAACACAAAAATACTAATTGCTGCCATCCTTCTTCTTGCCATTTCTATCGGACTTACGAGTATCGTGAGAGTGAAGCGAGAGGAAACGGAAACACAACTGATAGCCGGACTCTCGTCAGGTGCAGTAGATTCTTTTTCTGACTTGTTATATCAACTGCAACAGGGTGAAACCGACTATGAACTGTCATATAGAAGGGCAATATGTAATTTTTACGCATTATACCATGGAGTCATTTTTCTCAGCGACATCCACAATCGTGACTGCTCTTATAAGAGAGAAATGAGTGCTGTATACGCGTATCTGTTAACACGTTCTGAAATAGACGCAGAAACGGTAGAAATCATCCGAACGGCATGTCAGGCAATCGGCAGGAAGGAAAGCGAATCCAGCATAGGTGAGTGGTTGCTTCGGGCAAGAAACTCAATGATGGAATAGGAAGTAACTGTTCAGCAACCCCCGTTGCCTCGCAGAGTTCGCGCCCGTAGGCGCGAAAAAAGTCAAATCATTTTTGCCGGAAACCGCGTTTTCGTCAAAAATACCGCTCGCGGAGCGAGTGTGCCCTCCCCCGCGCCACCGCGCTCGCGCAGCGCAGCCCTTTCTATTCAGAACCCAGCGAAGCGGTTCTGAATAGATACAATAGGAAGAAAGCTGCCAAACACAAAGCATGCGGCCATGCTTGAGCAATTCGCTCTCGCATGGCCGCGTTGTGACGCTTCCACTTACGGGGATTCCGATTGTGTTCTTACAGCCAGCCGTTGCCGAAGATGGTGGCGAAGACCAGGCTCACGACGGTCATCAGCTTGATGAGGATGTTGATGGAGGGGCCGGAGGTGTCCTTGAAGGGGTCGCCCACGGTGTCGCCCACGACAGCGGCCTTGTGGGCCTCGCTGCCCTTGCCGCCGTGTTCGCCGCCCTCAATGTATTTCTTGGCGTTGTCCCAGGCGCCGCCGGCGTTGCTCATGAAGATGGCCAGCAGCACGCCGGTGACCAGAGAACCAGCCAGCATACCGCCCAGGGCGCCCTTGCCCAGAACCAGGCCCACCAGCAGGGGCACGACCACGGCCATGATGCCGGGGACCAGCATCTCTTTCAGGGCGGCGGTGGTGGAGATGGCAACGCAGCGCTTGTAGTCGGGCTTGCCCTTGCCTTCCATGATGCCCTTGATGGTGCGGAACTGACGGCGGACCTCCTCGATCATCTCATGCGCGGCCTTGGAGACGCTCTCCATGGTCAGGGCGGAGAAGATGAAGGGCAGCATACCGCCGATCAGCAGACCGATGACAACTTTGTAATCCAGGATGTTGATGCCCTCGCCCACGATGCCGGTGGCCTGGGCATAGCTGACGAACAGGGCCAGGGCGGTCAGGGCGGCGGAGCCGATGGCGAAGCCCTTGCCCATGGCGGCGGTGGTGTTGCCCACGGCGTCCAGCTTATCGGTACTCTTGCGCACGCCCTCGTCGAGGCCGCTCATTTCGGCGATGCCGCCCGCGTTATCGGAGATCGGGCCGTAGGTATCGACGGAAACGGTGGCAGCTACGAAGGAAAGCATACCGACGGCGCTCATTGCTACGCCGTAAACGCCGGCAACTGCGTGGGCGGCAACGATGG
>JAFXSH010000120.1 GCA_017525805.1 Clostridia bacterium | reverse complement strand
TCCTTTGCTCCGCTTCCACCAGTTGTCTGCGAAGCATCCCGCATACGGGAGATTTTTCAATCAGGCAGATTTCCTTTGCCGCCGTCACCGTGAACAGATGGTCGATCTTCTTTCCCGGCATCAGGACGTTATCTCCACGCCGGACATTTTTGACCAGCGTGCTGTAATCCCGCCCTTCCCGCAATTCCAGCTTATCGCATACCCGCTTGAACCAGTGCCGGTATTCCGTCCGAATCCCCAACGCTTTATGAAGCTGGGTGCCAAGAACCCCAGGCATATTCTCCGCTTCACAGAAGCAGGGAATATTCACAAGGTCGTTCATTTCCTATTCCTCCTTTTTCTGGAAATGAAAAAAGGCGTCCAGAGGTTTTTTCTTCTCTGAACGCCTTTTATTGCGGAAGTAATTTGCTATTCATTTGTGGCAATCTTGTTCTCATCCGAGTCGGCGGACGTGTTTGCTATCTGTCTGGCTTTCATTCGCCGGTTCCATTTTCTGATCCTGGAGGAAACGACCCGTCCAACTTCGCGGAATGGTATCCAAACGCCTCTGCTTCTGATTTTTTTGAAAACCCTTTGGAGAAGTGTTCGCTTTTCCTGATTTGTCATTGGCTGGTTCGTTGTCGAAGTGATGCTGTCATACACGAATCTTGCATCAGCCAGAATCCTTCTCTTTTGATTCGGGCTTAACTCACTCCATTTTTTTCTGACCTGATAGCTTCGTTTTTTCAGATCATTGGTTTTGTTCCTTTCTGCTTCCATAGATACCTCCTGCATTCAGTTCATTTTTGGCAGCACCTTCAAGACCCCATTGTTTTCTCCATAAGACATACAAAAAATAGTGTTCAGACACGAAATCTGAACACTAATCTTTCTGGATTTTCAGTTTCAATTTCCAGAAAATGTTTTGTCGCAAATGAAACGGCCCTCCTTCCCGCGACGGTGTTTTGCTGCTTTTCAAGGCCGGAAAAGGGATTGAAATTGCAGCGACAAACGGCTCAAACCCTTGCGGCACAAGGCTTTTCCGTTTTGTCGCAATTATACCATCAGGGCATACTTATGCGACCTTGGCGCTGCAGAATGGAGTGGATTATAAAACGATATCCAACAATCTCGGCCATGCAACCGTTGCATTCACAATGGATGTTTATGCAGATGTTTCCATGACTATGCAGATTGACAGTACCTCAAAAATGGAATCTTACATAGCCTCTTTGTAACGGGTTTGGCCATTATTTGGCCACAAAAAATCGGGAAGCCTTATTTCATAAGGCTTCCCGTGGTCTGGGTGGAGAGATTTGAACTCTCGGCCTCTTGAACCCCATTCAAGCACGCTACCAAGCTGCGCTACACCCAGATGATCCAGGGCTTTCCGGCACGGCGAACCTGGTTTTTCAGGCCGTCCTGCTTGATTTCTACCCGAGAACGGTGCCTATTATATCACCCCAAATGCCCGCTGTCAATAGTGAAAAAATGATTTTCTCAAATTTGCGAAAAAAGGACGCAACATCCTTAATTCATCTTTCACCCGAACAAATCGTCATCACACCGTTCAACGTCAGAACGCCCTGGGTTTTCCGCATAGCCGGAGAGGTCGGGGGAATAAAGAAAGCCGAAATCATGCTTTCGCTTTCGATTTTCCCTAAGTTGGTGACGCTGTATCCACTCGCCGCGTCGAAACCGAAAAACATGCTTCCGATGAATTTCCCGGCTTTGCTGGGGAAGCTTCCCCGGCAGGAAATCAGCGCGGCGTCCAAGAGCCCCGGATTCAGGCTCGCATAGCATTGCAGCACCAGGAACAGTTCCGAGGGACGGGCCATTTTCTTTTGCACCTGTTCGTGTACTGTTTTTGCCAGGGCAACCAGGTCTTTTGTTTTTGCTTTGACCTCCACGCTGAAAGCGGTGGAATAGTTTCCCAGCGCACCTTTTTGGTAAAAGCTGAAACGGTCCCGCAGGTCGCAGGCCATGACGATTTTATCGGTATGGTCTTCCAGCATCATCTTGGCCAACAAATAATCGTTGACCGTCACCTGGGCGTCATGACAGCGAAAACGTATTTCTTTCAGCGCTTCCTGGTCGAATCGGGAGATGGAATAACGAACGGTATCCTGTTTCAGAAATTCATTGGCAAAGGCATGGTATTCCTGATAAGAAACGATCCGGTTTTCTTTGGCCCAGTTTTTATTCGCCCAATTGACCAGGAACCGGCTGATAAAGGGCATGCGGGAATTTTCCGGTAGATCTTTTGCGGAAATCAATTGCTCCAAAGCGAAAGCCGGTTTCCGATCGAGCGCGTAATCGTCCGCCAGTTCTTCCGAAAGATGCAGCGCCCCTCTTCCGTCTGCCAGCAAATGATGAAACACCAACAGGAAGCAGGTGTTTTCGCCCATCCCCCAGGCGGCGATTTTCAGCATCCCTTCTTCCGGCAGGTTCCAGTCCCGTTCGGTCAGCCGTCCGTATTCATCCATGATTTCAGGGGCGTCGATCCCGCTGATTTCCTGGTTTTTCAGCAACAGTTCCACTTGCGCGCGCTCTGTGACGCGGTAGCCGTATGCGTTTTTTTCCTCTTCATATCCCAGCAGGGCGTTCAAAAAGGGATGCGCGGCGGATAAATGGCTGACCGCGTCCCTGATCCGGTTTTCCGCATACGGGCGGCGGACGGCCAACACGATGCCAAAGCACATATGCGGGCACATCAAGTGCGCCCGTTCCGTAAAAAGATACTGCAAGGCCGGCCTCCTGACGCATCCTGAAAGATACTGACAAATCGGTCAGAGGCTTGCTTTTTGCTCCAAGCGCAGCCTCTTTGTGATATCTCTGCATGCTTCGTACACCCGATTTTCATCGATGGTCAGAAGCTTTTTCCCCTTCATGAGCACTTTTCCGTCCACCATCACCGTATCCACTTCGCTGCCGTTGGCGGAATAAACGAGGCCGGAGATGATATTGCTGGCAGGCAGGAATTGGGGCACGTTCAAATCAATGAAAATGAGGTCGGCAATCGCACCTTCGCGAATCACGCCCAGTTCGCCTTCCCGGCCGATGGCTTTCGCTCCGTTGACCGTAGCCATTTTTAGCACGTCGGCGGCGTCCACGCATTGGGCCTGCCTGTTTACGCCCTTGTTCACCAAAGCGGCGGCGTTCATCTCCTGGAACAGGTTCAGGCTGTTGTTGCTCCCGCAGCCGTCCGTGCCCAAACAGACGTTGATCCCGGCGGCCAAAAACGCTTTGACGGGGGCAAATCCATTTCCTAACTTCATGTTGCTCTTGGGATTGATGGCCACGCTGACGTGCTTTTCCGCCATGATCCGGATGTCTTCTTCCGTGGCGTAAACGCAGTGGGCGGCAATAACGGGAACGTCGAACACCCCCAGCCGGTCCACATACTGGATGGGCGTCGTTCCGAAATTCTCCAGCGCGCCGTCCATTTCCGCCTGGCTTTCGGAAAGATGAATGGTCTGGCCGATATGGCGCTCCTTGCAGGATTTCGTCAGCTTTTGCAGATAATCGGCCATGCAGCTGTACGGCGCGTGGGGCCCGTGCATGAACTGAACGCGGGGTTCATCCCGGAACATTTCCATTTCGCGCATGGCCTGGCCGTATTTCATGATGGACTCATCCGAATCGGAAACGCCCGCCAGGCCCCTGGAAATCACCGCCCGGAGGCCGGATTCTTTGACCGCGCCCGCGCAGGCGGAAAGAGGGCCGGTCGTTGCCTTGGCGGACTTGATGGTCATGTCCACAAAGCAGGTCGTCCCGCTTTTGATCATTTCAATGATCGCAAGCAGGGTCATCCAATATACGTCTTCCTCCGTCATGCCGTCCTCGACCTGCTGCACCTTATCCAGCCAATCGAAAAATGCCAGGTCGTCGGCATAATTCCGGTGGATCGTCATATAGGCGTGGGTATGGGCGTTGATCAGCCCCGGCATGACCAGGTGACCGGCCGCGTCAAGGACATCATAGCCTTCCGGCAGGGGAGAGGAAGAAATCCGTTCAATCCTGTTTCCGTTGATCAGAATGTCTTTTTTTTCATATCTCCAGCCGTTTTCATCATAGAATAAAACGAACCCGTTTTTGATCAGCGTTTTCATTCCCAGCCCCGCCTTTCCTCGAATCGCTTTATATCGTCGATTTGTTCAGATAGTCTTCCTGCGCCGGGGTCAGCTGGTCGATGCGGACGCCCAGGAAGGAAAGCTTCCGTTTTGCTACCTCTATATCCACTTCTCTTGGCACGTCGATCAGCTTTTCCGTGAATTTCCCTTCGTTCTCAACAAGATATTTTACGGACAGGGCCTGGATCGCAAAGCTCATATCCATGATTTCGGCGGGATGGCCGTCCCCGGCGGCGAGATTGACCAGCCTGCCCTCGGCCAGCACATACAAATGTTTTCCGTTTGGCAGGGTATAGCCCATGATATTGTTGCGCGTTTCGCGGCATTCCACGGAAATCCGCTGAAGCTTCTCCATATCGATTTCCACATTGAAATGGCCCGCGTTGCAAAGAATGGCGCCCTCCTTCATGACCATAAAATCCGCTTCGGTGATCACGCCGCAGCACCCGGTGACGGTCACGAAAAAGTCGCCGATTTTGGCGGCCTCGTTCATAGGCATTACGTCAAAGCCGTCCATGATTGCCTCAATGGCCTTAATGGGGTCGATTTCGGTCACGATCACCCGAGCGCCCAAGCCTTTCGCCCGCATGGACACGCCTTTTCCGCACCAGCCGTAGCCGGCGACTACCACCGTTTTTCCGGCGACGATCAGATTGGTGGTGCGGTTGATCCCGTCCCAAACGGACTGCCCCGTGCCGTAACGGTTGTCAAAAAGATGCTTGCAGTCCGCGTTATTCACTTTTACCATGGGGAAGCGAAGCTTGTCCTCTTTGTTCATGGCGTTGAGCCGGATGATACCCGTCGTCGTTTCCTCGCAGCCGCCGATCACATAGGGCAGTTCGTTTTGCAGCTTTGTATGAAGCATGTGTACCAGATCGCCGCCGTCGTCAACGATGATGTTGGCGTGATGGGACAGCGTTTCCATGATGTGCGCGTCGTATTCTTCCGCCGTTGCCCCATGCCACGCGAAAACATTCAGCCCCGCTTTGACCAAAGCCGCCGCCACATCATCCTGGGTGGATAAGGGGTTGGACCCTGTTACATACATTTCAGCGCCGCCGGCAGCCAGCACCGTGCACAGATAGGCCGTTTTCGCCTCCAAATGGATGGACAGGGCGATGCGCTTGCCCAAAAAAGGCTTCGTGACCCTGAATTCTTCTTCCAAACTGCGCAGCAGCGGACAATTCCGTTTCACCCATTCGATTTTGTTTTCTCCGGACGGGGCCAGGCTGATATCTCTGATGATACTCAAAATATTTTTCCTCCATCGTAAAACGTTGGTACCCGAAATGATTCTAACATATTCTGATTTGAATTACAACGCGGTTTAATATTGAACGGCGACTGAAAGCCAGATGAACCCGATCACCAGCAGGAAGTTCAGCAAAAACAGCGGGAAGCTCTTTTTGACCCAGGTAAAATAGTCCACCTGGATCATGCTCAGGGAAATCAGCAGCACCGGCGAGGTGGGAAACAGCACGTTGGTGTAGCCGTCGCCGAAGGTATAAAGCAGCACCAGCAGAGGCTTGCTCAGGCCGATGTTCACCACGCTCAGCAGCCCCATCACCAGGAAGGCCTTGGCCGTGGAGGAAGAGATGAAAAACTCCAACAGCAGCACGATCAGGTACACCGCCACAGCCACACCGAAGGGGCTCCTGCCCTCCGCCAGCAGATTGATCCGGTTGACGATGGTGGGCATGATGCCGCCCTGGACGAACACGAATTTGATGGAGGCGGCCAGAGCAATGAACGCCAGCGTGGGCAGAGCGCCCAAGATGCCCCGTCCAAACGAACGCAGCACTGTTTTCGCGTTGCCGCAGGCCAGGATGCCCGCCGCGATGCCAAAAATCAGAAAATAAGCGATCAGGATGGGCACCGAAACATCGCGCAGAGCTTCGGACAGGGATGAAACGATGATGAGCAAGAGGGCGAAAAGCAGGAATACCGCGTAAACCCTTCGCACACGCTTTTCCCCGTTTTGTCCGCCTGTTTTTTTCCGCTCTGCCGCGAGCGGCGCGTCGTGGGTTTTGGTCAAACTGCTTTCCGGGTCGCGTTCCAAGCGGCGCAGATAGAAAAACAGATAGCAGAGGAACAGGCCGAACATCACTAAAAATACCAGCACGCGCATCCAAATGTGCTCCATGGGGCTGACGCCGATGATCTGGGAGGCGAGCAGCACCGTAAAGGGGTTCGTAATGGCTCCGGCGAAGCCAAAGCCGCAGGCGATGATGGAGCAGAGGAAGCCAGTGAAGGAATCATAGCCCAGCAGCACGCACAGCGCCGCCGCGATGGGCAGCATGGGCAGCATTTCTTCAAACAGACCCAGGAAAGAACCGAAGCAATAGAACAGGAAGCTGACCAGGACCAGCAACAGCTTTTTCCGGCCGCGGAGCCGTGCCGATGCCGCGCCAACCAGGGCGTTCACGCCGCCCACATCGTTCATCACCTGAAAGGACGCGCTGATGATGAACAGGAACAGGGACAGCATGAGCAGCGTGAGGCCGTCTTCGGAGAAAAAGACCAGTACCGGGGCCAGCAGTCCGCGCCAGAGGGCGATACCGGGCTGATCCGGCCGGGGGATATACTGGGTATAATCAGGGCTGCCGTCGGGCAGCACGCCGAAATCGCCCCGGGGCACGATGAACGTAAGCGCCACGGCGATCAGCAGCAGCGCGGCCAGCAGCGCCGTCACCTGAATGAATGTGCGGCGGTTGATGCTCACGAGGGCGCGCTGGGACGCGCTTTCTATTCCGTCCATCAAGGCTTCATCGGCTCCTTTCGGGTTTCTTTCAGCAAATCCACGATCAGCGACCAGCGCGCCGCCTGCTGGGGCTGGGAGACAGGATAGAAGTAATGCAGTTCGTCGTCATGATACAGTTCAAATTCCTTGCCGCAGGAGAAAGCCAAGGCGGGAAGGTTTTCCGTGGGAATGGAAAATGTTACGTTTTCGGAACGGTAACTGAAAGCTTCCAGGGTCAGACTGCACGCGCCCCGCTCCTTCCGGGTTTTTCCATCCTTTCCAAAAATCTCTGTATTCACTTCGCAGGAAAGCGAAAGGCTGTCCAGCTCCGCCCGTTCCATGGCGCGGATCGCGTCGAAATAAGCGGGGATAGAGGAGGGGCCGGAGGTGAAGCGATAGTGCCTGTCCAGCGTATGCGCCGCGCCGCAGGCTGTGCAAAGCAGGGCGTTTCCCTTGCCATGGGTGGTATAGAGCGCCCCGCAGTCCGCGCAGCGGTAAAGCAGGTTTTCCAGCCCCTTGGCCCTGCCGCCCCGGAGAATGGGCTTTTCTGTTCCCTGGCTTTCATCGGTATACAGCGTATCGGCAATCAGCGCGTTCAGTTCTTCATCCGTCATCCGGGCCATTTCCTCCGCCCGAAGCACCCGCTCCACGCTGACGCGAACCACCGTGCGGAAGAAGGTTGGCCGCCACTTGGGCTTGGCGTAATACGCGCCCTGGATGCGCGCCAGCACCAGATCGACGCCTGACTTTTTGTACAGCAGCGCGCCGGGCTCCACAATGGGGTTGGATCGCCCGTCCAGGGAAAGCCTGCCCTCGGGAAAGATGATAACGGGAAAACCCTTGCGCAGCGTGCGAATGATTCCCATAGCGGCGCGTACGTCCATAGTAAAGAGCTTTTTGGGGATGATGCCCGCCTTTTTCGTCAAGGTCTTGAGGATGGGGCGGGTGGTGAAGTATTTATTCCCCACGAGACAGGGATTGCGGGGATGGGACAGCCGGTGCATAAAATAAAAATCACAGGCGGATTCGTGATTGCACAGCACGATGTACGGGGCTTGCTGCCCGTGCAGCTTTTCATCCTCGATCACGAGCTTCTGGGTTAAGCGCACCCACAGGCCAACAATGAAACAAACCAGGGCCTGTACAGGGGAATCCGGCGTGCCGTCGCTCTCCTTGAAGCAGACGCGGTCCAGGAACAGGAATATAAAAACGAACAGCGCCGCCGCCAACACCGCGATGATGAGCAGCAGCAGCCAGAAGGGCAGGCCGTTCACCAGGAAAGCGCGGCCCGCCGCGCCCATCAGGTTGCTCACCACAATGGAGGGAATCACTCCGGTGGCCACGGTGAAGAGATAGCGCCCGTAGCGGATGCGGGTGCTGCTGCCATAGTAGCAGATCGCGCCGAAGGGGATAATGGGCATAAAGAACAGCAGATACAGCAGCAGCGCCACGGAACGGGCGTGCATGCCCGCGCTGAGCCTGTCCAGCGCGCTTCGGCGCTTTTCATAGATGCGGGAGTGGAAGCGCAGACCGCGCACGAGCACGAAAATGATGGTGGCCCCTAAGCATACGCCCAAATCGCACAGCAGCAGCGCGATGGGGAAGGGGAAGCTTAATCCGCTGGAAATCTGAATAAATTCCGCTGGGATGAAAACGACCACCATCTGAAGGGTTTCCACCAGCGTGACCGTCAGGAAGCCCAGCAGTCCCCGCTGACGCAGCAGCGCCTGGGCGCCATCCACATCGTTTTGCAGTTCCAAGCGCAGGAAGGGGAGCAGAATATCCTTTAGAAAGAAACAAAAAAGCGCGGCAATGAGCAGCAGAAGCCCGACGGTCAGGAGAACTTCCGGGATACGGCTGCGGGCGTTGTTTTCTTGGCTGCCGGGCATTCACTCTTCCTCCTTTTATCTGTATGCTGGCAGACCGGCAGCGATCTGCCAGCGAGTGTTTCTAAGCCCGTTACCATTATACACAAAAAACCGCAACAACACAACAACACCCGGACCGCGCGCAGGGGCAGACTTTGAAAAAAACGAAAGAAGTGCTGAAAAAGGGGGAAGAAGATGAAAGAAGCGGTTCTTATCGATCCTCTTTGGCGCAGACCGTCACGTTTCCCGAAGTGGTATGTATCTCCACTTTGCCGCTTCCGTCTCCCGCTGTATAGGTTTTTCCATCCTTGGTCAGGGGCATCTGGGAATCGATTCGTCCGCTGGTGGTTTCAAGCTGTGCCGTAAATCCCGGCGCTGTGGGAAGATACGCGGTCACGTCGCCCGAAGTGGCGCGGATTTCCAGTTTTTCCATGCCCTCTGTTTCCACGGTGACTTTGCCGCTGGTAGACTTGATATTCGCGGTTTTCACATTGCCGAGGACCGCGTGGATATCCCCCGAAGTGGACTTGACCTTGAATTCGTCTGTTTGCTTGATGGCCGCGCGGATCTCGCCGGAAGTCGAATCGATCTCTGTTTTATCAGCGGCCCAGGCCGATTCAAGCGTGATATCCCCGGAGGTGGATTCGATCGTTATTTCTTCCGCCGCGCTCATCACTTGCAGTTCGATATCCCCGGAAGTCAGTTTGCTTTTGATGGTCCTGGCGCTTACCGCCGCGTGAATGTCCCCCGAGGTGGATTTCAGTTTCACGCTGTCGGCCCGCAGGGCGGGGATAAACAGGTCGCCGGACGTGGAATGGATGTCCGCTTTTTCCAGTGTGATCCCCTCCGGGAGCGTCACGGTCAGTTCTTTATCATGAGGGATGACAGAGAACAGGTGAAACCCCGGTTGATCGTATTCGATCCGCAGCGTGTCCCCGTCCAGGCACCAGCGCATCCGCATGTCCTTGCTGATCACGCCGGTGGTTTTTTCGCTGATGTGTATGGTGTTTCCGCTGTGATACGCGATATGGACCGCGCCGCTTGTCCAATCGATTTCCAGGTTCTTAATGGCGGAGCTGATTTCCGCGTCTCCAATATGATACTGTTCCGCATGGGCAAGGGAAAGCAGATTCGTTCCCGCCGCCATGAGCAAAACGGCGGCGCACAGGGCGGACAGGACTTTCAACACTTTGCTGCTGTTCATTTTTCGTTCCTCTTTTCTTTATGTTTTCGAGTATGCAGACCGACGCGGGAACGCTTCCCTTCACTCGGTCTCGCTGGTTAGACGGAGAAATCGAAGATTCGTTACAAAGAATAATAAATTTTTTTATAAACAAGACCGACGATTTTGGTTGAAGAAAAACCATTATTCTGGTATAATACCTTCCGAAAGCATCCATATCATAAAACACGGACAGAATGCCGCGTTTCGGGAACGCATGTCTTTCCGTGCTTTGACTGACTGCCGCGGACGGAAGATCACGGGAGGACGCCGCTGGGCAGGCTGGTTATCCTATTCCTTTTTAAATCAATGAAGGAGATGTCCTTATGCTCTTGGCAATCATGAATCAGCATATCCCGATCATGCAATACTTAGAGTTCTTTTCCCGCATTGTGGTGGCATGCGTCTGCGGGGCGGCCATCGGTGTGGAACGCAGCCATCGTTTAAAGGAAGCGGGCGTGCGCACGCATCTGCTGGTTTGCTGCGCCGCCGCCCTGATGATCATTATATCAAAATATGGGTTTGCCGATTTGGCAGACACAGAGGGAGTTCCTTTTTTCGGCGATCGCGGCGCCGATCCCGCCCGTATCGCGGCGCAGGTGGTCAGCGGCATCAGCTTTCTGTGCGCTGGCGTCATCTTTAAGCAGGGATCCGTTATCAAGGGCCTGACCACCGCCGCCGGTCTTTGGGCCACCGCCGGCATCGGCCTGGCTTTGGGCGCTGGCATGCTTCCGCTGGGCGTTTTTGCCACCATCCTGGTGCTTCTGATTCAAATCATCATGCATCGCTTCCCCATCCTCAACGACCATTACCAGAATAATCATATCGAGATCACAGTGTCGGACGACGAGGGATTCCGAAGCGCCTTGAGCAAACAGCTGAACGAGTGGCACGCTCAGGTATTGGAAAGCAGTATAACGCACAATCAGGACGGCACGACCTCTTATTCCATGACGGTCAAGATGCACAACAGTGTAAAGCAGGAAGATATTTTCACTTTCCTGGAACAGAACAGCAATGTGTCCTCCTTCCGGCAGACGATCAACGGATAATCAGAAAGAAGCGCGCGTTTTTTGCTTTCAAAAGATTCATCCGTTTCAGAAAGGAATGGAAGCCGAGGAATGATTGAATACCAGGTGGCAATCAATGGGATCGAGGTCAAGGCGCAATACACGGAACAAGCGGTCAATGCCATTTTTCTTCCGCTGTTGAAAGAACTGACCGACCGGCAAAAGCAGAAGGGGAAAAGGCTCCTTACCATGATGGCCGCGCCTCCGGGAGCCGGGAAAAGCACGCTGGCAGGTTTTCTGGAAAGGCTTTCCCATGTACGCCCGGAGCTTGGCAGCGTCCAGGCCATCGGCATGGACGGTTTTCACAGGCGGCAGGAATATCTTTTGTCGCACGATACCCAGCGGGATGGAAAGCGGATTCCCATGGTGGAAATCAAAGGCGCGCCGGTTACCTTCGATCTGGAGAGGCTAACAGAACGGGTAAAGAAAATAGCCGCAGGGGAGAACTGCGGCTGGCCTGTCTACGACAGGATGCTCCACAATCCGGTGGAAAACGCCCTGCAAGTAAACAGCGATATTGTATTGCTGGAAGGAAATTATCTGCTGTTGGATGAAAATGGCTGGCGCGATCTGTCATCCCGCGCGGACTATACCATTTTTCTTTCCGCTGATGAAGATATGCTGCGGACCCGCCTGATCGAAAGAAAGATCAAGACCGGCGTGGATGAAAAGGCGGCGGTCCGGTTCGTCGATTTCAGCGATATGCCCAACGTGCGCCTCTGCCTGGAAAAATCCTTACCCGCGATGCTTCCGCTGAGGATCGACGCCGAGGGGGATTTTCATCTCTGTACGAAAAACGAAGCGTAAGTGTCAGAACGAATGCCCCCGGCAATCACGCCCATGTTCCATCCCGGAAGATGGGCGTTATGCTTCCGTCCGGGCGCACGCCGTCAATGGAGAGATCGTCCGCGCCGATCATGAAATCCACGTGGATGATGGAATCATTGACGCCCTGTTCCTGGGCCTGGGCCACCGTCATATCGTCCCCGCCGGGCAGGACTTCCTTGAAGCCCATGCCGAGGGCCACATGGCAGCAGGCGTTTTCGTCAAACAGCGTTTCATAGAACAGGAAGCCGCATTGGTTCACCGGGCTTTCCTTGGGCACCAGGGCCAGTTCGCCTAACATGGAGGCGTTTTCATCCATGCGGATCATTTTTTCCAGCAGCTCTTGGCCCTTTTCTGCGCGGCAGGAAACGGCCCTGCCGTCCTTGAAAGTGATGGAAAAGTTTTCCATCAGCTGACTGTTCCAGGAAAGGGGTTTCACAGCCACCAGCGTTCCTTCGCATTTCCCAGCCATGGGGGAGGTGAAGATTTCTTCCGTGGGCATATTGGGGATGTAGAACGCGCCGTTGACGGTGTTCACCGCGCCGGCGCCCTCCCATTTCGCGGCGGGAATCAGTTCCACGGTGAAGTCCGTCCCATTGGCGCTTTTGTAGCGCAGGGAGGAAAAGCCCTGGGCGTTGATCCAGGCGGCCTTTTCTTCGATGAAATCCGTATGGGCTTTCCAGGCCGCCACGGGATCGTTATCCTCCTGGACGCGAACCGTGCGCAGGATGGCTTCCCACAGTTTGTCCATGGCGCTTTCATCGTCCATTTCGGGGAAACATTTCTTTGCCCACTTCACGGAGGGATACGCGGCGATGACCCACTGGTGCTTCCCATCGATGGCGTTCCTGTAAGGCTTCATGACCTTGGAACGGCTTTGGGCGACGGCGGACAGCTTCTGGGGATCGATGCCGTTCATGGCGTCCGGGTCCTCCGAAGCGATGAAGATGCGGCAGGGCAGGTCCTCCACCATCTGCTTCATTTTGGATTCCTCCCAGGGCAAAACCTTGGACAGGACCTCCTGCTCGGCGTACTGATAATTCAGCCTGCTCTGGATATCGTACAGCCAATCCACATTCACTTTTTTCGCCCCGGCCTTATAGCATTCCTCGATTACCAGCGCGGCAAAGGCATGCTGCTCCACGGAAATGGTCAATTGCACCACCTGGCCCGGCTGGACGTTGGCGCCGGTGCGGACGATCAGCTCCGCATATTTTTGAAGAAGCGTTTTTGAGATGCTCACGGTAGTTTCCTCCACAATCAATTTATTCAGTGATTACTTCACCACGATCAGTTCGTAGTCCCTCGTGCCCAAGCCGATCTTTTCCCCGTGGGCTAAGGTTTCCTTCCAATGGACGTTGGGATTGCTGTCCTTAAAGTGGTCGTGGTAATGATGCCAGTCAGGCTTGGCTAAGTTATCCCCCAATTGGCTGTTGCGGAAAGGCGTTGCTTGCTGGCACAGGTCCACGCAGGCCTGATCCAGGGCCACCGGATCAAAGGAAGCCAGCATGCCGATATTGGGCAGGATGGGCGCGTCGTTTTCGCCGTGGCAGTCGCAGTTGGGCGACACGTCCATGATGATGCTGATATGGAAGCAGGGGCGGCCATAGCACACGGCCTGGGTGTATTCGGCCATTTTGCGGCAGAGCATGTCCCCGGCGCTGTCGTTCATGTTGCTGATGGCGTCGAAAGCGCAGGCTCCGATACAGCGGCCGCAGCCTTTACAAATAGCGGGATCGATGTAGGCCTTATGATCGGCTCCGTAGGAAATGGCGTCGCTGCCGCATTCCTTGGCGCAGCGGCCGCAGCCCCGGCAGGCGTCCTGATCCACTTCGGGGGTGCCGTCGTTGTGCTGGTTCATTTTCCCGGCCCGGCTGCCGCAGCCCATGCCGATGTTCTTGATGGCCCCGCCGAAGCCGGTTGCCTCGTGGCCCTTAAAGTGGCTCAAGGAAATGAGGATGTCCGCGTCCATGACGGCCCGGCCAATGAGGGCGGTTTTGCAGTATTCGCCGTTGACCACCGGCACTTCGATATCGTCCGTGCCCCGCAGACCGTCGCCGATGATGATGTGGCAGCCGGTGGTGACGCTGTTGAAGCCGTTGATTTCCGCGTTCAAAAGATGATCCACCGCGTTTTTCCGGCTGCCGGGATACAGGGTGTTGCAGTCCGTCAGGAAGGGCTTTCCGCCCAAGTCCTTGATCACGTCCGCCACGGCCTTGACGTAATTGGGTCGCAGGTAGGCGAAATTGCCCAGTTCGCCAAAGTGCATTTTGATGGCGACGAATTTGCCGTCAAAATCGATGTCGCCGATTCCCGCTTTTTTGATCAGCCTTTGTAGCTTTACGCCCTGGCTCACGCCCAAACGGGTGCGGAAATCCGAAAAGTAAACCTTCGCCTTGCTCATTTTGCTCTTACCTCCTGCTTTATCAATGGGGTCAAACCTTTTGTTTTTTGCCATGCGTCGCACCGGAAACGTTTTGAGACATTCAAGGATATAAAAGATTATAACCCTTGAAGCTTACTCTAAGTCAATATGGGGATTCCACTAATTTTGCAAAAAGTAAAGGAGGCGTGAAAATGCTCAGCTATGTCATCGTCGGCTCGGGTTACCGGGCGGAGTATTTCGGCAGGATCGCGAAAACCTATCCTGCCCTGTTTCGGGCGCTGTATCTTTGCCGCTCATCGGAAAAAGCCGGGCTGATGAAACGCCATACGGGCGTCGAAGCCGTTACCGACGTGGACGCTTGCCTGGCTTTCCATCCGGATTTTATCGTGATCGCGGTGGATCGAGCCCATGTGGTGGACGTGGCGGAGGAATGGATCGGGCGCGGTTTTCCCGTCGTTACGGAAACGCCGGTGGGCGACACGATGGAAAAGCTGTGCAGGCTTTGGGAAGCGGGGCAGCGCGGCGCAAAAATCGTCTGCTGTGAACAGTATCACCGCTATCCCATTTTAGCGGCGGGACTGAATGCCATCCGTCAAAACCGGATCGGACCGGTTTCTTCCATGTATCTTTCCCTTGTGCATGATTATCACGCGGCGAGCCTCTTTCGGAAAGCGCTGCAAATCCCCGCCGGCGAAGCCTATTCCCTGCGCGGAACGCGCCTTCGCAATGACGCGGTGGAAACAGATTCCCGGTATGGGGCCATAACGGACGGACGGGTGAACGCCGTTCAGCGGGATATGATCCATATTTCGTTCGATTCCGGGAAAGAAGCGATTTATGATTTCTGTCCCATCCAGTACCGTTCCTTTATCCGTTCCCGGCATTTGACTGTCCGGGGCGCAAAAGGCGAATGGAGCGATACCCAGCTTTTATACTTGGATGATGAAAACCATCCGCGAAGGCTCGCCCTGCTGCCCGAACCGCCTAAAAAGTATGCCTGCTTAGATACCCAGGCCCTGCGGGACAAACGGCGGAACTGGACGGCGGAATTAGCGCCGGACACGGTACAGGATGAATTTGCCATTGCCTCCATGCTGCTGGATATGGAGGCATATCTCGCCGGTGGGGAATCCCCCTATCCTTTGGAAGAAGCGCTGGAGGACGCTTATTTCTGGCTGCTGGCGAAAGAAGCGGCTGATCATCCCTGGCAGGAGATCGCAACCGAAAAAAATCCCTGGCACCCATGAATGAAATGCCCGCCGGATCACGCTGAACCGGCGGGCATTGCTGAACCAAAGATCAAATGTATTCGCCCTCCGGCTTGGGCAGATTCAGGAATTCGATGAATTCCCGGATGTGGACGTCCCAGAATTCCCAGGAATGAGCGCCGGGGTCTTCGTGATAGGTGTAATCGAAGGGATTGCCCGGCATGGCCTGGAAAAAGTCCCGCGTCCGATGGGCGCTGGGCAGCAGGAAATCCGAAGCCCCGCAGGCGTGGTAGATCCGGGGGCAGGGCAGGCCCTTGGAAAGGATGCTCTGCGCGCAGCCCAGCGGGTCCTTGTAGGTGCCTTTTATGGGGCCATTGCCAAAGTTGATGGCGTAGCGGGGACCGGTGCGCAGGCTGCCTTCCGCGTTGACCGCCCCGGCGCTGATGCAGCCGATGGCGGCGTACTGTTCCGGGCGGCTCAGCCCGATCATCATGCTGCCCGCTCCGCCCATGGATAATCCGGCGATGAAATTGTCCTCCCGCCGGGTGGACAGGTTCAGCATTTTTGGCAGGGTTTCGGGCAGCTCTTTGCTGATGTAGGTATAGAATTTTTGGCCGTGGGCCATGTCGGTATAGCTGGAATTGTGGGCGGAGGGCATCACCAGGGCCAGGCCGTAGGGCGCGGCGTAGCGAACCACGGAGGTGAGGCGCAGCCAGTCCGAATGGCAGCCGGTGGCCCCGTGCAGCAGCCACAGGACGGGCAGTTTATGGCCCGGCGCGTGATCCTTGCGCACGGGCAGAACGATGTCAAGCGTCACGCACATGCCTAAGGCGGGGGAAAACAGACGCATTTTCGTTAAAGCGGACATGTCACTTTTCCTCCTTTCCCAAGGGCAGCCAGGAAAGCACGGTCTGAATCTTTTCATCCCAGTATTTCCAGGCGTGGGTCCCGGCGGATTCTTCATAGGTAAGGCTGAAGCCCAGGGAAAGCATGTAGTCCTTGAGTTTTACGTTATCGGCATACAGCCCGTCCTCTGTGCCGCACCACATATAGAAATGTACGTCCGGCCTGCCCGCCTTGGCCAGGTCCTTCGCCGCCGCGAAAAGATCGTCAAAGGAACCGGGCAGCTTGCGCAGGTCGCCGAAGATATCCCGCCAGAATTCCTTCCTGGCTAAATTTCCGCCCCTGGCAAGCCTGACGATATCGGCGCAGGAGGAAAGCCCCGCCGCGTAGGAAAAGGTGTCCGCCGCCCGCAGCCCGCATTTCAGCGCGCCGTAGCCGCCCATGGACAGCCCGGCCACGAAGGTATCCTCCCGCCGGGCGCTCATTTGAGGGAACAGGGACCGGCACAGGGCGGGCAGCTCACTGGAAATAAAATCCCAATAGCGGTCGCCCTTCACCATATTGGAATAAAAGCTCAGGTCAGCGGCGGGCATCACTACCGCCAGCCCTTTTTCGCTGGCGTAGCGCTCGATGCTGGTGCGCCGAAGCCATATGGTGTGATCGTCGCTCATGCCGTGGAGCAGGTACAGGGTCTTGCAGCGGGCGCTTTCCTTGGTTTCCATGCCGATCAGCCCGCTGGCGCCTTCCGGCAGGATTACCAGGAAATCCACTTCCCTTTCCAGCGTTTGGGAATGGGCCGTCAGCTCCAATAACGCCATCGGTCATCGCCTCCTTTTCAGCTTGCGTTTTTTCCCATTATAGCACCGCGGCTTCCCTGCCGCAACAGTGAAATTTTTCATGACAAAACGGGGGAGAAGGTGTATAATCTTGGTAAAGAAAAAAGCGGCCAAGGCCGCGGAAAAACGGAGGATCAACGCATGAAGAAGCTGCCGGTGGGATATCAGATGTACTCTGCCCGGGAGGAAGCGCAGAAGGACCTGAGAGCGGTTTGCCATGCCCTGAAAGCCATGGGCTATGACGGCGTGGAGTTCGCGGGCTTTTACGGCCACAGCGCGGAAGAAATCAAAGCCATTTTAACTGAAACGGGTTTGCAGGCCGTGTCCAACCACGTGCCCGCCAGCGAATTTGAACGGGATGTTTTCGGTCTGCTGGCCTTTCACCAGGCCATCGGGTGCAAATACATCGCCATTCCGTCCCTGGATCGGGAGCAACGCCCCGGGGCGCCGCGCTTTGCCGAAACCCTGCGGAAGATGAACCGCTGGGGCCGCCTGTGCAAAGAAGCGGGCATTCAATTGCTGTATCACAACCATGATTTTGAGTTCGTGGACGTATCCGGCATGTATGGGCTGGATTTCCTGTTTGAGGCGGTGGAACCGGAGCTGCTGAAAACGGAAATCGACGTGTGCTGGGTGAAGTACGCGGGGGTCGATCCGGCGGAATATGTGCGCAAATACGCGGGCCGGGCGCCCCTGGTGCATATGAAGGACTTTGTGGGCAAGAAGGGCGGCGGCACCCCCTATGCCCTTATCGGCCAGACCGCGCGAGCGGACGAGGGTGTGGCCTTTGAATACCGCCCCCTGGGCCACGGCTGCCAGGATATGAAGGCTGTGACGGAAGCGGCGATTGACGCGGGCGCGGAATGGCTGATTGTGGAGCAGGACGATTGGTACAATCGTTCGCCCATGGAGCAGGCAAAGGAAAGCATCGATACCCTGTATGATGTAGGCGTGAAAACGCGCTGACAGTTTCAATGATGACAGGCAAAAGCCCCGGCATCGCGCCGGGGCTGCGTTATTTTCAGCGGTTATTTTGGTCTGCCAGCCATTCCCGGCCCGCCTTCACGGCGGAAAGCACCCGTTCCGGCGCGGGACCGCCGGTGAGGTTCCGGGCAGCCACGCAGGATCCAAGGGAAATGGCTTCATAAACGTCCTGGTCAAAGGCAGGGGAGAAGGCGCGCAGTTCGTCCAGGGGCAGGTCGTCCAGGGCGCAGCCCTTGTCCAGGCAATGGGCCACCAGATGCCCGGCCACGGCGTGAGCGTCCCGGAAGGGCACGCCGCGCTTCACCAGATAATCGGCGCAGTCGGTGGCGTTGGCAAAGCCCGCGCTGGCGCTGTCGTGCATGTTCTTTAAGCGGAAGGTGGCCGTGCGCAGCATTTCGGTGAACACGTGCAGGCACTTGAGCCAGGTGTCCCGGGCGTCGAAATAGTTTTCCTTGTCCTCCTGCATGTCCTTATTGTAGGCAAGGGGCAGGCCCTTCATCACGGTGAGCAGGGCAGTCAGATCGCCGTAGACCCGGCCCGTTTTGCCCCGGATCAGCTCCGCCACGTCGGGGTTCTTTTTCTGCGGCATCATGGAGGAACCAGTGGCAAACCCGTCATCCAGGGTCAGGAAACCGAATTCCAGGCTGCTCCACAGCACCAGTTCTTCGCAGAAGCGGGAAAGGTGCATCATGCCCACGGAGGCGGCGGCCAGATAATCCAGCAGGAAATCCCGGTCGCTCACCCCGTCCAAGCTGTTCTGATACACGCGGTCAAAGCCTAATTCCGACGCTGTAAATTCCCGGTCCAGGGGATAGGTGGTGCCCGCCAGCGCGCCGCAGCCCAGGGGGCAGCAATTTGCGGCTTCTTTGGCGTTCTGTACTCGGATCATATCCCGGCGGAACATTTCAAAGTAGGCCATCAGATGATGGCCCAAGGTAACGGGCTGGGCCCGCTGCAAATGGGTGTAGCCCGGCATTACGTCCCCGGCGTGCTTTTCCGCAAGATCCAGCAGCACTTCTTCCAGATCGGAAAGCATGCCCAAGGTATCGTCGCAGGTGTCCTTGGCGTACAGGTGCATGTCGGTGGCTACCTGATCGTTGCGGCTGCGGCCCGTATGCAGTCGCTTGCCCGCCTCGCCGATCCGCTCCGTCAAAATCTGCTCCACCAGCATGTGGATGTCTTCGCTTTCGGGCGGAAAAGCCACCTTGCCAGCCTTCATATCGGCTAAAATGCCCTTTAATCCTTCCTGAATAGCCGCTTCGTCCGCTTCGCTGATAATGCCCTGGCGGCACAGCATCTTGGCGTGGGCCATGCTGCCCTTGATATCCTGGGCAAAAAGCCGCTTGTCAAAGGAAATGGAAGAATGAAAATCGTCCACCATCTGGTTGGTTTCCTTCTGGAACCGTCCGCCCCAAAGCTTCATAAATCATTTCACCTCATTCAATAGATACCGGCCAAAATACCAGCCGGAAACGCTGTTTTTCTTGACCCAGCACCGGTCGCTGAGCCGAAGGGCTAAATACATTTGATCCCCGGGCCGGGATTCCACCACGTAATCGGTGGTGTCGGTGCAGCTGAGCACGCCGTTGTGATTGAAAATAAACTGGGTGGGCACGTCCATGGGCTGACCGTGGTACAGCACCTGGGACAATTCCTCGCCCTTATGCAGCAGCGTGATCGCGTGATCGTTCCAGCGGATATACCGCGCCTTTGCGGGATCGGAGGACTTTTGGGCGTCCAGGGCGGTGATCAAGGGCAGATGATCCCAGGTGTACAGGGTAAAATCATCGCTGGTCCAATCGGGAATAGCCAGCAGGTTCAATTGGCCTTCGTACTTCACCCCGCAGGCCCCGTCCAGGGATATGATCCTCCGCTGCCGATCGATCACGGGCCGGTAGTCCGGATAGGTTTTGCTGTACAGCACGGCGGGAGTGTGGCCCGCTACTACGTACTTTTGGAAGCTTAGCCCGGCGTTGTAGAAATCATCGAATTTCAGAAGGGGAAAGGCGTCGGCGCCCTTGAGCTCGTCCAGCCGTTCATGGGGGATGCCGCCGTGAACGAAAATCATCCGCTGGGTTTCCAAGATGGTGGGCATGCGGGCGATGAAATCCACTTCCGGCTTGAACCGTTCCCGAATCACCGGAATCAGGGGCACGATATCCATGTCCGGCGTTAGTTCCACGCCAAGCTCCGCGCACATTTCGTGCAGCAGGCTGCCGCCCCACCAGTTTTTACACCGGATGGAGGAAGATACCCACTCCTTCCACTTTTCCGGGTCCGTTGCTTCTATGTATTCCAGCCGCCATAGGTCCACGTTGCCCATGACCGGATATACGGTGTATTCCCGGCACAGGTCCATCGTAAGCCGCAGGGTTTTCAGGCTTTGCGGGCCCTTTTCGATCAGGTCTCCCACGATCACCAGAATATCATTTCTGGAAAATCCTGCCTGATCCAGGATGGCCCGCAGCCCATCCGCGTGGGCGTGGATATCGCTGATCATCAGGATGCGCCGCCCGTCGGGAAAGGAAACGCGCTGGAGGGTGGTGATCATGGCCTGGCTCCTTTTCAACCGGAATGAACCGCACGCGGCACGGTGACATTATAGCAAAGATCGCCCCTGCGCACAAGAGCGAAAGGCGCGTGTCATTCGTCCACCTGGGCGTAGAGCGCGGCCAGCATCTCTTCCGTCACGGAACCTACCTGATTATAGATGACCTCGCCCCGGCGGTTCAACACGATGGTTTGCGGCAAAACACCGCTGCTGCCGACGATGCGGGCCACCTGGTCCTCGGCGTCGGTGGCGAAGGGCATGGAGTAGCCCCTATCCGCTAAGTATTCTTCCGGGTCATCCGTCACCAGGGAGGGATGAACGGCTAACATGGCAATATCGCCTTCATGCTGCCGGTACAAGTCGCTGAAATAGGGCAATTCCTGCTTGCAGGGGGTGCAGTAGGTGGCCCAAAGATTGATGAATACGATCTTTCCCCGCTGATCCGCCAGGTGAAAGACGGTTCCGTCGTAACAGGTCAGGCTAAAGTCTTCCAACTGATCGCCCACTTCTTTTCCTATCGGCGCGTCGCTGCGATCATACTGGATCGTGGATTCCGGGACAAGATTTTCTTCCATGCGGACGGCGGGATCGAGTACATTGAACCACAGCAGGGCAAAGCAAAGCACTGCCAGCGCGGCGGTCCAGAGGACGCGTCCACGGCGCTGCTCTTTTACCTGCGCTTCCGGCTGAGGGCTTTTCAGGGTGATTTTTCCGGCCGTGATAGAAATCGCGCCGGGATGGCACGCGGCCATGCACTTGCCACAGTGGATGCACTCGTGGTCGCCTACCCGCCGCACATCCATGGGGCAAACGCCCACGCACGCGCCGCAACGGGTGCATTTGCTTTCGTCCACCTTCACGCCGATGATATTGAACCGGTTGAACAGGCCGTATATCGCGCCCAGGGGGCACAGGAAGCGGCAGAAGGAACGGTAGCAAAACACGCACGCCAGGCCAATAGTCGCCATGATCACGAATTTCCGGGTGAACAGGACGCCTAACATGCTGTAAAAAGAAGCGTTGACGGGGTTGGAAAGCAGTCCCACCGCGCCTTCTAAGGTACCTGCGGGGCAAAGATACTTGCAGAAAGCGGGCAGGGGCAGGTCATACTGGAGACCGTACCAAAGCGGCACCGCGATCACGAATACCGCTAAGATCCCATATTTCAGCCAGGTCAGCGCCCGCGTGACGGCGGATTTTCTGATCTTCGGCGCGGGAATCTTATGCAGCAGCTCCTGGATCAGGCCCAGGGGACACAGCCATCCGCAAATGGTGCGGCCCAAGGAAACGCCGAAAAGCAAAATGATACCCAGCACATACCACCCGGCCCGGTGTCCAGTGGAGGCCAAGGCGTTCTGTATGGCCCCCAAAGGACAGGCTCCCGTCGCGCCGGGACAGGAATAGCAGTTGAGGCCGGGCACGCAGGCGTATTTAGCTTTGCCCTGATAAATTTGGCCGTCAATAAAGCCCTTTATGTGGGCGTTATGCAACAGCGCGCTGTAAAGCTGCACCAGCCGCCGCGTCATGGGGCGAAGGGATTGCGTGGAAGCATGCGATTTATCCAAGGCCGATACACTCCGAACAAATATTGATCGCTTTGGTCAGCACATCCAAGGCGCTGCCGTTGAAAATCCCCAAGAAAATGAAAACGATGGCCGCGGCGAGAATCACCGCCTGGACAGTCCCCGGACGAGATTGCCGTCTTTCTGTTTTCGCTTTGGGCCGCACCGGCTTTCCAGCGCTTTCATCCTTCGCTCCCGCCAGCAGCCCGCCGATCACAAGGCCGACGGCGATAAAGAACAGCGGCCCAAGGGGCGCAAGCCTTTCCGCCACGATTTCCGGGGTATAAATGGACGCCAGCGGGTTTTCCGCCCTGCGGGCCATGCCCTCCTGATAAATCCCGATGACCCGCGCGCAAAGCAGCCCCGCCAGCATTCCATATACCGCCGCGTAGGGGAACCGAAAGATGGCGGATTTTGTTTTCTTCCAATAATGTTCAAAAATCAGCGACAGCACGATCCCGCAGACCGCGCAGCCCAGCAGGAAAAGATACGTCATGTTCATCCATCGTCCCCTCAGTTTTCCGCGGCCTGATCCGCTTCCTAAATCAGTTCTCATTTCCGGCATGCGCACATCCATGAGAATGGCTTCGCAATATCCCGGCGCGCTGCTTTCAAACATTTTCAGGGCAATTTTTCCGTTCTCCGCGTGTTTGATTTCCGCCCCCCCGGGCAGTCATTTATTATAAAGGGAAATAACGCAATTTGCAAGAAAAACTAAGGCGCGGCGGGCATTTGCCATGACGGCGGACACAAAAAACCGCCGCGCGGTTTACCGGCGGCGGATCGGGCGAAAGGGCGTTATTCTTCCGCTGCTGTGGGATACAGATAGAAGACGCCGCCAAACACGAGCAAGTATCCTTTTTCCTCATCCGCGTTGTACTTGGTGCGGATAGGAGATGAACCATAATAAATGGCATAGCTGCCGTCGAAGATGCGCACGCTGTCGTTGCCGGAAATGCCCCGCTTCGCGGCGTGGATCATATAGTTGCCTCCGCCGAATTTCACATCGTCCTTGCACGCGATGCCGTGGACGGCGGACTCGATCCGCAGGGTGCCTTCACCGTTGAAGACGAGATCATCCTTGGAGAACACGGCGCCGTTCACATCTTTATCGGCGGTGAAAGCAGTGCTGACGAGCGTGTTTTCCGTGCCGGCCGCCAGGGTGATGAACACTTTGTCCGCGTTCTCCACCAGGATGCAGGCGTTGGTGGAGCAGGAAATGGACACGCCGTTCAGCACCAGCTGCACCTTATCATCACTGGACACATTGACGCGGACCGTTCCATCGGCGATGGTGCCGGAGAGCACATAAACGCCCGCTTCGGTAATGGTCAGATCGCCCGTCAGTTCCACCTGAACGGCGGTGGCCTCATCCCATTTGCCTGAACGGTCGCGGCTGGTGAAGTAATCGTCGTAATTGATCTGGGACAAATCCATTTCCGCCAGCGCGGGAGCGCAGAGGGAAAGAACCAGGGTCAGGGCCAGAATGGCGCGCAGGATACGGTGGAACATGAGAAAGCCTCCTTAAATTTTTCTTGTATTTGCAAAACAGCCAAAAACGGAGGATGAACCGCTTCGGGCTTTTTTACACGAAGCAAGGGGATGACGGATATCCTCATCTTTCGGGGCGCGAGCTTTAGGGCGGTCTGTTCCGGGGTCAGGGGCTTGCGGGAATTGGGATGCAAGGGAAGGTCATAGATGAATGCTACGCGTGAAAGGGGCCGCCGCGGTTTTCCGCAGCGGCCCCTTGAGGGATATTTGGGTTAAAAGAACTTATTGAGCCTTCCAGGTGTTGTACTGATTCTGGAATTCGGCCAGCACTTCCTGATAGCCGGCGGCATCCAGTTCAGCCTGATACTGTTCGATGTAAGCGTCCACGGCGTCCGCGGGGATCGCGCCGTTTTCAAGCTGGAAGCCATACTGTTCAAACAGCGCTTTGCAGGCGGTGTAGGAGGCTTCGACGGTAGACTTGTCAAAGCGGAAGCCAGCCGCGCAGGAGGTTTCGGCGCCGCCGTTGAAGTCCACGTACAGGTCAGCCTTGTTGTCGGGTTCGTTGTACAGGGGGGTCACGATGGTAGCGGAGGCGGACTCCCACATGCTGTGGTTGTACTTTTCGGAATGCTGGGTCACATGCTTGATGGTCTGGCCCTCTTCCTGAGTGTATTCAAAGTCTTCGCCCTCGATGCCGAAGGTGTACATGTCAGCCAGGGTGGCGTCGGTGTACAGCAGGCCCAGGAAGTCGATCGCGGCCTTGGCCTGTTCTTCGGTGCTGTTGGCGGTGATGCAGTAGCAGCTGCCCAGAGCGGAAGTGCTGTGCGCGAAGCGGGGCGCGATGGGCTGCATGACAACTTCCTGGTTGTAACGGCTGTTGGCTTCGGCGTTCACGGGGATATCGGTCCACCAGGAGATGGCCCAATCCTTGCTCTGGGTGGTGGTATCGGTGGTCACCTTGTTGGCTTCGTCTTCGGAGATGTAGCCCTTTTCGGCCCAGTCGCCCATCAGCTTGCAGAATTCGGCATACTGGGGAGTGAGGATGGTATCCACCACTTCGTTGGTGGCGCGGTCCACGGCGAAGAAGTTGGTGTTGGCGTCGGCGGTGAAGAAATCGAAATCACCGATGTACCAGCGATAGAACATGGCGGTCTTCTGGGTGAGGAAGGGATACTTCAGGCCTTCGGCCTTGGCGTCGGCCAGCATGGGCTCCAGATCAGCCAGGGTCTTGACGGAGGTGATATCCCAGCCGTACTTTTCAACCAGATCCGCGCGGAACATCACGTCGTAGCCTTCCACGTTGTCCTTGTACACGGGGATGAAGTAGTTCTTGCCGTTGTACTTGGTGGCTTCCCACTGGCCTTCAGCCATGGAGCCGTACAGGGCGGTGCCGGGCAGCAGGTCGGTGATGTCGTACACAGCGTTCTGGGGAACCAGATCGTTGGTGCCGATGGTGCCTTCCCAGGAAGCCGTCCACAGCAGGTTGATCTCGTTGTTCGCCAGGGCCAGGTTGGCCTTTTCGGTGTACTCGCCGCTGCCGATGTCGGTCAGCTTGATCTGCACGTTGATTTTGTCGGCGATGTAGGCGTTGATGGCGTCTTCAACCTTTTTCACCTGATCGGAATCGGGGGTGGCCAGGTTGAAGGTGCAGCGGGTCAGGTTGATGACGACCTTGTCCTCGGCATGAGCCAGCGCGCAAACGCTCAGCAGCATGCACAGAACCAGCAGCAGGGATACGAGCTTTTTCATAACAGTTGCCTCCTAAGTTTTTTTATTTCTAACGCCCCAAAATCTGGGACATTGAAACCGGATTAACCTTTCACTGAGCCTACCGTGAGGCCCTTGACGAAGTACTTCTGGAAGAAGGGATAGGCCACCATGATGGGGCCGATGACCACGATCACCGTGGCCATGGTGGAGGAATACTGGGGAATGGTGCCGCCCATGGCCGCGCGGGCGCTGGCGGGCACGTTGTTGTTGTTCAGCAGGAATTCGATGCTCTTCTGAATGTTGATCAGCAGCAGCTGCAGGGGCTTTTTATTATTGGAAACGATGTAGAGCAGGGCGTTCTGCCAATCGTTCCAGTAAGCGGTGGCCATCATGAAGCCCACGGCGGCCAGGGAGGGCTTGAGCAGGGGGAGCGTGATCTGGAAGAAGGTGCGGTAGTCGCCCGCGCCGTCGATGGTGGCGGCCTCCATCAGCTCTCCAGGAATGGAGTTGGAGATGTAGGTGCGCAGAATGATCACGTTCATGGTGGTCACGCACAGGGGCAGGATCAGCAGCAGCAGGCTGTCCTTCAGCCCATACCAACTGGTGAACACGACATAGCCCGCCAGCTGGCCGCCATTAAACAGCATGGGAATCAGCAGGAAAATGGACAGGAACTTGGACAGCTTGAAATCGTGGCGGCTGATGGAGTAAGCGTACATGCTCATGATCAGCAGGCCAAGCAGCGTGCCCGCGACGGTGATAAAGATCGTTACCCCGTAAGAGCGGAGCAGCTGGCTGCCGTAGCGCAGCACGGAATCCATGCCGTTCATGCTCCATACCGCCGGGAAGAAGGAGAAGCCGTGCTGGTTGATATACATTTCATCCGTGAACGCGGAAATGAACACCAGCAACAGCAGGATGTACTGCCCGATCCCCTTCTTTTTCTTTTCCCACCGCTTTTTGTAAACCTTTTTATATGCCATATCCGTCATTTTGGTTTCCTCCTTTGCAGCGTCAGAACAGGGCGTTTTCCGGCTCGATCTTGCGAACCGAGAAGTTAGCCAGCAGCATCAGCAGCAGGCCGATCACGGATTGGAAGAAGGACGCGGCGGCGGTGTAGCCGAAGTTGGAGGATTTCAAAATCTGGTTGAGGATATAAGAATCAATGACCTGGGTGGTGCTGTACAGCGCGCCGTTATTGCGGGTGACCTGATAGAACAGGCCGGTATCGGAGCGCATCACGTTGCCCACGGACAGTAGCAGCATCACCGTGACCATGGGGATCAGGGCTGGAACGGTAATGTGGCGGATCTGCTGCCATTTGTTTGCGCCGTCAATATCCGCGGCCTCATAAAGAGAGGTGTCGATGCCGGAGAGCACGGACATGTACAGTACCGAGCCGTAGCCCGTATCCTTCCACACCTTCACCACCAGCAAAATCCAGGGCCAGTAATCGGCTTTGGAATAGAAGCGGGTGGAAGTGCCAAAGACGTTGTTGATGAGTCCGGTGCGGGAATCGATGAAGGCGAACACGATGAACTGCACGGCCGCGTAGGAGATGAATACCGGAATGATCATCAAGGTCTGCATGGTCTTGGCCATTTTCTTGAAGGCCAATTGGTCGATGGCGATGGCCACCACGATGTTGAGGAACGTGCCCACGATGGTGAACAGCAGGTAGTACAGCACCGTGTTCACCGTCATGTTCACGAAGGTGTTCTTGGATTTGATCAGGAATTCAAAGTTGGCCAGGCCCACCCAATCGCTGCCGAAGATGCCCTTGGAATAGTCGAACTTTTCAAAGGCCAGCACCAGGCCGCTCATGGGCACGTACATGATGAACAGCAGCACCAGGAAAGCGGGCAGCGCCATCACCACATGCGCCCTGTGTTTCCAAGTGTTATGAAAGAATTCTTTCACAATCCCCAACTCCTTTACTGATCTTTGGCATCCGGTCAAATAGCGAAATTGTTTTAGTTTATTTTTTTGAGCAGTCAAATTTCGCCCATACAGTGGTATATATCGGCAAAATTGAAATCATTATTTGCAAAAAACTTTAGTTAAATCGTTTTCGGTCCCTGGGCGACGGGCGCTACCGTTTCGCCCCGCAGGAGCCGCACCGGCACGATAACGGATTCGGCCGTGGGCCGGTTTTCGATCTGGGCGATCAGCAGCCGCGCCGCTTCCCGGCCCATTCGGGGCGCGTCCTGGTAGACGGTGGTCAGCCGGGGGGAGAAGTTCTGCATCTGGGAGAGGCCGTCAAACCCCGCCAGGGACACGTCCCTGGGAATATTGACCCCGGATTCCACGGCGGCCTGCTTCGCGCCGGTGGTGTTGTAATCGTCGCACATGAGGATGCAGGTGGGCCGCTGGGGCAGGGAAAGCAGCACCTGCACGATGGCCCTGGCGTTTTCCGGATCGGTGTACCGGCAGGGCAGCAGGTATTCGGCCGGCACCGTCAGGCCCAGGCGCTCCGCCGATTCCCGGAACGCTTTCAGCCGGACGTCGGAAACGGCGCTGGAAGGGCCGTGGACATAGGCGATGCGGCGGTGGCCCAAGCTGTACGCATAGTCCATCAGTGCCCGGATGCCCCCTTCATTGTCGGACATTACGCTGGGCACGTCCTGGAACCGGCGGTCGATGGTGACCACGGGCAGCTCGCTTTCCGTTACTTCCCGCACCTCGGCGTCGTCAAAGTCCAGACAGGCCATGCACACGCCGTCCACTTCCCGGTAGCGGCAGTGATCCAGATACGTCACGCGGCCGTTGCCCATGCGGTGGCCGATGAAAGTGATGTCGTACCCCTCCTGCTCAGCCTCGCGCTTGAAATGCTCCAGCACGGTGGAGAAAAAGGGGTGGGTCAGGCCGCTTTGGGAATCGTCGGAGAACAGCACGCCCAGATTGTAGCTGCGCCCGCCTTTAAGCGCCCTTGCGTGGGCGTTGGGGTGATAATCCAACTCCCGCACGGCGGTCATGACCGCCTGGCGCGTGGCCTCGCTGATGTCGCTGTACCCGTTCAACGCTTTGCTGACAGCCGATACAGAAAGCCCGCAGTGTTCAGCCAAATCCCGAATGGTGACACCCATAGGGCTTTCCTCCCCTCATTTGTTTTCGGCGTTCAATCGTTTGTTTCGGTACTAAATCGTTTTCGTGTACAGTATAACATATACCCCCCCCGTATGTCAATAGGCGTTTTCACTTTTTTCGATATTTTTTTGTGTATTTTTTT
>JAFXSH010000119.1 GCA_017525805.1 Clostridia bacterium | reverse complement strand
GTAAGCTTTGTATGCAAATGCTCAAAGCCGATACTTCTGTCAAGGATTCTCTGACCGGTAAACGTCAGCGCTGTGCCTGGTCTTTTCCCTATGCTTTGTCCGTGGTTAAAAACTGGGCTTTTTCGTAAGCGATTGCCCTGGGGAAAAAGAAGGAAATGCTTGACCATTCTTAAGTCCCGTGGTATAATGCCGCCATCGGCCATGAAGGAGAACAACGCCTCCATTGCCGCGTTTCACGAGAGAAGGGCTGGCCATGGGCTGGAAGCCGCCCGAAACGCGCGGGGGAAATTCGCTCCGGAGCCGCGAGGCTGAATATTCAGTAGGCCCCGCCGTATGCCCGCGTTAAGGGATTCACGAGAGCGGTATTTCAGAATGCCGCTGAAATTGGGTGGTACAGCGTGCGCCTATCACGCCCCATGACGTTTGTCATGGGCGTTTTCATTTTATAGGAGGAAGATGCACATGGATATTCGGGAAAACCTTGCGCAGATCGGCGAGGAACTGCGAAAAGAACTGGACAGCGCGGAAGCGCTGCCCGCCCTGGAAGCCCTGCGGGTGAAAGTGCTGGGCAAGAAGGGCAGCCTGACGGCGCTGCTGCGCGGTATGGGGCAGCTGAGCCCCGAAGAGCGGCCCAAGATGGGTCAGGTCATCAACGAAGCACGGGAAAAGCTCACCTCCCTGCTGGATGAAAAGCAGGCGGAGCTGGCCCAGAAGGAAAAGGAAGCCCGGCTTGCCAAAGAAGCCATCGACGTGACCGAACCCCGGCCCGTGCCTGCCGTAGGCTCCGAGCATCCCATGAATTTGGTGCTGAACGAGGTGCTGGACTGCTTCACCTCCATGGGCTTTTCCGTGGTGGAGGGTCCCGAAGTGGAACTGGACTTATACAATTTTGAGCTGCTGAACGTGCCCAAGAACCATCCCGCCCGGGACGCCCAGGACACCTTCTACATCGACGATAACGTGGTGCTGCGTTCCCAGACCAGCCCGGTTCAGGCCCGCACCATGCTTAAGCAGAAGCCCCCCATCCGCATCGTATGCCCCGGCCGGGTGTTCCGCGCCGACGAAGTGGACGCCACCCACAGCCCCGTGTTCCATCAGATCGAAGGTCTGGTGGTGGACAAGGACGTGACCATGGCCGATCTGAAGGGCACCCTGGACGCTTTCGCCAAGCGGCTCTACGGCCAGGATATCGAGGTGCGTTTCCGCCCCTCCTTCTTCCCCTTCACCGAACCCAGCGCCGAAGTGGACCTGACCTGCTTCAACTGCCACGGCAAGGGCTGCCGCGTCTGCAAGGGCACCGGCTGGATCGAAGTGCTGGGCTGCGGCATGGTGAACCCCAAGGTGCTGGAAATGTGCGGCATCGACAGCAGCGTCTATTCCGGCTTCGCCTTCGGCATTGGCGTGGAACGCATCACCATGCTGCGCTACGGCATCAAGGACATGCGGCTGCTGTATGAGGGCGATCTTCGCTTCCTCAAACAGTTCCGATAAGAGGGGAGGACACAGCAATGAAAGTATCCATGAAATGGTTAAAGCAATACGCTGATATTCCCGTAACGCCCGCCGAGTACGAAAGCCGCATGGTCATGACCGGTACGGGCGTGGAGGGCGCGGAGCCAATCGCCCCCGAGCTGGAGGGCGTGGTGGTCGGCAAGGTGCTCACCTGCCGGGATCATGAAAACAGCGACCATCTGCACGTTTGCACCGTGGACGTGGGCGAAGGGGAGCCTTTGCAGATCGTGTGCGGCGCGCCTAACGTGAAAGAGGGCATTTTGGTGCCCGTGGCCAGGATCGGGGCCAAGCTGCCCGGCGGCATCGTCATCAAAAAGGGCAAGCTCCGGGGCGTGGAATCCCAGGGCATGCTGTGCTCCGGCCCCGAAATCGGCGTGCCGGTGGAGCTGTACCCCTCCGTGGGCACGGCGGGTCTGCTGATCTTCAACGAGGATTACCCCTTAGGCGCGGACGTGAAGCCCATTTTCGGCTTGGACGATACGGTGATCGACTTTGAGATTTTGGCCAACCGGCCGGACTGCCTCTCCGTCTGGGGCGTGGCCCGGGAAACCGCCGCCGCCATGGGCACCGAACTCAAGCTGCCTAAGATCGAAGTGAAGGAAGTGGGCGGCGACATTCACGATTTCGCCAAGGTGGACGTGCTGGAAAACGAACTGTGTCCCCGGTACGCCGCCAAGGTAGTCAAGAACGTGCGCATCGGTGAAAGCCCCGCCTGGCTCAGGCAGTACCTCCACGCGGCAGGCATGCGCTCCATCAACAACATGGTGGACATCACCAACTTCGTCATGCTGGAAACCGGCCATCCCATGCACGCCTTTGATTTGGATAAGGTGCGGGGCCGCCACATCATCGTGCGCAAAGCGGCCCAGGGCGAAAAGCTGACCACCCTGGATGGCAAGGAATACGCCCTGAACGGCACCGAGCTCATGATCTGCGACGAACAGGGCCCCACCGGTCTTGCCGGCATCATGGGCGGCGAGGAAAGCGAAATCACGGAAAATACCAGGGAAGTGCTGTTCGAGTGCGCCTCCTTCGACCGGGCTTCCATCCGCGTCACCGCCCGTTCCCTGGGCATCCGCACGGAATCCTCCGGCCGCTTCGAGCGCGGCGTGTCTCCCGCCACCGTTATGGACGCCCTGAACCGGGCCTGCCAGATGGTGAACGAATTGGACGCGGGCGACGTGATTTCCGGCGTGATCGATATTTATCCCAACCCTGTGAAGCCCGTCACCCTTACTGTTTCCTGTGCCCGGATGGCCCGGCGCGCGGGCGTGGATATCGCTCCGGAGGAAATGGAAGAAATCCTGAAAAAACTGCTGTTCATCGTTTCCAGGAACGGGGATGAAATGGTGGTCACCGCCCCTGCCTTCCGCCAGGATATGGAGCAGGAAGCGGATATCTGCGAAGAAGTGTTGCGCTACGCGGGGTATGACCGCATCCCCATCACCCACCTGCGGGGCGAAACGCCCATGGGCGGCCTGAATGAAACGGGCCGAAGGGAAGCGGCCATCCGCCGTCAGCTCACCGGCATGGGCTTCTATGAATCCATGACCTTCTCCTTCATTTCCCCCAAATCCATCGCCCTGCTGGGTCTCCCGGAAAACGATCCCCGGAATCAGCCTTTGATGATCCGCAATCCCTTGGGCGAGGATACCTCCTGCATGCGCACCACGCTGCTGCCGGGATTGCTCAAAACCCTGGCCACTAACATCAAGAACGGCAACGATACGGGCCGAATCTATGAGTTGGGCACCATTTACGACGCGCAAAGCAAGACCGCCGAGGGCCTGCCCACCGAAACCCACGAATTGGTGCTGGGCATGTACGGCGACGCGGACTTCTACGCCATGCGCGGCGTGGTGGAAGCGCTGTGCAAGCAGGTGGGCATTGAATATACTGTAACGGCCTGTGAAGCCCCCTACCTGCATCCCGGTCGCCGGGCGGCACTGGTTTCCGCCGGAAAGTCCCTGGCGCTGGTGGGCGAAATGCACCCCGATACGGCGGAGAAATTCGATCTCACCGGTCGGGTATACCTGGCCTGGATCGATCTGCCCCTGTTCTTCTCCTTGACCGCGCCCATGGGCGAAGTGAAGCCCATCGCCCGCTTCCCCGCCGTGACCCGCGACCTGGCGCTGGTCATGAAGGAAAGCCAGCAGGTGGGTCCCCTCATGGCGGCCCTGCGGGACGGCTGCGGCGCGATGCTGGAGGATATCCGTATGTTCGACGTGTTCCGGGGCATCCAGATCGGCGTGGGCAACAAGTCCGTGGCTTTCTCCCTCACCTACCGCGCGGCTGATCATACTCTCACCGACGAGGAAATCACCCGCCTGACCGAAAAAGCCCTGAAAATCAGCAAGGAGCAGTTCGGCGCGGTGCTGCGGGCGTAAGTCTTAATAAAATTACTGGGGGAAACCGCTCTTTGTAGGCCAAAGAGCGGTTTCCCCCAGTCCCCTTTCCGAGAAAGCCACCTTTTATTTTTTTTCTTCAAATGCTTTTCGCACGATAGAAGCAGCGCCTCGGGCGTCCTTGGCGTAACCGTCGGCCCCGATGGCCTGGGCGTATTCCGGGGTGACCACCGCGCCGCCCACCATCACGAAGGGCGGGTTTGGCAAAAGCTTTAACAATCGCACGGTTTCCGCCATGGCGGGCAGGGTGGTGGTCATGAGCGCGGAGAGGCCCACCAGGGGGACGTTTTGGCTGACCGTCGTTTCCACAATGGTTTCCGGGGCTACGTCCCGGCCTAAGTCGATGACCGCGTAGCCGTAGTTTTGCAGCACGGTTTTCACGATGTTTTTACCGATGTCGTGGATATCGCCCTGCACGGTGGCTAAAATCAGTTTGCCTTTGATCACCTGCTCCGCCCCCTGGACGGACAGGCTTTCTTTGATTTCCTCGAAAACAGCCTGCGCCGCCTGGGCGGCGGACAGGAGCTGGGGCAGGAATACCACGCCTTTTTCATAGTCCAGGCCCACCTTGTCCAGGGCGGGGATCAGCCGCTGTTCTACGAGATTCAGCGGCGCTTCCGTTTTCAGGGCTTCCTTCGCCAAGCGTCCCGCGTCGGATTTCAGGCCCCGCAGGATGGCTTCTTCGATGGTCATGGAGGCGGGGGAGGGGACGGCTTTCGTTTCCGGCTGGGCTTGGGCGAAGCGGGCGATATATCCGGCACACTGGGCGTCCTCGCCGTTCAGCACCTTGAAAGCAGCTACGGCATCCATCATCTCCCGCTGGTTGGGGTTCACGATGGGCAGGGTCAGCCCGGCGTGGAGGGCGCGGATCAGGAACGCTTGGGTGATCAGGGGCCGGTTGGGCAGGCCGAAGGAAATATTGCTGACCCCCAAAACGGTCTGCAGGCCCAGTTCCGCACGCACCTGATGCACGGCCTTGAGGGTCTCTTCCGCCTGCTCCTGCTGGGCGGATACGGTGAGGGTGAGGCAGTCAATCCACACGTCCTGCCGGGGAATGCCGAAAGCTAAAGCACGGTTTAAAATCTTTTCCGCGATGGCGAAGCGCTTTTCGGCAGTGTCGGGCAGGCCGGTTTCGTCCAGCGTCAGGCCCACCACCGCCGCCCCGTACTTTTTCACGATAGGCAGGATGGCATCCATAGATTCGTCCTTACCGCTGACGGAATTGACGGCGGCTTTGCCGTTGTACACCCGCAGGGCGGCTTCCAGCGCGGCGGGGTCCACCGAATCCAGTTGCAGGGGCAGGTCCACCGCCGCTTGAATGGCTTTCACCGTCCGGGGCAGCATGGTTTTTTCATCCACGCCCGGAAAACCCACGTTCACATCTAAAATATCCGCACCCGCGTCCATTTCCTGCACGGCTACCGACACGATATAGTCCAGGTCGTTTTCCAGCAGGGCCTGCTGAAAGCGCTTTTTTCCCGTAGGGTTCACCCGTTCCCCGATCACCCGCACCCGATCCAGGGCAACGGCGGCGGTGGGGGTGCAGATCAGGGGCGGCGGAGACACAGCGATGAAAGGGGCCTTTTCCGGAAGCACCGCTTTTAATGCTTGAATATATCGTTCATCGGTGCCGCAGCAGCCTCCCACCAGGGCAGCTCCGGCTTGGATCAGCTCGGTCATGGCGGCGGCAAATTCCTCCGGCGGCAGATCATAACGCCCATCCTCCGGGTCGGGCAGGCCCGCGTTGGGCTTGGCGATGAGAGGAAGCGTCGTATGGCGGCGCAATTCCTGAACCAGGGGAAGCAGTTCCTTGGGACCCAAGGAGCAGTTCACGCCAATGGCGTCGGCCCCCAAGCCCTCCAGGGTATGGGCCATGGACGCGGCGGTGCAGCCCGTGAAGGTGCGGCCCGAGGCTTCAAAACTCATGGTGACGAACACGGGCAGGGCGGTATTCTCCTTGGCGGCCAACAGGGCGGCTTTGGTTTCGTACAGGTCGGTCATGGTTTCGATCGCCACAAGATCGGCCCCGGCTTTTGCCCCGGCTTCCATCATTTCCGCGAAAATGTCATAAGCCGCTTCAAAGGTCAGGGTGCCCATGGGCTCCAGCAATTCGCCGATGGGGCCCACATCCAGGCCCACCAGGGCGTCCGTTCCCTGGGCCGCTTCTTTCGCCAGCTTCACGGCGGCGGAGATGACCTCCGCGCATGTCCGGTCCGTGCGGGAGAGCTTGCGGCGGTTGGCCCCGAAGGTGTTGGCGTAAATGATTTGGCTTCCGGCGTCCAAATACGCCCGGTGAATGGATTTGATCCACTCGGGCCGGGTAAAATTCAGCTGTTCCGGCACGGTTCCCGGCGCCATGCCTTTTTTTTGCAGCATGGTGCCCATGGCCCCGTCCAATAGCGTAATGCGGTCAGGTTGAAGATGCACAGGTCATTCCCCTTTCCCGATAAGCGCAGCCCTCTTTGAGGGCGCAGAAAGCGCAGCCCCGGATACGCGCCCGCTGGGGCAGGTCCGCAAGGCCGATCACAGCTGTGACCGATTTCATAGGATTTAAAAGATAAGAGGGCCCGGCGCATACCCCCAGCCGCTTTTCGCCGTCCAAGGCACGAAGGAATCCGACCTGAACACCCAGCGGCAAATCGCCGTAGCCGGGGCTGAACCGGTCGGTGAGATACAGGCCCGCATAGCGGGCGGCGATTTCCTTCTCCGCCTCGTCGCAGCCCTGTTCCACGTAGGCGCTGCCGCATGCGTCGATATACAGGGCCTGGGCCATGTCCCGGGCCTGGGCGGTGCGCAGCAGGCGGTCAAAAGCCGCGCCAAGGGTACACAGCAGCAGGGCGGCACGTTCACAGTCCGAAAGCATGGTTTTCGCTAAATTACCCGGCAGCGCCAGCCCCGCGTCCGGCAGGGAAACGCCGTCCTCGGTATGCTTTAAACGGAATACCTTGTATATATACCGTGGCGCTGTCTGCCGGGCTGTCTGCTCCGCCGCCAGCGCTGCGGCCCGCAGGGCAGTTTCGTCCGGGTTCTTCACGCCCGCGTAACGGAGGGCTTCTTTCACGTCAATATCCATAGCGGTATCCTTTCAAACGTTACCCGCTTCATTATAGCCGAATCCCTGCCGCCGCGCAAGGAAATACAAGGAAATACAAAAAAAGACCGGACAGCGCCGGTCTTGCGGAGAGAATCGCTATTCCGCTAAAAGCTCGCTGATCATCTGATCGGCCATGGCCAGGGAACGGGGCAGATGGAAGGGGCCTTTGAAGGTGCTGCCCTTGGTGGAGGGCATGGTGGGTTTGCCGTCCCGGCGGAGATACCCGTACCATTCACCGAACTGCGGATCAGAGAATACCTCGCGGCAGTAATCCAGGGTCTTGCGGAACCAATCGTAGTACATTTCATTTTTAGTGTCCCGGTAGGCCATCAGAGAGGCAATGAGGATCTCGTTGTGAGGCCACCACAGCTTCATATCGTGTTCGTAGGCTTCGGGGGGCAGGCCCTTGGCGTCGATAAAATACAGCAGGCCGTTATATTCCTGATCCCAGCCCGCGTTGATGGCGAAATTGAACACGTTTTCCGCTTTCTGGTGCAGGGCCTTATCGCCCTTGTGGTTGGCGTATTCCATCAGGAACCAGCTGCATTCGATATCATGGCCGGGGTTCACGATGCGGCCTTCGGTCACGTCCCCCCGGAATTCGCCGTTGAGTCCTACGTTTTCCAGGGTGCAGCCCAATTCCGGCTTGTGGTGATAGGCGAAAATATCATGCACGCAGATTTCGGCCCGCTCGTCGTACTGGGCAGTATTCTCCGGGTCACACCGGCGCAGCACGGAGCAGATGTTCAGGTAGATCATGGCCAGACCCAAGCTGCGGCCCGTGCGGGTTTCGGGAATGGTTTTGGGGCCCATGCCCACGGGATCGTCGATCAGGCCCCGAAACAGGTTCCAGTACAGCTCGTAAGCCTGCTTTGCCCGGTCCAAGTACACCTGTTCGCCGGTCAGGCCGTAGTATTCCGCGTTGGCAATGGCATAGAAGCTTTCGGAGAAGCAATAGCGGCGCTGGCGCAGGGGCTTTCCGTCAAAGGTTACGGTAAAATACATCCGGTTGCCTTTTTCCCGGTTGATGCAGTGGGCTTCCATAAAATCCAAGCAGGACTTGGCGAAATCCATCCATTCCCGCTTTTTGCCGTACAGGTGGCACAGGTAGCTGTACGTCCAGGCGCAGCGGCCCTGCATCCACACGCTTTTATCGGTGGAATAGATTTTGCCCTCCCGGTCTAAGCAGGTGAAAACGCCGCCGTTCACCCGGTCCCAGCCGTTTTTGATCCAGAAAGCGGCGCTTCTGTCCAGTTCTTCCCTGATCCAGCTCTGTTGTGCTTTCAGCAATACTTTGTCCATATCAGTTCCCTTTTCTTTACGTGAATTGATGGCGGTATGATCACAGGTCCATCCCCGGCAGGGCGGTGACCGTGCGCACGAACGTGCCGTTCAGGCGGCGCATGAGCGCCACCTGGGGAGCGTTGCGCCGGAAGATATGGGTGTACATGGTGTTCACGCCCCTCTCCCGCAGCAGGGCCGACGCCGCGCCGATCAGGTTTTTCGCCATGCCCTGGCGGCGGTAATCGGAACGGGTATAAATCATCAGCAGCGTGGCGGAGCTGCCCGCCCCCGTGAGAATGCATTCGCTCACGGGCTGGCCGTTGCGATAAAAGCCCAGGGCCATAAAGTGCTGCTGCTGCTGCCACAATTGCAGGTAATCCCGGCTAAAGGGCTGGATCCGCTGGGCATTGATCCGGTTCAGAAAAGCGTTCTGGCTGGCTTCGTCCTGGAGGGGAACAGAAGCGAACTGCATGCCCATGGGCGCTTGGGGCACCCCGGCGGGCGGCAGGAAACGGAACATGTCCTCCCCATCGTCGTTGCGCAGGCCGCAGGATTCATAAAAACGCAGCATTTCCAGGCTTTCCGGCGGCACCTGGGCATACAGCCTGGCGGGCAGAGAAGGATTCTGTGCTTTCAGCTGATAGGCGCGGGCCAAAAGCGCGCCGAACATCAGCGCCCGGGCCGACGGCTGGCAGTCGATCTGCAGGAACAGGTGATTGGGACGCTCGGGGTATAGCTCTCCCTGAAAGAACTGCACCACATAGCCCGTGCCCAGCTGAATCTGCTGGTCATTGGCGACAAAAAACATGTTTTCAGGCGCGATGCCCTGAAACGCGGCTTGCGGATGGGTAATACGCATAGAATTCCCCTTGCTTCAGCAGGTATCAATAATGCAAAACAGAGTATTTGGAAACTAACGGGGGGTGTCGGGGGCGCTCCCCCGACTGAAATCCGCACCGGCGGCGTGTACGCCGGGAGGACGGAAAATTTCAGAAGAGAGCGGAGACGACCGGATGAAATTTTCCTACCTTGCGGTTTTTCCGCCCGGGAGCGTAGCGACAGGAAAAACCGGTTCCGAAAGGGGAAAAATTTCCCCTTTCGTGTTACTGCGAAGCAGTAACGGTTTATTGCCATTCCACGCCGGAATAATTGTATACGGGGGTCAGATCATAAGTGACCCTGCAAACGGATTTCTGATCCCGCAGGATCAGGTCCGTCACGTTTTCCATCACATCATAGGGCAGGCGGGCGGCATAGGCCTGGCTTCTGTCCCCTGTGTGAACGGCGCGCAGGCAGATGATGGATTTTTCCTCCCGGCCGGGCATGGGGCACAGCACCGCGAAATACTGCCACAGCCGCTTGGCCGCGCTGGACCGGAGCAGCTCACCCCGGAACAGGGCGTCCGCCGCCCGCAGGGTGGAAAGCCTTTCCTTGGTTACTTCACCCATGATGCGCAGGGCCAGGCCGCTGCCGGGGAAGGGCTGGCGGGAAAGCAGATCAGCGGGGATATCCAGAAAATCGGCGATCCGGCGGATCTCATCTTTGAAAAGCTCCCGCACCGGCTCGATCAGCGGTACGTTTTCACCTAAAGCGGGGGTCAGCGCCCCGCCGCCGAACATGATGTCATGGCAGCTGGTGCCGCGAACCAGCGCGGAGATGGGGCTTAACTTCTCTTCTTCCTCCCGCAGGATGGACTGGATCACGCGGATGATGACGGCGCGCTTTTCCTTCGCGTCCGAAACGCCCTTGAGGGCGTCTAAAAACCGATCCTCGGCGGGAACGCGGGTAATGTCCAGGCCCATGGCGTCGCGATAGAAAGCCATAAAATCATCGCCTTCCCGTTCCCGCAAAAGCCCGGTATCCACAAAGATACATTTTAGCTGATTTCCTAAGGCTTTGTGCGCCAGCAGGGCGCTGACGCCGCTGTCCAGCCCGCCGGTCATAGCGCACACCACGCGGCCTTCCCCCGCGACGCGGCGGATTTCCTCAATCGCCCGGGTGACGAACGCATCATCATCCCACCAGGTGGTGCACCCGCAGATGTTCAGGGCGTAATTCCGCAGGATCAGGGAGCTTTCCGGGTCGTTCTGCTCGATCTGCAGCTGCATGCCGTACAGCGGCAGGGTCTCGTGGGCAAAGCCGATGACGGTTTCCTGGGCGGACGCCAGGGGACGCACTTGCGGGGGAAGCTGGAATTCCCGGGCGCAGGGCAGCATCCTTTCACCGCTTTCCAGCCCTTCCAGCAAGGGATTGGCGGAATAGGAAACGGGCATCACCGCCCCCTGAAAAGCAATATCGCCCGCTGTGCCGCCCAGCAGGGACAGCAGCAGCCCGGCGGCATCGCCTAAAGCCAGCACGGGGATATCCGAAGCGGGGATACGGCTGTCCAGCCCCGCCGGGGTTTGCCCCGATACGCCGCCGGCCAGCAGCAGCCCCAGCGGCTCCTGCGATTGGATTTCCTCCAGGGAAATGGTTCCCGGTACGATTTTACAGAAAACCCGCTCTGAACGCAGTTTTCGCGTTACGGCCCGGCTTGCGTCATCGTCAAAATTCAGCACGAGCAGCATATCGCGCATGAATGCTCACTCCTTCACTGACACAATGGAATGAAACGGTTGAATCTTTTTTATTCGACGCGGGATAGGAAAAATCCTGCAAAACGCCGGCTTCACTCCTCCGGCAGCCCCTCGATCATGCGCCGCAGCGCCATGCGGGTTTCCAGGTTGGCGATGCCGGTTTCCTGGATGCCCGCCTGCCGCTGTACGATTTTGATGCAATCGGTGGTGATAGCGCCATATTTGCCGGTGGTATAGCGTTCCTCCAGCAGACCGGCCTGCACCAGTTCCTTTTGCAGTTCCACCACTTTGGGCCCGCTGTGGCCGAATTTCAGCGTCATATCGGCCAATTCGTACACGGTGCCGTAGCCTAAGATGCGCCAGTAATCGATGGCGTAATCGTTGCGTTCTACGCCCTGGGGGGCGGGCTTGGTGACGTTGTTTCCTTCGATCACATGCAGCCGCGCCCTGCCTTCCGCGTCATAGGCGCAGTATTCCACCATGGCCACGTGGCTGGTGTCGCCGCTGGCGTTATCAGTGAGGAACACCCAGTCCCCCGGCTGGGGGATGTAGCTGTTTTTTTCAATGGGCAGGAAAGAATCCCGCCACCACTGGCTGCCATGACCCGGCACGCTGCCCGTGCGGGCAATATAGCGGCCCTGGGAAATAAACCAGTCCCGGCCCACGTTGGTGCCGCTGTAATTGGGATATACTTTGTTCAGCAGCTTGGTGCCGTGAAGCTTGTCCACCTGGTTCACGCACCAGCACTGAAACTCGGCGCACCATTCGGCGGTAGGATAGCCCGCCCAGGTGCCGTATTTGGTCACGCCGCCGCGGTCCTCGGTATAGCCGATTTCCCCCCGGGCCGTTTCCAGCAGCCACAGCACGTAATCGGGCACCGGATAAGCGGGGGCAATCAGCGTTTCTCCCGCCTGCAGCGTGATCCCTGCTTCCCAAGCGGAAAAGTCGTTCGCTTCCCCCTCCGCCAGCGCGGGGGTGAGAAACAGCGTGACGCACAGGAAAAGACAAAGAAGCATGATAGAGCATCCGCGCATGGGCTTTACCTCCGTTTTGATGGAAACAGGGCCGGAAGACTGGCTTCCAGCCCCGCTGTGATCACGCGTTGTGGTGGTTGTCGCCATACAGGTTCTTATTGCGCTCCGTGCGGCGGACCCGCTTTCTGTTGGCAAGATCGGTCTCATCGTCAGGCTGGGAGGGCAGTTCTTCCATTTCCAGCTTGGCGGTTTTGATTTGCAGGTTCAGCCGCTGGGCGTTGGGATCCACCGGGGCGGGCTTAAAGGATTGCGTATCCTGGGCCAGCGCTTCCCGGTCCTCCGCGGACAGGCTCGACAGGTCCGGCTGATTTACGGCACGGCTGAAAGCTTGGGTGGCCATTTGGGATGGATTGGGCTTGACATCCGGACGGGCGGGCTGATAAGCCTGGGTCGCCTGCCGCACGGACGGGTAAGCCTTTGTTTCTTCTTTGACGCCCGGCTGCGAAGCGGCGGAGCCAGCGCGGTAGATGCTGGTGCTCTGGGCAGCGTTCTGGGTGGACGACTGCGGTGCGCCGTTTTGGGGAGGCATGAAAGGCGCGTTTGCGTTGGGATACACGGGCCGGGCCTGATTCTGGCCGGGGTTATTCTGGGCCGCGCGCATCTGCGGATGAACGGCAGCGCTGCTGCGTACCTGCCGGGCTTGCTGGGCGCGGTAAGCCTGCCGGCGTTTTTCGTTCTGCCGGTGCACGGTATAGGCGTAAAACGCGCCGCCGCCGCCAACAACGGCAAGGCCCACCAGCACCCAGGGCCAGGGAGAACCCGCCTGCCGCACATTGTTATCGGGCAGGATCGTGTTATTTTCTGGCGATACCGGCGCGATTTCCGGGGTGGGCGTGGGCGAAGGCGTAGGTTCCGGTGTTTTGGTGGCCAGCCGCTCTGGATCGGGGGAGGGGGTGGTAAAGGGATTGAAGGGTTCGTAGGAGGCCGTCAGCGCCGGATTCTGCCATACGGTCCTGTTGTAATCCTCCACCGGCTGGATCTGGCTGCTGTCAGCGCCGGACACAGTGTTGTTGCTGTTGGCGTTCAGGTATTCGCTGCTTTGCAGGAAAGAAGATAATTCGCCTAAGGTGAGAACGTGGAAGTAATCGCCGCGGATGTAGCCTTCGGTGCCGCCTTGGCTGATGTGATACCAGGTGCCTTCGTCATTGGTGACGCTTCCCAATACCAGGGCAAAGGCGTAATTGTCCAGCAGGCGGATGGCGTTGCTGTTCTTGGTGGTAGGCTCGGAACGCAGGTTCACCCGGCCGCTGCTGCTTTGCACGTGTCCATAGCTGCTCAGGCTGTCATCGGTCACGGGCTCGGGCGTGGACATGGGCGCGGCGGTGGGCGTGGGCGTTCCGGCGGCGATGAGCGCCTGATAAGCCAGGATTTCTTCCTGGTTCATCATGCGCAACTGATCCTGGCGGATGTACCCCCACATGCCGTTGTACTGCACCAGATGCCAGGCGGCGTTGCCCGCGTACTGCTGGCCGCGCACCTGAGCCACGGCCATGTAGGGCAGCAGCGTAATGATTTCGCCGTTGGTATCCGGGAAATTGCGCATGGGCACGCCGTCGCCCAAGGTCATAGCCAAGCCCTCGGTCTGTTCCTGAGCGGCCACGGTGGGCGCGGGGGTAGGCTGCAGCTGATCCAGATAAGGCCGCGCTTCCTCAGCGGTAATGAAATTCAGGGCGCTTTGGGGAATGAAGCCCAAGTTGCCGCTGCCCAGGGTCTGAACAGAATCCCAGGCCACGCTGTCCACATATGTTTCGCTGTTGACGAGCAGCAGCGTCTGGGCCGGCAGCATTTCCAGGATAGAGTCATCCGTCTGGCTCACGCCTGTGCGCAGGGCCGTCTGCGTCTTTGTGAGAGCATAGCCCCGATAAGGGGTGGGCATAGGCGTGGGCGCTTCGGTTGGCACCGGGGTGGGCGTTTCGGTAGGCACCGGGGTAGGTTCAGCAGTAGGTTCCGGGGTAGGCGTATCCGTGGGCGCTTCGGTTGGCACCGGGGTGGGCGCTTCCGTGGGCGCGATAGGCGTCTGAGTGGGCATGGGAGAAGCAAGCTGAGCCTGGATTTCGGCGTTATCCGCCTCGCTGGTCAGCTGCACATAGTCGGCCATCATATAGCCGTCCGTTCCATTGCAGCACACAGCGTACCATTTTTCGCCGTTCACGGTTTCGGAAGAATAGACCCAAATCCGGGTATTCTTTTTCAGTTCGTCGATTTTTTCAGCGTTTCGATCGGCGCTCTTGCGGAAATTGACCGATTTGATGGTAGCGCCCCAGCGGTCGATCACCATGCCGTCGGGGACATCCGTGGGCAGGGGGGTCGGCTCCTGCGTAGGCTCGAGGGTATAATTGAACAGGGCGGCGATTTCCGCTTCGCTCAGGAAACGCACCACGGCTTCGCTCATGTAGCCCATCATGCCGTTGATTTCCACGGCGTACCATGTCTTGCCGTCGCTGTTGACCACCTTGCCCAGCACATGGCCCAACTGGCCGCTGTTTACCAACCCCAGGATATTATCCTCGGTGGTAGTGGGCGTGGAACGCAGGCGGACAGACTGGCCTGTCGGATAGAAATAGGTATCCATGGCCGTATCGTAGGCGGGAATCTGGGGCACGGGCGTCGCCGTTGCCACAGGGGCGTACAGGAAAATCACCTCGGCGGGCATCAGGCGGCCTTCCGCGTCCAGAATCACTGTGGCGGAGGATTGGCCGGAGAGGAGGATGTAGTTTTCCTCTAAATCCAGGGGATGGATGTCCACGGTGTTCGTGCCCACATAGCAGATCTGCTGCTGCGGGGAGGCTACGTCCCGTCCGGTGACCGCGTCCTGATAACGGATGGTCACATAAGCGTTGATTTCGTCGCGGAAACGGAAGATGACTTCGGCGGGAGAAGCGGTGCCGTCTTCATACACGGTCACATAGACGGCGGCGTCGGAAGCCAATTCGTAGCCCAGAGAGCTGTCCAGCTGATTCCAGTCCACTTCCACCTTGTTTTCCTGCCCTTCCACGCAGGTGGCGGAATAGGAATAGAACACGTAATTGGCGGGAGAAAGATACTTGACGTTGACCAGCGCCACCTTGGGGGCCTGAGGCTCCATCGTCAGGCGGTAGGTGAAATTGATTTCGGAGGGATCGGGGCCGTTTTCGTCCACGTGCACCAGCACGCTTTGGGGGCCGTCGGGCTGATAATCGGCCATCAGGTCCACCGGCGCGGCGTTGATCACGGTATCGCCCAGGGCGCACCAAACCACGCCGGGGGAAGCCACGTCCGCCCCGTCCGGGTCCACATAGCGCACGGATATCATCACGGGGTCAGGTGTGGCGGTGGGTTCGGGCACGGGCGTGGGCTCCGAGGTGGGTTCGGGCGTGGGCTCGGGCGTTGGTTCGGGGGTAGGCTCCAGGGTGGGTTCCGGGGTGGGCGCCACATATTGATACAGGAAAATGATTTCGCTTCTGTCCGCTTCCCCGGCGGCGTTCACGCTGACAAACACGGTAGAATCACCGATCAGCACATAATCCGGAAGCAGGTTTTCCGGACGGGCGGTGACGGCGGTCACGGCGTCCGTGGGCAAGGTGGCCGTATCGCTCAGGGCCACATCCGCGCCGGTTTCCGCGTCGCGGTACAGAACCGGCAGAACCACCGGCTCCCGGGGAATATATTCGTATACGAAGGTGAGCTCACTGGGGTGAGCGCCGTCAGCGTCCACAGTTACATCCTGAAATACGGGATCACCGGCGATCTGGAAGTATCTGTCGGGCAGATCCACGGGCTGGGGGAAGACCACGTAGCTTCCGCCCTGAAACACCTGCACCGTATCGCTGGCAACAGTCGTTCCCTGGGCGTCGGTGTAGTGCACGGTCACGGCGGCGGGCTTTACCGCCCGGCTGTAAGTAAAGGTGACCTCGCTCACGCTGCCGCCCGCCAGGCTTACCGTCAGGGGGTAGAAGGAAGGTTCCGCGCTTTGATAATCCTCAGAGGAAACCTCAATGGCAGGGAAAATCTGGTGCTCGCCTTCCCCGAAGGTGAGCACATCGTCCGGCGCGATGGTTTGGCCCTGATCGTCCACATAGTGCAGCGTCACGTTCACGGGCTGCACCGCGCGGCGGCAGGTAAAAGTGATTTCCGCGGGGGACGCGCCGTCCGCGCTGACGATGACCTCATATAACTCGGGAACGGCGGGCATATACAGGTCGGGAGAAATCGCGGCGGTGGGGTAGACGAGGTTATAGCCCGGCTGCAGGGTTTGGGTCACGTCTTCGGCGATGCTGTTGCCTTCCTCGTCGATATAGTGGACGATGATGTCGGCGGGAAGCACTTCCCGGGCATACCGGAAAGTGACTTCACTGGGAAACGCGCCGTCCAGCGTGATTTCCACGGTCTGCGCGCTGGGATACTCCGGCATATAATGCTCAATGGCTTCGGCCTGGATGGTGTGGCTGCCGCCTTCCAGAGTGAGCAGAGCGTCCGGCAGCAGCGGCTGACCGTTTTCATCCACATAATGCACGGTGACGGCAGCCGGGGAGATAGAACGAGCATAGGTAAATGTGATTTCAGCGGGCACAGCGCCGTTGTTATCCACGGTGACGATATAGAGGGTGCTGCCGGTGGCCACGTACTGGTCGATCTCGGGAGCGGCTACCTGATGCGGGCCCACGTCGTAGGTATAAATCATGTCGCTGAGCAGGGGATTGCCGTATTCGTCCACATAATGAACGGTTACGCTGGCATACACCGCGATGCGGGCATAGGTAAAGGTAACTTCGGCGGGATACGCGCCGTTTTCATTCACGGTAATGATGGAAGAGTCGCCGCCGGTCAGGGAATAGCCCTCGATGGACGGGGCGTACACGGTGGATACGCCTTCGCCGAAGGTCATGATCTGATCGCTCATCAGGGGATAGCCGTATTCATCGATATAGTGGACGGTCACTTCGGCGGGAACGATCACGGGCGCTTGGGGAAGCGGCTGATAGGAAAGGTAAAGCGAATAAACCGCTTGCAGTTCGCCCGCGGCATTAAAGCCGGAAATGCTGACGCTGGGCTGATCTAAGCTGCCCATAGCATCCGTCACATATTCCAGCACGGTTCCCTGGCCGGGATCGAAATAGGCGATACTGCCGCTCAGATCGCTGATATTCAGCGTCAGCCCCGCGAGAGGGGCATCCAGTGGCAGGGTGATCCAGAAGCGGGTTTCCTCCGGCGCGTCAGTGACGGGCACGGCGGGGCTGCTCCACTGAATGGCACCGGAAGCGTCCGTCCACTGTACGGAAATGCTCATGTCCTGGGCGAAAGCTGCCAGCGCGCCAAAGGGCAGCAGCAGGCAGGCAAAAATCAGGGCCATGGAGACAACACGGATGATTTTTTTCATAATAATACGATGCCTCCTTCGGAAATCATCGAATAATGGAGAAACTGTTTCAATTGTATTACAAAATTTTGTCGCTGTCAATGCTTCCGCCTATGAAAAACATGGACGCACGCGGATAATTCCCCATTTCAGGCAGGATTTGCGGAGGATATGTGGAATATATCATCGGAACGCTTGCAACGGAGGAATATACCATGATCAAGGACGAAGCGCTGCGGGAAAAATTCCTTTCCAGTGAAGAAATATACCCCGGGAAAATCATCCGTGTGGAAAAGTGGCGGGTGGAACTGCCCAATGGGGACGCCGCCTTGCGGGAAATCGTGCGCCACAACGGTGCCTCGGCCATCGTGCCGGTGGACGATCAGGGCATGGTCACGCTGGTGCGCCAGTACAGGGCCGCGATCGGCCAGTGCACCTGGGAAATCCCGGCTGGCAAGCTGGATTCCCCCAGCGAGGACCCCTTCGCCGCCGCCAAACGGGAATTGGAGGAAGAAACGGGGCTTCGGGCCGAGGAATGGCGAAAGCTGACCACCATTTATACCACCCCCGGCTTCTGCAACGAGCAGATCGCCATCTACCTGGCCACAGGACTGAGCCAGGTGAACGCCCATCCGGACGAGGATGAGTTCCTGGGGGTCACCCGGATGAAGCTTTCGGAAGCTGTGGCCCTTTGCATGGCCGGGGAATTCCGCGACAGCAAGACGGTGATCGGCCTGCTCATGGCCCATCTGTCGCTGACGGCGGCGGACAAGCCGGTTTTGGGGGCTTCCACAGTCATACAACGGTTCACAGGCGCGGCTTCTTCCCGGGAAGCCGAATAAAGCGAAAAAAGAGATACGCATTATGAAAAAAGAAAAGCATCCTGTATACCGGCTGATCCTTTTCTGCCTGTTTCTGCTGCTGGCCTTGGGCGCGGCGCTGCTGGTGCTGGGGCTGCTGACGGGCGCTGGGCGCGGAATAGGTTTGCCGATGCAGCCGGTACAAAATATTTAAAGGAATCGATCCATCCATGCAGTTTTTTCAGGGGATTTTTTCCCATCTCCCCGTCCTGGAAACGGAAAGGCTGATCCTGCGTCCCCTGCGCATGAGCGACGCTAAGGATTTGTTCGCTTACGCACGGGATAGCCAGGTGAGCCGCCACGTACTGTGGGAAACCCATGAAAGCTTGGGCGATTCCCGCCGGTTCCTGCGGGGGGCCATCCGCCAGTACCGCCAGGGCCTGCCCGGTTCATTTGCCATTACACTCAAGGATTCCGGCCGGATGATCGGCACCATCGGCTTTATGTGGGTAAATTATGAGTACAGCAGCGCCGAGGTGGGCTACAGCCTGAGCCGGGAATACTGGAATCGGGGCGTCATGACCGAAGCCCTCCGCCGGGTGGTGGAATTCGGCTTTCAGGAAATGCGCTTAAACCGCATCGAAGCCCAGCACGAGGTGGATAATCCCGCCTCCGGCCGGGTGATGGCTCACGTGGGCATGCGGTACGAGGGTACGCTGCGGCAGCGGCTGAAAAACAAGGGAAGGTTTGTGGATGTGGCGCTGTACGCGATCCTGCGCGGCGACCCGAGACTATGACAGATAAAAGGAGGCGATTTTATGCAGCGCCGCATGACCGTGCCCGGCCCTTTGCTGGACGCAAACGGACACTTGGTGGAAAGGGGCTATTCTTTCAGCCTCATCAAGGATTACGACCGCGGGGCGGTGAAAGCCCCTTCCTTCCGTATCAAGGAGTGGGATTATTACTGCATCGTATCGGACCGGTACGCCCTGGCCCTGACCATCGCCGATAACGGCTATCTGTATATGGACAGCGTATCCCTCCTGGATTTTGACGATCACAGCCAGGGTACCTGGTCCAGCATCCTGCCGCCCTCCGGAAAGCGGAGGCTGCCCGCCACCAGTGTCGTGGGCGATATCAGCGTATCCGGGAAGGACTATGCCATTACCTTTGAAAACGATGGGAAGCAGCGCCGCCTGTACGGCCATGTGGACCGCTTTCCCAATGGGAACGGAAAGCCCCTGCTGTTCGACGTGACCCTCACCGGCGCGCCAAGGGATTCTATGGTGATCGCCACGCCCTTTGCCGGGCATCCCAAGGCATTTTATTACAATCAGAAGATCAACTGCCTGCGGGCGGAGGGCAAAGCCGTATACGGAGATAAGGAATACCTGTTTTCTCCCGCGCATTCCTTTGCCGTGCTGGACTGGGGCCGGGGTGTATGGACCTATGACAATACCTGGTACTGGGGTTCCGCTTCCGGGCTTGCAGAGGGTGTGCCCTTCGGCTTCAATATCGGCTATGGCTTCGGCGATACCAGCGCGGCCAGCGAAAACATGCTGTTTTATAACGGCCAAGCCCACAAGCTGAACCGGATCACCTTTGAAATCCCCAGGAAGGACGGCAGGGAGGATTATCTTTCACCCTGGAAATTCACCAGCGGCGACGGCCGCTTTGAAATGGACTTTGCCCCCATCCTGGATCGCTGCGCCAATATCAATTTAGGGATCATCTGCTCTGATCAGCATCAGGTGTTTGGCCGCTTCACTGGCCGCGCCGTGCTGGACAGCGGCAGGGAAATCACGATCCGCCAATTCCCCGGCTTCGCGGAAAAGGTGCATAATCGGTGGTAAATGCCCATACAATTGGTAAATTGTGCCATTTTTTGTGATAAGAAATCGATTGACATTCCCGGCATCCTCTGGTATAATACCGTTTGCTGGCGGAATTGCCGGTGTGCCGATATAGCTCAGTTGGTAGAGCGGCTGATTCGTAATCATCAGGTCAAGGGTTCGAGTCCCTTTATCGGCTCCATTTCCGAGGTGTAGCGCAGTTTGGTAGCGCGTTTGGTTCGGGACCAAAAGGCCGCGGGTTCGAGTCCCGCCACTTCGACTTGGGGGAGCATAGAAAAGATGCTCTCCATTTTTTATTTTTAATCTTGTTTTCTGGCGCATGACTGAAAGGAGAAGATGCTTATGCCTGATACGGTGAAGCTGGAAGAAATGGCCGCGTTTTTTGAAAATCGCCTCAACGGCTATGACGAGCATATGCGCAGGGATATCGAAGGCGGCTCGGACTTCTATGCCTTTACCGCTGCGCGGCTGCCCCAAGCGCCGGAAGCGGAAGTACTGGACCTGGGATGCGGCACCGGGCTGGAGCTGGAGGAATACTTTGCCCTGAATCCCGACGCTAAAATCACGGGAATCGATTTGTGCCAGCCCATGCTGGATGCCCTGGCCGCGAAGTTTCCCCAAAAGCGGCTCAAGTTGATCTGCGGTTCGTATTTTGATGTTGAACTGCCGAAGGATACTTACGACGCGGCGGTTTCCGTGGAATCCCTGCACCATTTCCGGGCGGAAAGGAAGCGGGAACTGTACCGGAAGCTGTTTTCGGCCTTGAAGCAAAACGGTTGTTTTGTATTGACCGATTATTTCGTCGAATCGGAAGCGCTGGAAAAGGAATACTTTCAGAACCTGGAAGAACTGAAACGGGAGCAGGGCCTCGATGCGGGGACCTTCTATCACTACGATACGCCCCTGACGGTGGAGCATGAGATGGAGATTCTGCGGGAGGCGGGCTTTGCGGACGTGCGCGTCCTGCGGCAGTGGGGGTCCACCTATACGGTGTATGCGGGAAAGGGGGATAAGACCTTGGATATCCTGGAAGAAGCAAAACGCCTGTATGCGCTGGAAGGATATGACTGCGCTGCCGTTTCGGAACACGAGGACGGAAGGAACCAGGTGTATGTCTGCCGGAAGGACGGCGAAAACAGGTATGTGCTGCGCGTTTCGGCGCTGGGAGACAGAAGGGAAGAGGACTATTTAGCGGAAACCGAGTTTATCCGTTATCTCGCGGAGCATGGCGCGCCGGTAGCCGATGTGCTGCCGTCTGTCAAAGGGAAACTGGTGGAGCGTTATGAAAACCAGGGACAGACTATCTATATCAGCCTGTTTGTTTACGCGAAAGGCATGCTGATCGCCGATAACGGCTATCGCTACCGGGACGGCGCGCCGCTGTCGGAATACTTTTACAACACGGGGAAGGCCCTGGGAAAAATTCACCGGCTGTCAAAAACCTATCAGCCGCGCCATCGACGGGAGAGCTATTTTGACAAGTATAATATGGACTATATCCGTCGCCTGATCCCCGATGATTGCGCGGAACTGAAGCAGGCCATTTCCAAAAGGCTGGATCGTTTTCATAGCTTGCCCCAGGATAGGTCTTCCTTTGGGCTGGTGCATTTTGATTTCAGCGACGGGAATTATCATATCGATATGGAAACCGGCGATTTGACCGTGTTTGATTTTGACAACTGCATGGAATGCTGGTATATGTTTGATCTGGCGAACCTGTGGACCCATGGGGTGGGCTGGTTTCAGTTTGAACCGGACGCCGCCAAGCGTATGGAAGGAATGAAGCAATACTTCGATACGATTCTGGAAGGGTACAGAAGCGAAACAAATGTTTCGGAAGCGCTGCTTGCCCAGCTGCCGCTGTTCATCGATATGGTCCTCATTGAAAACATCGTCGATGCCTTTGAGTGCCGCATCAGGGAAGGCGAGGAAATGGATGAGGAGGATATCGAGGACGCGGCGGAATGCCTGATCCACGATATCCCTTATGCCGGGTTTGGGGAGGATTAAGAAAAAAGAGCAGCTCAAATCAAAAAAACGTTCTTCTTCCGCGGTATCATAGGGCAGGAACAGACGAAAGGAGCGCGGGAAATGACGGCGTGGCACAGGACGGTCCAGGAGATCATTGACGAAGTGGACGGCTGCATCAAAAGGGAGGACGACGAAGCCCTGGCGCTGAAAGCTCTCTCGGAGCGCATGGGATATTCCGAGTATCATATGTCGCGCAGGTTTTCTGAAATCTCCGGCATGCGGTTCCGGGAGTATCTGCGCCTGCGGCGGCTGGCCTTCGCCTTGAAGGACCTGCGGGACAGCCGGGCCGGTATCCTGGAAATCGCCGTGAAGTACGGTTTTTCCTCCCAGGAAGCCTTCACCCGGGCATTTAAGGCGGCGTATGGGATCACCCCCGCCGAATACCGGAAAGCCCCCGTGCCGGTGGTGCTGCAAACGATCCTGCGGCCTTTCGACTGTTATCTGCTGGAAGGAGCTGTGAACAGCATGGAAGAAAGCAAACAGGACGTAAAGGCATACTTTGTGAAGATCCCGGCCCATAAGTTTCTGCACATTCGGAATTACGAAAGCATCGGTTACTGGGATTTCTGGCAGAAGGAGGCGCAAATCCCCGGCTGCGACTGCGGCACCATCTGCGGCTTGCTGGACAGTATCCCCGGCAAGCTGGATGATATCGGCGGAACGGGGGAAGACGCGTCCAGCGGCCAGCTGATGGCCTGGATCAACGAACCCGCGGGCCGCATTTGCAGTTGGGGCATTCCCCTGGCGGAAGCCTACGGCGTGCGGCTCCCCGCCGATTACGCGGGGCCGGTGCCCGCCCAAATGCGATTGATGGACGTACCGGAAGGGGAATACGTGGTATTCGAGCACGGCCCCTTCGATTTTGAAACGGAAAACCGCGCCGTAGAGGAAAAGATGGAAGCGGCCATGAAGGAAATGGATTACGGAGAATGCGGCTATCAGCTGGATCTGACTCAGGGCCGGGTCTTCTACTTCTATCACGATGCGAAACGGTTCTGGAAATACGTTCGGCCGGTGCGGAAACTGTAAGTTTATCAAAATGGAAAGCCTTGCGGCGTGATGATCGCTGCAAGGCTTTTTAGGTGGCCCCTATTATCTGCACTCTGTACTCTGAGCTCTGTACTCTGCTCCCAGGGCTTCCCATTCCTGTCGGGAAACAGCATAGACGGCGGTTCGATGGCCCCACCGGGTATCGTTGAATTCCTTGATCAGCTTCATGCCGTTAGCGGCGGCGGTCGCGCGGGATGGCAGGTTCGCGGCGTTCATGTAAGAATACAGGCAGTGAAAGCCCGTATGGGTAAAAGCCCAGTCCCGCACGGCACGGGAGGCTTCCCTGGCCAGACCCTGCCGCCAGCGCTCCTTGCGGATGTGATAGCCCACTTCGGGCAGGTCTTCCCCGTCGATTTGCTGCATGGTCAGGCCGCAGTCCCCCACAAATTCCCCGGTTTCTTTCAGCACCGCCGCCCACAGACCGAAGCCGTATTTCCGGTAGTTGTCAAAACTCCAGTCCAGCCAGCGCTGCACGCCTTTTTCGTCGTAGGGCTTGGGATAGTATTTCATGGTTTCCGGATCGGACAGGATGGGGTACAGCGCGTCATAATCCGCCTGGACGTATTCCCGCAGGATCAGCCGTTCCGTTTCAAGAATGATTCTGCTGCTCATGATTGTTTCCCTCCAGCGTCAGCGCTTCCAGCGCCGCGCAAAATTCCGGCAATTCGCGCTTTAGACGCACGAAACGTCCCTCTTTGTTCAAAAATACGTGTTCTGACCGGGCTTCGCAGACCGTTTCACCGCTTTTTTCCTGCTGCATTTGATACCGGATCGTCAGCACTATCCCGTTGAAGTCCGCAACGTTTACCGTGATGCGGATCACGTCCCCAAACGTGGAGGGACGCCGGTAATCGCAGGCAAGGGATTTCACGGGGGAAACGACGCTGCTTTTCTCCATGGCGGCATAGGGAAAGCCTAATTGCTCCATGAAATCGACGCGGGCTTCCTCCATCCAGCGGATATAATTGGCGTGATGGACGATGCCCATCATGTCCGTTTCATAGTATTGCACCTTGTGCAGATAAGCGTTCATTGCGTCTCCTCTTCCCGAAATACGCGCACCAGCACCCCGCCGGGAGCGCCTTCCACCGTGGCGGACAGCTTCGCCGTTTCCCAAGGAGCAAGCAGCGCGCTGTCGGTAACGATCATGGGCTGAAAGCCGGTATCGAAGCTGCCCTGGTTTTCGATGAAAATGCGGCAGGCTTGGCCGCTTTTGTCGGTGCCCTCTAACATATAGCGGGCGGAAAGGACGGCCTTTCCGTCTTTGCTGATATTCTGCGTGTCCACGCCGGGACCAATGATCTTCCCCGTGAACCAGGGGCCGCTGACTGTGCCGGTAAAGGGGATCATGTCGATATCCCGGGCAGCGCCGTTCACGCGCAGGCTGTCCAGGATTTTCACCTGAATTTCGAGAAGCAGTTCGCCGTGCATGGCCTTCGTCCTTTCGTGATGAAAATGGATTTGTCCGTGTTTACTATACCGGATTTTGTCCGCGTTTACAAGGCGTTTTTGGTTTTTATGGATTTTTGGTCTTGTTTTCTCCCTCTTTATCCTGTAAAATAATAAAGAATATGAATGAAACGTGTTTTGGATCAGGATTGCATACAAGGCAGGAGGAAACACGATGAATTATGAAGCGCTGATCAAGCAGTTGACCATAGAGGAAAAATGCGCCTTGCTGTCCGGTAAGGACGTATGGCATACCCGTGCCATCGAAAGGCTGAATATACCCGCCATGACGCTGTCCGACGGCCCCAGCGGCCTGCGCAAGCAGGCGGGGGAGGGGGATCATTTGGGCCTGAACGCCTCCACCAAGGCCACCTGCATTCCCGCCGCCGCCGCCCTGGCCAACAGCTGGGACTCTGCCGTGGCGGAAGCCATGGGCACGGCAGTGGGCGCCGACGCGGCGGCGCAGAACGTTCAGGTGCTGCTTGGCCCTGGCCTTAACACCAAGCGCAGTCCCCTGTGCGGCCGTTCCTTTGAATATTATTCCGAGGACCCGTACCTGGCAGGCAAGCTGGCGGCGGGCTTCATCCGGGGCGTGCAGAGCAACGGCATTTCCGCCTGTGCCAAACATTTCGCCGCCAACAGCCAGGAGCTTTTGCGCATGCACTCCGATTCCGTCATGGACGAGCGCACCTTGCGGGAATTGTACCTGACTAACTTTGAAATCGCGGTGAAGGAAGGCAAACCCAAGTGCCTCATGACCTCCTACAACAAGGTCAACGGCACCTATGCCAACGAAAATCCCCACCTGTACGATATCCTGCGCAAGGAATGGGGCTATGAGGGCATGGTGGTCACCGACTGGGGCGGCAGCAACGATTATACCGAGGGCGTGCGCGCTGGTATGAATTTGGAGATGCCCGCCGCGGGCGACGACAGCCCCTGCCAGCTCGTAAAAGCGGTAAAGGAAGGCAAAATTCGGGAAGCGGTCATTGACCAGCGGGTGGACGAGCTGCTCACCCTGGTGATGGCGGAGCGGCCCAAGGCGCCCGCCGCCGATCCGAAGAAGCAGCATGAGGCCGCCCGGGACGCGGCGGAAAAGTGCATCGTGCTGCTGAAAAACGATGGAAACATCCTGCCGCTGAAAAAGGACGCCAAGGTGGCGGTCATCGGCGATTTCGCGGCCCAGTCCCGGTATCAGGGCGCGGGCAGCAGCATGGTGAACGCCTATCAGGTGGACGAGACCCTGCCGCTGCTCAAGGAATACTTCCCCAACAATGTCGGTTTTGCCAAGGGCTTTGAGCGTCAGGAAAAAGAAAACGCCCAGCTGGAGCAGGAAGCTATCGCCCTGGCCAGGCAGGCGGAATGCGTGCTGTTGTACATCGGCCTGCCGGAGGGCTTTGAAACCGAGGGCCTGGACCGCGGCCATATGCGCTTGCCCAAGAATCAGGTATCGTTCATCAAAAAGATCGCGGATGCCAATCCCCGCGTGATCGCGGTGCTGTCCTGCGGCAGCGCGGTGGAAATGCCCTGGATCGATTCCTGCCAGGCCCTGATTTACGGGTGCCTCGGCGGCGAGGCGGCGGCCAGCGCCATGCTGCGCGTCCTGTCCGGCGAAGTAACTCCCGGCGGCAAGCTGGCGGAAACCTTCGCCTTGGAATACAAGGATATGCCCGTCAGCCAGTATTATCCCGGCAGGGAAACCACCAGCGAATACCGGGAAGGCATCTATGTGGGCTACCGGTATTTTGAAACCGCCAGGAAAGCGGTGCGCTTCCCCTTCGGCTTCGGGCTTTCCTACACCAAATTTGAATACAATAACTTGAACGCTTCCGAATCGGGCGTTGCTTTCGATATCAAGAATACCGGAGACCGGGACGGCAGCGAAATCGCCCAGCTGTACGTGGGCCTGCCGGGGGCGAAGATTTTCCGCCCCGCCAAAGAACTCAAGGGTTTCGTCCGCGTTTACCTGAAAGCGGGGGAAAGCCAGCGGGTGAATATCCCCTTTGATGATTATACCTTCCGCTATTTCAACGTGCAGAGCAACGCCTTTGAGGTGGAGGGCGGCCAGTACGACATCATGATCGGCGCTTCCTGCCAGGATATCCGCCTGCGGGCCACCCTGAGCATCAAAGGCACCGGCAAGCAGAATCCCTACGCCGCGCCCGCCTTTGAGCCTTACAAAAAGTGCGAGCTGGACAATATCCCGGACGCCAGCTTCCAGGCGCTGCTTTCCCGCCGCATTCCCGAACATACCTGGACCAAGAATCAGCCCCTGGGCATGAATGACACGGTGCGGCAGCTATTCTACGCCAAAAATCCCATCGCCCGGCTGGGTTATAAGATCCTCACCAAGAAAGTGGATAAGGCCATCGCCCAGGGCAAGCCGGACCTGAACATGCTGTTCATTTACAACATGCCCTTCCGCGGTATGGCGAAAATGATGAACGGCATGGTCACCCGGGACATGGCGGAGGATATGGTCACCATGGTGAACGGCCACTGGCACAAGGGTCTGGGCCGGCTGATCAAGCATTTCTTCCATAAGCCCGAATTGGAGCCGAAGAAAAAAGCATAACGATTGAACGCAAAAAGCCGTTTTCCATCGCGGGAAACGGCTTTTTGCGTGACGGCGTCACAGGATTCCTAAATGCTCCAGCAGCGTTTTGATCCCTAACAGGATCAAAATCACGCCGCCCAAAATCTCCGCCTTTTTTTCATACTTCGCCCCGAACATGCTGCCCGCCTTTACCCCGATCATGGAAAGAATCAGGGTGGTAACGCCGATGAGCGTCAGGGAGGGGATGATTTGTACATCCAAAAACGCGAAGGTCACGCCCACAGCCAAGGCGTCGATGCTGGTGGCCACGGCCAGGGGCAGCATGGACCGGAAGGACAGGGCGCTGTCCGTTTCCGGCTCCTCCTTTTCAAATACCGCTTCCCGGATCATGTTGCCGCCGATCAGCACCAGCAGAATGAAAGCGATCCAATGGTCGTAAGCGGCGATGGCTTCTCGGAACTGGGCCGCCAGCAGATAGCCCAGCAGCGGCATCAGCGCCTGAAAGCCGCCAAACCAAAGCCCCACGATCAGGGCGTGGCGGAAGGTGATTTTTTTCAGAGCCAGGCCCTTGCATACGGCCACGGCGAAAGCGTCCATGCTCAGGCCCACCGCCAGCATGAAAAGGGACAAAAAATTCATAGCGCGCCAAACCTCCAACGGAAAAGACCCGCTGGAGTCCCGCGGGTCTTATCGTTCGCAAAGGGCCCAAGGAGATCAGTTCAGCATTTCGCCGTCGTTCTCCACGGACACTTCTTCCACCTGACGGATGGCCCAGCGCGCCACGGTCATTTCATAGGGCTGGCCGTTCTTCTGGCCCACGGCCAGGGTGATGGTATCGTCTTTGATGGCCTGGATGGTGCCGTAAATGCCGCCGATGGTGGTGATCCGGTCACCATGCTTCAGGTTATTCAGCATTTCCTTAACTTTCTTGTCCTTTTTGCGCTGGGGACGGATGAGCATAAAATAGAACACCGCGCCCATGAGCACCAGGGGCAGCACCATTTGCAGCAGCGCCGCCACAGGGGACATTTCAGCAGCCGCTTCAGCGCCTTCGGCAGCCGCTTCCACAGCACCGGCTTCTTCCGCCAGGGCGGAGGTGATTCCAAACAGCCATTTTTCGATCATTGGTCAAGTACCGCCTTTCAACCGTAAATGTGTACTCGGCTATTATATAATGAAAATGGCCGTCTGTAAACCCCATGGACAAAGGAAAATTTCCGGGAAAAACGGCGGAAAAGAGGCAGGAGTGGAAAAACACAGGCTGTGCGGGGAACGCAATCAGGGCAGCGACGACAGAAATACCTGCTGGATTTCCTCCAAATGGTCATAATCCATGGCGTCGATATAGTATCTTTCCAGCGCGTCGTGCTTCTGCTTGGCCTGAGCCAGGGCTTCCACCGCCTGATTGATCATCAGGTCGCAGGCGGCCCGGTCAAAGGCTAAGCGCGAAGCTTCCTCCCGCAGCGCGTTTTCATCCAGGTCGGGGGTGAATATGACGCCGTCCATCAGCATGGCGGTGGTGAATACCGCGCCTCCCGCCGTCACATGGCCCAGCCTGCCCGCGTCCAGGGGATCATGCCAGGCGGTGCGGGCGATGCCGCGCCGGTACGCGCTTTCCCAAACGGGTCGCAGCAGGGCGTCTGTGTCAAAGCCCCAGGGAACGTCCAGGCAGTAGGCCGTCTCGTTCAGCAGCGCGTCCGTTTCCTGCGCCACCCCCTTCCAGGTAATGGCCTGGCAGAAAGCGTGGCTTTCCCCGCCCGGTCCGGCGGCGGGCAGGAGGGCGGTCAGTTCCCGCTGGAGCGTTCTTTTTTCTTTTTCCGGCAGGGCGAAATCGTATACCGCCGCGGCGTCCTGTTTTATTGCCAGAGCAGAGCGCAGATACCGGTACGCCCGGGCGTAGCAGCCCGCGATCTCCCGGTTCAGGTTATCGATTGCCTCCGCCTGGCGGGCAAGCTGCGTTTCATCCAGGCATACACCCAAGTTCAGAATACCATCCCGCGCGCCGGGCAGGGCGGGATCCACGATATGCGGCGCGGTGCCGTCTAAGATCAGAAAGCCCGCTTCGGGCACGGCCACGGCGTCCAAACTGTCCGGATCGCCGGAGCAATGGTAGTATGCGGTTTCCATGCCTAAACGCTCATAATGTTTTCCCACCTTGCCCATCAGCGTGCTTTTGCCCACGCCGGGGCCGCCCTTCAAAATCACCGTGCGAAGGGCTTCGCCGCGAAGCGATTCAAAGAAGCCCACAAATCCCGCGGCGGTGTTGCTGCCGGGAAACAAATGCCGGGTACGCGCCATACTGATCTCCATCCTTTCCGCCGGAAGCCCCTTGGACCCATCGCTGTTTTCCGGCCACCTCACAGTATGCGCGGGACCCGGAAATCATGCCGGGCGTTTGATTTGCCCATTTCAGGGAAATATGGTATACTGATTCCATCCCGACTGCGATGAAACCGAGGGGCCGGGGTCGAAAGGATCATGAAATGAGAAGAGACTTTGCAGCGCTGCAAAAAGCGCTTTGCGCCCTTATGGCAGTCGTTTTGGCAGCGGCTTGTATCCCCGCGCTGGGGGAAACCGCGATTCATCCCTGGATCAATTCCGACGTGGAGGGCAGCGTGTCGCTGCTGACCAGGGCCCGGCTCCAGGACGATTTTCACTTAGCGGTGAACAAGCAGTGGCTGCTGCTGGAAAGAGTGCCTTACGGCGGAACGGAAACCAGTTCCTTTGGCGAACTGTCCTACGACGTGATGGAACGGAAGATTTCCCTCATGCTGGACGATTCCCTCACCGGACCCGACGCCGCGCTGGTCCGCGCCCTGTACGATCTGACCATGGACTGGGACACCCGCGGCGCTTTGGGCGTGGAGCCCCTGCGGCCTTATATAGAGGATATTGAAAGCATCCAAACCCTTTCCGATCTTGCCGATTATTTGACCACGGACCGGAACGTGTTTGAACTGGACCCTTCCAGCTACGATGTGATCGCCGATCTGACAACCCCCGACCGGTATGTGGCCATCTTAGAGCCAGTGCCGCTGATCTTAGGAGATTCGGCGGAATATGCCGTTCGCACCGCCTACGGCGATCTGCTGTATGAAATCGACCAGAAATCCACGGTGCTGCTGCTGAAGAAATTAGGGTACACGGAAGAAGCGGCTCAGGCGGTGTTTGAAGGGGCCATGGCTTTTGACGGATGGGTGGCCCGGTACATCCGGCCTTACGCGGATTACTATGAAGCGGACTATCTGCAATCCATCCTGCATTATTACACCCGGGAGGAACTGACCGCCCTGTGCGGCGATTATCCCCTCATGGGCATCCTGGATCTGACGGCCATGGGAACGAGCGAAACATTTCTGGTAACGGAGCCGGAGTATTTCCGCGCCTTGGGGGAAATGTACACCGAGGAAAACGTGCCCCTGTTCCGAAACTGGCTGGTGTATTTCCTGGTGAATTGGATGGGCCGGATGCTGGATCGGGATACCTACGACGCGCTGGAAACCATTGAGGCGGAAGCCATGGGCGTGGTGGGCCTGCCGGACGATATCGACATCGCTTACAGGACATTGATCACCTATCTGCCCGTGCCCATGGACAATCTGTATATCCAGCATTACTGCACGCCGGAGGAAAAACAGGAGATCCTGAATATCGCGCGGGAAGTGATCGGGCATTACCGCGCCATGCTGCTGAACGAGGAATGGCTGTCGCCTATCACGCGGGAAAAGGCCGTGGAAAAGCTGGATCAGCTGCTTGTGAACGCTGTGTACCCGGATGAATTGGGAGACTGGTCCTCTGTCCGCATCCGCGGCAAGGAGGAAGGCGGCACCCTGATGGAAGCGGTGATCGAGCTGTATCGTTTTTCGGTGGACCAAATCTGTGACCGGGTGAACCAGCCGGTGATCCGGGGAAGCTGGAACCAACTGAACGTTCCCACGAGCGAGGTCAACGCTTCCTACAGCATCACGGAAAACGCCATCACCATTTTAGCGGGCGTCTTAGGCGGGGCTTTTTACGCCCCCGATATGACCTATGAAGAAAAGTTAGGCGGCATTGGCATGGTGATCGCCCATGAAATCAGCCACGCCTTTGATAACGACGGCGCGAATTACGACGCGCAAGGCCGCCTGAACAATTGGTGGGAGGAGGCGGATTACGCCGCGTTCCGGGCAAGGGCGGATAAGCTTACGGCCTATTATGACGGCTACATCCCCTATCCGGGCGGGACCTACAGCGGCGCGCAGGTGCAGGATGAGGCCATCGCCGATATCACCGCTATGAAATGCGTGCTGTCCATCGCGGCGGGCATAGAAGACTTTGATTATAACGCCTTTTTCCGCCAATACGCTTCCATATGGCGCACCAAAATGCTGCGCAGCGCCCTGACCGTGACCCTGGCCACCGACCCCCACCCCTTGGGCTGCCTGCGCACCAACGTGACGGTGCAGCAGTTCGATGAATTCTATCAAACCTATGATGTGCAGCCGGGGGACGGCATGTACCTGGCCCCGGAGGACAGGATCACGGTGTGGTAAATGCGCGGGCGCTTGAATAAACCGGCGTGATCCTGTATAATGATGGCGCTGTGCTGTCTGCCAGCGGGAGGAAATTATGTCCGAAAAAACCGGCGCGCGTCCCGAAGCGGGCTCCCTGGAGGCCGTGATCGAGAACACCGTTTTCCGCAACGAGGAAAACGGCTATTCCATTATGGAAGCGCGGACGGGCCGGGAAAAAATCACGGTCGTCGGTACATTGCCCGCATTGGCCGCCGGGGAACAGGTGCTGCTGGAGGGCATGTGGGTGGAGCATCCCCAGTATGGCAGGCAGTGGAAAGCCACGGGCTGGGAGATCAGAAAGCCCACCACCCTGCTGGGCATCGAGCGCTACTTGGGCTCCGGCCTGATCCCCGGCATCCGCGCCGCCACCGCCAGGCTGCTGGTGCAGGAATTTGGGGAACGCACCCTGGATATCCTGTCCGAGCACCCCGAGCAGCTTACCCGAGTGCCGGGCATCGGGAAAAAGCGGGCCCAGCAGTTGGGCAAAGCCTTTCAGGAGCAGTACGGTGCCCGGGAGGCCATGATCTTTCTCCAGTCCTACGGCGTATCGCCCGCCTTGGCGGTAAAAATCAGCAAACGCTATGGAGCGGATGCCCAGCGGAAGATCCGGGAAAACCCTTACCGTCTCATCGACGATATTGAAGGCGTGGGCTTTTTGACGGCGGACCGCATCGCCCTTTCTTTAGGCATTCCCCAGGACAGCGAATACCGCCTGCGGGCGGGCGTCAAGTACGCCCTCCAGGAAGCGGCGGCGGGGGAGGGACATACTTACCTGCCTCGGGAAACGCTGCTGGAAAGGGCTGCCCGGGGCCTTCGGGTTACAGGGGAACTGCTTGAGCATCAATTGGACGGCCTGCTGTTCGCACGGGAAATCATCGCCCTGGACGCGGACGGCACGGAAGCCATGATGCTTTCACCCTATTTTTACGCGGAAAGGGAAATCGCCCGGTATTTGAAGCTGCTGATGGGTGCGGCGGGGACAAAAAACGAAGCGGTGGGTTCGCGCATCGGGAATTTTGAAAAAAAGAACGGCATCCAGTTCAGCGAAAACCAGCGGCGAGCCGTATCGGAAGCGGTGCAGCGGGGCCTGCTGGTGATCACCGGCGGTCCCGGCACGGGGAAAACCACCATCATCAACTGTATTTTGGCGCTGCTTTCCGGCGATGTACAGCTGGCCGCGCCCACGGGCCGCGCCGCCAAGCGCATGAGCGAGGCCACGGGCCGGGAGGCCAAAACCTTGCACCGGCTGCTGGAGTTTTCAGGCGAGGAGGGCAAATTCCAGCGGGATGAACAGAACCCTTTGGACTGCGCCTGCGTGATCGTGGACGAAATGAGCATGGTGGACGTGTTTCTCATGCGCAGCCTGCTCAGGGCCCTGCGTCCCGGCACCCGACTCATTATGGTGGGGGACGCGGATCAATTGCCCTCCGTGGGCGCGGGAAACGTGCTGGGGGATATCCTGAAAAGCGGCGTGATCCCCTCCGTGCGGCTGACGGATATTTTCCGCCAGAGCGGGGAAAGCCTGATCGTGGTGAACGCCCACCGCATCAATCATGGGGAAGCGCCTATTTTGAACCAAAAGGGCAGCGATTTCTTTTTTGAGCGCCGTCCCTTTGCCGAGGACGCGGCCCAGGCCATCGTGGGCCTGTGCGAAAAGCGGCTCCCCGCGTTCCTGCGTACCGATTTTCCCGCCAGGGACATTCAGGTGCTGTCGCCCACCAAGAAATCCGGGGCGGGCGTGTATCAGCTGAACGTTCTGCTTCAGGCGGCCCTGAACCCGCCGGAAAGCCGAAAGCCGCAGATTCATTATGGCGACACCGCTTTCCGCTTGGGCGACAAGGTGATGCACGTCAAAAACAATTACCAATTGCCCTGGAAGAACGACGACGGGACCGAGGGGGAAGGCGTGTTCAACGGCGACGTGGGCTTTATTTCCAAGATCGACACGCAAGACCGGGTGGTCACTGTGCGGTATGACGACGAACGCACCGTGGAATACGATTATCAGCAATTAGAGGAACTGGAATTAGCCTATTGCCTGTCGGTGCACAAGAGCCAGGGCAGTGAATTTCCCTGCGTGGTGATGCCCGTGGTGGGCGGTCCGCCGAGGTTGCTGACCCGGAACCTGTTTTATACCGCCCTCACCCGCGCCCGGAAGCTGGTGGTGCTGGTGGGCCGGGAGGACGCCATCGCCGCCATGGTGAACAACAACCATATCGCCGCCCGGTATACCACCCTGCGGCAGCGGCTGGATGAGGAAATCGGCTGAAAACCGTTTCAATCAGGAGGAAATGAAGATGCTTCGCATCGGTCAGTTTACAGATACATTTTTGCCCGTGGTGGACGGGGTGGGCCGGGTGGCCCTGGCCTATTCGGAAACGCTGTGCAAAATGGGGCACCAGGTCACCGTGGTGGCGCCCATGTACGATACGGGCTACCGGGGGGGCTATCCCTTCGAGCTGGTGGATTATTCCGCCCGGAAGGTGCCGGGAATGAACCAGTATGCCACGGGGGAAGCGCCCTGGGATCCGCATTACCGGAAGCGGATGAAAATGATCCCCCTGGACATCGTGCACGCCCACAGCCCCTTTACAGCGGGCAGCGAGGCCCTGCGCCTGGCGGCGCTGCGCAAGCTGCCCCTGGTTGGTACCTTTCATTCCAAGTATTACGACGATTTTCTGAAGGTGACCAAATCCGAGACCCTGGCGAAGGCGGGGGTCAAGTTCGTGGTGGATTTCTTCGAGCGCTGCGACGAGGTGTGGGCCGTGGGGCAGAACCCCGCCGAAGTGCTGCGGGAATACGGCTACACCGGCCAGGTGCAGGTGATGCCCAACGGCGTCACTTTGCGTCAGGCCCAGCCCGGCGCTGTGGAGGAAGTGAACCGCCGCTGGGGGCTGAAAAAAGACCCGCTGATCCTGTTCGTGGGCCAGATGAACTGGAAAAAGAACATCCTCACCGTGCTGGAAGCCTGCGCGCAAATGAAAGCCCAGAATCAAAAATTCCAGCTGATCTTGGCCGGTCAGGGGCCGGACATGCGTGAAATTGAACGGAAAATCAGCGAACTGAATTTGAAGGAACGCACACATTTGGCGGGCCATATCACCGATATGCGCCTGCTGGACGGGCTGTACAGCCGGGCGTCCCTGTTCGCCTTTCCTTCCCTGTACGACGCCGCGCCCATGGTGGTGCGGGAAGCCGCCGTCATGGGCACCCCCGCCGTGATGGTGCGGGGCAGCACCGCCGCCGAAATCATCCGGGATGGGAAAAACGGCTTTTTATGCGAAAATGCCCCCATGGACCTGGCCCGGGTGATGATCAACGCCCTGAACGATCCACAAACGCTGGAACAGGTGGGCAACAACGCCCGGGAAACCATTCCTGTGCCTTGGGAGCGCACCATGGAAAAAGCGGTGGAGCGCTATACCCGCCTGGTGGCCCTGGGCCGGGAAGGAAAACTGAGCAAAAAGTCATTAAGAGTGATCTGAACATAAAACGGAGATGATTTTAATGAAGCCCATCACCGGCGCGTGGTTTGAATTCATGCATCATAGTCTGTGGGAAGGCCAGCCTTACAACGACACCCTTAAGTCCTATACGGCGGAGCAGTGGGCCGCCATGATCCGGGACGCCAAGGCCATGGGCATGGACACCCTTGTGCTTACATTCTCTTCCATCGTATACCGGGACAAAAGCGAGAGCTTCGCCCCGCTGGACATTTTCCCGCCCGCCGCCATGGCCTGCGAAAACCCCATGGACGTGCTGATGGACACGGCGGAGGAAGAGGACGTGGGCGTGTTCCTTTCCGCCGGATTTTACGGCTTCTGGGAGGATTCCGAGGGCAACATGAAAAGCCGGGAAGTGGAAAAGCGGGCATTCCGGGCCTGTGAGGAAATGTACGCCCGGTATGCGGGCCGCGCCAGCTTCCGGGGCTGGTATCTGCCGGACGAAACGGAGGCAGGGCCGTATTTCAGCCCCGTTTTTCTGGATTACGTGGCCCGGTACGCCGCCTTTTTCCGGCAGTTGGACGCGAAAAAGCCCATCCTGATCGCTCCCTACGGCACCAACAAGATCGTCCCGGACGATACCTTTGTGCGCCAGTTGGAAGAAATGGACGTGGATTACATCGCTTACCAGGACGAGGTGGGCGTGCGGAAATCCCGGCCCGAGGACACGGCGGCTTATTATCGCGGATTGCGTCAGGCCCATGACCGGGCGGGGCGGAGCAAACTGTGGGCGGATATCGAAATGTTTGATTTTACCGGACAGGTGTACCGCAGCGCCTTGGTGCCCGCGCCCATGGATCGGATCGCAAAGCAGATCGCTTCCGTTTCCCCCTATGTTGACAAAATATTGTGCTATGCCTTTCCCGGACTGCTTTCCCGGCCCGGCTCCCCGGCATGTTATCCTGGCGGCAGGCAGGATAAGCTGTATGCCGATTACCTTTCCTGGTTGCGCGGCACGGAAGCGAAAAAATGAGGTGAAAACCATTTGACTTCCCTGATGAAAAAGGCCCGGCATACCCTGATCGGCGACCGTGCGTTTTACAGCACGGTGCTGGCCATCGTGGTGCCGGTGATCATTCAGAACGGCATTTCCAACTTTGTGAACCTGCTGGACAATCTGATGGTCGGCGCTTTGGGCGACGCGCAGATGAGCGGCGTGTCCATCGCCAATCAACTGGTGTTTATTTTCAATCTGACGGTTTTCGGAGGACTGGCAGGCCCCGGTATTTTCGGCGCGCAGTTTTACGGGGCGGGGGATATCGGGGGGTTGAGGAACACTTTCCGCATCAAGGTGCTGGAATCCCTGTTCCTGCTGGCGCTGGCTTTTATCGCCCTGATCGGGTTCAATGAGCCGCTGATTTCCATCTTCCTTCAAGGAGACGGCGACCCGGCCATGGCGGAGGCCATGCTGCGCGACAGCCAAAATTACATCATGGTGATCCTGTTCGGCCTGCCCGCTTTTGCCCTGACCCAGTGCTACGCGGGCACCCTGCGGGAAATGGGGGAGACCCGACTGCCCATGATCGCCAGCGTGACCGCCGTGTTCACCAACGCCCTGTTCAATTACCTGCTGATTTTCGGTAAGTTAGGCCTGCCCCGGCTGGAGGTGGTCGGCGCGGCTGTGGCCACGGTCATCAGCCGGTATGTGGAATTGGGCATCGTGATGGTGTTCACCCACAAAAATCACGCCCGATTCTCCTTCATCGAGGGGGCTTTCAAAACTCTGCGCGTGCCCGCCCTTCTGCTTCGCAAGGTGCTGCGGTTGGGCGCGCCGCTGATGATCAACGAACTGCTCTGGTCCGTCGGCGTGAGCACCCTCACCGCCGCCTATTCCCTGTGCGGGCTGACGGTGGTATCCGCCCTGAGCATCACTTTCACCATTTCCAACCTGTTCAATTCCGTTTATTTCTCCATGGGCACGGCGGTGTCGGTGATGATCGGGCAGGACTTGGGCGCGGGCAAATTCGGCCAGGCCAAGGCGGACGTGTGGCGGCTGATGGCCTTTGCCGTGGCGGTGGCCGCGATGATGGGGCTGCTGCTGATCCTTTTCGCGCCGCTGATCCCCCAGGCCTACAGCGGCGTGACCGAGGATGTGCGCCAGATGGCCACTCATCTGCTGATGGTCACAGCCTGCGCCATGCCCCTGTATTCCTTCGCCCACTGTTCCTATTTCACCCTGCGTTCCGGCGGCAAAACCCTGATCACCTTCCTGTTTGACAGCGGCTACACCTGGGTGATTTCCGTGCCCCTGGCGATGCTGATGGTGCGCGTGATCCAGGCGGACGTGATCGTGGCCTACGCGGCGGTAGAGGGAGCCAACCTGATCAAATGCATCCTGGGCTATTTCTTCGTCCGCTCCGGCAAATGGATCCAAAACCTGACCCATCTTGCCGATGAATGAAATGAAAAACGATCGTTCATCCTTCGCGGGAATAAACGATCGTTTTTTGATTCTGCCGTATGAACATTTACTGAACGGTAAACTCCGTCCAGTCCACATGATTGTACACCATCACATCGTCCGCTTTCTCCATCCCTAACTTTTCATAAAAGGGGATGGCTTTTTCGTTGGCGGCCAGATAAACGATGATGTCCTTTTCTCCGCCGGCCAGCGCCAGGGCGGCTTTCATCAGACTGCTGCCGATGCCCTGCCGTTCATATGCTCTATCGACGCCCAGATCTGTCACGAACAGCCAGTAGGCGAAATCGGTGACGCCCAGCAGCACGCCCACGAGACGCTTTTCCCCGTCCCTTGCCGCTAAACTGACGGAAGCGTTTTTCAGCAGCTTTTCGATCCGTTCCTCAAAGCGTTCCCTGGGATACTGCGCCCCTAAGTCCGTGCGTTTCAGGAAATCGATGTATTCCGCCGCGGACAGGCGCTCGCTGTTGATTTCGTACACGTCCGCAAACCTCCGTTTAGCATGCCGGATCAGGCGAGCTTTTTGATAATGGTCATTTCCACCTGCTGGTTGCGGATGCTCACCTTTACATCATCCGCCACGTGGGCCACCACGGATTTTTCCAATTCGTCCCAGGCTTTCAGGGCTTTTTCGTCCTTCTTGTCCACGCCGTAGGCCAGGGCTTTTTCATACTGGGTCATGGACCATTCCCAATCCAGGGTAGGGGTGGAGGAATGCTCGTACAAGCCGGGCATCATCAGGGGACTGGAAAGGGCGGCAACATCCTCATCCGCGCCGCGCTCGAAGAAATCCCGCAGCTTGCCCATGAAGCCCCGGGCGGATTCGTTTTTCCCGCTGGTGGCGGCGGACAAAAGCTGTTCGCGCTTGGTGCTGGTCATGCGGGTGGCCGCCAGCAGGTGCAGTTCATAAACGCCATCCTGGTCCTCAATCCAGAATTTTCCCTGGGTCTCACCGGTGATAGACCGCATCATGGCCATCATTTCTTCCGCCAGCAGGCGCAGATGCAGGGCTTTTTTGCCCGTCAGGCCCTTGTAGGAAGACACCTTGTCCACCTGCTGCAGGGCTGCTTCCATTTGGCTTCCCTTACTGGAAACCGTGATCACGTCTGTTTTCATATCATTTACCTCATTCGATCGTCAGGATATCGGAAAAACCGGTTACTTCAAACACTTCCTGCACAACCTCGTTGATGTGGATCAGGCGCATGCCGCCCTTGCCGCTCATGGTCTTGTGGGCGGTCAGGAGCACCCGAAGCCCGGCAGAAGAAATGTAATCCAGCTTTTCGCAATCCAGCGTCAGGCTGTCCACGCCGTCCAGGCAGGATTTCAGTTCGGCTTCCAGGTCAGGGGCGGTCATGGTGTCCAGCCGGCCCGCCAGGGCGATTTCCAGGGCAGAGCCATTTTGCTTTTTGGTGATGGTCATCGTTCGGTATCCTCCTTAAAGATTTGTGCTCGGGTCCGCTGCGGGAAAAACACATTACTTACTTTTCTATTATCCCATTATTTGCGTCAATTGTCCAGTATCCTATCACAGTTTTTCAAAAAATCCAGCAGCAGCTCGCCCATGATGCCGCTGTGATGGATGTAGCTGCCGTGATCCGCCCCCTTTACGACCGCCAGACGGGCATTGGGCAGATGGGAAACGATGGTTTCCGTTTCCGACGGCAGGATCAAATCGTGTTCGCCCACCGTTACCAGGACGGGAATGGTGATTTGCGCAAGCGCCTTGGGATCAATGCTCGGTTCGGTCAGCATCAGGGTGAGCAGCGGATCGGGGGATCGTTCATTGATTTCCCGGCATTCCCGCAGAAAATCAGGAATCAGCCCGGCGGGGGACAGGTTCGTGCCGCTGATGGCCAGGGCGCTCAGCGCGCCCGGATGGGACAGCGCCAGCAGCAGGCCGATGATGCCGCCGTCGCTGTGGCCGTACAGTGCGGGAGATGAAAGCCCCAAAGCCTGGATAAACTGGAACATGTCCTCCGCCATGTCCGCGTAATGGTATTCCCGCACCGGCTCGCTGGCCCCGTGGCCTCTGGAATCCGGGGCGTATACGCGGCAGCCCGCCGCCGTGAGCTGGCTGATCTGGGTTTCAAACAGATCGTGGCTTTCGCCGTTGCCGTGCACCAGGATCACAGGCGCGCCGCTGCCCACCGCCGCGTAACGCAGGCAGACGCCGTTGACCCGCACCTGTTCCCGCGCTTCATAAAGGCCCATAACGCCTCGCTCCTTTCATCACCCCAGCACCATGGACAGGACGCCGAAGAACGCGATCAAAAAGATCAGGAATAAAATCTCCTGCTTCCAGCGGTTTTTCAGCAGCCCCACCACCTCGCGCATGAAAGCGTTGGGCCAGTACCACCATTTGGTGCGGCTGCCAATGCCCTCCGCGGGCAGCCCGGCCAGGGACGCCCAAACGCCGCTGCGGAACAGGTGATAGTTGGTGGTGGCGAAGACCGCCTTGCCCTGGGGATTCGTTTCCTGAATGATGGCCTTGGAAAACTCCATGTTCTGATAGGTATTTTGGGAGCGGGTTTCCGGCAGGATCAGGCTGTCCGGGATCCCCTGGGACAGAAGATACCTTCTCATGGCTTCCGCTTCGGCCATGGGTTCATCCTTTCCCTGGCCGCCGGAAGGGATGAAGCGCGCTTCCTTTCCCGTTTTTTCCTTCTGGCCGCGCCAGAAAGCGACGGCCCGATCCGCCCGGCCCCGCAGCAGCGGCGGAAGCGATCCGTCCTTTCGGAACCAGCAGCCCAAGATGATGATGAAATCCTTGTCCGGGACGGGCTGGTGCTTCGCCGCTTTGACGCCGCATACCACCGAACCCGCCAGCATGCATTCACAGTAAACAAACACGGTGGCGCAGGTGTTTTCCAGCGTCTGCCGGACGCGCCATTCCCATTCCGAACCCATGAAATCCCGGCTGAACAGATAGAATCCCGCCGCTTCCCCGGCAATGATCGCAACGCTCACCAGCAGCCCCATCATATTGGGCAGCCACATCCTCTCGTGCCGCAGCAGCGCGATGTTGCTGATCCCCATGGCGATGGCGAAAAGCACCGCCAGGGGCATGGTCAGCAGCATGAAATGGGAGCTGGCGCTGTTGATGACCGAATAGACCGAAAACATGCTGTACCGGGCGGGATCGGTCAAATGGATCACCGTCGCATACAGCAGTTCCAGCCCTGTCACCAGAGAAAACAGAAAAAAGCCCACGTAATAGATGGTGGAATAGGCGTAAAAGTCCGGCCCCTTGGCCTGGAAAAAGTGCCGGAGCATGATAAAGCTCACCAGCAGCCAGAAAACGGTGATGGCGATCAGCACGGCGGAATCGCCGGTAAAGCCGCCGGTCTGCGGATCGTAAACCGTCATGAAACGGTCAACCCGAAGCAGCAGGGAATTCAGCTCCTCGCCATTTTCATTCTGGAATTGCAGAAAAGCTTCCCCGGCATGATCCGGATGCACGGGGATGGATAGATAACCTTCATGTACCTCAACTTCCCCGAGCAGCACCTGCGGCGCGTCCGACGCCATCTTTACGCCGCCTGGCCGAAGGCTTTCCGCGCGGGGACCGGACAGGGGAATATAGGCTGTGTACGTATTTAGAAATGTAAAACGGCAGACCAGACAAATTATGATCAGCACCGCGGCGCACGCGGCGATTTCCCAGGCCGCCTTTTTCATCGTTTGTCCCCCTCCTTGACCGCCGCGCGGGTCACGCCTGTCCCGGCGTTTCCTGCCTTGCTTCGGCGGCCAGCTGTTTTTTGGCCTTTTTATCCGCGTACATCAATTCATCCGCCTGCTTGAGCAAAGATTCAAAATCATAGCCCGATTCCCCATAGGCCATGCCGCAGGCGATCACGCAGTGAACGCCATCGTCCTCCCGGTTCAGCTCTTCCAGCCCCGCTTCCCAGGCGCGGCGCAGCTTGTCCGCTTCCTCACGGGACAGATGCAGCCCCACGACCATGAATTCGTCGCCGCCCACCCGGAACGTCATCACGTTGCGGGCTTCTATTTTGCGCAGGCTGGCGGCGGCCTTTTTGATCAGCTTATCGCCCGCTTCGTGACCGTAGGTATCGTTCATGTGCTTTAGGTTGTTTACGTCCATGTTGAAAACCGCGATGGAATCCTGTTTGGGGAACAGGGTCTGCTTTAAGTTCATGAACTTGCCTTTGTTGTACAGGCCCGTCAGCCCGTCGTGTTCCTTTTCATCCTTGAGGGTCTTGGAATAATCGGTAATATCCCGGTACAGGCCCATATACAGGCTGGTATCGATCAAGTGGTGGATTTGCAGCGTTTCCGCCTCCTGGAAAGTGGAGGTGATCACCATGTAGGTTTCCCCGGTCGTGGAACGGACCAAATCCCATAATTCGCTTTTCTGATCAGGCTGCGGCGGAGGACAGGCGGTGCGCCAGTTGGTTTTTTCCCGTTGCACAAAAGCGGACTTTTCATCGCTGTACAGGAACGATCCCTTGGCGTCCGTCACCAGAATCCCGCCGATATCCTCTCGGAAAAACCGAAGAATGATTTGATCCAGGTTGATCTGCATATCGCTTCCTCCTATCGCTGGCAGCGGCTGACGTATTTTCGTTGATCGTCTCGTTTCATACCAAAGGAAATCCTTTTCTATTCTAATATGAAACGGACAGAATTGCAAGGAAATGAAGCGTGAATTCTCGCCGTTCCATCAAAAAGCAGGATATTCCGCCGCCGCTTTCGCAGTCGGGAACATCCTGCTTTTTTGTAACGTTATTGCGATGAAAGGATTCAGGCTTCCGCCAAATCCACCAGCTCCATGGGATCGGAAATCAGGTGCCGCGCGCCGTTGGCGGTAAGCTCTTCCCGGGGACGGTAGCCCCACAGCACGCCCACAGTTTCCATGCCCGCGGCGGTACCGCAGTTCATATCCGTGCTGGTATCGCCCACATACAGGCATTCGGCAGGATTGACGCCGAGGCCCTTCGCGATGAGCAGCGCCCCGGCGGGGTCGGGCTTTAAGGGCACGCCCTCGTTGCGGCCCCGGATTTCCGAAAAGACGATATCCGGGAAAAAGTGATGCAGCATGCTTTCCGCGTCCTGCTGATCCTTGTTGGTGAGCACAGCCACCGGAATGCCCCGCTGGTTCAGGGCGCGGAGCATATCCTCCACGCCACGGAAGGGACGGCTGTCCACCCGATTGTGCTGGGAATAATCTTCCATATAAGCGGCTTTCACCTGGTCGAACAAATCTTTCCGATCGCCCACGCAGCGCTCGGTCAGTTTCAGCACGCCGTTACCTACTTTATACTTATATGCCGCTTCCTCAAATCCCGGCAGGCCATATTTCGCCAGGGACCGGTTCATGGCCCCGGCGATATCCGGCAGGGAATGGATCAGCGTTCCGTCCAAATCAAACACAACGCCTTTTTTCATTGCTTGATGCTCCTTCCTGTTCACGAGGCATATTGTACCACAGGAATGATTTTTATGCAAGCTGGGCATGATGGTGGTAAAGAATGAAAAGGGGATGCGGCATGAAAAAAACAAAATGGGGCACAGTTTTCCATTTGACTTGGATCACGGTGGCGGCAGTGGTGGCGGCGCTGCTGTTTCTGCCCTGGGAGGCCCAGGCCCCTGTACAGGAAAAGGCGGAAGATCTGCCCACGCCGCCCTCCGCCAGCGTGGCCGGGGACGGACAGCGGATGCAGAGGGATTGCCAGATCATCCAGACCATGGCTTTTTCCCGCTGCGGCCACAGCGTAACCAGAAGGGTGAACGCGCCGGAAGCTTTGGCTGGGGCGGATTTCAGCGCGGCGAGGGATTATTACGACGCCTGGAGCATCGAAAGCTTTTCTCCGGGAAATGTGACCATGCGCCGGGAAATCGATCTGTACTGTCCCATGCACGCGGTGCTTTCGGTGAACGAGGCGGGGGAAGCGGTGCTGACCCGCAACGTGTACGGCGACGGCATGGCGGTGGAAAAGACCTATACCGTGACGCTGACGGAGTTTGGCCCGGAGGACCGGCAGGCGCTGCTGCGGGGGATCGGCTTTGATAGCAAAGAAGAAGCGGAAGCGTGGCTGGAGAGCAGAAAAAACCCGTGAGGCCGGAAGCCCCCACGGGAATTGCTCCTACCATTTTTTGTAGGGGCATTTTTCATTTTTGTACGCCGCTTTCAACTCCACCAGGCAGCCACAGCCCATGCAGGTGCCGTTGGAGAGCTGATCGCAGGCTTTGCAATGGGTCAGGCGGCTTTGATACGTCTCCTCCGGGGCTTTTTGGGTATCAGGTATACGGCGGAGCAGAGCGCCCACGTATTTTTCATAGTCCGCCGGGAACGAATCGCGCAGCAAACATTTTTTACAGGCGTCCGGCATATCACTTGATGGCTAAATGCACGATGCTGCAAGGAGGAATGGAAGCGGTGAGGCCGTCGGCTTTCACGGTGAAGCTCACGAAGGGCTGATCCTCCACCGCGTCGGGCTGATCGAAGGAGTTGTGATCGTCCACATTGCCGGTGAGCATGCGGCCCACCACATGGCGGGGAGAAAGGCCCTGGGTGAGGATGTCCAGTTCCTGCGCCTGATCCGGGGAGGGGTTCACCAGCGTCACGTGCACGGTGCCGTCCGGGGCGATGGAGCTGGATTCCTGGAGAGCGGGGATATGATAGCCCTCCGCGTCCAGCTCGGGGGCCGTGAGATGGCTGTCCAGCAGCTCGTTTTCCTGGTGTGCCTTAAACAGCTTGAAGGCAAAGTAGGTGGGGGTCAGGATCATTTGCGGGCCTTCTGTCAGGATCAGGGCCTGGAGCACGTTGATCAGCTGGGCGATGTTTGCCATATGCACCCGGTTGCAGTGTTTGTTGAAGATGTTCAGGGTCAGGCCCGCCACCATGGCGTCCCGCATGGTGTTCTGCTGGTACAGGAAGCCGGGGTTGGTGCCCTCTTCCACGTCGAACCAGGTGCCCCATTCGTCCACGATCAGGCCCACCCGCTTTTCAGGGTCGTACTGATCCATGATGGCTCCGTGGCGGCGGATCAGCTCGTCCATGAACAGGGCGTTTTGAAGCGTGCAGAAATAGTCGTCCCGGTTGAATTTCAGGGCGCTGCCCTTGTGATTCCAGTCGTGGGGGATGGTGTAATGGTGGAGGGAAAGGCCGTCCATCATATTTCCCGCGCTCTTCATGAGCACTTCTGTCCAGTGATAATCGCTGCTGCTGGGCCCGGCGGCGATTTTTTTGACCTTCGCGTCATTGCGGTACTGCCGCACGTAGGTCTGATACCGGCGGTACTCGTTGGCGTAGTATTCCGCCGTCATGTTGCCGCCGCAGCCCCAGGGCTCGTTGCCGATGCCGAAGAAATCCAGCTTCCAGGCGTTTTCGTGTCCGTTTTCCCTGCGCCAGTTCGCCATGGGGGAAATGCCGTCGAAGGTCATGTATTCCACCCATTCGTTCATTTCCTGCACGGTGCCGCTGCCAACGTTGCCGGTGATATAGGCTTCGCAGCCGATCTGGCGGCACAGTTCGAAGAATTCATGGGTGCCGAAGCTGTTGTCCTCGGTGACGCCGCCCCAATGGGTGTTCACCATCTTTTTGCGCGTTTCTTTGGGGCCCACGCCGTCCTTCCAATGGTATTCGTCGGCAAAGCAGCCGCCGGGCCAGCGCAGCACGGGCAGCCCCACTTCCCGCAGGGCTTCCACAATGTCCGTGCGCATGCCGTTCACGTTGGGAATATCGGAGCTTTCGCCCACGTACACCCCGCCGTAAATGCAGCGGCCCAAATGCTCGGAGAAATTGCCCTGGAGCTCCTTGCGGATATGGCCTTTGGTGACTTTGGTGTTGATGAACAGCTGATCCATGCGCCTGTGTCCTCCCTTTTTTACTCCATTTTGAACATCAATTGCAGCTTGGGCTGGGCCCCGGTTTCCGGGTCCATGACCAAATCCAGCACGTCGTCCATGTATTCGTTCCATTTGTCCACGAGGGGGCTTTCCGCCTGGGTCTTTTCGGCGAATGCGATGCCCTTTTCGCACTCGTAGTAGCCGAACACGTCCCGGCCGTCGCTCCAGATGGTGTAGTTTCTGATCCCGGCGGATTTGAGCAGCTCGATCATTTCCGGCCAGATTTCGTCGTGACGGCGCTTGTATTCCGCCTGCATCCCTTCTTTGATGCGTCCCTTCCAGGCAAAGCGTTCCATGGTGCGGCCTCCTGTCTTATGATAATACGATTTCCTTCGTTTCCATGGGCGTCAAAATCACGTTCAGCCAGTTGCTGTCCGGCAGGGAAACGGTGGTTTCCACGGTTTCGTTGGAGCTGTTGACAACAACGAGGGTGCGGCTGTGGGGATAATACGCGGCTTCCGCCCGGCAGTCGCCGGTGACGTAAGGCGCATTGCCGGTCAGGTTCGCGGCATAGAGCAGGATGTCCAGCAGCATCCGAGCGTTTCGCGCGGTCATCTGGAAATCGCTCATGTACACGCCCAGGCCCTTGCCAAAGCGGTTGACTGTCATCTGGGGAATGCCATTGGCGTCGGCCAGTACGCGGGCCTTGCCGTCGGTGAGGTACAGGTTCTCCTTGTCTTTCAGGCCCGCCGACGGTTCGCCGATGGGCAGGTCTTTTTCGATGATATATGCCCACCTGCCGTGGCACACCCGGGCCCCGGTATCCAGATCGACGCCCAGCACGTGCGCCATGCGGAAGAAGGTGTGATATCCCGGCACGGCGGAGGGCTCGTTCACGCCGATGAACGCGCCGCCGTTGTATACAAATTCCGTCAGCTTTTCTGCCAGCTTGTCATTTTTCCATGCGTCGCCGCCGCTCCACGCGTCCCCGGCACGACCTGCGTTGATCACCACGTTCACACCGTCCAGCGCGCCTTTTTCCACATCCTCAAAGGAAATGAACTGAACGTCCACCGGCAGGCCGGACAGGGCCTCGTTGATGTGGATGAGGGGATGCATGAACGTTTCGTGGAAGTGGCCGCTGAGGGTCCAGCTTCGTAAAGCCCCCCAGGTGTGCAGCACAGCAACCCGGATAGGCAGGGTGTAGGCGGGGCCTTCCTTTTGCAGGGCCTTGATGCGGCGGAACTCCCTGCCGATGCGCTTAATGGCGTCCACAAAGGCGGGGAATCCTTCCGTCAAATGCAGGTAGCCCCCTAAGCCGATGCGGTCCACGCATTGCCGGAGCAAAGCGCGGCGGGTGTTTTTCCAGTAGTCCAGGGCATCCTTTTCCGGGTGGCCTCCTTCGGAGAAGGTGGGCAGACCGCCCAAACCCACGGGGAACAGGTAAGGATGCAGCCTGATTTCATGGGCGGGCACCTTTGCGCTGGCGCACAGGCGGCATTCAAAGCCGGAGAAAACGCACTTGATCAGGCCGTCAAAGCCGATGGAAGGGAAGTATTTGCCGCAGGGCTCCATCCCCACCCAACTGTCATCGTAAAACACGTAGGCTTTTTTGCCGTACCGGTGCACGATGTCCACCAGCACTTTGGCCTTTTCCGCCACGAAGCGCTGCATGAAATCCATGTAATCCCGCTTATGGGCTGTGGGCGGCATATGGGTGGCCTGCAATTTGCGCTGGTTAATGAAATCTTCCGCCGTGAGCGCGTAGCCGTATTCCTTTTCAAAGGCATTCAGCGCGGCGGGGCTGACGGTGAAATCGTAGCTGGCCCAATCGGTAAACCGGCTGCGGCGGCGCGTGTCGCTGCCGAAAATCCACACGAAATTATAGAATAATGAAGTAAAGCGCACCACCGTGGTGGAAGGGTTTTCCTTGCACCAGTTTTCCAGCCAGTCTTGCAGGTATGCCCAGGCCAAGGGGTGGCGGGGGTCCAGTTGACGCAGATGTTCGCTGGTCCAGTGGTTGGTGGTGTGGTTGTACATATTGATTTCTTCCCACACCCGCCAGGCCAGGAACGAAACGGTGTATTCATGCCAGGGGACGCAGTTTTCCACCGTCACCGCGCCGTTTTCGTACTGCCAGCTTTCTTTGGGAATTTCCCGGTTGGCTGTGCGGTCGTACACCTGCCAGAAGGGCAGGGCGTCGGGGGAATCGTTCAGCTCAAACTGTTCATCGAAATAGCCGGAAAGAGGGCGCAACGTCACCGTGCCGTCCGTCGCGATGACGGGATCGGAGCACAGGAAGGTCTGCTGCTGGGCGTCCGGATGGGCGGCGGCGAAAGCGTTATGCTCCCGGATGATGCAGATGGTGGAGTAGATACCATATCCCGCCCGGATGATTTCATCGGAAAGCTTGGTGCCGTCGCTGTCCCGGATCACGTCGGCTCCCCATTTTTCCGCCAATTCAAGCGTAAGCCTTTCATAGCCCGCTTCGCCAGGCAGCGTAAAATCTCCTTGCATATAATGATCTGACATGTGTTTTCCCCCTAACCTGTCAAAATCAAACCAATTTCGGGGAGATTATAACAAATAATTTCCAGGACTTCAAGAAGCGGAAACGAGAAAAATGGTCATTTTGTTAAAATGGTTGAAATCAGTCAGAATATGAAAAAAAGAAGGAAGCTTTTCACGGTCAAAAAGGATTGACAAGTTATGATCACCGTAGGTATAATTCCGACTTTGACAGCAAAAGTGGCTCAACCCGTTGAGAAATAAGGGATTGAGCCACTTCTGTTAATGCGTAATATTCACTTATTTTCCGAGATTGAGATATTTTTTTTCATTGATTTTTCAGAAATGATCTGGC
>JAFXSH010000118.1 GCA_017525805.1 Clostridia bacterium | reverse complement strand
TTCCTTTTGCCCTCCTGTTCCTCCGCCGCTTCGCCCTCCTCCTCGGCGGGCTGCTCCGCGTACCGGGAGTTGACCGGCAGTTCGATGGAGCGCTGCTCCTACGCCACCCGCAGGCAGGAGACCAGCTGCTGATTGATCTGGGCGCTGGCCTTTACGCTGCGCAGGAGAGGCACCGCGTTATGGATGATGGTCCGTTCATCGTCCAGCGTCCAGGGCGGGTATTCTTTGCCGTTGCCCGGATACGTCCAGGGCTGGGACAGGAATTGCGGGAAGGCGTCGCCCAGGCCCCGGTGGTCGAATACGATCCGGGTTGTATGCGGGAACCGCACATAGGTTTTCCGCACCTCCTCCGCCAGCGCGTCCAGGCGCTTTCCGTGATAGGTGCGCATATACACCTACTTTTTCAGGAAAAGGCCGTTTTCCATTTCCACCAGCTTGATCACGCAGATCACCGCGTTGTCCGCCTCCCGCACCGAGGACGTGGCCAGGTCAACGCCCATCACGTAATCCGACGTGCTGCCGGTAGGCTGGGCGTATTCCACCTGGCGCAGCGTGCGGCAGGATTCCGTCAGGTTATAGGGGAAGGTGCTTCCCGCCTCCGCGCCGACAAAGATACTACCGTATTCCATGGCGAACTTGGCTTCCGGCATTTTCTTCTGTTCTTTGCGGAAGAATTCCATGTCCGTGATCCCCACCCGGGCGGCGCTTCGGTAATCCAGCGCGCAGGCAAAGGTGGTGAGGCTTCCGTGGGCGAAATCCCGCAGGGCCTGCATGAACATGGAATAGAAATAATTGCTTTTCAGGCAGGCGGAGGTGATGGACACTGTTTTGCTGGGATAGTCCGTCATATTCCGCTGGTGGCAGATATCCCGCTTGGTGTTTTTGACCGGCGCGATGACCGCGTCCAGGTCGTCCGCCTTGACCTCCGGGCTTTCGTCGATGACCACGATCTTAGCGCGGATGCCGCGCATGGTGCCCACGGAGAAGCTTTCGATCTTGGAGCCGTTTTTCAGCGTACAGATGCCCTTGTTCCGGGACAACTGCACCGCCCGATGCCCGTCCGTCTGGATCTCCCGCATGATCTCCGGATTGCGGATGAAGTAATCCTGAATCTTCTTGACGATCTATGTGGCCTGCTCCGCCGTGCCTGATACCACGGCGATGAGGCTGCCGGGGTACTACACGCCGATGGCGATGCAGCACAGCGCCACCAGCCAGGTCTTACCGTAGCCGCGGGACTTGACCACCATCTATGTGTCGCAGCGCCCGAACTGCCGGGCCACTACCTTCTGGGTGTCCTTCAGCCGGATGCAAAAATAGCTTTCAATGAACACGTCCAGGTGATCCCGCCAGAACAATATCTGCTTGGCCCACAGCTTCAGGTTCTTTACATCCCGTATCTGGGTGATCATACGCTCATCCCGTCCTATCCGATGGCCGCCGTAATATGCCGGAAGTCGTCAATGATGCGGTCGATATGATCCTTGGGGAAGGTGACCTTGGGCGCGTCCTATTCGCCGGACTGTTCGATCTTCGCCACGATGGCCCCCAGAGAGCCCAGCCCCGCCAGATCGCCGGGCTTGCGTTTGCAGGCGGCGAAGTTGGCCGATTTGGACAGGTTATCGAAGATGGCCTGGGCCTTTTCCCATTCCGCCACCCCCGCTTGTCCCTGCCGCATCCGGTTGTATTTGATGTCCGCGTCCAGGGAAGCCTTGGCCGCCTTGCGGGCGTAGTCCTCGATGTTCTGGTTGTCCAGCACGAAGCCCTCTTCCAGGCGGGCGTAATAATCGTTCAGGTAATCCTATTCCCGCTGAGTATAGTAGCCGTTCCATTCCCGGGAGAAGATTTGTTCCTCCGCCGGTTCCCTGGCCGCTTCCTCTTCCGCCTTTGTTCCATCCGGCGCGTCGGGATCAAATTCCCTCTGAACGCCGTCGTCCGTGACGTTGGGCTCGAAGTGGTATTTGTTCGACAGGTTCATGATGCTGAAAAAGGCCCTCACGATGGCCCGATTTTCAACATCCAGCCGTTTTTCCTCCGGCGCGTTCACGTCCAGGTAAATGGGATCGTTGGCCAGGGTGTACCGCGCTTTCTTCACGGCCTCCTCATACAGCTTTTCCGACCAGCGCCGGTTGTTGTACCAGCAGTAGGCCCGCAGGGTATCGTGATCCACGCAGGTCTTCGTCGCGCAATCGCGGCACCACGCGTCCCTGAAGGACTGGCTGGCCCAATCCTTGTTGGTGTAAAAAGCGTTCAGCGGCTTGATCTTATTGCAGTATACGCACAGCTTGGAGGTCACGATCCTGCCTTTTTTCCGATGCCGTTTGTTGGGTTCAGACATCCGCATCCTCCCTTTCCGTCAGCAGGATGGGATAGACGCAGCGCCTGCCGTAGCCCTTTTCCAGCACCATGGCCGTAGCGCCGGGCTGGCCGCCGTAGCCCAGCCGCTGGGCGTAATCGTCCATGCCGCAGATACTGGGCACACGGAGGAGCAGGGCGTTGCCGGAGGCGGTATAGCCTGAAATCAGCTCCCGTTCCCGGTGCTTATGGCCGCAGATCATGAAGTCGATGCGCTCGTTGTACAGCAGCATGGCCTGCTTGGCCGCGTTCTCCAGGGAGGCGGTATCCGTATCGTGGGAAAGCAGGATGGAATAGCCCTGCACGCGCACCAGCTTCCTGCGCTCCACCTGCTCGTCCACCCGCACGGTCTGCACGCCGCGAAGGCGTTCCGCCATGTGCCACAGGATGATCTTTTCCAGGTTCTCGTTTTCAAACTCGCCCTTTTTGCTGCCCAGAGGTCGGATCTCCGAGTGATTCCCGTCCACGCCGTACACGTCGATGTTCGCGTGCAGGGCCAGCGCGCTGACCCACCGGGCCATGTATTCCGCGTACCGCATACAGCTTTCCACCACGCCCCAGCGCAGCCGCATGAGCTGGCTGCTGCGGAGCATCCCATCCAGGGCGTCCCCGCACAGCAGCAGCGCCACATGGCAAAGACTCTCCTTTTCCAGGATCATGACCAACTCCCGGAGCAGCAGGGCCATGCGGCGCTCAAAGATTTCCGGGCTGTAGGCGTTCAGCGTTTCATCCCGCAGGCCGCGCACGTTCCATTCCGCGCCGTAATGGCAGTCTGCGATGCAGACCACCAGCGAACGGTCCGCCGCGCCGCCTGCCGGCGCGTAATAGGGAATTTTGATTTCCGGCAGCCTGGCCACCGCCTCGGTCACGGCCTGGCGCAGCGCCTCGCTGCGGTTCTGCGCCCGGTAAGCCTCATTGATCTCCCGGCGCAGGTCCCGGAGCTTCTGCCCTTCGTCCGTATCAAGCGGCGTCAATCCGTTCAGCATCCCGGCGTCGGACGCCAGCCGGATGCCCGCGCCCATTTTCCGCTACTGATCCGGGTGCTATCCGCAGCCGTGCTTTTCGTTGATCTCGCTCCAGTCCAGATCCGAAACGCCCGTGACCTTGTCCTATATGTCCTGTACCTATGCCTGCTTATCCGCCATGGCCTCACCTCTCGATCTTTGTAACCATTCCCGCGTCCAACAAATATCCGTCCTGATCCGCAAACGCCCTGCCGCCGTCTGGCAGAAGAATGAGGAGGATGCGGTCCATATCGTACTGATCCCCGTACCGTGTTTTATGCGGGGCGTACTTGCCGTGGGTGCTGTCCACGCGGTACCGTTCATTCTCATACTGGAAATCGCCGTTCACATCCACCTGGCACAGCTGCATCTGACAACCGGGATACTGCCTGCGGATCGCCTCCAGCCGCTGAAACCGGGTGGAAGGCCGGGGCTTTTCCTTTTTCTCTCTGGGTTTCCTGACCATCTGTTCCTTTTCACTCAGATGATCCAGAAAAGAATTCAGGCACTGATTCTCCGTATCACTCAGGTTTTCCTGTGTAATTTCTCTCCCCTCCAGCAAAGAGGAAACGCACGGGGGACAGTCAGATGCGTTGATTTCCCGCAAGCGGATCATGGATTCCTTGTAGCTCGTCAGCGTATCCCGGCTGTCCTCCGGCGCGTCCCGGAGGAGAAGCGTACCGCACCGATCCAGCAGCCATTTCACCTTTTTTTCCGGTGAGTATGGCGCATCCGGGTGTTCACTCAGCCAGTTTTTGAGACAATAACCTGTCCACGGCTCCAGGATCTATTTACTGATCAATTCAGCCTTGTCCTGCTCTTGTGAATAATACAGCGTGAATTTCACACCGTTCGGCAAAGTGATGTTGTACCTTGATGCCATCTTTTCTCCCTCCATAGATATTACTTCCGACATGAAGCGCTTTTTCGCGCATTTTTTCGGAAATTTTTTTTCGTGTCCAGAAGCGATGTCCTGAAGACGGAGGGCTGCTGTCAGTTCAGACCTTCTCCCCTCATAGACTTTACTTCCGACATGGAGCACTTTTTCGCGCATTTTTTCGGAAATTTTTTTTCGTGTCCAGAAGCGATGTCCTGAAGGCGGAAGGCTGCTGTCAGTTCAGACCTTCTCCCCTCATAGACTTTACTTCCGACATGGAGCACTTTTTCGCGCATTTTTCGCAAAACTTTTTTCGTGCCCAGAAGCGATGTCCTAAAGGCGAAAGGCTGCGACTGTTGTGAGCTTCTCCCCTCATAGACTTTACTTCCGACATGGAGCACTTTTTCGCGCATGGATTTCAATCCAATTTTTTCGATGCTGCCTTGTGATCCGTGACACAATATTCCTGAAATCCCGTTCCACACGCTCAAGAGGCTGATTTTCCATTTCCGCGATATCCATGATGGCCGCTCCCGCCATCAATCTTTTCAGCAGCCGCAGCTGCCGGATCGTAAAGCGGCAGGCGTCTATCAGCCGATCCTAATCCATATAAGTACACAGCACTGTTTCCGACAGGCCAAAGCCTCCTGACGATTCCAGATGACTGTTCGCATTTTGCTTGGCGATATACGCCACATCCTATCTGCTGCGTTCCTTGATCTATTTCGCCACAACACGTTCTTCGCACTAAGGAAGATATACCCATTCCGCGTCATTCTTCATCTGCATCACTCTCTCTTTCTTCTCCCAGGATCCAGGCCAATATCACATCCGCGTCCGGGTGCTTGCTGCGTTGGGCCATTCTCCGGACGTCTTCTTCGGGAATAAAGTTTTTTTCCACGATTGTGGTAAAGGTTTTTTCCCTGTCGGCTCTGCTTACGGTCATCTCAACATTCCACAATTCTTTGCGGCCACATTGACTGCCAGCCACATTGGGAAAGGAATAGCCAAACAGCCTTGCCGCTTCCACAGCGGGATACAATCTGCGGCCCTGGACTTCAAACCCGGTAATACTGCCATACAAAGCGTGAACCCGTGGTATGGCGATTCCATACGCATTGATCAGTTTTTTCTTCTGTTCCGTTTTTTCCCCGCCTTCCTGCATTTGCATCCAGGACTGGTATTCTTTCCATTCAGCGGCGGTCAGCTTTGCCTGCAGCTTGTGTTCGGGAACCTATGACTGCATGGCGGTGAAGTAGACTTTGTCAAAATCAAAGGTCAGGTCTTTCATGGTGATTTTCGCTTGGGGTTCATTTGGGTCTGCATATTCATGGAGAACGACATAACCGTTGCCTTCGCATGTAAAGTGACCGTCAGGCATCAGCTTCCGTTTTCCGGGAACCTATGCGATCACATGATCCCGAAGCAGTTTTTTTATCGCAGTGTTGACGGTATATAATGTCCCCGTGAAACTGGACCAGCAGTAGCGAAAAAAAGGTGAACATGGTAGAATAAAAGACGAGGGAGAGGAAACCATGAATTACCAGCACTACAGTCCAGAATTCAAAGCGAAGATTGTCCTGCAGGTTCTGCAG
>JAFXSH010000117.1 GCA_017525805.1 Clostridia bacterium | reverse complement strand
ATGCAGGCCGATCCTGATTTCCCCCGCTTCGCAGGAAATGGGCTGGCCGAAGGGATATTTGCGCCCGTTCACGTCGGCGTAGCCAGCCGCGCCGGGGGGGCCGAACACGGTAAAGGATTCGGGCGTTTCCAATCGGTACGTCCTGCGGAAAACCACCCGCTGGCGGAAACCGTCGCTTTTCCAGAACGCAGGCCAGGAGCAGCCCCGTTCTACCCGGGAAAAATTCTGTTTCAGCGCGTGGTATTTTTCCAGATCGCCGGGATACCACAGCCATTTTGCCTGATAATTCATTCCGCGTCACTCCTTGCATACGATTTCCGCTTGGGCGGTCTGTTCTCCGTCGGTGACGGTCACCCGCACGGCACCCGCTTCCCCGGCCCGCACCACGGCCTGGGCTTCGCCAAAATAGGTCGGTACTGTATCCTGAGCGTAATTGCCCCGGAAGAAGGTGCAGCCGTTGGCTGTGCCCATTACTTCAGCATTTTCCGCTGATACGGTAATGGCATGCTGTTCCAGGGGCTTGATTTCTCCGTTTTCATCGGTATACCGCATCCGCAGATACACCATTTCCCCGGGGCGGCAAACCAACCTTTCCGGTTCCAGGCGCAGCAGCGTTTCTTCTCCCGCCGTTGTCAGCGTGTCGCTGCTCGTCTCCCTGCCGCTTTCATCCAAAGCGACAGCCCGCAGTTCGCCGGGCTGGTATGCTGTTTTGAAGATCGCCCGGCAGGCTTTTGGCACTGGCTTCGTCCCGATTTCGTTCCCGTTCAACAGCAGCTTCACCTGCCTGCCGGTGGAATACACCTCCACCTGGGTTCCCCTGCCCTCGCAGCCCGGATACGTCCAGCTTCGGAGGGCGCGGGTCAACTGCCAGCCGGTCAGGGTGGGCTTTACGGTTTCACTGGGCGGAACGACCGCCAACCTTGGCCCCGGTTCCAGATCAAAGCACACCCGCGTATAATCCGCTTCGGGGGTCAGCTTGCCGGTCACGTCGATACGGCAGGTGCCGCCACGGATGCGGTCTTCGGGGTCGCCGGTGCGGTAGCTTCCGTATTCCGGGCTGTCCCCGCCGCATTCGCCAATGTAATCCCAACCTGCCCAGACGAAATCCCCGATGATCTGGGGATGAGTTTTGGCAAGCTCCCAGAAAGGCCGGGCGTCGCCGATCAGGGTTTCCGAGCCCAAAATCAGGCGCTGGGGGTATTTCCGGCAATCCTTCTTATACCGCCAGTTGCCGTAATTGTACCCTGCGATATCCATGGCGGCGAACACGTCCCGGGTTTTCCAGTCGCAGGGCGGCAGCCACGCGCCGAACTTCATGAAATCCGTGCCCAGCTTGGCGGCCATGTTGTTGAAAAACTCCGAGCCCACCGACTTCTTTTTCTTTTTGGGCTGTTCTGCCTGCTTTTGAGCGCTGGCTTCCGCCTGCTTTTTTGCTTTTTCATCGCTGTATACGCCCATGCCGACGCTGCTGAGGAAATTGAAGAAAATATTGATGCCGCAGGTCACGGGCCGGGTGGGGTCGATCTCATGCAGATACGCCGTAAAATCTTTCTGCAATTGGATGCCCTTTTCCTGCGCGCTCTCCGCCACCTCGTTGCCGGTGGAGTACATCACCACGCAGGGGTGATTGTAGTCCTTGTCCACCATGCTGCGCAGGTCGTTCTTCCACCAGTTTAGCACATGAGAGGCGTAATCGTGCTCGGTTTTGTGCATGTACCAGCAATCCACGTATTCGTCCATCATCAGCATCCCGAGCTTATCACAGGCGTCCAGCAGACATTTGGAAGCGGGATTGTGGGCGGAGCGCACGGCGTTGTACCCTGCCGCCTGGAGGATGCGGACGCGGCGTTCCTCCGCTTCGGGATAGGTGCAGGCCCCCAGCAATCCGTTATCGTGATGGATGCACGCACCGCGGAGCACCACCCGTTCCCCATTGACAGTCATGCCCTGCTCCGGGTTCCAGGAAAGGGCGCGGAGGCCGAAGACGGTTTCCGCCTGATCTTCTCCAAAGGTGACACAGAGGGTGTACAGCGCCGGATGCTCCGGGCTCCAAAGTTCTGCTTTGTCCAGTTCCATTTCCACGCTGTTTTTCCCATGGACGGCAGCGATCAGGGTATGCGCCAGCGCCTTGCTTCCGTCCAGCACCTCGACGTCCGCAATGCCGTCGCCCACGACGGTCCATTCGACCCGAACGCGTTTGGGCGCGATGGACAGGGTGGTGACGCGAATCCCGTCCCGGACGATCCGTTTTTCGCCGCCGAACCACAGCCACACGGGCCGATAAATGCCAGTGCCGGAATACCAGCGGGAATTGGGCTGATCGGCGTTATGGGCGATCACGGTAATTTCATTTTCCCCGTCTTCCTGGAGCAGCCCGTCCAAATCGATGGAAAAATCCGTATAGCCGTAGGGCGGCGCATCCACCTTCTGGCCGTTCACCGTGATTGCCGGGTCGTGATACACGCCCTCGAATTCCAGCTCCAGGTGCTTTCCTTTTGCCTCCTCGGGCATGGTAAACACT
>JAFXSH010000116.1 GCA_017525805.1 Clostridia bacterium | reverse complement strand
CGGGCGGCGGTTCCCCGGCAATGTGCTGGCGTTCCCCACGGTGGCGAATACTGTTCATCCCACGCAAAAGCCCGTGGAACTGTGCGAATATCTCATTAAAACCTACACCCGCGAGGGACAGGTAGTAGCGGATATTTGCGCTGGGAGCGGCACAACGGCCATCGCCGCCCTGAACACGGGCCGCCGCTTTATCGGTTTTGAGAACGCCCCTGCCTTTTACGGCCCGGCGGCTGAACGCATCCAGCGGGCGCGGGAGGCCGTTGCCCGCGGCGAGAAAGGAGTATAATCATCGGAAGATATTCCATCATCTACGCCGATCCCCCTTGGCGGTATTCCCAAAAGGGCTTGCAGGGGGCGGCGGAGCACCACTACCCCACAATGGGAATTGATGATCTGTGCGCGTTACCCGTGGCCGAGCTTGCGGCCCCGGACAGCGCACTCTTTTTATGGGCTACGTTCCCCCAGCTCCCGGAGGCCCTGCGGCTGATCCGCGAGTGGGGCTTCACCTACAAAAGCGTCGCTTTCGTCTGGCTGAAGAAAAACCGCAAAGCGGATAGCTGGTTTTACGGGCTGGGCTTTTGGACGAGGGGCAACGCCGAGATCTGTCTGCTGGCAACCAAAGGCCACCCCAAGCGTCAGGCGGCCAATGTCCACCAGTTCATTATTTCTCCCATCGAGGCCCACAGCAAAAAGCCCGACGAAGCCCGTGACAAGATCGTGGCCCTCATGGGCGATCTGCCCCGCGTGGAGCTGTTCGCAAGGCAGACCCCGCCCGGATGGGACGTATGGGGCAACGAGGTGGAGTCCACGGTTCCCGGCTTCTGGTCACGGTGGCCAGAGGATAGTGGAAAGGAGGACGAGCCTTGCCGTATGTGAACGTCCCCAACGATCTGTCCAAGATCAAGACAAAAATTGCCTTTAACCTCACCAAGCGCCAGTTGATCTGTTTCGGCGGCGCGGCGGTGGTGGGCATCCCCGTGTATCTGCTGACCCGCAGCACACTCGGAAACACCGGGGCGATGTTCCTGATGATCGCCCTCATGCTCCCGGCCTTTTTCATGGCGATGTATGAGCGGGACGGCCTGCCCTTTGAAAAGGTGGTGCGGAATATCCTCCGGGCCAAGTTCACCCGCCCCGGCGTGAGGCCCTATCAGACGCAGAACATTTACGCCCCATTTGCGGGAAAGGAGGATGCTTTTGACCAGAAGCCCAAAGAAAAGAAAAAGCCTGATCCGGGCCGGTAATCGCCCGGCCACCATATCCGCCCAGCAGACCGTCCCTTATGTGCGGATGCTCCCGGACGGCGTTTGTCAGCTCCCCAACGGCCTGTTCACCAAAACCGTGGAATACGAGGACATCAATTATTCCGTGGCTTCGGCGGAGGATCAGACGGCTATCTTCGGGGGCTGGAGTTCGTTCCTCAACTACTTTGACAGCTCCTTGCCGTTCCAGCTCTCCTTTATCAATCGCCGCTCCCGCTCCGGGGGCCGCTATAAGGTGAATATCCAGCCCGCCGAGGACGAGTACAACAGCGTCCGGGCCGAGTTCACCGGGATGCTGAAAAACCAGATTGCCAAGAGCAACAACGGTATTGAGCGATCCAAGTACATCACTTTCGGTATCCCCGCTGAGAACGTGGCTGCCGCACGCCCCCGGCTGGAGCGTGTGGAGGCCGATGTCACGGGCAACTTTAAGCGGCTGGGGGTGCAGTCCCAACCCCTCGACGGGCGGGAACGTTTGGCCCTGCTCCACGGCCAGCTCCACCCCGGCAGCCGGGAGCCGTTCCGCTTCAAGTGGGCTGACATCGCCCATACCGGGCTGGGGACGAAAGATTTTATCGTCCCGGACAGCTTCGACTTCCGACAGTCCCGGCTGTTCCGTGTGGGCCAGACGTGGGGCGCGGCGTCCTATTTACAGATCATGGCGTCGGAAATGTCGGACAAGCTCTTGCTGGAGATTTTGGAATTGGACGCGGAGCTGACCGTCACCATGCACATTCAGACGGTGGATCAGGTCAAGGCCATTAAGACGGTCAAGGGCAAAATCTCCGACATCGACAAAATGAAGGTGGAGGAACAGCGCAAGGCCACCCGCGCTGGGTACGATCCCGATATTCTCCCGCCAGACCTCGTTACCTTTTCCAAGGACGCGGCAGACCTGCTGGCCGAGCTCCAGTCCCGCAATGAGCGAATGTTCCTCCTGACGTTCCTGATCGTCAACACCGCCCCCACACGGGAACGGCTGGAAAACGATATTTTTACGGTGGGCGGCATCGCGCAGAAGTACAACTGTGCTTTGAAGCGGCTTGACTGGCAGCAGGAGCAGGGCTATATGTCCTCGCTGGCGCTGGGCTATAACGGCGTTGAAATCCAGCGGGGCATGACAACCAGCTCCACGGCCATCTTTATTCCCTTTATGACGCGGGAACTTCGTATGGATGGGCCGTCCCTCTATTACGGCATGAACGCCCTTTCCCATAACGTCATCATGGCTGACCGCAAAAAGCTGAAATCCGCCAACGGATTGTATCTCGGCTCGACGGGTAGTGGTAAAAGCTTCGCCGCCAAGCGGGAGCTGCTCAATGTTTTTCTGACCATTCCCCAGGATCGAATTTTGGTAGTAGATCCGATGGGGGAATATGCGCCGCTGGTGCGGCGGCTGGGCGGTCAGGTGATCGAGATTGCCCCGGACAGCCCGAACCACATTTCCCCGATGGATCTGCAAATGAGCGTCAACGACGAGGACAGCCCCCTTTCCATGAAAGCGGATTTTCTGCTGTCCCTGTGCGAGCTGATCGTGGGCGGCAAGGAGGGCTTGCAGCCCATTGAGAAAACCGTGATTGACCGCTGTGTGCGTCAGGTATACCGGGAGATCGCGCTGGGGCTGGAAACGGCCAAGCCGCCCCTGCTCCAAGACTTGTACGAGGAGTTGCTGAAACAGCCCGAACCCGAGGCCAAGCGGATCGCCACGGCATTGGAGCTTTACTGCACAGGCTCCCTCAATCTGTTCAATCACCCCACCAACGTCAACCTCAATTCCCGTGTGGTGTGCTTCGTGCTGAAAGGCATGGGTGAAAACCTCCGCAAGATCGCCATGCACATCACCAACGATTTTGTCACTTCAGCGGTCAATGCCAACTACAAAAACGGCGTTTCGACGTGGTGCTACTTCGACGAGTTCCATATTCTTCTGCGCGATCCGCTGACCGCCAGCTACTTCGTGGCCGTCTGGAAGATGCTTCGCAAAAAGGGCTGTGTGCCGTCGGCCCTGACGCAGAACGTCAAAGACCTG
>JAFXSH010000115.1 GCA_017525805.1 Clostridia bacterium | reverse complement strand
CGGCTGCTTTGGCCAGCTTTGCCAAAGCCAATACCTGCTCCGCAATGGTATTTTTATAATTCAAATCGGCAAACTGCTCCTCGTCCATGCTGGTGAGGATGGTGACCGCCAGCAGCTTCGGGCGTTCTATACCAAGTTCTGCCGCTTTTTCTCTGATGGCAGCCGCTGCCGCTTCCATCATCTTTTTTCCGCCTACGGCATGGACGTTGATCATGTCTACGCCCAGTTTCGTTTCCACTTTCAGGGCGCTGGCTACCGTATTGGGAATGTCCTGGAGTTTTAAGTCAAGGAAGACTTTCTTGCCACGCTCTTTCAGGAAACGGATCATCTCGTTCCCTGCCGCGTAATATAGTTCCATGCCGACTTTATAATAGATTACCGCGTCCCCGATTTCCTCCACGGCCTGCTTCGCAGCTTCTGCCGTGGGAAAGTCCAGGGCTGCGATGAGTCTCGGATCGCTCTGCATGTTGTCACCTCTTTTGTACTCAAAAACCTCACATTGCCATCAGTGTTTTCCTAAAAGCCGGAATATCAGCACCGGCCCGGAAGCGCCAGCCCGATCATATCCTGTATCTTTTTGATATTGTGCTTGTCCATGTATTCCAGAATGTCAAGACTGATGGTCTCCGCAATGGCCGGGTTCACAAAGTTAGCCGTGCCCACGGCAATGGCGCTGGCTCCAGCCAGGAAGAATTCAATGGCGTCTTCCGCGCACATGATGCCGCCCATGCCGATAATAGGAACCTTCACCGCCTGGGCCACTTCATAACACATGCGCACCGCCACAGGACGGATGCAGGGGCCGCTGAGACCGCCGGTCACATTGCCCAGCACAGGACGCTGACGGTAGATGTCGATCTTCATGCCAAGCAGCGTATTAATCAGGGAAAGGGCGTCCGTCCCTGCGTCTTCCGCCGCTTTTGCCATTTCCGTAATACTGGTCACGTTGGGGGAAAGCTTGGTGATGACCACCTTGGATGTATTCATTTTCACTTCTTTGACTACCTGGGCCATGCTTTTGGCGTTGGTGCCGAAAACCAGGCCGCCGTCTTTGATGTTGGGACAGCTTACGTTGATTTCCACCGCGTCTACGCCTTTCACGTCCAGCTTCGCTGCCAGTTCCCCGTATTCCTCCGGACTGGAGGCGTCGATGTTGACGATGACAGGCACGTTATATTTTTTCAGTTTCGGCAGCGTTTCTTTTAAAAAGTAATCACTGCCCGGGTTCTCCAGACCGATACAGTTCAGTATGCCGGAAGGGGTTTCCACCACCCGCTGGCCTTTATTGCCTGCCCGGGGCGCAAGGGTGGTGCCTTTCACCGTAATGGCTCCCACCTTTTCCAAGTCCAGAAAGTCCGTAAATTCCAGACCGAAACCAAAAGTTCCGGAAGCGGTGGTCACCGGTGTTTTCATTTTCAGCCCGGCAATGTCCACGGCCAGACGGTTATGATACAGATACCTTACCATTCCGTCACCTCCTCCGCCCAGAACACAGGGCCGTCCTGACAGACCTTGACGCGTTTGCCGATGCCCTGGCAGCTGCAGGACAGACAGGCGCCCAGTCCGCAGGCCATGTACCGTTCCAGCGAGACCTGGCATTTAATGCCTTTTTCCAACACGGCAGCGGAGACCGCTTTCATCATGGGCGCCGGGCCGCAGACATACACGCAGTCGTAAGGAATACGCCGCAGCAGCAACGGGAGTTCCGCCATAACGGTCCCTTCCGTGCCTAACGATCCGTCGTCAGTGGTCAGGCCCATCCGTTCCACCAGGTTCTGATACATATCTTTCCAGAACAGGTCGTCCGCCGTTCTGCCACCCATAAGCACATCCGGCCTGATGCCGGCTTCTGCCATGCTTTCCGCCAGAAACAGCAGAGGCGCCAGCCCGGTACCGCCGCCTACCAGCAGCGGGTGTTTTGCGCTGCGGTCAAAGCCATGTCCCAGGGGACCCACTACGCTAAGCCTGTCTCCATTGCAGACGTCACCCAGAATGTTCGTCGCTTCCCCCACAAACCGATAAACCAGACGCACCACGCCACGCTTTCTGTCCACCCCGGCAACGCCCAGGGGACGGCGCAGCAACGGCGCGGTACGCCGGGAAACCTGCACGTTGACAAACTGGCCCGGTACCGCTTCCGCCGCAATTTTCGGTGCAATCATGTCAAGTTCTCTTGTGACAGCGTTTAACACCCATTGTCCGATTACCTTTGCTTCTTCAATATATTTAGTCATTCAAATCCTCCGGTACATTTCCGGTTTCAGATAAACAAACCCTGAAAGCTATTTTGCAAAACCTTTGCCAGTTTAGGGATTTACTTTTCGCACACTGCGCCGTCTTTCATGACGAACTTGCCGGCTACCACCGTCGCAACGGCTTTGCCCTTGCAATGTTTTCCTTCAAACGGTGTAACCTTGCCAACTGTGTAGAACTTTTTGGAATCTACCGTCCATTCTTTATCCAGATCCAGAATGGTAATGTCCGCCGGGGCGCCTGCTTTTAAGGTGCCGGCTTTCAGGTTAAAGATCCGGGCCGGGCTGCAGCTCATCTTGTCAACGACCTGTTCCAGCGTCAGCACGTTCTTGTGATACAGATCCGTCAACACAACGCCGACAGCTGTTTCCAGTCCGCAGAAACCGTTAGGAGCCTTGCGGAATTCCACGTCCTTTTCTTCCGGGGCATGGGGGGCGTGGTCTGTGACGATCATATCAATGGTCCCATCCAGCAGGGCGGCCCGCATGGCGTCCACGTGATCCTGACTCCGCAAGGGAGGAGAAACACGGGTAGCCGTACTGTACCCCAGGCAGGCTTCATCCGTCAGGGTCAGATGATGCACGGTGACTTCTGCCGTTACAGGATATCCTTTGGCCTTGGCCTGACGGATGATATCCGCTGCGCCTTTGCTGGCCACGTGGGCAATGTGGATATGGGCTCCGGTGTAACCGGCTACCAGCACATCCCTTGCTACCGCGATGTCTTCCGCTACGGAAGGCACGCCGGGCACACCTATCTTTGCAGAAACCGCACCTTCGTGCATGTAACCGTCCGCGTTCAGTTCACTTTCAATGCTGTGGGAAATCAGGGGCGCGTCAAAGCTTGTCATATATTTGGCCGCGTTCATCAGGAGACGGCTGCTGTATACGTAATGACCGTCGTCGGAAAAAGCCACCGCGCCTTTTTCCAGCATATCGCCCATTTCCGCCAGTTCCTTGCCTTCTTCGTCCTTACTGATGGAACCGATGACTTCCACGTTCACATAGCCTTCCTTCGCGGCCCGTTCTTTGATACCGCTGACCACAATGGAAGTGGAAATAGCAGGTTTCGTGTTGGGCATGCAGGCGATGGTGGTGATGCCGCCGGCCGCTGCCGCCATAGTACCGGTGCGGATGCTTTCCTTGGCTTCCAGTCCCGGCTCCCGCAGATGGGTATGCATGTCGATGAAGCCGGGAGCTACTACTTTGCCCGCGGCGTCATACGTCTCATCGGCATTGTCTGTTATGTTCTTTGCAACTTTTGCGATTTTCCCGTCTGCTACCAGCACGTCGCAGATTTCATCCAGTTTCTGAGATGGGTCTACCACCCGTCCGTTTTTAAT
>JAFXSH010000114.1 GCA_017525805.1 Clostridia bacterium | reverse complement strand
GGGGAATTGGTTCACTGGCCGGGCGGCGAGCACGCCGTGGTGGTCTGCGGCTATGACGATACCTCCCTCACCTACCGGGACCCCAACGCCGGCACCACGGTCATCATTGATTACGACACGTTCGCCAAGAGCTTTTCCGAGCTGGGCGGCAGGATCGTATATTACGCTGCACAGCAATAAAAACATCACCGTATTCCAGGAAAACCACGAAATGAAAGGAAGGCATTTCATATGAAAAACAGAATCTTGCGCGCCATCATCATTTATCTCGTCCTGTGCATGGCAGTCCCCGCCGCCTTTGCCGAGGGCGGGAATGTGATCTCATTGCACCAGGAAGCGGAAGCGCAGCTGGAAAAGGAACTGGGCGCGTTTGAAATCACCGCCATGCAGCGGGAACTGGCAAAGACCAACGAAGCAGGCTACTCCGTGCTGGACGCGGGGCGGGGCAATCCCAACTGGATCAACGCCCAAACGCGCTACGCCTTCACCCGGTTCATGAATTTCGCCATCGGCGAATGCGAGCTGGATATGAGCCAGGGCAGCATGGCGGGGCACGGGAAACTGGAGGGCGTGGGCGAACGCTTTGACGCGACCATGAACCCGGACGATCCGACCGACGCTTTCCTGATTGCCGCTGTGGATTACTGCGTGAACACCCTGGGCCTGGACAAGGACACCCTGCTCAAGGAACTGGGAGACGCCGTCATTGGCGACTACTATCCTTCCCCCAGCCGGTGCCTGCCCTGCACGGAAGCCATTCAGAACGCTTATCTGCAATCCACGCTGTACAACGGCGAGGACCTTTCGGCGGAAACGCAGATTTTTCCCACGGAAGGCGGCAGCGCGGCCATGGTGTACATCTTCGAGGCGCTCAGCCACAATAAGCTGCTGAAAGCCGGGGATCAGATCGCCATCGGCACGCCCATCTTCACCCCCTACATGCAGATCCCGTCCGTGAAGGATTACGGCCTGGTGTCCATCGACGTGAGCAGCACGGAGGAAGACGGATGGGATATCCCCGAAGCCGAATTGGTCAAGCTGGAAGACCCCGCCGTGAAAGCCTTTTTCCTGGTGAACCCCTCCAATCCCGCCTCCCATGCCCTGTCGGAAAAAACGCTGAAAAGGCTGGAGCTTGTGGCGGAAAAGAATCCCGACCTCATCATCTTAACCGACGACGTGTACGGTACTTTCGCCCAGGATTTTAAGACGGTGTACGCCGTGCTGCCGTACAATACCATCCTGGTTTATTCTTACTCCAAGCTGTATGGCGCGACGGGCTGGCGCGTGGGCATGATCGCCATGAACAAAGACAACGTATGCGACCGGTTGCTGCGGGAACTGCCCGAGGAGGACAAAGCGTTCCTGCGGAGCGAATACGCTATCGTGACCTCCGAGCCGGATGAAATGCCCTTCCTGGACCGCGTAGTGGCGGACAGCCGTTCCATCGGCCTTTACCACACCAGCGGCCTGAGCACCCCGAGCCAGGTGTTCATGGACATGCTTGCGCTGAGCCATTTGATTTACGAAGCGGAAGACCCCTATATCAAGCTGGCAAACGATACGGTGCGCGCCCGGTATACGGCGCTGATGAACGCCCTGGGCCTGCCCGTTGACGACAGCGCGCAGAACGCCCGGTATTACACGCTGGTGGACGTGCTGGCCATCGCTTCTGCCCGGTACGGCGAAGATTTTGCCGATTGGCTGAAAGACAGCCGAACTGAAATCGACTTCCTGAACGACCTGGCCGGGAAGAAAGGCGTGGTGCTGATGTACGGCCCCGGCTTCAACGCTTCGGAAGGAACCGTGCGCATCTCCCTGGCAAACCTGTACGCCGAAGACTATGTGGAAATCGCGTCCCGGCTGTTTGAACTGCTGGACGAATACTACACTGAATACGAAACTGAAGCCGTCTCGGACGCGGCTTAAAGCGATCAACATACAAAAGGAGGCAATCACAATGAAAAAAATCCTCGCGCTGCTGCTGACCCTGATTTTCCTGACTGCCGCGGCCTCTTCCTGCCTTGCGGAAGCGTCCAATCGGAAAAAGATCGTGGTCCTGGCTACGGGCGGAACCATCGCCGGCGTCGGCGAAGCGGGAAAAGCCGCCGGTTATAAGCCGGGAACCCTGACGGCGGAACAATTATTGGCTGCCGTTCCTGAATTGGAGCAGGTGGCGGACATCGAAGCGATCCAGATCTGCAACGTCAATTCAGACGACATCACGGCTGAAATCTGGCTGACGCTGGTGAACACCATCAACGAAATGGCAAAGGCCCCCGACGTAGCAGGCTTCGTCATCACCCATGGAACGGACACCATGGAAGAAACGGCCTATTTCCTGAACCTGACAGTCAAGACGGATAAGCCTGTGGTGCTGACAGGCTCCATGCGCCCCGCCACATCCATTTCGGCAGACGGGCCGATGAATCTGTATGAGGCTGTTTGCGTCGCCGCGTCCGATGAAGCGGTCGGCCATGGCGTCCTGATTGTTTTTTCCGACAGGATTTACACGGCCAGGACGATGACCAAAACCAGCACCTACAGCGTCATGGCGATTTCAGCGGGTGAAATGGGGGCCATCGGCGTTGTACGCGACGGAACGGTTTTTCTGTACGAAACCCCGTCAAAGAGGCATACAGCTGAAGCCGAGTTTGACGTATCGGATTTATCGGCCCTTCCCAAAGTTTCGATTCTTTATTTCTCCGTAGACGCAGACCCGGAGCTTCTGCGTTTTGCCGCTGAACACGCAGACGGCCTGGTGATTGCCGGCGCCGGCGCGGGAGAATTCAGCGAAAAGTGGATCGAGATTATCCGGGAGCTTTCCATTCCGGTGGTTATCTCCTCCCGCATTGACGACGGCGTGATCACCAAAGACAATCTGCTTTGCGACAATACCGTGGCGGCAAACAACCTGTCTCCTCAAAAAGCAGCCATCCTGCTGCGATTGGCGCTGACCGGGGACACAAGCCAGGAATATCTGGAAAATCTGTTCCTGCAATACTGACGAGGCTTATAACGATCACGAAACCGTTTGATTGACAGCTTCCGGTTGATTATCCTGTTGCTTGTCAGAAAAAGCCGGCGCTGCGAATAACAATCGATCAGGTGATTTCAATGAAAGCAAAAGAATCTATCAGCGCGATCATTGGACAATACATGGCGATACTCGTTCTTGCTTTGACGGCTGTATCCCTGTTTCTGCCAACAGCCGCGCTGTGGGTGCAGACAGCCTGGATCAACCCGCTGCTGATGGTGGTCATGTTCGGCATGGGGCTGACGCTGAAAATAGAGGACTTCCGTTATGTGTTCCGCCATCCCCGGAACATCCTGATAGGGTGCGTCAGCCAGTTTACCGTCATGCCGCTGCTGGCCTTCGCGCTGGGAAAGGCCTTTCATCTGGATACCGCGCTGCTTGCGGAGGTGATCCTGGTGGGAGCCTGCCCCGGCGACACCGCCAGCAACGTGATCACCTATTTGTCTGGTGGAGATGTACCGCTTTCTGTGGGCATGACCAGCGTGAATACGCTGCTGGCCCCATCCTGACGCCGGCCATCACCTATATCCTCCTTCACGCCAGCGTGGCGGTGGACGTGTGGAGTATGTTCCTGTCCATTGTGCAGGTGGTGATCGCGCCGATCGCTCTGGGACTGCTGCTCAATCGCTTTTTCGGCAAATACACCCAGCGGGTAATAAAAGCGCTGCCGCTGATTTCTGTTGTGGCCATTTGCCTGATCGTAATGGCGGTGGTGTCGCATAACGCAGAACGGATCCTGTCAACCGGAGCAGAGATCATGGCGGTGGTGGCGCTGCATAATCTGCTGGGCTACGCCTGTGGATTCGGACTCGGGAAACTGCTGAAGCTGGACATGGCGCAGACCAAAGCGCTCTCCATTGAGATCGGCATGCAGAACTCCGGCCTCGCAACATCTCTGGCCGAAATGGCTTTCCCGTCCCTGGCGATGGCTACGGTTCCCGGAGCTGTTTTCTCTGTATGGCACAACATCTCCGGCGCGATTCTGGCAAACTGGTTCAGAAAAAAGGAATAGGGCAAACACCATATGGAGGGCTGATCATGAAAAAAAGAACATCTGAAGAAACTTAAATCTTTGGGCTTTGAAGTGACCGTTGCCACCGCGGAAGCTTCTGCCTAAAGTATAGTCTTTGTGATTTTTTGCTCCAAGGGGTTAGTCTGTCCTTTGGTAGTAATGGTTTCACAGTAAAATGATAGATTTTTATTCTCACATATTCAGTAAAATCATCACGGCGGAAAACCGGTGTTTTACTTTTATCTTTTGTGGACAACGCTGACTATAATTGATATAATAGCATCGGAAGACAAAATGAAGTCAGAGAGAGATGCAGGATGAACGTATATGATTTTGACGGAACAATTTTTTCTTCAGATTGTTCCATCGGATTTGCGATCTGGTGCATGAACCGCCATCCGAAACTGTGGTTCACGTTTTTCCCATTTGCGATCAAAAATCTGATTCTCACCCAAAAAGGAAAGATGCCGGATTATCTGATGCGGCGTAAGTTTTTCAGTTTTCTTACGATGATCGATGATTTTGACGTGCAGATTGAGCGGTATTGGAATAAAAATGAAAAGAAGATAGCCGCCTGGTATCTAAAGCAAAAAAGGCCCGACGATCTCATTATCAGCGCGTCTCCAACGTGCATCATTGGGCCCATCGCAAAAAGGCTTCACGTGAACTATATCGCAACGGAATACGACCGGGAATACGGCGTGCTTTTGAATAACCTGATGTACGCGAAGGAAAAGGCCCGGTACATCTTTGACCACGGTTTTCCGAAGATCGAGCACTTTTATTCCGATTCTCTTTCTGATACGCCGCTCGCTTTATGCGCCGAAAAAGCTCACTTGGTAACTAACAAGGCGTCCACAGTGGTCGATTGGCCGAATATTGATCCGGAAACCATGAAAATCGTGAAAAAGAAGATCGACACAGGCTGGAACATCCATCTGAAAGAATGAAATAGATACCATGCCAGGCTGCATCCAATGAAACAGAAGCGACTGCTCAACAAAAGGAGGAACAGGAAAATGAAAAGGATTTTTTCGCTGCTGTTGGGATTGGTTCTGCTGGTGAGCGTCTGCGGCGTTTCGCTGGCTGAGGAGTCTCAAAAAACCGTGGTCGGCATCGCCTGGCGAGCCGATTCGGATTCGGAGTTTTTTACCAATGTGTGCCGCGCCGTGGAAGCGGCTGGCGGCGAATGGGTGATGCTGGATCAGGTGCTTTCCTCTGACCTGTACTACGATGAAGCAGGAAGCCTGACCAGCGGCAAAACAGAGATCGGGATGCTGGACGAAACCGCCGCTAAATTCCAATATATCGTCGAAAAATCCTGGATGACGTTGCCTTCCTGGAGCAAGGCCGCGGAAGCCAAGCGTGCTGAACAATCGGATGATACCCTGGATCGCGTGGTGATCCTGAGCCGTCACAACATCCGTTCGCCCCTTTCCGGCAGCGGTTCGCTGCTTGGCGACATTACGCCCCACGAATGGTTCCAGTGGACGTCCAATCCCAGCGAGCTTTCCCTGCGCGGCGCGGTGCTGGAAACCCTGATGGGCCAGTATTTCCGGCTGTGGCTGGAACAAGAGAACCTTTTCCCCGAGAATTATCAGCCGGAGGAAGGAGCCGTCCGCTTCTACGCCAACGCCAAGCAGCGCACCATTGCGACCGCGCGGCACTTTTCCGCAGGTCTTTTGCCTGTGTCGGCAGTGCCCATCGAAACCCACATAACCTATGATACCATGGACCCCGTTTTTGAACCGTCCCTGAACTTCGTTACGGAGGAATATATTCAGGATGCCATCACCCAAATCGCCGAAAAGGGCGGCGAAGCCGGGCTGGACGGGATTCTGTCCAGCCTGAACGAAGCCATTTCCCTGCTGATGGACACGGCTGACATTGAACAGAGCGAAGCCTATCAAGCGGGAAAGTACGGCGATCTTAAAGCGGGCGAAACCGTCCTCACCATGGAAAAGGGCAAAGAACCGAAAATGACCGGCCCCATCAAAAACGCCACCAGCGTAGCGGACGCTTTGATCCTGCAATACTACGAGGAACCGGACAAACAGAAGGCCGCTTTCGGCCATGACCTGACGGACGAGGACTGGCGGCTGATCCATTCCATCGTGGATACCTACAGCGACATGCTGTTCTGCTCGCCCCTGGTTTCAGTCAACGTGGCGCACCCGCTGCTGGAAGAAATCCGCGCCGAACTGAGCGCGGAAGGACGTAAATTCTCTTTCCTATGCGGGCATGACGCTAACGTCGCCAGTGTGCTGGCCGCGCTGAATTATGGGGATTACCTGCTGCCGGAAACGGTGGAGCAGCATACACCCATCGGTGTGAAGCTGGTATTCGAGCGCTGGGTCACGGCGGAGAACGAAGCGTATTACAAAATCAGCCTGGTTTATCAGAGCACGGCGCAGCTTCGCTCCATGGAGCAGCTGACGCTGGAGAACCCGCCCGTGATTTACCCGCTGCATTTTGAGGGCATGGACGAAGACGGCAGGATCGCCGAAGCCGATCTGCTCAAGCTGTTGGACGACGTCATTTCCGCCTATGACGCGCTGGTGGAGCAATACGCCGCCGAAGAACCGATGGAAGACGCTGCATAGATCAGGCGTTTTATTCATAAATGCACGGATTTTTCATTGACATTGGAAAATAATTAAAGGAGGAAATCACCATGAAGAAAAACGGAACGATCATTGCGGTCATCATTGCCATCGTCAGCCTGTGCTGCTCGGCAGTGTGCGCCGGGCTGCTGCTGACGCATATCAACGCGGCGAAAGCGCCGGAAGCGGACACGGGGAAAAGCGTTCAGTATGTTATGTACGTAGGAACCAACGATAAGGACACCTACAAGATGGAAATGAGCCAGGAAGAAGCGCGGAACATCGTGGATCAGGTGTGCCTCAAATTCTTTGAGGGCTACACCCTTCAGGATGCCACCGGCGCGTGGACGGACGAAACAGGCACCATCACCCATGAATACACCCTGGTCTGCTACTTCGACGGCGCGGACAAGGCAACGGTGTACAAGGCGGCGGACGAGGTCATCAAGGCCCTGAACCAGAACACGGTGCTGATCGAAGAGAATGAAATCACCATAGACTATTACGGCGGGAAATAAACAGAAACAACCAATCAGATAAACAGAAACAGGAGGATCAGGGAAATGAAAAAGTTTTTTTCGCTGCTGCTTGGATTTGTTCTGCTGGTAATCGTCTGCGGCGTTTCGCTGGCTGAGGCGTCTCAAAAAACCGTGGTCGGCATCGCATGGCGGGCCGACACGGATTCGGAGTTCTTTACCAACGTATGCCGCTCCGTGGAAGCGGCGGGCGGCGAATGGGTCATGCTGGATCAGGTGTTTTCTGCTGATTTATGCTACGACGCGGAAGGCCGCCTGGTCAGCGGTAAAACAGAGATCGGCATGCTGGACGAGATCAGCGCCAAGTATGTGAAATGCAATACCTGGCATGGCTCCAACGCGGCGGAAGCCGTGGGGAACGTGAGCATCGTGCTGTTTACCGGAGGCGAGGACATCAGCCCCACCCTGTACTATACCCCCGAAGAATGGCACGGCATCGAGGCGGAAATCGACTACAACGCCGAGCGGGACGTATCGGACTATCTGACCATGGCCTACTGCCTGGACTGCGATATTCCCCTCATGGGCTTCTGCCGTGGCGCGCAGATGCTGGGCGTCATCTCCGGCGGAGAGGTCATTCAGGACATTCCCACCTGGTTTGAGAATCAGGGCATCGCGTATGACTATACCCACCGCAACCAGAAGGCCACCCCCGAAAGCTACCGGGATTACGCGCCTCATACCGTGCGGGTGGCGAAGGGTTCCCGACTTTATGACATCGTTGGTACGGATACGCTTACCGGCTGCCCCTCCTGGCATCACCAGGCGGTAAAAAATGTGGATCATACCCGGCTCACCGTGACCGGTTACACGGAAACGAACGGCGTTTCCATGATTGAAGCCCTGGAAAGAACCGATAAGACCTTTGCCGTGGGCCTGCAATTCCATCCCGAAGCCGCTTTGGTGAAAAACTTAGACGATGCCGCCAACAAGGACGACTATATGGACGATAAAACAGCCCTGTCCATTTTCCAATACATCGTCGACGAAGCTTATTTGAAGCTGCCTTCCTGGAGCGCGGGCGCGGAACCAAAAGCCGCGCTCATGGACTATATCGCCGCCATTACGGATGAAACCAGAGAAAGCTACATCCCCGTAGAGGATCGTATCGCCGTGTTCGATTTAGACGGTACCCTCATGTGCGAAACCTATCCCCGGTGCTTTGAATACATGGTATTTGTGGACTATGCCCTTAACAATCCCGATTACACGCCCACTGAGGACGTGGTGGCCGTGGCCCAGGAGATCGTGGACACCAAATGGCAGGAAAAGCCCTCGGGGATCAGCACCCGGCAGGCTGCCGCCGCCGCAATTGCCTACGCGGGCATGACCCCCGCCGAGCTTGGGGAGTACGTGAAGGGCTTCATGGATTCCGAAGCGGAGGGCTTCACGGGCATGACCCGGGGCGAAGCGTTCTATCAGCCCATGGTGGAGCTGGTGAACTATCTGAGGGCCAATGATTTCACCGTCTACATCGTCACCGCAACCGAGCGCAACATCGTCCGTGCCATCGTGAAGGATACGCTGGACATTGCCCCCGCTTACGTCATCGGCACGGAATACGGCTACACCGCCACGGGCCAGGGCGATACCGCCGACGGGGATTACACCTTCAAAAGCACGGACAAGGTGGTGTTCGACGGCACCTATTACGGCGAAAACGCCAAAATGTCCAAGGTGGACGCCATTGTGCGGGAGATCGGCCAGCAGCCGGTGCTGGCTTTCGGCAACAGCTCCGGGGATGTGGCCATGTGCGAATACGTGGTAACTGATAATCCCTATCCCGCCCTTTCCTACATCGTCCTGGCGGACGACGAAGCGCGGGAATGGGGCGATTATGAAAGCGCCCAAGCCAAGATCGAGGGCTACAATGCGCAGGGCATAGGCACCATCTCCATGCGGGATGATTTTGCCACCATCTACGCTCCCGGCGTGGAAAAGGACGCAAACGCTGCCGCCAAGTGACATAACATAAAAATCACCACCTTTAACCCGCGGATCATCACCAAGGACGCCGCTCCATCGTTCAACTGTTGAGGAACTGGGCTTTGAGAAACGCCACGATCAGGAAGGCATCGGCGAACTGAACGTGGAAGGCATCCGGATGAAGGATGCCAATGGCTTTCCAGCATATCAAGAAATAAAATCGATGTATTGAGGGCGGACACCATGAAAAAGATGTTGAAATACAGCTTAAGCATTGCGCTTTTTCTGTCGCTTCTTTTCTGCGCCGCCTGCAAGGCGGAGGTTTCCGAAAACAGCCAGTCTCTTTCTCTTACCGGTGTTGGAAATGCCCGTGAATTGGGCGGCTACGAGACGAAGGACGGAAGAATGGTGAAGCGGGGCGTGCTGCTGCGCACGGCCAAATTGGCAAACGCCACGGAGGAGGATATGAAAAGGCTGCGCTCGGTCTATCATCTGGCCGTGGATGTGGATTTCCGGGGCGACGACGAGGTGGAAAGAGCGCCCGACCCGGAGATGGAGGGTGTAGAATACCTGAATATTCATATTCTGGATGAAAGCATGGGCCCCTCGGAAGAACTGAAAGCAGAAATCGCTGCCCTGGAGGCGCAGGGCGTCGAGATCGATAAAATTACCGAGATCCGCCTGTTCATGAAATACGGCGACTTCACCGATCAGATATATGTGGATTTCCTTTCCTCCGACGTGGGCAAGGCCGGGTACAGCCAGTTTTTCCAAGCGTTGCTGGCGCTGCCGGAAGACCGGGCTCTCTTGTTCCACTGCTCCCAGGGGAAGGATCGAACGGGCTGCGGGGCCATGCTGATTCTGTTTGCTTTGGGCGCGGACGAAGAAACCGTCATGGCAGATTTCATGCTGACCAATAAATACAATGCGGCCCTGATCGCCGAGGAACGGGAATACCTGATCGAAAACGGCGTCGGGGAAGATGAACTGGAAACGTTCATGAAATCCATGGATCAGGTGTTTCCCGAGTTCATGGAAAATGCCATCCAGTGGATGACCGAAACCTACGGTTCGCCCCTGGGTTACATCACCCAGGAATTAGGCGTGACGGAAGCGGAAATTCAAGCGCTTCGGGAAAAGTTTCTGGAATAAACAACCTGATCCCATCCGGCAGGAAAACCATGATGGCTTGTCGAAAATAGCATTCAGAAACATGTTGGATAAATGAGCATAACGACAGAAAGGGTGTAAACTGTGAAAAAAAGAATTCTGTGCTTCCTGTTGCTGTTCCTGCTGCTATGGTTAGGGTCGGCCTGTGCGGAAAGCGCCGGCGGCTGGATCGCCAGCCGGGAAGACTTGAACGGCAAACGGATGGGCATCGTGACGGGAACCAGCTTTGAAGCGCCCACGCTGCAATACTTCCCGGACAGCCAATACCTGTATTTCGGCACCAACAGCGACGTGGTCACCGCCCTGGTCAGCAATAAGATCGACGGTTTTCTGGCCGACGAGCCGGTGATCCGCATGATTTGCAAGGAAGTGCCGGAGATCACTTACCTGTCGAAAAAAATCACGCAGGACGATTACGCTTTCGGCTTTGGAAAGAACAGCCAACGGGCGGACAGGATCAGGGGCCAGTTCAATGAAATGCTGTCGCAGATCATGACGAACGGCACCCTGAACGCCCTGTATGACAAGTGGTTCGGCGACGACGAGGCCGTGAAAACGGTGGATCTGACGGGATTCAGCGGCGAAAACGGCACGCTGAACGTGGTCACCAGCTGCACGAGCATCCCCTTTTCTTATATCAAGGATGGGAAAATGGCAGGCATCGCCATTGAACTTACGGAAATGTTCTGCCGCAGGTATGGCTATACCCCATCTATTGAGGATGTGGACGTTGCGGCCCGAATCCCCGGCATCGTCACCGGAAAATATGATATGTGCGCCGCGCCTCTGACGATCACGGAAGAACGCAGGGAGAGCATCAATTTTTCCGACCCCTATTATCAGGGCGGTATCGTGCTGGCTGTGCGGAAAATGGATGTTGCCGCGAAAACGGCGGAAAAAGAGGAGACCTCCGTATCTTCTCCGATGGATGTCAAGCGCATGGGCATCGTGACGGGCACCAGCTTTGAAGCGCCCACGCTGCAATTCTTTCCCAGCAGCGAATACCTCTACTATAACAGCTACACCGACGTGGCCGCCGCTCTGATCAATCAGAAAATCGACGGCTTCCTGGGCGACGAACCGGCGCTGCGCATCCTGGTGGGCGAGGTGCCGGAAATTACCTATCTGCCCGAAAAACTGGTCAGCGACGAATACGCCTTCGGTTTTGGCAAGAGCGGACAGCGGCCGGATATGCTGCGGAGGCAGTTCAATGAAATGCTGGCGGAAATCAAGGCCGACGGCACCCTGGAAGCGCTGGGCGATAAGTGGTTCGGCGAAGACGAAGCAGTAAAGGTCGTGGACTTGAAGAACGGATACTCCGGCGAAAATGGCAAATTGAACGTCGTGACCACTGCCACCGACGTGCCTTTCTCCTATGTGAAGGATAATCAGTATGTCGGCCTGTCCATTGAATTGGTGGAGATGTTCTGCCGCCGCTTTGGCTACACGCCGGTCATCGCGGACGTGGACTTTTCCGCCCGTATGCCCGGTCTGGTCAGCGGCAAATACGATATGTGCGCCTCCTCCATGGCAATCACCGAGGAACGCAAGGAAAGCATCAGCTTTTCCGAACCCTTCTATCAGGGCGGGATTGTGCTGGCTGTGCGGAAAGCGGATGCGCCCGCCCAGACAGCGCAAAGCGCCGACCCTTCCGGGCAGAGTACGGTTTCTGGCCTGGACGCCTTGAACGGCAAGCGCATCGGCGTACTGACCGGCACCACCTGCGCCACGGAGGCGGAAGCGCGCTTGCCCGACGCAACCATCGTCCATGCCAACAACATGGCGGATGAGCTGGCCATGCTGCGCGCCGGAAAGGTAGACGCCATCGTATCGGATGAAATCATGTTGCGCTACCTGCAAATAGAAAACGACGACCTGGAAGTGCTGACAGAAAAGTTTTCCAGTATTTCCTTAGCTCCGATGTTTACCAAAAGCGAGAAGGGGCGTGCGCTCTGCGAGGAATACAATGCGTTTGTGCAAAAGCTGTGGGCGGACGGAACGATGGACGCGCTTCAGGAGGTATGGTTAGGAAAGGACGAAAGCCTGAGAACCGTGCTGGACTATGAAGCCCTGCCGGATGTGAACGGTACCCTGACCATGGCGGTGGACGCCACCCTCATGCCCTGTGCTTACGTGAAGGATGGCAGGATCGTGGGGTATGACGTGGATATTGCCGCCAGGTTCTGCGAAGCAAACGGCTACCGGCTGAAAATCGTCAATTCCGCCTTCGATGGGGTGCTGGCATCCGTTCAGAATGGAAAATGTGATTTTGCTTCCTGCGGTATCACCATTACCGACGAACGGGCGGAGATGGTGCTGTTTGGCATGCCGATCCTTTACAGCGGGAACACGGCGGCGGTTTTGAAGCAAAAGGACGCTTCATCCACCGCTTCGGCTGCTTCCGGCTATGCTTCCTTACAGGATTTGAACGGCAAGCGCATCGGCGTACAGACCGGTACCACTTTTGACGAAATTGTGCTGGAAACGCTGCCGGACGCTGCCATCAGCTATTTCAATTCCTATCCCGATATGGCCGCAGCACTGGAAGCCAACAAGATCGACGCTTTCCCGGGCGACGAGCCGGTGATCCGGCTGATGGCGGCGGAGAACGATAAGCTTACCGTTCTGGAAGACCGCATGGACGATTTTGATTTCGGCATCGCCATGCCCAAAACGGAAGCCGGAGAAAAGCTGCTTGCGGAAATCAACGCCTGGCTCGCGGACGTAAAGGAGAGCGGGGAACTGACAGCAATCACCCAGAAATGGACGGACGGCCCGGAAAGCGAAAAGACCGTGACGGATTACGCCTCCTTCCCCGCGCCAAACGGCGTATTGACCCTGGCGACGGAAGGAGCCTACGCTCCCATGAACTATTACCGGAGCGACGAAGTGGTTGGCCTGGAAATTGACATGATCGCACGGTTCTGCGAAGCGAACGGGTACGGACTGAAAGTGGTTCCCATGCTGTTTGATGGCATCCTGCCCGCCATTCAGTCCGGGAAAGCGGACTTTGCCGCCGCCGGGCTGACCATCACAGAGGAACGGAAGGAAAGCGTTTACTTCTCCGATCCCTATTATACCGGCGGCACGGTGATGGCGATTCTCAAGAGTAAAGCAGCGGCATCCGCACAGCAGACGGCCAGCGCGGGCATCGCTTCGCTGGACGATCTGGCAAACGCCCGAATCGGCGTGCAGACGGGCACCATCTGCGGGGCGCTGGCCGAAGCGCGGCTGCCGGACGCGCAAATTTATTATTTCAACACTGTGACCGACGTGCTGGCGGCGATGAATGCCGGGAAGCTGGAAGCCGGGTGCATGGATGAACCCACCCTTCGCTTCCTGAAAATCGAAAACCCGCAACTGGTGATCCTGGACGAGTATCTGGATGAAAGCAACCTGGCCGCCGTGTTCCCCAAGACGGAAGCGGGCCAGACGCTGTGCGGCCAATACAGCGAATTTCTGGAAAAGCTGTGGGCAGACGGAACCATGAAGGAAATCGACGCCGTCTGGTTCGGCAAAGACGATGGAAAGCGCACGGTGATGGACTTCGCAAGTCTGCCCGCGACCAACGGCACGCTGCGCATGGCGGTTGACTTGTCCATGATCCCCTTTACCTACATGAAGGATAATAAGATCGTGGGCTACGATGTGGACGTAGCTGCCCGATTCTGCCAGGCATACGGCTACGCTTTAGAGATCATGCCCATGGATTTTGGCGGTATCCTTCCATCTGTGCAGAGCGGCAAGTGCGATTTTGCTTCCTCTTGCATCACCATTACGGAGGAACGGGCCGAAAGCGTACTGTTCAGCTCTCCCAACTATTACGGCGGCATTGCCGTAGGGGTACGCGCGGAATCGGCGCTGTCCTCTGAGCCGAATTTTTCCGGCGACACGGCGCCGGCTGTATTGACGGAGGAACAGCAGACTGCGTCCTCCGCTGTCCAGCAGGAATCCTTCTGGGACGGCATCGTGGCCAGCTTCAATAAGACATTCATCCGGGAAAATCGCTGGGAGCTGTTTGAGAACGGCGTGCTGACCACCCTGCTCATCACTGTCCTGTCTATCCTGTTTGGCACAGCCCTGGGCTTCCTGGTGTTCATGCTCTGCCGGAACGGGAACATCGTCGCCAACGGCGCCACCCGGTTTTCCATGTGGCTGGTGCAGGGCATGCCCATGGTGGTGCTGCTCATGATCCTGTATTACATCATCTTCGGTTCCGTGGCCATCAGCGGTATTTTCGTGGCGGTGATCGGGTTTACGCTCGCCTTCGGCGCGGCGGTGTTCGGGCTGCTGAAAATGGGCGTTGGCGCCATCGACCAGGGCCAGTATGAAGCGGCATATGCTTTGGGCTACGCCAACCGGCGCACCTTCTTCCGCATCATCCTGCCCCAGGCCATCCCGCACATCCTGCCCGCCTATAAGGGCGAGATCGTGGGCCTGATCAAGGCCACGGCCATCGTGGGCTACATCGCCGTGCAGGATCTGACGAAGATGGGCGACATCGTGCGCAGCCGCACGTATGAAGCGTTCTTCCCCCTGATCGCGGTGACGGTGATCTATTTCATCCTGGAAGGGCTGCTGTGCTTCCTGGTCAGCAAGATCCAGATTCGCATGAATCCCAAAAAGCGCAAGCCAGAAAACATTCTCAAGGGGGTGAATATCCATGATTAAGATCGAGCATCTGAAAAAAGTTTATCCCAACGTGACGCCCCTGAAAGACGTGTCGGTAGAAATCCACGACGGGGACGTGATTTCCGTCATCGGCCCCTCCGGAACGGGGAAAAGCACGCTGCTGCGCTGCATCAACCTGCTGGAAAAGCCCACGGAGGGCCATATCTGGGTGGACGGAACCGACGTGACCGATCCCAAATGCGATTTGGGCAAGGTGCGGCAGAAGATGGGCATGGTGTTCCAATCCTTCAACCTGTTCGGGCATCTGACCGTCATCGAAAACATCATGCTGGCGCCCATGGATTTGCTGGGAAAAAGCAAGCAGGAAGCCTATGACGAAGGGATGCGGCTGCTGCGCACAGTGGGTTTGGCTGAAAAGGCGCTGAACTACCCGGACGAGCTTTCCGGCGGACAGAAGCAGCGCATCGCCATC